>CBINGM010000004.1:0-236287 GCA_966250225.1 uncultured Pseudobdellovibrio sp. | reverse complement strand
CAGCTTCCGGAACTTACGCGCAAAGATCTAATAACTTATCAGACTTAGCTTCAGCGACGGTAGCACGTACAAATTTAGGATTAGGTTCTTTAGCGACACTTAACTTTTTAGATTTAGGAACTTCATTTGCTTCAGGCACTTTAGCAGCGGCAAGACTTCCAGCATTTTCTGGTGATGCAACATCACCATTAGGTTCATCAGTATTAACATTAGCTTCAGTGGGTGCTGGTGTATCAAGTGGAACTCAATACACAAAAGTCACAGTTGATGGCAAAGGCCGTGTTGTGAGTGGTGCGCAGCTATCAGCTTCTGATGTAACGACAGCTTTAGGTTTTTCACCGGCGCAAGCAACTTCAGCTACACAATGGACAACTTCTGGTTCTACGATTTTCTATAATGTAGGTAATGTGGGTATCGGGACAGCCACACCAACAGCGAACTTACATATCAGAGCGGGTACTTCGCAAACAGCTTCTTTAAAATTAACATCAGGTACGTTATTAACCTCTCCACAATCAGGAACTATCGAATATGATGGTAATGCTTACTATATTACTGATGGTAATAACGTACGTCGCACAATCGCTACAGTTTCGACAAGCGGAACATTAGACGGTGCAAGTATCATCAATAATTCTTCAGGCAATATCGTGATGACACCAAATGGTTCAGTGGTTGTTTCATCAACAACGGCTTCAACAAATTCTACGACGGGTGCATTGATTGTTGGTGGTGGTGTAGGTGTTGCCGGAAACATTAATGCTTCGGGAACAATTATCACTTCATCAAACATTCAAGGCGCATCGATCACGGCAACAAACGGAATGATTGCTCCTTACATTGCAGGAAGTGTTGCAGCCACAGGTTCATTAACTCTTGATTCAACAACTCACGCTACAAAAGGTAAAATTTTATTAGCACCTAATGGCGGTAATGTAGCGATCGGCACAACAGCGGCGAATGCGAATTCGTTATTCACTGTGGCCGGTGCCACACCTGAAGCAACAATTGCTTCGCAAAGTACAAATACCATTTCTTTATTTGGAAGCGGCAATGCCTACTTTCAAGGTCGTGATGTAACTAACGATATTGAATACGTCATGGGAACAAGCACATCCAGTGAAGTGTTCGCAGGAAGTATGTCAGCGCACGATTTTTCATTACGTACAGGCAACACCACACGCATGTATTTAAAACATTCAAATGGTTTTGTTGGTATTGGTACACAAGCCCCATTAGCAAAACTTCATGTGGCAGCATCTGCAGGAACTTCTGAATCTGTGGCGATTGCTTTTTATCCGTTAACTAGTTCAGCGACAGCGTTACCTTATTACGGAATCGGTATGGGTCCAACATCGAGTGAAGGTTACTTGTCATATCGTGCCGGTAACGGCAGTTCAAACTTATACGGTCATAAATTTTTTGTAAACGATGTTGAGCGTATGCGTATTAACGGTTTGGGTTATGTTGGTATCGGCAACGATAATCCAGGCAGCATGTTAGAAATCGGAACGAACACGGCCAATAGCGCTGCTTTTCGTTTTGTGCCGAGTGCAGATCAAAGTGCGGTACGTTTTACAACAAACAGTATCGCTAATTGGATTCAGTCGGGTGTAGATTTCAATAGTGATAGTAAAAAAGATTTACGTTTTTCATCAATAGGTGGCGTGACGACGTGGATGACCGTTCAAGCAAGTTCAGGAAATGTGGGTATCGGAACGGCGACACCAACACAAAAATTAGATGTGAATGGCGGCATTAGATCAATCTATGGTGAGCCAACAGCTTCGAATGCGAATGCTTCGGGTTTTAGTTTTGATGGTGATACGGGTATTTTCGCGGCCGGTGATGGTCAATTGAATTTTTGGTCGAACAACAATCGCACGATGAGTGTTTATCAAGGTAAAGTCGGTATCGGTACTTCAGCGCCAACGCAAGCATTGGATGTCAGCGGCACGGCTAAAGCCACAGCGTTTATCGGTGATGGTTCAGGTTTAACAAATATTTCTGCAGCTAATTTAACATTCTATAATTATCCAAGCGGTTATGCTGGTGGTGCAGTCTCGTTTGCAGGAATGGTTCAAGGAGTTACTGGCTTTCATGATTATCATGGAACGGCAGTCAGTGCGGGTACAACGTACTGGGCAGGTCTTACAACTAAAAACAGTAATACAGGCGCACAGTTTGCGGTGAACTGGGATACCAATGGAGGAACTCCATCTGGATTTAAAGTGCGCGCTAAAGACGATAATCAAGCGGATTGGTCAGCTTGGCGTGATGTCGCTTTTGTTGATGCGACAGTAAAAAAATCTGGCGACACAATGACGGGTCCACTGATCTTACCGTCGAACGGTTTATCTGTAGGTACAAATCAGCTTGTGGTCAGTGGTGGTAATGTTGGTATCGGCACAAGCACACCTAGTTATCCTCTTCACATCACTGGTAACCTAAGAGTCGATGGAAATATTTACGGCGGTGGTAATTCTGCCGGAACACCATCAGGCGAAACAAGTGGTATGTGGGTTTATGGTCCGTCTTATCCGGATTTTGGTTTGTTCTATACAGAAGGTAATCCGGATAGAATTAGTATTTCGCCAAACGGTGGAGGAACTTCAAATCCGACCATGACCATTTTAGGGTCAGGAAATATCGGTATCGGTACAAGCAGTCCTGCGACGGCATTACAAATTGTGGGAACAGGCGGTACGAGTGATGACGTCGTCATTGATTCTTACGGTGCCGCTGAAGGAACGGTGATGTTAAGAAGAGCGCGCGGAACAGCGGCATCACCAACAACAGTTTTAGCGAATGACCGTTTAGGTTTCTACACATTCCGTGGATACAACGGAACTACATTTAACGATTTATCCCGCATTCAGGCTTCAGCGGAAACAACTTTAAATGTCAGTGAAAATTCAAATCTACAGTTTTTTACAACTTACAATGGATCAAATACTGAAAAAATGAGAATCACGGCTTCGGGTGCAGTGGGTATCGGTACTATTCCACCAACTGCTGGTTATATGTTAGATGTTGACGGTGATGTGATGATCGGTGGCGGTGGTTCGAGCCAGTCACTACGTTTTAGAACAGCAAATACCGACGGTGGATTTATCCGTTTTAATTCAACAGCAGATGCCGCCGGTGGCTCATCTTTAGAAATCGGAACAATCGATAACAGCGACGAACCGATTATTTTCACACAAACAGCCAACGAAAGAATGCGTATTCATACTAATGGTTATCTTGGTATCGGTACGGCAGCGCCATCAGCTAAACTAGATGTGCGCGGTAATGCCGTGTTCGGTACATCGGCTAGAGTCCAATTCGAAGATCAAACGACATTTACGCGTGCGGCTTTTAACGAGTTAAGATTTTGGGATTGGGACACTGGTACTGATATGGTGACCTTCACTTCAAATAGTGTGGGTATTGGTACTACGAGTCCGCAAAGAACTCTGCATGTGAATGGCGATGCTTACATTAACTCGATCGTGGGCGGTCAAAACAATGGTTCAGGAAACTTCCATCTTGACGCGTGGTCTTCAGGAGCTGATCGCAGTGTTTACTTAAACTGGTCAAGCGGCACAGGTGGTGCAAAAGTTGGTAACGGAAGTTCTGCTTACGGTCCGATTGCGGCTTCGGCGTTTAACGTTTCGTCAGACCGTCGTTTAAAAGAAAATATTAAACCAATTGAAAATCCATTAGAGAAAATTTTAAAAATTGATGCTGTTACTTTCACATGGAAAGATAAAACCCGTAATAAAATGGAAGGTGAACGTATTGGTTTGATCGCCCAAAACGTTGAGAAGATTTTTCCGCAGGCAGTTAAAAAAGATCACGGTGAAAATACATTACCGGGCGGTACAAGACTTGTTAACTATCCGGACTTAGTTTCACCAATCATCGCAGCGATTAAAGAATTTTACGCTTTATGGTCGAGTGATTCACGTGAACTTCATAAAACAATTGAAGAACAAAAACGTGAAATGGCTTCAATTAAAGAAGAAAAAGCCCAGCAGTCGCAAGAAATTCAAATGCTTAAAAATAAGTCAAATCAGCTTGAAGAGCAGAATAAAGCTCTTAAAGACTATCTTTGCGAAAAAGATCCAACGGCTTCGATCTGTAAGTAGTTTGTAACAATTTTTCACCGTGAGTGACGTTTTTAGTTTTTTTAGAAACTACGCTCTAGCGTGAAAGCTTCTTAAAATTAAATTCAGCCAAAAAAATTTTGGCCTCTAATTTGTAAATGTGATTTTCCGACAATCACTTTTTAAAAGTTGTGGGGGGCCACGTGAGACTTTTATTACTAACAGCAATTATTTGTGGATTTCATTCGCTATCTCAGGCGAATGAATTAATCGCGTCAGTTATCGCTAAGCAAGATGATCAATTAGTTTTGATTTCTGAAGCTCAGCAAAATTGGGAATTAAATCAGGTTCCTTTTAATTCACTTAAAAACTTACGTATCAAGGGCACTTTTTTAGCCGATCAAAAAGCAATATTAGTTTTTGATATTAAAGAAACAGTAGCTCCGGCAGATGCTGCGGCCGTTGTTCAAACACACGTAATGACGGCCCAGGAAAAGTTAATTCCGGCCGATGTGGTGACAGAGCTTAACGCTGTTAGGGTGGCTGTGTCTGCTGAAGGCGACCTTATTACGGTTACGGCCAACCCAGAAAAAGCCACATTAGTAGGCAAATTGAGCCCCATGAATCAAAAAGCTGTGGGTTTAACGTTGTTTTTGAGCGCCCAAGGTCAGGTGATTACTGAAAAAGGCTCTGTTGTGGGTCGCGCCCTTAATGAAGAGGGTTCTGTGGTCGGTTTAGTGACCGATTTAGATAACAAAATCGCCACATTGAGCGGTTCAGGCTCTGAAATCGTGATTACTGGGGAGAAAAAGGAGTTCTTAAGTTCAATCAACGAACTTGAAACTCTCAACGCACAACAAAAACAAAACCCTGAATGGGTTCCGGTGACGGATTTAAAAATTTCAAATCTAGGTTCTGTTGTTCAAATTGAGTTTAGAAACAGCACCGAAGATGAATCTTTTAGTTTATTTAAGTTAGTTTCTCCTCTGGTGGTAAACCAGATCAAAGAGAACCAAGCTCAAAACTAAGCCTTTTTTTAAGTATTGTGGCAGGACTAACATCCTGCCCTGAAAACACAATCATTCCCTGATGGTTTTCGGCCCCCTTAGAGATGGTCTCTTTGGGGGTTATTTTTTTCGTATTTAGCCTAACGTGCCTTGCCAACATTGCGAGATGTTACCATACTTAATTGGTTACTCTTAATAAAGGTTAGTCATGGTACAAAAGATATTAGCAAAACTGTTCGGCACGCATCACGATCGCGAGATGAAAAAGATCCAACCTATCGTTGATAAAATCAACTCGTTGGAAGAAGGCATCAAAAAACTTTCTGATGATCAATTAAAACACAAAACCGTAGAATTCAGAGAGCGCTTAGCTAAAGGTGAAACGGTATTTGATATTTTACCTGAAGCTTTCGCTGTTTGCCGTGAAGCCTCAATCCGTACTTTAGGTATGCGCCACTACGACGTTCAAATGATCGGTGGTGTGGTATTAAATCGCGGTGGTATCGCCGAGATGAGAACCGGTGAAGGTAAAACTCTTGTGGCCACACTTCCTGTGTATTTAAATGGTCTTACTGGTAAAGGCTGCCACGTTGTATCGGTGAATGATTACTTAGTTAAACGTGACTGCGAAGAGATGGGCCGTTTATATAACTGGTTAGGTCTTACAACTGGAGTCATCGTACACGGTATGACAGACGAACAGCGTCGTGCCGCTTACAATGCTGATATCACTTACTGTACAAATAACGAATTAGGTTTTGATTATCTTCGTGATAATATGAAATTTGATCTGGCTGATTACGTTCAACGTAAACCTCACTTTGCTATCGTGGATGAGTGCGACTCGATCTTAATCGATGAAGCGCGTACGCCGTTGATTATCTCTGGTCCTGCTGAAGCTTCGACTGATAAATACTACGTGATTGATAAAATTATCCCGTTCTTAAAAAAAGATGTTCACTTCACAATCGAAGAAAAATCAAAATCAGCTTCGTTAACTGAAGAGGGTAACCAAGAGGTCGAAAAATTATTAAAATTAGATAATTTATACGATCCACAAAATATCGAAATTCTTCACCACGTAAACCAAGCTTTACGTGCACATCACTTATACCGTTTAGATGTTGAATACATGATTAAAGACGGCGAAATTGTGATCGTAGATGAGTTCACGGGCCGTTTAATGCCAGGTCGCCGTTGGAGTGATGGACTTCACCAAGCGATTGAAGCGAAAGAAAAAGTTGAAGTTAAAAACGAAAATCAAACACTTGCTACAATCACATTCCAAAATTACTTCCGTATGTACGATAAATTATCGGGCATGACAGGTACTGCAGATACAGAAGCAGTTGAGTTTAGAAAAATCTATAACTTAGGTGTGACTGTTATTCCGACGAACAAACCAATTCAGCGTATCGATAAAGAAGATATCGTTTTCAAAACTGAAAACGCTAAGTACAAAGCCATCGTAAATGATATTCGTGAACGTCACGCTAAAGGCCAGCCGGTTCTAGTGGGTACAGCTTCTATCGAAAAATCAGAAGCGATTTCTAGATTCTTAAAAAATGAAGGCATTCGCCATGATGTTTTAAATGCGAAACACCATGAGCGCGAAGCTGAAATCATCGCTTTAGCTGGTCGTAAAGGCGCTATCACAATCGCCACAAATATGGCCGGTCGTGGTACCGATATCCGTTTAGGTGGTAACCCAGAAGTTCTAGCTAAAAAAGCTGTGCCTGATGAAACAACTCCTGAATATCAAGACGCTTTAAAACGCTACAAAGCGCAAGTTGAAGCTGAAAAACAAGAAGTGTTACACGCGGGTGGTTTATATATCGTAGGTACTGAGCGCCACGAATCACGTCGTATTGATAACCAATTACGTGGTCGTTCTGGTCGTCAAGGTGACCCGGGTGAATCAATGTTCTACTTATCGTTAGAAGATAATTTAATGCGTATCTTTAACGGTGAACGTATTCAAAAAATCATGACAATGCTTAATATTCCTGAAGATGAACCAATCGTTCATAAAATGGTCACTAACGCTATCGAAGGCGCGCAAAGAAAAGTAGAAGGCCACAACTTCGATATTCGTAAGCACTTACTTGATTACGATGATGTGATGAACCAACAACGTAATGCGATTTACTCTTTACGCCGTCAAATCCTAGAAGGAAAAAACATCGAGCGTACATTGTTAGATTACATGGGTGATGTGGTTTCAAATATCTTAGATAGCTTTATTCCTGCGACAGCTAAGCCTCATGAAATGAATTTTGAAGGTTTAAATAACGCTTTAATGCAGCAATTCGGTTTTCGCGTAAATGCTGAAGGCAGAACTTCACAGGATATCGAAACTGAAATCACAGAAAATATTAAAAAAATCTATGATATGCAGAAAAAATCAATGGGTCCGTTCTTTGAACAGATCTCTAAAATGATTTTATTAAATGCGATCGACCAAAAATGGAAAGAGCATTTATACACAATCGATAAAGTGAAAGAAGGCATTAACCTTCGCGCTTACGGTCAAAAAGATCCGTTGATCGAATACAAAAAAGAAGCTTTCAAAGCTTTTGAAAACTTAAATCACATTATCAAAACTGAAACGATCGAAAAAGTTATGCGTGTTCAGTTAGTGGGTGAAGGTTTAGAAGAAGCTATGCAAAAAATGCGCCCTGAAGATCAGGATATGGAAGAGTTAAATTATTCTTCTCCGGATGAAAATGCCGCTTTTCAACCGACAAACATGAATGCAGGAATGGAAGCTGTTGCAGAGACGCCTCAAAAGCGTAAGATCGTAACAGGTCCTCCACGTAATGATGATCGCCCTATGAACCGCGCGGATCGTAGGAAGAAAAAATAAGAATGCAATGTCCGAGCTGTCATAAGGAAGTTGACGTAAAGGATAAAGATGTTGGGGCACTATTTACGTGCCCTCAATGTCGAAGCGTTTACTTTATTAATTTTGATGGCACTCCCGAATATGGCGAAGTTGAGCAGCCTTCTGTCGAAGAACTCAAAAAACTGCAAAACGCCGCTGTTCCAGAGAAAAAAAAGAAAAAAAAGAAGAAAAAAGACGAAGACGACGAGTTAGATCAACACGACGTCGAAGCGCAGTCTGCACCAGAGCCGCAGCCGCCAGTCGCGTTTGAAATGGAAGTTCCACCGGTGGACATTCCGCAAACAGAAACTCCGGCCTTTGAAATTCAGCCGATGGAAAACTTCGCTCAATCCGAAGCAGCACCAACTGAAACTTTTTCTTTAGAACCTGCTTCACAAGAAGAAACAATTCAAGTGGCGCCTGAAGAGCCGCCGATTGAAGCTTTTCCGACGGAATCGCCATCGATTGAGAATTTTTCTTACGAAGCTGCGACTGAAAATCAATTTCAATCTCAAGAGATGCCTTCAAGTGCGCCGCAAGATTTTAGTTCGATTGCTTCTGAAATTGAAAATTTTGGTAATCAACAAACGGCAGTTGCGGGTATCAGTTACGATTTAGAAATCACAGGGCTTGATACCAAAGAATCTCAAGAATTATTACGCGAAGCCATTGATGATTCGCGTTTTGGTTGGCATCCGGATGATGTCGCGCGTGAAATTCGCCGTGGCTCATGCACCTTTAAAAATTTAACGCCCGTGCAAGCTTTTGTGCTCGCGCGAAGAATTCAGTTTATTGATATTGAAATGAAGTGGAAACAGAATGTTTTGGCTTAGTTTAATCTTAACTCAAGCATTAGCAAGCGGTGGCGGAGAACACGGTGGGGGCGAAAAGCCCGCTGAAGCCGGAGCTAAAGATGCGAAAAAAGCGGTTTACTCGGGCGTGCAAAGCGATGAGTGGGCTAAGGCGCAAAAAGACGTGCAAACGGCAAAGATTAAATACGAAAACGATAAGAAAGCGGTTGAAGATTTAAAACACGCTGCCGAAATGCAAGAGAACCTTTCTAAAGAATCATTAGCAAAAATCAATGAAGCCACCAAAACCATGAAGGCTTCAGAAGCTAATTACTTACGCTTATTAAATCAGTACGACATGCGCTTTCCAGAAAAAGGCTTAGATGTTGGGCGCAAGTACGAACGTCCAGATGCTGAACGTGACGGCATTGAAACTGTGGAAGAAAAGCCACAAGGTGTTGAAGCGAAGCTCAGAAGATTAAACCGCAATATCAAACGTCAGTACTTAACAACCGAAGATGCAAATTCTGCGAGCGGTTCAGTGAAGAAAAAGCAGCTAAAAAAACAAAGTTCTGGTGAATCTGAAGTAACATTGCCGCAAACTCAGCCTGGTGATGTGACGGGTACAATCAAAATCGAAAAATAATTTGCACGAAAAATCGAAATGCAGTTTGCCTAAGGTGTTAGCAAACCGACTATCAATTCGCTTTCAATCTTTAAATTGATCACGTTCTCTATTTACTATATAAGTATTTAATATCCCTAAAAAAGATAAGACCTCACATCGTGAAAAGGAGTCGCCTTTCTATGTCACAAAAAGATTATCACAACAGTGGTGGATTACTCGCATTACTAGGATCTTTAGTATTTGTTTTCGTATTCTTCATTTACATCGTTTACGTTAATAAAGGCGTTGATTTAGCTGAAAATGTTACTGAGCCAGCGAAACCAGGTGCCGTACAATTTGATTTAGCTTCTGTTAAAGAACCATGGGTTGCTAACGAAGAAGTTGTTGCTGCCGGCGCAAAAATCTACAAAGCAAACTGCGCTGTTTGTCACGGAGCTAAAGGTGATTTAGTGGGTGGTATTCCGAACGCACGTAACTTAGTTGAAGGTCAATGGACACAAGGTTCTGGTATGATCTCTCACTACAAAGTTTTACAAAACGGTATTCCAGGAACACAAATGGTTTCATTCAAAGCTACACTTAAACCAAGTGAGCGTTGGGCCCTTGTTCAATTCATTGATTCAATCACTAAAAATAAACCAGCTAACGAAAAACCTGAAGACGTAGCGGCTTTTGCGGCAACAGCAGACTAATATCGATACATGAAAAAAACGTTCCTTGTTTTCTTATTATTAGGTTTAAATTCTTGGGCTGACGGCGGCGGTGCTGTTCTTGGTCCTCAAGGATCTATGCCTGCTTATACAGGAAAACAAGAAGCGGCTAATTCAGCCGAAGTTCCACCAGAACTTAAAGGCGTTGGTATTAAAGAGCACTTAGGTGAAACAATTGATTTAAACCTTCAAGTGCGTGATGAATCTGGTCAGTTAAAAACTTTAGGTTCTTATTTTCACTCTCACAAACCTGTTATGTTAAGCCCGGTTTATTTTAACTGTCCGGGTCTTTGTAATTTTCATTTTAACGGTGTTGTTGAGACACTTCAGAAGATTGACTGGAACCCAGGCGATAAATTTGAAGTGATCGCTTTTTCTTTCGATTCAAAAGAAAACTCAGAATTAGGTGCAGCTAAAAAAGCGAACTACATGAAAATGTATAACCGCCCAGGCACTGAAAATGGTTTTCACTTTTTAACGGCTGATGAAGTGACTATTAAAAAGTTAACAGATGCTTTGGGTTTCGAATTCCGCTGGAATGCCCAAGCCAATGAATGGTCGCACGCATCGGCTGCGATCGTGATTACTCCAGACGGAAAAATTTCTAGATATTTACCAGGTATTGCGTTCGAGCCAAAAGATATGAAGCTGGCTTTAAATGAAGCTTCAAACGGCAAGATCGGTAATATCATCGATTCAGTAGTTTTATTTTGTTTCAAATATGATGAACATCAATCCAAGTACGGACTGCAAGTGTTCCGCGTAGTACAACTCGCGGGAGCATTTATGGTTCTGATCTTGGCTCTTTGGTTAACACCAGTGTTAATCAGAGCTGGAAGGGAGAAAGTGTAGCCATGATGTGGTTATTGAGTCTAATTAACAGGGCGAATGCTCAGACATTCATGCCCACCGAGGGTTCGAAGATCGCGACAAGCGTTGATAATCTGTATGGATTTTTAATTGCTGCCAGCTTTATTTCGTGCGCGATTTTAATCGGTGGTATGATTTACTTCGCGTTGAAGTACAAACGTAAGTCAGATAACGATAAAACGGCTTACATTACTCACGACACGCGTTTAGAAGTTATTTGGTCAGTGATTCCATTGATCATCTTCTTAGTTGTGTTTGCTTGGGGATGGATCATCTACCACGACATGCGCAAAATGCCTGAGAACGCTTTAGAGATTCACGTGACTGGCCGTCAATGGGCTTGGTTAACTGAATACAAAAATGGTGTTAAATCTCCGGATATCGTAGTTCCAGTAGGCCGCGATGTGAAAATCGTTTTAGCTTCTGAAGATGTTATCCACTCTTTATATATTCCTTCATTCCGTGTGAAACAAGATGCGGTACCAGGTCGTTACACGGCTTTATGGTTCAGAGCAGATAAAATGGGTGAATTCCACGTATTCTGTACAGAATTCTGCGGTACTTCTCACTCTGGTATGATCACGAAATTAAAAGTTGTATCTCAAGAAGATTTTGACAAATGGTTAATCGAAGAATCTGAAGTTTCAGCTCTTCCTATCGCTCAACGTGGCGCTAAGATTTTCCAAACTCGCGCTTGTGCTTCTTGCCACAACGTTGAAGGTACAGCTGTTAAAATCGGTCCAAGCTTAGCTGGGGCTTTCGGTAATACACATAACTTTGAAGATGGCTCTTCAACGCAAGTAGATGAAAACTACTTACGTGAATCTATCCTTAACTCGAACGCGAAAATCGTAAAAGGTTTCGGTCCACGTTCAGCGATGCCGGCTTTCCAAGGCCAGTTATCTGAAGCTGAAGTGACAGCGTTAATCGAGTACATCAAAACTTTAAGTAAATAGGCGGGGGAGCAGAATGGGACACGCAGCTCACGGTAGCAACTATATCAATGCAGAAAAAGGCCTGATGTCATGGTTTACATCTTTAGACCATAAACGTATCGGTATTCTTTATTTCTGTACGGTTTTATTTTTCTTTTTATGCGGCGGTATCGCAGCACTTTTATTACGTTTAGAATTATTCGCTCCAAACACAGCGGCTAACGTAGGACAAGTTTTCTCTAACGGTGATATCTACAATCAGGCGTTAACTTACCACGGCGCGATCATGGTTTTCATGGTTATCGTTCCGGGTATTCCTTCAATTTTCGGTAACTTCTTTTTACCACTTCAAATCGGTGCAAAAGACGTGGCTTACCCGAAATTAAACTTAGCGAGTTGGTACCTGTTTATGACAGGCGCTACTATGGCTATTGCAACTATGTTCTTACACAGAGTTGACACAGGTTGGACGTTCTATACGCCTTACTCAATCAGAACTGGAACTTCTGTTTCTTTAATGGTGGCAGCGGTTTTCATCATGGGTATGGGTTCAGTATTAACTGGTCTTAACTTCATCGCGACAATCCACAAATTACGTGCACCAGGTATGACATTCCACAGAATGCCATTATTCTGCTGGGCGATTTACTCAACGTCGATTCTTCAAGTATTAGCGACGCCGATCTTAGCGATCACGTTATTGCTTTTAATTATGGAACGCGCGTTCGGTGTAGGTATCTTTGATCCTAAACTTGGCGGTGACCCGGTATTATTCCAACATTTTTTCTGGTTCTACTCGCATCCTGCGGTTTACATCATGATCTTACCGGCAATGGGTATCGTTTCTGAGTTATTAACAACTTACTCTAAAAAAACGATCTTCGGTTACACAGCTATCGCTTACTCTTCATTAGGTATCGCGATCGTATCGTTCTTCGTTTGGGGACATCACATGTACGTTTCTGGTCAATCAGAACTTGCAGGCGTGATCTTCTCTTTCTTAACGATGTTAGTAGGTGTTCCTACAGCGATTAAGATGTTCAACTGGCTTGCGACTCTTTACAAAGGTTCGATCGAATTCACAGCTTCGATGTTATACGCGATGGGATTTATGTTCTTATTCGTAATCGGTGGTGTGACTGGTATCATGTTAGCGACTTTACCAATCGACGTTCACTTCCATGACACTTACTTCGTAGTAGCTCACTTCCACTACGTAATGGTGGGTGGAACATTAATGGCGTTAATGGGTGGTATCTATCACTGGTTCCCGAAAATGTTCGGAAAAATGTACAGCGAAGGTTTAGCTCGTATGTCTTTCGTGTTCGTATTCGTTGGTTTCAACGTGACGTTCTTTCCTCAATTTATCTTAGGTGCGATGGGTATGCCTCGTCGTTACTTCGATTACATTCCGGCTTACGAACAGTTAAATAAAATTTCAACTGTTGGTTCTTGGTTAATCGGTTTAGGTTTCGTGATCGGTTTAATCTCGATCATTAAAGCTTTAACTTCTGGTGCTAAAGCTCCTGCAAATCCATGGGGTGCTAAAACATTAGAATGGCACACAGAATCTCCGCCAATTACACACAACTTTTCTCACGAACCACACGTGACAGAGGGGCCTTATGAGTACAAGTAAGATGATTAACGGTGTTCCTGTTCAGGAGCACTTTAAAGACGCTCATCACCAATTTGATACAGCGAAAATGGGAATCTGGTTATTCATGTGTACAGAGATCCTTATGTTCGGTGGTTTATTCGTTGGTTATGCGATTTTCCACATGATGTACCCTGAAATGTTCTCTGAAGGCGCAAGCTTCTTAGATTGGAAAATGGGTTTCGTAAATACGTTAGTTCTTATCTTTTCGTCATTAACAATGGCTTTAGGTATCTACTTCATCCAAACAAACCAAATCAAAAAGGCTGTTTGGTCTTTAGCGATCACGATTCTTTGTGGTGCTGTATTCATGGTTATCAAATACTTCGAATACACGCATAAATTCCACATGGGTATCTTTCCAGGAAACATGCTTGATCTTGCTAAGTTAAATGAACACTTAACTCACGAAGGTCTACCGACAATCAAATCAACAAACCTTGGTATGTACTTTGGTTTCTACTTTTGTATGTCTGGTCTTCACGGTATTCACGTATTAGTGGGTATGGGTTTAATCACTTGGTGCTTAATCCGCGCAGTTCGTGGCGATTTCAATCCTAACTATTACACGGCTGTAGAAGGTGTTGGTATCTTCTGGCATATCGTCGACTTAGTTTGGATCTTCTTATTCCCATTACTTTACTTAGTAGGTTAGGAGTTTAAATATGGCACACGGTCACAAAGAACAATTACCTAATGAACACCACATCACTCCGCTATCAACTTACTTAAAAGTAGCGGCGGCGTTATTTGCATTAACTTTTTTAACTGTGGGAGCACACGCTGTTCACCACTTACTAGGACCTGCAGCTCCGTTAGTTGCGTTTGCAATTGCGGCAGTAAAAGCATTCTTAGTTATGGCTTGGTTCATGCATTTGAAATATGAAAGCATGGAAAACAGAATCGTATTCTCTTTAGGATTTGTTTTCTTATTAGTGTTATTCGGAATTTCAATCACTGATATTTTATCACGTCATTTCATCGCCGGAGTTCTTTAAAACTCCGCCGTGTTTAAGATTTATTCCCAACTTACAAAATTTGGAATAGTCATATTCGTACTTTTAGCCGGTTTAGCAGGATATGCGACCGGCTATTTTGTTGAAACCCCTTTTTCTTGGACACATCTTTTAACATTCGTTGGTGGACTCTACTTTTTAAGTTCAGGCTCTTTAGCCCTTAATCAGTGGCAAGAGATCGAACTTGATAAAGCCATGCCACGAACAAAAAATCGTCCTCTCGTTACTGGCGCTTTAACTCCGGCAGCGGCTTTAATTATTGCTGTCACATTAACGGTACTTGGCGTTGCGATGTTATTTAACTTAACCGCGATGGCTGGATGGTTAGGAATCATTTCGGTTGTTTTATACAACGGTCTTTACACTTATATCTGGAAACCGAAATGGATTTTTGGTGCCGTACCGGGAGCGATTCCCGGAGCTTTACCAATCACGATTGGTTATGCGAGCTGTAATCCCGATATCTTTAATTTAGATTCAGTGTATTTATTTTTAATTATGTTCTTATGGCAAATGCCACACTTCTGGTTATTAGCTATGAAGTACAAAGAAGATTACCGTGCGGGGCAAATTCCGACATTGCCTGTGGCATTAGGTGATCAAAAGACATTATTCCACATTGGTCTTTATACGTTTTGTTATGTGGGTGTGGCGATTGCTTCACCGTTTTTCTTACAGACTAGCTGGATTTATGTGTTAGCTGTGTTTCCGTTTGCGTTTTTCTTAATGAAAGAATTTTTTCGCCTTTATCGTTCAGAAGGGCGCGAAAGATGGTTTGCTTTTTTTATGTGGGTCAACTTTTCAATGCTGGTTTTCGTATTTGTACCAGTAATTGATAAATGGAGCTTTCTTTTCCTACACCGCGTCTAAATCCTAACTTGAGTTTTTACAAACCTCATAGCTAATCTCTTTGGTAAAGCGGCCCGACCAAGCCGTCTGAAGGGATTTTTATGAAATATTTTTTATTAACATTCTTATTAGCTTTATCGGTAAATGCAGCCGGAAAAAAAGTGGCAACAACAGCAAAAACAAAAGCTTCAGTGAGTGCCGCTGCCGAAGTCAAAGCAGAAGCGGCTAAAGGTGAGTCGGTTGTTTTTAAAGCGACAGACGGAAGAACAGAGTTCTTAGCCATTGGTAAACCTTCAATGATTAAAATTAACGGTGAAGCACAAGGCCCTGAAGGTACACTAACAGCGTCAAAAAATTCTTTAAGCGGCACCGTAAAAGTTGATCTAAATCAATTAACAACAAAGATTGATCTTCGCGATGATCATATGAAAAACAAATATTTAGAAGTTTCTAAATTTCCAGAAGCCACTTTAGAATTTGTTAATCTGCAATTACCAACAGATTTTGCCACTTTATCTGATAAAGAAACCGAAGTTCCTTTCACCGGAAAATTCACAATGCATGGTAAAACCAGTGATGTAACAGGTACGGCAAAAGTCGCGCGTATCGCAACTCACGTTTCAGGTAACGCGCAATTCGTTTTTAAAATTACCAATCACTTAGACACTTTGCCATCTTGGTTAGGTGTTAAAGTGGCCGAAGATGTGACAGTAAAAGTTCAGCTTAAAGGCTTAGTGCAATAATGAAGTTTTATCTTAAATTAGCCACGTTAGTTTTATTATTTTCACAAACAGTTTTTGCGTTTCCAGAAATGATTAAACATGGTTACGTGAATTGTACGGCCTGCCACGTTTCTCCCAGTGGTGGCGGGGTTTTAAACCCTTACGGCCGTAATTTATCAGCTGAATTAATCAGTACCTGGTCAAACAAGGGTGAAGAAGGTTTTCTTCACGGGGCGGTTGATACGTCAACTGTTGATGAATGGTTAGCCATTGGCGGTGATTACCGTGGGGTTCAGGTTCACACCGATTACACAAACAAAGCAACAGGTGTGAATAACGTTGATGGCCGTTATATCAATATGCAAATCGGTTTAGAGATGGGCATCATCCAACCGAAATGGGCGATCGTTGGTTTTTTAGGCCAGTATAATTTTAACGAACCAGAACACTATAACCGCGTGCAAGCTAAAGTCAGCCGTCTGTATGGTTTATTTAAACCCACTGACGAATTAACTTTTAAAGTGGGCCGCTTTCAACCTAATTTCGGGATTAATCTTCCAGATCATAACTTATCAACACGCACACGCTTAGAGATGGCTCATCTTTCTTACCGTGGCGGAAAAATTTCGATTGAAGATAAAAACACAGCTGAAGTTTTCTGGTTAGGTGAAGAGTATAATTTTTCTTTAGCCGGCTATCGTGTTCGTAAAGATGTAACCGATGATAACGATAAAGGTGTTACCTACACAGCCAGTAAAGTTTTTTCTGAAAAATTTAAATTAGGTCTTCAGGGTTTACGTGAAAAAAGTGATACGCGTGAGAAAAAAGTTTTTGGTCTTACAGGATTACTTGGTTGGAATGAAAAATGGTCAACATTGGCTGAGATTGATAATGTAAAAACAACGCCTAATTCAGGTGTTGAAACCACAGGTATTGCGGCTGTTCACCGCACAGGTTACGAAGCTTTTAAAGGCTTTCAGGTGTTGGTGTTAAACGATTATTACCAATCTAATAAAGATAACGGGGCAACGAAGCTTTACCGTTATGGCCCAGGGTTAATTTGGTACCCACGCCCGCATTTTGATTTTCAGTTATTTTACACCAAAGAGCAGCGCTCAAGCCTTGATGGTGAAGGCGATTACGCTTGGTTAATGACTCACTATTATTTCTAGATTGTTTTAGAAATTCACAGAGAAATTGGCGTCTTACGGGGCGCCATTTTTATTTTATAGATCCTCAAATTTTAGTTTAATTTTTCAGTTCATATTCATTTACAGAACTTGAAAGAGTAAAAGCTTCAAAAACTTTCAGCTAAGGCTTGATCAATGCCTGCGGGGTTACTACATTGGCCAACAGGAGTGAGCCTATGAAAAACATTTTATTTCTAATTTTAGCTTTCGCTCTTTTTTCTTGTAGCTACAGTCACACAAGCGGTGGCCATAATCAGGGCTCTCCGCAAACTGGATTAACAGATCCAAAACCAGGCGAAGGTGGAGAAGAACCAACAGTCCGTTATGCCGATGTGAATAGCGCGGTGTTTGCAAGTTCATGCACAGGCTGCCATCAAAAAAAAGGTTTAGATTTAAGTTTTGCTGATTACACAAATTCAAAATCATTCGCGAATGAAATTTACGTTCGTGTTTTCGAAGATCAAGATATGCCTCCGCGTGGAGCTCTAACCGAACTGCAACTTCAGGTTTTAAGAACCTGGATTGAAAATGGTTCACCGGAATAAATCTTGCTGCCTTGGCCTAAAAGCGATCTGAAATACAGATTTGGGGTAATACACCCCACAAGGAGTCCCAATGAAACCGGCGTGGCTGATTTTATTATCGATAGTCTTTATTAGTTCTTGCGATAAAAAAGAAAATACAAAAACGGTTTCTCCGCCGCCTGCGGCCCAGCAGGGGAACAATGACTGTGAAAAAATCCGTTTAAGTGATGCGCTGGGTGATGCCAATAGTATTATCGGCGGCACGCGTGTTTTATCTACTGATCCTGACGCCAAAACCACAGCAATGATTATTTCAACCGAAAAAAATACGGGCGAATCTTTTGTGTGTACGGCAACACCGATTACAAATCGCACGCTGATCACAGCCGCGCACTGTTTAGATCGCGCTTCAAAAGTGACTGCGATTTTTTATGTCGATCTAATGTGTTCAAGTGGTTTTAAATTTAGCCGTGATGCCGTTCGTGCGGTGGATTTTAAGTGGCACCCTGATTATGACCCGAATATCATGAACAGTGGTAATCCTGATATCGGCTTAGTGCATTTATCAGCAGATATAAAACCAGGGTATCCAGTTTACGATATTAATTTAGCTCCTGAAAATTTAAATTCTGATCTTTTCTTATATGGTTACGGTGTGACCGGATCAAATAATTCAGACAGTACGGTTTTACGTAAAGTGCGTTTAGATAGAAACGAATATGGTTTTGAGATGAGTTCAATTGTGATTGCTAATAATGGTGTGCGCGGAATTTGTTTGGGTGATTCAGGCGGCCCTGGCTTTGTAAAAGCCAATGATGAATTACAAATCGCAACGGTTAATTCTTTTGGTTTTGGCCCGCGTAACGATGTCTGCGGTGGTAGAAGCAGTTTAATTCTGATTCACCCATTTATGCCGTTCATTCACGAGACTTTACAAAAGTGGGGTGAATCATTACCGACACCTTTACCTTCACCGACTACTCCAGCGCCGCAACCACCGCCACCGGTGGTTAATATTAACTAATACGAAGATCGTCTGGCGTATCGATTTGGCGAAATGGATGAGCCTTTTTGAAAGCTTCAAGACTTGAACAGTGATTCACAATTTTAGTGATATTTGGAAATGCTTCTAACGGGACTTTAAATCTTTGGGCTGTAAAAATCTGCGGCGTTAAAAAAACGTCGGCCGCCGTAATTTCATCACCAAAACAAAATAGACCCGCATGTTTTTCTAACATTTTTTCACAAGCGGTAAGGCCCGCAATGGTGAAGTTGTGAATCCATTTTGTTTTTTGTTCGTCGTTAGCTCCGAAATTTTTTTCTAAATACTGAAGCGTGCGTAGGTTTCCGTAAGCGTGAGTGTCGGCGTTAATGTTTTCGCAAAACTGTTTAACCAAAGCTTTTTTATACGGATCTTTTGGAAAGAGTTGATAACTTTGTGGAAAAGCTTCGTCTAAGTATTCACAGATCACAATCGATTGGCCGATCACATTTTTCTTACCATTAGTTTCATGAACTAATGTAGGGACTCCACCCATAGGATTTAAAGCGCGGTATTCGGCCGAATGCTGTTCGCCACCGTTATTCAGTAAATGAATAGGTTTATAGTCGTAAGGTAATTTTTTAACCTCTAAAGCAATGCGGGCACGATAAGAAGTTGAACTGCGAAAGTAATTATAAAGCGCTAATTTATCCATATAGGACCTTAGTTTCGGTGTGTGTGACTAAAACTCCAACAGATGTTGCAGGACGCCAAAGTGTGACCCTAGTTAGATCCTTGTTTTTCACGTGTCTAGTCCACAGCTTAGGAGTAAGCTCAAGGCAGAATTATAAGACTGGAGGGTCTATGTTCAAAAAGTTATTTACAGCAGCAACAGTTATTTTTTCTATGGTATCAGTAGCTCACGCCGAAGTGGCTTATTCGATGCCAGCACTTGAAGTGGGTTTTAAATTAAACACGATGGATGCTGACGGCGCGACTTCGAACAAACAAACGCAAGCTTTTCAAGCCGGCGGTTCGATCGTTTTTGATTTCGCTGAAAATTTTGGTTTAAAAACAGGTTTAATGTATTCAGAGCGTACATTCAAAAATGAATCAGGTCTTTTAGAACAAAAAGGTAAATTAACTTACTTCGACGTTCCATTACACTTAATGTTTAAATTTGAAGACTATGCAGGAATCTTTTTCGGTCCTTCATTTTCAACTAAGTTAGGTGATGAGTGTACGGCTAATGTAGGCTCTTGCAGCTTAACAGGTGTTAAATCAACGATCATGCCGCTAACTTTCGGTGCGCAATTTAAAATGACTCCGAACTTAGGTTTAAATTTATTTTTCGAAACAATTTCCGGCGAAGTGGCTGATGGTCTTAAAAGCTCTCGCGGTGTTGGTGCTAACTTATTATTTACTTTCGACTAAGTACAAAAAGGATCTAGAGACTCATGAAATTAGCTTCACTTAAAGTATCAAATTCTAAAGACGGTGAATTAGCAGTTGTTAGCCGTGATAATAAATCTTTTATATCAGTAAAAGATATTGCACCGAATTTATTAAACGCTATGGAAAATTGGGCGGCTGTAGAACCAAAACTAAAAGCTCGCTACGACCAATTAAATAGCGGAAGTGCGGCTGGTGCTCAGACTGTTTCTAGTCCTGCCATTTTTGCCTCAGCTTTACCGCGCACATGGCTTTTTGCCGATGGCTCTGCGTTCATTCATCATATTAAGCTTGTGCGTAAAGCGCGTAATGCCGCTTTACCAGAAACGTTATTAACAGTTCCGTTAATGTACCAAGCTGAAAGCGGAAGATTTTTAGATCCTATCGAAGATATTCCGCAGCGTGATTTTTCGCACGGTACGGATTTTGAAGCTGAAGTAGGTGTGATTGTAGATCATGTTCCGATGGGAGTTACTCCGGAGCAGGCTCTTAAGCACATTAAGTTACATGTTTTAATTAACGATGTTTCCCTGCGCGGCTTAATTCCAGAGGAGCTAGCGCAGGGGTTTGGTTTTTTCCAATCTAAACCTAATAAAGCATTATCTCCTTTAGCCTTAACAACAGATGAACTTGGTTCAGCGTGGAAAGATGGCCGTGTGCAGTTACCACTTAACGTAACTTACAACGGCCAGTTCTTTGGTAAAGCGAACGCTAAAGAAATGCATTTTCACTTTGGTCAGTTAATCGCTCATGCGGCGAAAACGCGTGATTTAGCAGCCGGAACTTTAATTGGTTCAGGTACTGTTGCGAATGAAGATGCAACAGTTGGTTCGAGCTGTTTAGCTGAAAAGCGCACGTTAGAACAAATCAACGACGGTAAACCTTCTACGCCATTTATGAAAGTGGGCGACACTATTGAAATTGAAATGTTCAATGACAAAGGTGAAAGCTTATTCGGCCGTATTTCACAAAAAGTAGCTCAGGCTTAAAGAAAGTTTATTAGTGAAACATTTTTCGGTTCATAAAAACTTTTTTCCTGAAGCTAAAAAATTACGTGCGGAGTTTGATCAGAATTTTTCAAACCCGCGCGGAACCGATTCAAAACGTTTTGTTTGGGATTACTGGTATTTCGAAGACCAGTATCACTTAATCAGAACTCCTGCTTTTTATTATTTTACCAAAAAGATTTATCAGAATTTTCACTCTCAGTTAGTGCAATGGGGACGTGAAAATCTAGGTTGCCATGATATCTCACCGCCCTGGATGAGTTATTATGTCGATGGCTGTTATCAGAATTTACATTCTGATGTGCCCCATGGCCCGTGGGCTTTTGTGTATTCGTTAACAATTGATCCGAAAGCTTTTAAAGGTGGCGAAACGCTAATTATGAAACCAGATGTGCTTGATTACTGGAGCACCTTTCAAGATCAACAGGATCGTGAATATCAAAGCTTCGTAGACCGTATTCCGGCTAACTTTAATCAGCTCGTGGTTTTTGACCCACGCTTTCCCCACGGAGTGACTGAAGTTAAAGGCACGCGTGATCCGCAAAAAGCGCGTTTAGTGATTCATGGTTGGTTTGTTGAACCAAGACCTTACGTGGTGGGTGGGTTAACAACAGCACAGGTGCAAAAGCCTTTATCAGAAGCGATGTATATATTTTCTGAAGAAGTGGCTAAGATTAATCCAACACATGGAACTGTTTCGATCAGGTTAGAAATTTCTCCGGCGGGGAATGTAACGGGTTACCAAGAAGTGACTAATACATTGGTATCGCTAGTGCATAACCAACAAGAAGTCATTTACACAAAAAAACTTCTTAAATCGCTGTTTGCGAATTTACATTTTCCGAAAGCTAAGAAAAAATCATATTTAACGATTCCGATTCTGTTTAAATAGAAGGTATGAAATGACGCTGACTCAGTTAACTTACATTGTTGCTGTCGATAAATTTAAAAACTTTGGCCAAGCGGCTGAAAGTTGTTCGATCACTCAACCGACATTATCAATGCAGATTCAAAAGTTAGAAGAAGAGTTAGGCGTTCAAATTTTTGATCGCAGTCACCAACCTGTTAAAACAACAAAAATCGGGGCTTCATTAGTGACTCAAGCGCGTGTGATTTTAACTGAAAGCCAACACTTTCATGAAATCATTCAAGATAATAACGGTGAAGTAAAAGGTGAAGTCACTGTTGGGGTTATTCCAACTTTAGCGCCGTATTTATTGCCGTTATTCTTAAAGAAATTTTCGACAAAACATCCGGCATTACAAATTCATGTTGAAGAATTACAAACTGAACAAATTTTAGAGCGTTTAAAAAATTCTTCGTTAGATGTGGGTTTATTAGTAACACCGATTGATGACCCAAGTTTAGAATCAACACCGTTATTTTACGAGCCCTTCTTAGTTTACGCTTCAGAAAAAAGTGCTTTAGCTTCAAAAGCCAAAGTGCAACAGACAGATTTAAATTCAAACGAATTATGGCTGTTAACTGAAGGTCACTGTTTTAGAGATCAGTCTTTAGCGATCTGTAAGAACAGAAAAAAGGTGACAGACATTCATAGAAATATTAAATTCGAATCTGGAAGTATAGAAACCCTACGCCGTATGGTGGATCAGGAAACTGGGTTTACTTTGCTTCCGTATTTAGCTGCCCAAGAAGTTGGTAACCGCAAGCAAGTGAAAGAATTTGCGTCTCCGGTGCCAACACGTGAAGTCAGTCTTATTCACAACACGCATTTTAAACGTCACGCTTTTAAAGAATCACTAATCGAAACGATTCAAAAGAACTTACCTAAAGATATTCATATCAATCAGACAAAGAATACCCAGGTTGTTGATCTTCCGATGGGAAATCGTTAGGTGCCAGGCCTTTTTCGCTACGGGTATATTTGATTTGAAGAGCCTCTTAGAATGGCCGCTGCGCTAGTTGGCTTTCCTAGCCAGCCTTTCTGACGGCATCGTGCCGTCAGAGGAGATTTGGTTTAAAATCGAAATTTAACTTAGACAAATAAAATTTCTACGGGAACTTCAACATCAGGGTGTAGTGATTTTTTCACCGGACAGTTGTTGGCAATTTCTGGAATTCTTTTTTTAAATTCTTCAGGAATTGAATTTGGAAATTTACAAACAGTTTTTAAAGAAGCAATTCTGCGTGGTGGCGGCGTCATCACTTTTTCAGTGTGTGAAGTCGCACCAACGATAGAGATATTTTCTTTTTCTGCGAAGATTGCAACCGTTGTTAGAATACATGTGCCAACTGCTGTGGCCACTAAGTCTGTCGGAGAAAAGGTTTCACCTAAACCTTGATTATCTTTGGGCGCGTCGGTTTGTAACGTTGATTGAGAAGGGCCGTGAGTGGCTTCACAGTGTTTTTGGCCTGTGTATTTTGAGCTGATTGTTACCATATGCATGTACCTCTTGCTTATTGGGTATATATTCAGGTATCAGTTAAGTCATGAATTTACGTACGTTGTTATCTTTATTGGCACTGGCTTTTACGCTTTCAGCATGTACTCAATCTAATGAATTAGGAAGCAAGAAAAACCCATTTAAGTTTTATATCGTTCCCGCCCAAGACGTTGTGGCTCTTAAAGAGCAGGGTGAAAAGTTAAAAGAATTTTTAAAAAAAGAAACCGGCATGGAAGTCGAAATTGAACTTCCGATCAACTACATCGCTTTGGTTGAAGCATTTGGTTCAAAGCGCGCTGATGCAGGTATTATCAATACATTCGGTTATATTTTAGCGAACGAAAAATACGGTGTTCAAGCCAGACTTAAATTAATGAACCGCGGCCGCGACGAATATTACGGTCAAATTATTGCTCGCGCTGATGGTCCGAAATCAATTAAAGAATTAAACGGTAAAAAATTTGCGTTCGTAGATCCCGCTTCAACGTCGGGTTACTTATTGCCACTTCGCTTATTCAAGCAAGAAAACGTTAAATTAAAAGAATTTATGTTCGCCGGTAAGCATGACACTGTTGTGCGCGCCGTTTATCAAAAACAAGTCGACGCCGGAGCCACATTCTACACGCCACCCGATGAAGACGGCACACCAAAAGATGCGCGTTGGATTTTACGTACAGAATACCCTGATGTTTACGATAAGATTAAAATCTTAAAACTCACTGGCCCGATCCCGAATGATCCGGTGATTTTTAGAAAAGATATTCCTGAAGAAGTAAAACAGAAGTTTTCTGATGCTTTAATTAAGTATGTTAAAACTGACGAAGGTAAGTCAGTTCTATTAGGCATGTATCATATCACTGATTTTAAAGCGGCTTCAGATAAAGACTATGATTTAGTCCGGGGTTATCTAAAAGACGTAGGTGAAACCGCACAATCATTCATTAAATAGCCATCGCGTCGTTGCTGCGTCGGCGGCCTACTTTGCGTAGGGCCTTCTCCTTGTGCCTAGCGCTGACTATTTACTGAAAGCTTTGAGTTTTTTTGAAAATAAAATAATTTATTTAAATTTTTTGTGACCGTCTTTTTTAGCGTTTGCTAAGCGGTCTAATAATGTTGTTGCTAAGGCATTGTCGTTGGCGCGAAAAGCGTTGGCTAACTGTTTGCCAAGATCTGCCGTTAAATCTAATTCACGATCGTAATCTGTTTTAGCAGCTGGCTGCTGTTCAGCAGGAAGTTCTTTGATTGAATCTGGCGTGAAAGTTTTTGCATGAAGAGTTAATTGCACGAACTCGTCAGATAATACAGCGGCATTAGCATTCGCTTTACTATCATCCACGTGAGCTGAAATAATTTTTAAATTACCAGACATAGCTTTCATCGTTTGACCTAAAGTTTTAGGCAAAACTAAAGCAAAAGCTGATGATGCGATTAAAAGGGTAGCGATAAAAAGTTTCATTGATAGCTCCTTGAATGAACCAAGCTTTATCAAGGAGCTTTTAAAAAGGCGAGAATTAAGAGCCTATTTCTCAATAAGCTTTTAATTGGGAGTTATATTAATTGTACTTGCGAAGCAAAGCCTTAACTAAACCTTTGATTTCAACTTGTTGTGGAGCATACCACATTGAAGTTAAACGCGGGTTAGCGGGGCGAAGTTCGACAGCTTTCGTCGTTGTCGAGATCTCTGGGTTTTTCTTCATATAGAAGCGTTTAACCGTAGATTCAGCTTCAACGCTGGCAACCACAAGGTCGCCGTCTTTAGCGTTTTTCTGAGATAACACAACTAAGAAGTCACCATCAAAGATGCCTTCATCAATCATTGAGTCACCTTCAACTTTTAAAGCGAAGTAATCACCTGGCGTTTTAATAAATGTGGCAGGCACATCAATAAATTCATTTTCATGAACGCGTTCAATCGGAGAACCGGCAGCAACGCGCCCTAAGAAAGGAATAGGAAGAACCTTCGAATGTTCACTATGTGAGTTTTGGGAAGACTGACCAGCGAAGGAGTTCTTCGAAGGTTCTTTCACTATATTTAATCTATTCGCGAGATCCTTTTGAAAATCATCTGCTGAGTGCAGGATTTGGATCGCGCGTTTTTGGTTCTGAGGAATCAGCACATAACCTTTGTTGCTCAACTGTTTCAGATAATTTTGAACTGAATTGAATGAGGCAAAGCCAAAGTGATCGCAGATCTCTTGGTAAGAGGGCGATACGCCTTTAGAAACCAGTTCCTGCTCAATAAATTGCAGGACCGATTTCTCTTTGGCTGTTAATGGTGGGAGGGGCTGGTTTGCTTGTTTCTTCATACACATAACTTACAGTGTAAGAAATGTGTAAGTCAATAGTTTATTTAGTAAGTCTTTCTTTAGGACCATGGACTGGCTTATCGCTTATAGAGGCCGGTTTTTTATCGCCGTGCTGCTCTGGGGCAGAGACGACGTGTTTAGGAGCTGATGAGCAGTTCTGATAAAATAACAGAACAAACGGGTTTGCGATAAATAACAGGGCTAACATTACGCTACTCTTTTTTGCCATTCTCAAAATCTCCTTCGTACTAACCTAAGTCGGGTCTCGGCATAAATTACCTATCGGTTTGATTGAGAAAAACATGAGGACTTTTTTGCACAGATATGATGTTATTTTGAGAATGAAAATCTTCAGTCTCATATTGATAACATTAAACATATTTTCGGTGAGTGCTTTTGCGGAAACCGCAACGTCAGCGACAACTGAAATTAAAACTGAAGCTTCAGTTGTAAATAAAGAATCTCTTAGTTCTTGGTGTTCAGAAGTTCTGGGCCGTTACAAAAATTATAAAACGAAAACAAATCTGGTTAAGGCGTGTGAAAAAGTCGTTCAAAAAGACGGTTGCACATCTGTTAACGGCAAACCAATCTTTCACGTGGATCAAAAAGGGAAAAACGAAAAAGCCAAAAACATTCTTGTGATCAGCATGATTCACGGGGATGAAATTGGCGCTGGCTCTTTAGGTCGTTACTGGTTTGAACGCGTACAAGAAATTGATCCGCGCAATAACTGGAGAATTATTCCTATGGCTAATCCTGACGGGGCTTTGAAAAAAACACGCACCAATGCCGCAGGTGTTGATTTAAACCGTAATTTTCCAACAACCGATTGGGAAGCTGAAGCGCAAAAGTTCTGGAAGAAAGAAGCGAAAAGTTCGGTGCGCAAATTTCCAGGCGATAAAGCCGCAAGTGAGCCTGAAGTGAATTGTATTATGAAACATATCGAAGAATTCAAACCTCAGTTTGTGATTTCGATTCATACACCGCTGAATGTTTTGGATTACGATGGCCCGAAAGTAAAATCACCGAACTACAGTTATTTACCATGGAAGCGTTTAGGAAATTTTCCGGGAAGCTTAGGCCGCTATCTGTGGGTTGAACAAAGTGTTCCGGTATTAACGGCCGAATTAAAAGGTGAACTTCCGACAACAAGTAACGTGTTTGACCAGTTACAGGATTTGATCGGTCAATTAGTTCAAGTCGATCTTAAATAAATTTAGAATTTCAAATTGAAAAACCAGTGAATCAAACTTGCCGAATGCAAAGCCACAGAAGGCGTAATAGTCAGTGCAAAAAAGATCATAATTTTTTGCTGACGGCCCACTGCGCGTTCAGGAATAAAAGATAAAATTCCGCCGGCAGCGAATGTTAGAGTAAAAAAGATGGCGGCCATTAAGTTAAAAGTGGCTTCATTTCCGGGGCTTGCCGCACCAAAATTAAGAAACTCAAACATTAAAATCAATGGATAAACCACATAAGTCAGCATTAAGCCTGTGGTAGACATTGGGTTCGTAAGACTAAAAAATTGAATCGCTCGTGCTTGGTTTTTATTTTTCATAACAACCCCATCGGCAAAATTTTGTTTAGACTCAACTGTGTTTTTTTTAGTGTAGCTGTGTATTTTCGGTTGCCTGTTGGATCGCATTTAAACGATCTTGCGGGCTTTCAACCTCGTCCTGAATTTCAGAAAGGCGTTGAAGCATAGCTTCTTTAGCCGCATTGATGGCGTCAAAGATATCGTAGCCAAAGCCTTCAGCTTCAATTGTGGCTTCGCCTTCTTTAAGCACGATCGCAATGCGATAAGGGTAGTGATTATCAGCCGAATCGACATCGCTTGAAATAACATGGTCTTCGTCCGCATAAGCATCTTCAGCATCACGAGCCAATACGATGACATTCGTTTCCGGAGTCACATAGGGACTAAATTCGTTGATTTGCTGATAAACAAAAGATTTTACTTCAGGGTCTGTTTCAATAAGATGCAGTGTATCCTGAAGCGACATTGTTCCTTGGAGGTGGGTTTTATTTTTCTTAGTAAGATTCTTTCTTGCCATAGAGCCTCCCGTAACTGTTATTTCATTTTAACATTGTGTCCAAAATTTCAGAAGTCTAAGTCCGCAAAAAAATTAATTATTTTCTTATATGCAGTAAATTAATGCTCGTGTCTCGACCTAAGTCATTGTATCAATTTGGTATATGGCAAACATAAAACTTTCTGATAGCTGGCGTAATCATTTAGAATCCGAGTTCCAAACTGCGTACATGAAGGACCTAAAATCCTTTCTGCAAAAAGAGTACGAAGCCGGTAAGAAAATTTATCCTGATGCGAAAAAATATTTTAACGCACTAGATTTAGTTGATTTGAAAAATGTGAAAGTGGTTATCCTTGGGCAAGATCCGTATCACGGGCCGGGGCAAGCGCACGGTTTAAGTTTTTCTGTGCCTGAGGGCGTTCGCTTTCCGCCCTCATTATTAAATATCTTCAAAGAATTAAAAGCTGATCTTGGAAAAGATATGCCGACATCAGGAAATTTAGAGCGTTGGGCTAAACAAGGCGTTCTGCTATTAAACGCCGTTTTGACTGTCGAAGAAAGTAAAGCCGCCGCTCACCAGGGAAAAGGCTGGGAAAAATTCACAGATAAAATTATCGAAGTTGTAAACCGCGAATGTGATCACGTTGTGTTTATTTTATGGGGCGCTTACGCGCAGAAAAAAGCAGCTTTTGTTGATCGCAAAAAACATTTAGTTTTAGAAAGTGTTCATCCATCACCACTTTCATCACACCGCGGATTTTTTGGTTCGAAACCTTTTTCCAAAGCAAATTCTTGGTTACGAGAACAAGGACTAGAACCTATCGATTGGTAGTGTCTAGTCGTAGACGCGAAAAAAAAATCACGCTTTACTAAAAAAATGAAAAGATTATTCGTCGCTTTATTTTTAGTAGGAGTTGTATCATCGATCGTTAACGCCGGTCTTAGCAAAGCTCATCACGACGACAATCCACCACCGAATAAAAAAAATCCTTACATGTGTATCTAGTCAGGCACAAGGGCCAGCTCCTCTAGACGGCGCGTTTTAGAACACTTAAACTTAAAGCATGAAAAAAATGTTTTTAGTTTTATTCGCTCTAGGTTTAATTGCATCAATGGCTAAAGCTGATCCTTGCGGATCAAAAAGCATTCAAGTTGGCGATGCTCAGCTTGAGTTAATCAAAGTCACAGATAAACCTGAAAAAACAGCGAACGGCCAAGCGATTAAGGGTTCTGACGAAGTTTTAATTTCAGGAATTTATATGTTCGTGCGTAACGGGCAAACTTGGAATGTGTATCGCTGTGCTGACGATGTAAAACGCGATAAAGCCGGTAATCCAGTTGTTAATTTAAATAACTGTGTTGTTAAAAATGATTTTGAATTTGGTAATTTAGTTAAACGTTACGGAAACTCAGGAATCACAGTTAGAAAAACTGATGCTAACCGTTTAGAAATTCGTTTAAATGTATCAGGTGCTGAAGACATGGATTATTACGATGTTAAATCAACGTCTGAAGGCTTAGAAGTGATTCAAAATAAATTTCAAGAGAACAAACAGCAAAGATATTTAAGTCATCATGAGCGTGTATCTTTAGGTGTTTGCTCGGCTAAAAATTCTAAAACGGCGTCTGGTTCTTCTAAAGGAACTACTAGTTCTTCTAGCAAGTCGCAAAAAGTAAAATCGAGTAACTAAAAATAAAAAGAGCTGCTACTTACCAATCAGCTGAGTCAGCTCTTGTTTTTTAAGTTCCACATTTTCCATATGGTTCATTAAAGCTTCTTCCATTTGTTCGGTTTCAGCATTTAACGCGGCCGCTTGTCTTGCGATCTCTTGCGCTTGTTGGCCTTGCGCTGTGATCAACGCCGCTGTTAGTTCGTTTTGTTTTTCAACTTGGCGAAATAACAACTCTTCAGTTTTTAGAATTTTTCGCTCTAACTCTTTAATTTCTGAATTTAAACGTTTAGTTTCTTCTTTGTAGTTAAACTTTTTCTCGGAAGTTTCAGTCGAAGCTGCAGATACCGTTTTCACAGGTGTTTCTACCGTATCTACACGTTCACTTAAAATACCTTTTTCTAAACTCCATAGATATTCATCATACGAACCTGGGTATTTTTCGATCTGGCCGTTACGAACTTCAATAATCTGTGTTGTGACTTGTTTTAAGAAGTTACGATCATGCGAAACCAGAATAATGGTTCCGTTAAATTCAGACAAAGCGATGGCTAACGCATTCACCGTATCAAAATCCAAGTGATTCGTCGGCTCATCAAGTAAAAGTAACGGGTTTCTTTGCAGTAACACTTGGCCTAAGGCCACACGAGTTTTTTCACCACCCGATAGAACTTTAATTTTTTTATGAACGCTATCACCAGAAAATAATAGTGAACCGGCCATATTTAAAAAATCTTGGGCCACATTATCTTTATGAGCTTTACGTTGAAGAGCATCTAAAACAGTGTCTTCAGGTAAAAGTTCATCGGCTAAGTGCTGCGCGAAGTAAGAAAAACGCACTTGGTGACCCCATTTAAGTTCACCAGTAATAAGCGGAATTTTTTCGGCAATGGATTTTAATAAGGTCGATTTACCGGCGCCGTTATAACCAACAATCCCGATTTTTTGCGCGCGATCAATAATCAGATTTACATTCTTAAGAATCACTTTGTCGCGGTTATAACCAAGATCAGCGTTTTTAAGTGTTACGATCTCTTTACCCGTAGCTGTAGCTTCAGGTAATTGAATCACGGCACGCGGGGGAAGTTTTTTAATCTCTACCTTTTCTAAGCGGTCTAAACTTTTAAGACGGCTTTGCGCCTGTCTAGCTTTCGTCGCTTTAGCTCTGAACTTATCCACGAATTCTTGGATTTGTTTGCGCTTATTTTCAATTTGTGCGGCTTTAGCTTCTAACATGCGTTGAAGTTCAGCCTTTTGTTCAAAGTAATCATCGATATGACCCGGAAATTTAACGATATCTCCGGCTTCAACCTCTAAAGTGTATTCAGTCGTGCGACGTAAGAACTCGCGGTCATGTGAAATCAGTAAAAAAGCCTGCTTATAATCTTGAAGAAAGTTTTCTAATGTCAAAATGCTTTCAAGATCCAAAAAGTTTGTGGGCTCATCTAAAAGCATGATGTCGGGCTCAAGGCCGATCAGGTACAAAAGCTTCATACGCATACGGTAACCACCCGATAATTGGGTGAGTTTTCCAGAAAAGTGACTCTCTTGTAAACCAAGCCCCAAGCCGATTTGCTTTAATTCCCAGATGGGCTTTAGGCAGTTCTCTTTGAGGTAGTCTTCAGCATTAATATCGACGGTCCAATCGGACTCTTGCTCGAGATAACCGATGCGTAATCCGTTAGCTTTTGTGATCTCGCCGTTATCTAAATGCTCTAGGCCCACGATAATTTTGAATAGAGTCGATTTTCCGGCTCCGTTAGGGCCGATCACTCCGACGTGTTCACCTTGATTTATAGAAAAACCGGCCCCGTCAAAGAGAACTTTTGCGCCGTATTGCTTAGTTGCATTGTAGAGTTGAAGCAGAGTCATTTCTGTGCCACATTACAAGAGTTTTAATGATGTTTAAAGGGGGAATTTCATGAAAAAAACATTTTTAGCGGCATTGCTATTACCAGCATTAGTGCACGCAGCAGATAACTTCATTTTCTGTATGGAAGGAAGTCCGTCGTCGTTCAATCCACAATTAGTGACTGACGGAACGAGCATGAACTCTTCAGCGCAAACGATTTTCAATCGTTTAGTTGAGTTCAAACCAGGTACAACAGAAGTAGGCCCGGGCTTAGCAGAGTCTTGGACAATTTCTAAAGACCGCAAAACATACACGTTCAAATTACGTAAGAACGTTCAGTTCCACTCAAATGATTTCTTCAAACCAACTCGTAACTTCAATGCTAACGATGTGGTTTACACTTTCAAAACTCAATTAGATCCTAAACAACCACTTTCAATTCCTGCAGCTTCTTATGATTATTTCAAAGCCATGGAATTAGATGCGTTAATCGCCGACATCAAAAAAGTTGACGACAATACTGTGGTTTTCGAATTAAAACGCCCAGAAGCTCCATTCTTAGCTGACTTAGCTATGGATTTCGCTTCTGTTCTTTCTGAAGAGTATGCGCAAGCGTTAGTTAAATCTGGTAAGGGTTTAAAAACTTTAGAAACAGCTCCGATCGGAACTGGTCCATTCATTTTCAAATCTTACCAAAAAGATTCAACAATCAAGTACACAGCAAATCCAAACTACTGGAAAGGCAAACCGAAAATCGAAAACTTAATTTTCGTTATCGTTGCTGATGCCACTGTTCGTACACAAAAAATGAAATCTGGCGAATGTCATGTTATGGCAGAACCACAACCGCAAGATATCGAAGCGTTATCTAAAAACCCAGCGATCAAAGTCATGAGCTCTGCAGGTCTTAACGTTTCTTACATCGCGTTTAACACTGAGAAAAAACCTTTCAGCGATTTAAAAGTTCGTGAGGCGGTATCTTTAGCGTTAAATAAAAAATCTTACCTTGATGTAATTTACAAATCATCTGGTCAGCCAGCTAAAAATCCAATTCCACCGACAATGTGGTCTTATAATAACAAAACAGCTGATCAAGCTTACGATGTTGAAAAAGCTAAAAAATTATTAAAAGAAGCGGGCTACGCTAACGGTTTTGAAACTGAATTATGGACTATGCCGGTTTCTCGCCCGTACTTACCAAACGGTAAAAAATTAGGTGAGTTAGTACAAGCTGACTTAGCTAAAGTGGGTGTTAAAGTTAAATTAGTGACTTTCGACTGGCCGACATACTTAGAGAAATCTAAAAAAGGCGATCACCAAATGATCCAATTCGGTTGGACAGGTGATAACGGCGATCCAGATAATTTCATGAACGTGTTATTAGGTTGTACAGCTGTTAAAGCGGGTTCTAACTACGCTAGATGGTGCGATAAAGAATTCGATACATTATTACAACAAGCAAAAGAAGATTCAAACGTTGCTAAACGTACTTCTCTGTACATGAAAGCACAGGAAATTTTCGCAAAACAAAAACCTTGGTACCCAGTAGCTCACTCAAAACAAAACAAAGTGATGTCTGCTAAAGTACAAGGTTACAAAATCGATCCATTCGGACATGAAAACTTCGAAGCGGTTTCATTAGCGAAATAGTAATGTTTATCGTTAAAGGTCTTTTAAAAGTTATTGGTTATTTTCTTTTTATCAGCTTGATGAGTTTTTCAATCATCAGGCTGATTCCCGGAGATCCCGTTCAAAACATTATCGGTGAACGTGGCGCCAGCGAAGAGCGAGTTGCAGAAATTAAAAAGAACTTGGGGCTGGATCAACCGGTTCCAGTTCAGTTCTTAAAATTTTCGGCAAACGCTTTAGTGGGTAACTTCGGTGAATCGACAGTTTCTAAACAACCAGTTCTTAGCGAATTTAAAGTTTTATGGCCAGCGACAGTTGAACTAGCGCTGGTGGCTTTATTTTGGTCTTCGTTAGTTGGTTTAGCTTTAGGAATGTTAGCCGCGGTAAAAAGAAATTCTTTCTGGGATTACGGTGCAGTAAGCTTATCTACTTTAGGTTTTGCGATGCCGATTTTCTGGTGGGGATTAATCGTTATTTTCTTTTTCTCAGTAAAACTTGGAATTTTTCCGGTTTCAGGTCGTATTGATGTGATGTTCGATGTGCCTTTTAAGACGGGCTTTTATTTCATCGACACATTATTATCAGGCCAATGGGATGCTTTTGCTTCAGCAGCTAAATACATCGTGTTACCAGCATTTGTTTTAGGAACTGTGCCGTTAGCGTTAATTGTGCGCGTAAGTCGTGCGGCGATTATTGATGTGGCTGAAGAGGATTATGTTCGTACAGCGCGTGCGAAAGGTCTTCCGTACAAAACAATTCTATTTAAACATATTTTTAAAAATGCACTTCCGCAGATTTTAACTTCATTAGGATTAGCTTTAGGTCAGTTATTAACTGGAGCCATCTTAACTGAAACGTTATTTTCATGGCCGGGTATGGGTCGTTGGATTATTAAATCTATCGAAGCCCGCGATTACCCTGTGGTTCAAGCCGGTGTGTTTTATTCGATGTTGATTATTATTATCGTGAACTGGATTACGGATGAATCTGTAAAAGTGGTTTCTCCTAAACTTCGCGATCAACAAAGGGGTGGCTAATGGCAGTCACTGCTACACAAAAATTATTCAGAAATAAAAACGTTCTTTACGGAACTCTGCTTTTTGCATTTTTCGTTGTGGCGTTTATTGTCTCGTTTTTCTGGACACCATTTTCTTATAACGAAGTTTTCGACGGTATGGCTTTACAGCCTATGGGTGGAAAATTCTTATTAGGAACAGATGATCTGGGCCGCGATTTATTATCACGTTTAATGGTGGGTGCTCAGTTTTCTTTAGGCATCGGCCTTATCGTAGGTGGTATCGCTGTGGTGATCGGTGCAGGCTTAGGCTTAATCGCTGGCTACTACGGAAAACGCGTGGATCAAACATTAACGCAAGTGATGAATGCGCTTCAAGCGATGCCAAGCTTATTACTAGCTTTATTCGTCGTTGCTATTCTTGGTCCAAGTGTAACGAACACGATTATCTCGGTTACGTTAGTTTCAATTCCAACGATGTACCGCTTAGTGCGCTCACAATCGCAAGTTGAAATGGCCAAAGAATACATCCAATCAGCAAAAGCTTTAGGTGCCGGCGACATGCGTATTATTTTACGCCACTTACTTCCAAACTGTGTCACACCTATCTTGGTGCAATCAGCGGTTTGTTGTTCAGAGGCGATTTTAAATACGGCAGCATTAGGTTTCTTAGGTTTAGGTATTCCAGCGCCGTACCCTGAATGGGGAACAATGTTGGCTGATTCTAAAAACTTAATGGAAACAGCTCCGCACTTAATGTGGATTCCTGGACTTTGTTTATTATTATTAATTTTATCGACACAATTAATTAGCGATGGTCTTAGAGATCATTTAAGCTAATTTCATGAAGATACCTTCTGTTTTTTTAGATCATAAAAAACGAAATTTGATTCTATGGCTTACGGATATGACCGTGGCCATAGCGTCTTATTTTTACATTACGAACCCGCTTTATATTCAAGGTGTCTTAGCAAAAATGGATTTAGCGGCTATTCGCCCTGATATTGATCCGGAAGTTTTTGCGTCACCGTTTTTTCAAGAATATATGTTCAAAGTAATTTCTGTGGTCGCGATTTTAACGATTACGGTGATTGCGATATTTCATACGGTCGCCTTTTACAAATGTTATAAGCGTAATCGCGCTGCGATTGCGTATGTGAAAATTTATTCTGCCTTAGCAGCGCTATCGCTTGTGATGTGGTTTTTATATAATGTAAGCGCATTGCATGCGCTAATTTTAATTCCGGCAGCGATTTACATGTGCGTATTTTTAGCTGAAAAACAGCCGTGCACTGAACAGCCTGTGGTCGATAATATTCTAAAAAATTAATCAGCGTGAAATAAGCGCGATAAATTGCACGCCTAAATAAAACAGACCATTCTTTTCAAACGAATGCACAGAATAACCCGCCATCTTCACAAAATCAGATTTTTCATTGGGATAAATCAAAGCCAAATGCTTTTGTAAGGCTACGCCTTTTTCAATACGCAGTAAGGCTCCCATTTGCGAATAATCAACAAACAGCGCTTTCACTAGGCGCGAATCAGTTTCAATAAGGCAGAATGAATTAGAAGGAAACCTAGAAAACTTGCGTAAGTTAATTGGCATAGGCTTTAACAAAGCAAAGCCTATGCTTGATATATATCAATGTGGTGCAATTGAGATTTGAAACTAGCTACAAGTTCGACAGAGCGGTGTTAGGGTAGACAGTCTTGGATCTCAAAATGCAAAAAGCGAAATGAGCTTACGCCATTTCGCTTTTGCAAGACATTCTGGCTTCATTCCGGAGAAAGGAGCCGAATATCGGATTTTACACCCTAACCTGTGTAACTTTTCGGAATAAGAAGCGAAAACTAAAGTACTACCTATGGCTAGTTTTATGGCTTCTTGAAGTTATAAAACGAATTATAGATTTATTACGATAGAAAGAACTTTTTAAAGAGGAACTCTTTTAGATCATCTCGTACATAGATGTCGGAGAGCTGGGATGGTCTGAAAAACCATTGCGTGACTGCGCAATGGCTTAATCGAAATGGCGTGTAGCTCCCTTTTTTAAAAATAAAAAACCCGATGGTTTTAGCCACCGGGTTTTAAGATTTTAGCTTTTAAAAGCCAACGAACTACATCGTCATTGCTTTTTTAAGATTAGAATCGATTTTATCTAAGAACGGCTCAGTGTTCATGTATTTATCTGAAGGAACTTTATCGCCGTAGATGCAAACCGCTAAGTCTTTTGTCATGAAGCCAGCTTCAACTGTTTCAACACAAACTTTTTCTAAAGTTTGAGCGAATTTCGCTAAAGGTGGATTGTTATCAAGTTTCGCTCTGTGCTCAAGACCACGAGTCCAAGCAAAGATAGAAGCGATTGGGTTAGTTGAAGTTGGTTTACCTTGTTGGTGCTGACGGTAGTGACGAGTCACAGTTCCGTGAGCGGCTTCAGATTCCATAGTTTTTCCATCTGGAGTAACTAATACTGAAGTCATTAAACCTAAAGAACCGAAACCTTGCGCAACAGTGTCAGATTGAACGTCGCCATCGTAGTTCTTACAAGCCCATACGAAGTTACCATTCCATTTAAGAGCAGAAGCTACCATGTCATCGATTAAACGGTGTTCGTAAGTGATACCAGCAGCATCAAATTGAGTTTTGAATTCTTTTTGATAGATCTCTTCGAAGATATCTTTGAAACGACCATCGTATTTTTTTAAGATCGTGTTTTTAGTCGATAAGTATAAAGGCCATTTTTTAGTTAAAGCTTGGTTAAAGCAAGAACGTGCGAAGCCAGAGATAGACTCATCAGTGTTATACATAGTTAATGCTACGCCATCACCTTTGAAGTTATAAACTTCGTGAGTGATTGTTTCGCCACCGTTTTCAGGTTGGAAAGTAACAGTTAATTTACCTTTACCTTTAGTTACGAAATCTGTTGCGCGGTATTGGTCACCGAAAGCGTGACGGCCGATACAGATTGGCGCTGTCCAATTAGGTACTAAACGTGGAACGTTTTTGCAGATGATTGGTTCACGGAAAACAGTACCATCTAAGATGTTACGGATTGTTCCGTTTGGTGATTTCCACATTTGTTTTAAGTTGAATTCTTTAACGCGAGCTTCGTCTGGAGTGATTGTCGCGCATTTGATACCAACGTTGTACTTTTTGATCGCTTCAGCAGCGTCAACAGTTACTTGATCGTTAGTTTGGTCACGGTATTCCATGCCTAAGTCAAAGTACTTAATATCGATATCTAAGTAAGGAAGGATTAATTTATCTTTGATAAATTTCCAGATGATTCTTGTCATTTCATCGCCATCAAGCTCAACCACTGGGTTAGCTACTTTGATCTTTTGCATACTATCTCCTAATTTGTATTTTTAATGCGGGATTTAATATAGAGTTTCTTTCGCTCTATGGCACGGCCTAACACCTTGCGTGCCTCGAACAATAGGACTACATTCAACACTGTGAAAAGCAGCAAAAAAACCACTCTTTTTAAAGACGCTAAAATCATTAAGGTTTCAGGATTGCCGACCTTAGCTCAGGTCTCTCACTCGGAACGCCAATCTGTGGTGGTTTTTGACCGTATTTTGCTAAAAAATGCATCTTTTAAAAAGTGGATTGCCCAATTTAAGCTCGCTCTGCCGGTTCAAGCCGGGGAGTCGTTAAAAACCGTGCATCGCTATGCTGAAGTTTTAAATCAGCTGCAGACTTGGCAAAAACAAAATTTAATTACCCAAAAGTTACAGTTCGTAGCGATCGGTGGGGGTTCGGTAGGAGACTTCACGGGGTTTTTAGCTTCGACTTACCAGCGTGGCTGCCCCTTGGTGCAAATGCCATCAACTTGGCTGTCGGCGGTCGATTCAGCTCATGGTGGAAAAAACGGTTTAAATTTAAACCATACGAAAAATCAGGTCGGAACAATTTATCCGGCCGATAAAATTATTCTTTCAAAAACTTTATTATTAAATCAACCGGAAGAGCGCTTATGTGAAGCTTTCGGTGAAATTATTAAAATTTGTCTGATCAATGAACCGAAACTTTTTACAAAAATTAAATTCACCGAAGATTTCGTGTGGGCTAACTTAGAAAAATTTATCGCAGCTAAAATGCGCGTGGTTCATAAAGATCCGTTTGAAAAAACAGGTTACCGTCATATTTTAAACTTAGGCCATACGATGGGCCATGTGTATGAGTCAGAACTTAACTTATCCCACGGAAAAGCTGTGTTGATGGGTATGGTGTTTGCGGCCCGCTGGAGCTTTCACTTAGGTTATATGACTCAGAAAAACTTTGTGGCCTTAACTCAGTTAATTACTGATATGCCTCACTGTGAATTAGATTTTAGAAAAGCTGATAAGCTATCTAAGCAAAAAATCTTAAATGCTTTACGCCAAGATAAAAAATCTGTGGCCGCTAAAGAAAAATCTATTCGTTTTATTTTTGTAAAAAAACCAGGTGATGTTTTTGTAGAATCTAAAAAAGTGAGCGACATCGTTGCTGAATTTGAACGTCAAAGGTTTCATGCATGAGTTTTTCATTCTCTGGAGCTTTGGACATTTCAAAATCCTGGATGAATCGTGCTCTTATTCTTAATTCTTACGAGCCACGCCTGGAAATTGTCGGAACCTCACAGGCAGATGATGTAAAATTATTGCAGCAGTGTCTGGCTGATCTAAAAGCCGGTAAAAAAGAATTTTATGTAGGCCTTGGCGGCACAACATTTCGTTTTTTCGCATTACGTGTTTCGCGTGAAATCGGAAATTTTATTATTCGCGGCGAAAAGAAATTATTCTCTCGCCCTCAAGATGAAATGATTTCTATTTTAGAACAAGTTGGCGTTAAGGCTTATTTTAACTCGGATAAAACTGAAATTCATATTGAAAGCAAAGGCTGGCGCTCAAACGAAGAATGTAAAGTTCTTAAAGTTGATTCAAAAGATTCAAGTCAGTTTTTAACTTCAGTGCTTTTAAATTCAGTGAATTTGCCGTTTGATCTGCAAATTGAAACTTCAAAGGTCAGTTCGGAAAGCTATTTTAATTACACGCAAAAAATGATGGGCACTTATGGCTATGCGATTGATGATTTATTTGTGTCGCACAACCAAAAACTAGAGCCACAAAAAATGATCGGCGAAGTGGATGTCAGCTCGTTTGCAAGCTTAGCCGCAGCCGCAGTTCTAGCGGGTAAAGTTCATCTAACGAACTGGAATAAATTCTCGCTACAGCCTGATATGGAGTTCGTCGCGTTTTTTAAACGTATGGGCATTTCATTTGTGACTGAAGAAAATAATTTTTATATCTCTGAACAAAAGCAGTGGTCGTCGTTAAAGGCTAATCTTGAACATTGTCCGGATTTATTTCCGGTGATAGCGGTACTTTGTGCTTTTGCTGAAGGTGAAAGTCATTTGTTTGGTGCGCACCAGTTAGTTCACAAAGAATCAAATCGTCTAGAAAAAACTTACGAACTTTTAACTCGTTGTAATTTTAACGTTGAAAAATTATCTGATGGTTTAAAAATCAAAGGTAATCCGGCGGCTAAATACTTATACCGTGATCTTATTCAGTTTAATCCAGATCATGATCACCGCATGGCTTTTGCAGCAAGACTACTGCAGCTTAAAGGTTTTCCGGTGCAGATCACCGATCCTGATGTGATTAACAAAAGTTATCCCCAGTTTTATGAACACACAGGAATGGTGTTATGAAAAGAATTTTAATCGGCCATCGTGGTGTGGGTAAAAGCTCTTTATTAGAACGTCATGAAAATTACTTTCCAGAAGTGCCGGTATTTGATTTAGATCAAATTATTGCTGAAAAAGAAAACCAGGCGGTGAGCGAAATTTTCTCTTCACGTGGTGAAGCGGTCTTTCGTGATCTAGAAAAAAAATATTTTCAAGATCTAACAGCTCAAAAAAACTATGTGATTTCGGTAGGCGCTGGATTTAATACGCAGTTTCTTCCAACTGATGCTGAAGTAATTTATGTCAGCCGTCGCACTGATTCAGATGGTAGAATCTTTGTTAATCGCCCGCGCTTAAATCCTGAAGTTTCAGCTCTGCAAGAATATATTCTTCGTTATCAGGCGCGCGAACCTAAGTTTCGTGAAGCAGCAACGTGGGTTTATCATTTACCTGAAGGGTTAAATGACTCAGATGAAATTGAAGAGAAGATTTTAAAAAAAGATTTTTCTCTGGAGCATGCTTATTTCACACTTTCGCGTGAAAGTGAAATTGAGCTTTGGCCCAATATCGACAAATTTGAATTACGCACTGATGTTTTTTCTCTTGAAGAGATTAAGCGTATTATCACTGAACACAAAGATAAACGCTTTTTAGTCGCTGTGCGCTCGAAAGTTTCAGCTATTGAACTTCGTGGGTTACGTGTTGATTGGGCTTTAGAAAATGGCCCGGTACCAACGGCTGCAAACGCGCAGATTATTTCTCTTCATGACGGTGATTTTATTGAAGGTTTAGCTTTAATGCAGCAGCAGCCCGAAGGTAAACATCTTAAGTTTTGCCCCGTGGTCAACTCTTTTGATGAACTTTTATTAGGAATACACTGGCAAAGCGACGATCGCCAAAACCGCAGTTTTTTACCGCGCACAAAAGCCGGTGAAAAAAGCCGTTGGCGTTGGTTTAGAAATTTAATGTGGCGTAAGCAAAAAATTAATTTCGTTCAAAGTGTAAAAGACCTTGATGACCAGCCAAGCTTGTACGAGTACCTGTTAAGCCAAAATACACATAAACAGTTTGGTGCTGTATTAGGTGATCCAGTTCACCATTCTCGTACGCCGATCACGCAAGGGCCTAATATGGCCGATTACGGAATGATTATGGCTGTGCCATTAAGCGAGGACGAATTTATGCAAGGTATAGAAGTGCTTCGCGAAATGGGTTTAAAATTTGCGGCCGTGACTTCTCCGTTAAAATTAAAAGCCGCTGAACTTATCGGGTCAGTTGAGACCGAAAGCGGAATTAATTCTTTAATTTATCATGACGGCAGATGGTTAGGAACTTCGAGCGATGCTGCAGGTTTTGAAGCGATGGTTGAAGAGTCTGAAATTGAAAACCTTAAAAATTTAAAAATTGCGATCTGGGGCGGCGGTGGAGTGATCAGCGCTTTAAAAGAAGTGCTACCACAAGCGGTAGAATATTCAGCGCGCACAGGAAAGCCTCGCGATGACAAAGCTGATCCAGCGTTTGTTCCCGATGTGGTGATCTGGGCGGCTCCACGCCACGCAGATATTCAGTTACCACCTACAGCGTGGAATCCGAAATATATTTTAGATATTAACTATGTTGAAAATTCAATGGGCCTTGAATACGCACAAGTAACACCAAGTGCGACTTATATTTCAGGGTTAGAAATGTTTTATGCCCAAGCGAAAAAGCAATTTAAGTTTTGGGCACACTACTTAACGGTGGAAGGATAATTTCACGATGTCAGCAAATACTTTTGGTCAGCGTTTTCAGATGATGTCTTTTGGCGAAAGCCATGGGCCAGCTTACGGTGTAGTGATTGACGGAATGCCAGCCGGTGTTCGTTATGATGAAGCTTTATTGTTAAAAAACTTAAGCCGTCGTAAACCGGGCTCCAGCGCTTTTGTAACTGCTCGTAATGAATCAGACAAGCCAGAAATTTTAAGCGGATTTTTCGAAGGTAAATCTTTAGGAACTCCGATTGCTGTTGTTGTTAGAAATGAAAACCAACGTTCGACAGATTACGATAAAATTCAAAACGAAGCGCGTATCGGCCATGCTGACGACACCTGGAAAAATAAATTCGGCCATAGCGATCACCGCGGTGGCGGAAGATCATCAGGCCGCGAAACATTAAACCGCGTGATTGCTGGATCATTCGCACAAATGTTAATGCAGCAGTTATCTTCACAGATTCAAGTGTTTGCGTACGCGAAGCGAATCGGAAACATGCCAATCGAAGAAGCTATGCACGAGTTACCTAAAGATATTCAAACGATGCTTGAAAAAGCAAAAGCTGAAGGCGAAAGCTACGGCGGTGTTGTTGAATGTCGTATTTCTCAAGCCCCAGCAAACTTAGGGCAACCGGTGTTTCATAAATTTAAAGCTGATCTTGCGCAAGCCATGATGTCTCTAGGGGCAACGACGGGATTTGAATTAGGCGCAGGCTTTGAAGGCACTGAAATGAAAGGCACCGAGTTTCACGAGAAAATGATTTCTGAAAACTACGGCGGTATCCGCGGTGGTATCACCACAGGTGAAGATATTATTTTCAGAGTGGGATTTAAACCGACATCATCTATTAAAGATGTGGCTAAAAAAGGCCGCCACGATCCGTGCATTATTCCGCGCGCAATTCCAGTAATCGAAGCCATCTGCTGGCACCTTTTGGCGGATCACTGGCTGTGGAGCAAAACGGATAGAGTTTAATTCTATTTTTTTAAGTTAATTAATTTGCGAAGTGTGTTTTTGAAGACGGTTTGTTCTTCTTTTGTTAATTGCGATAAAAATTCATTTTCAAATTCAGTGCGAACCTTTGAGGCTTCGGCAAACACTTTTTGACCTTGCTTAGTTAAAGTTAAATTTTTCACGCGGCGGTCAGTGGGTGCTTCTTTACGTTCAATTAATTTTAAATCTTGTAAATGATCAGTTAGCTTCACCATGCTGGCTTTATCAATGCCGGTTTCCTGGCATAACTGATTTTGTGTGATTGAAGGTGTGTACTCAATCATCGATAAAATAGCGAAGTGAGGGCCTTCAATTTTAAACTTTTCTAAGCGCTCAAGCATCGCCGAACGGTAGATTAAAGTAACTCTATGAAATAGAAACCCTAAATATTTTTCTAAAGCTGGATGAGTCTGAGACAGATTGTTGTAAACAATAGTCGGTTGGCAGCTAAGGCCCGTAATGCTTTTATTTGTTTTAGACGCTTTTTTCATGGTTCCATTATGGGGACTTCTTAATTAGTTTGCAAGTTAAATAGTTGTTAAAACAAATAGTTTGCGATGCAAACTAATTTCGGATAGGATGTATTTATTCGGAGTTCTTATGCGCTTCTCTTTTCCGCAAAAACTTTCAAAAGTTACACATTTAATTTTAGTTCAAAGTTTACTGATAACTGCTTCCGCAGCTTTTTCCGAGACCTTGACGTTACAACAAGCTTTATCTGAAGCCTCGCATTCCCCGCAGGTGGAAAGAGCTGAAGCTGCTCGTGACGAACAGGATTGGAAAAAGGTGGAGGCGGTATCAGCATTTTTACCAACAGTTACAGGTAACATTAATTATCTGACGAATAAGAAGTATGCTTTAACAGATATCAATCTGGGCGGCAGTCCCGCTTCTGTGCCGCAAATCGTACCAACGACTAACTATACACTATCAGCGCGTTGGAATGTGTTTGACGGTTTTGCTTCAACAAATAGATTCTGGGCTGCTCAAGCTTTTGATGAGTCAGCCACTTTAGAATATGACTGGGCAAAGTTTCAAACAGATCGCCAAGTTTTATTAGCTTATTATAAAGTCTTAGCTGCTGAACAAGTTAAACTTGTGGCTGAACAAAATTTAAAAGCCTTAAAAGATCACGCTAAAGACGTCGAAGCTTTAAAAAAAGCCGGAATGTCGACGCAGTACGATTTATTACGCACGCAAGTGCAATATTCTGAAGCTGAGGCCGAAGCAGTTAATGCTGACGACCAAATTGCCAACGCTCGTAATAAATTAGCCGAAGTCTTAGGAAAAGATGTTGAAGACCGCACACCGACAGGAAATCTTCCGGTATTAACGGCGGATTTAATTTCTAAGAAAAAATCGACTGGCAAAAAATTAGATTTATTAGCTCTACAAAAAAGATCTGAAGGTTTGAACTATTCAGCAAATGCTATGAACCGTCACTGGATTCCGAAAGTTTCGTTATTTGCTGACTATAGCTTCTATAATAACAGAACTGATGAGTTTGATTATCAAGACGATGCTTTTCGCGAAAGTTATTTAGTCGGTGCTACATTGTCATGGGAATTATTTAACGGTTTTGGTTCAATGGCGAAATCGGGCCAAGCTGAAGCTCAGGCTTTACAGTTAGAAAAAACAACTCGCATGGCTGATTTAAAAGCTAAAAACGATTTAGATTTCTGGACTCGCAAATACAATTACTACATTTCTTTATATAAATCGAAAACGACAGACATTGAACGCTCAAACGAGGCGGCTCGTTTAGCGAAAGTGGGTCGTAAAGCCGGAATGCGTACAAACACTGAAGTGTTAGATGCTCAGGCTGACGTGTTCCGTTCAAAAGCCGCACAAATTAACGCTCAAATCGGTGCGATCGAAGCTTTAGTAAATATCGAGCTTGCGACCGGTGAAGCCTATTACTCTTTTATTCAATAGAACAGGATACTTAAAATGAAAAAACCTAACAAAAAACAGCTTATTCAAATCGTTGGTGGCGTTGCTACGGCCGTTGTTCTTTACTTTGCTTTTGATTTCGTGATGTTTCTTCACACTGACAATGCTCAAGTTGAAGGTCACACAGTGATGTTAGCGACAAAAGTTCCTGGCTTTATTCAAAGTGTAAATGTTGTCGAAGGCCAAAAGGTTAAAAAAGGTGATGTGCTAGTTGAAGTTGATCACCGTGAATACGAAGCGGCAGTTAAATCTGCTGAAAGCGAATTATTATCATTACAAGCGCGCCGTAAAGAATCAGAAAAAAACTACGGACGTCTTCGTGATCTTCACAACCAAAGCGTAGTTTCCTCTCAGCAATATGATAGCTCGATGGCTAGCTATAACGAGATCAAAGCTAAGTACGATGCGGCAGATGCTCGTTTAGCTCAAGCGAAACTAAATTTAGAAAATACATTTATCAAAGCTCCTTCAGATGGAATCATTGCTAAAAAATCGGCTGAGATCGGTCAATTAGCGGCTCCTGGTGTTCCGTTAGTTGGGTTTGTAAGCTCTGAAGCACGTTGGGTAACAGCGAACTTTAAAGAAACTGATATCAACGATATTAAGGTAGGACAAAAAGTAAATATTAAAATTGATGCCATGGCGTCTAAATCTTTTGAAGGCGAAGTAGAAAATATTTCTCCGGCAACAGGTGCAACGTTTACTTTACTTCCGCCGGACAACGCGACTGGAAACTTCACAAAAGTTGTTCAACGTGTTCCGGTAAGAATCAAATTTACAAATCTTACAGCAGAAGCCGTAGACAGTATTCAAACAGGTTTATCAGCGGTTGTAAAAGTTCACTTACACTAATTAATTAGGATGTGCCTATGGGTGGCATGAGTAGAGAATCAAAGCTAGTCGTCTTCGTTGCGGTATTAGCCTCACTACTTGAAATTATTGACTCTTCAATTGTGAACGTTGCGCTTCCGACAATGATGGGAAACTTAGGCGCCACACTTGAAGATATTTCGATGGTGATCACGGGCTACGCGATCGCCAATGCGATTATCTTACCGGTATCGGCGTGGCTGAGCGAACGTTTCGGTCGTCGTAAATATTATTTAAGTTGTATCGTTTTATTTACAGCAACATCTGTTCTTTGCGGTTTAGCACCTAACTTAGAATCCTTAATTATTTTTCGTATCTTACAAGGTTTAGCGGGTGGGGCGTTACTTCCAACTTCGCAATCTTTAATTTACGAGCAATTCCCAAAAGAAAAAGCCGGTATGGCCGGTGCTATTTTCGGGATGAGCGTCATGGTTGGTCCTGCATTAGGCCCGGTGATGGGTGGTTTTTTAACCGACAATTTCGGCTGGAGATCTATCTTTAATATTAACTTACCATTAGGAATGCTGGCGTTAATGATTGGTATGATCGCCATTCATAATCCCTCTTACCAAATGGCTAAAGAAGGTGAAGAGCGCGCAAAACCAAAACTAGATACTTTAGGTTTAGGTTTATTAGTGGCAGGTATCGGTTGCCTTCAGTACGTGTTAGAGCGCGGTGAAGCTTTAGACTGGTTCTCTTCAACATCCATCATTGTAAACACAATCATTGCAGCCATGGCATTGCCGGCATTTGTGATGTGGCAGTTAAAATGCGAATACCCAATTATTAATATTAGATTATTCAAAGAACAGATCGTACAAAGTGGTGTAACTTTAATGGCCCTTTTAGGATTCTTTCTTTACGGTGTTGTGTTCTTACTTCCGGTTTTCTTAGGAAGAATTTATCACTACGACGCCACTCAAATCGGTATTTTATTTATTCCAGGATCTCTTGTGACAATGGCGATGATGCCCATCATTGGTAAACTCATGCAGGCCGGAAAAAATCCAAAAATGCTGATCATGCTTGGCTTTATCGGTTTAGAGTTAACTCTGGCTTTGATGGCTCTTCTAACGCCGCAATCAACAGAACATCATGTGCTGTATTCTCTTTATATGCGTGGTTTGGCTCTGTCTTTTTTATTTGTTCCGATCAATTCGACAATCTTAAGTCAGTTTCATGGAAAAGAGTTAGGGCAGGTGTCAGGTTTGTTAAATCTTTTCCGTCAAATTGGTGGAAGTATCGGTATCGCTTTTGTTGCTACGACATTAAATACACGCACACATCAAAACTATGCTGACATTTCATCTAAAGTGACAGCTTTTGATGTTCAAGCGCAAAATTTTTCGCAAAGTATGTCGAATGGTATGGCGATGAAAATGGCCGAGAGTGTAGGATTTGATGTAGCCCATCGTTCAGGAATTCAAATCTTATTGATGAAAGTGCAAAGCCAAGTCTTTATGATGACATTCTTGCAGCTTATTTTCATCATGATGGGTATTTTAGCTTTAGCATTCATCCCGCTTTACAGAATGAAACTTAAAAAAGGCGCTGTTAAAGTCGTAGATGCCCATTAATTTCTAAAGGGGGCCGACAATGTCGGCCTCAGTGTAAATAACACAGACACTTTTATGCGCCATAAGCGATTGATTCGCTTTAAAAATGGCCCTGTAATGGCAAGGCTTGGGGGTATGAAAAACCTTAAAGCTTTAGCCCTAACAGTCACCCTATTTACATCAGCCCAATCAATGGCTTTTGACCAAGCTAAGGCGATCAAAAATTGCGAAAGAATCTATTACACTTACAATGCCTGCGGGAAAGAATTCACCGTTAAAGGTGAGTCTTTTTATTTTCCAAAAACGAACGCTTACGTTCGTTGTACTGATGGCCAAGATTTAAAATTTTATGAGCGTATGAACAACATGGATATGGCTTCAATCTTAATGATTCCGTACGAAACCGGCGAAATTTCATTACCTGAAAAAAGATTAAATAATGATCCGGGCCGCCTACGTTCTGAAGATATGTTAAAAACTGTTTTTGGTGATAGTGAAGACGCGGTTAGAAAAAACTTAGTGCCAATTAAGTTTTTAGGCCATGATATGAAGTTTCAAAAAAAATTAGGAGCTGCTAAAGCCCTGCAAAATGTTTCGGATCAAATTGAAAAAGCGATGAAAACTGATCCAACGATTGGTGAATTTTTAAAAGATTTTTTATCAAAGAAAGTAAAACCGGGAACCTTCAACTGGCGTTTAATCGCTGGCACAAACCGTTTATCAACACATTCTTTTGGCTTATCAATTGACCTTGTTGTTCCGCAAATCAAAGCCCAGTATTGGTTATGGGATGAAAAAGCACGTAATCCTGAGTTAGCCGCTAAAGGCGAAGTGGCTTACGAAAATATTCACTACATTTCACAAAAGACACCGAACTTTCACCCAACGGTTGTGAAGATTTTTGAATCCAACGGCTTTATCTGGGGTGGTAAATGGAACCATTACGATACGATGCACTTCGAGTATCGTCCTGAGTTTTATCCCAACTATAAAATCAATTGTAATTAGAACTTTAGGCGCAGTTATTATTTAACTGTGCCTTTGTAGATGTAGGCGATGCCAAAGCTTACTGGAGTGTAAGACATTTCAGAGAACGCGCCTGATTGTTTCATTAGGTCTACAAACTTTTCTTTGCACGGGAAAGCTGCTGAAGATTTTTGTAAGTACTCGTAAGCATCACCTTGGCCAGTCACTAAGCCACCGATTTTCGGTAATACTTTTTCAGAATAGAAATTATATAAGCTAGAAACTACTGGAAAATCCATTTGGCCAAATTCAAGAACCATAACTTGCCCACCTGGTTTAACCACGCGAGCTAATTCTTGTAACGCTTTAACCGGATCGTTTACGTTTCTGATACCGAAAGAGATTGATGAAACATCAAAGCGCTTATCGGCAAATTGTAACTGAGTTACATCAGCTAATTCAAAATGAATATCTAAGTTCTGGGCTTTAGCTTTTGCCGGAGCTGGTTCTAACATTTCTTTACAGAAATCTGTTCCAACAACTTCGCCCGTTGTGCCCACAGTTTTTTTGAATTCAATCGCAAGATCACCAGTGCCTGTTGCGCAGTCTAAAACTTTCATTCCCGCTTTAGCGCCGCTTAACGAAACTAATTTTTTTCTCCATAAGTGGTGAATACCTACTGATAAAACTGAGTTAGCTTTATCGTACTTAGCCGCCACTTTAGAAAACATTGAACGGATTTTTTCTGGATCTGGTGACTGACGTTGCGTTTGTGTGTTCATGGCAAAACCTTTTCTTACGCTTTTTGAAGGCGACGATCGAACGCTGCTAATACGCGCTCTAATTGCTTCATAGTTTTATCAAATGTTTCAAGCGTAAGGGCTTGAGGGCCATCTGATAAAGCTTGGGCTGGATTCGGGTGAGTTTCGATAATTAAACCATCAGCACCTGCAGCGGCTGAAGCATAACAAAGTTGTGGAATAAGTTCAGCAATACCAACAGCGTGTGAAGGATCAACGATAACAGGTAATTGAGTATGTTTTTTGGCGTACACAACAGCGTTAAGATCTAATGTGTTACGTGTTGCTGTTTCAAAAGTGCGGATACCGCGCTCGCAAAGAATTACGTTTTCATTGCCGCCAGCTAATACATAATCAGCGGCTTTGATCCATTCGTCTATAAAGGCAGAAAAACCACGTTTTAATAAAACTGGTTTTGGTTGGCGTCCTAATTCTTTAAGTAAAGAGTAGTTGTGCATATTGCGCGCGCCGATTTGGTAGCCGTCAACGATGTGAGCGATTTCTTCAATTTGACGAACATCAGTCACTTCAGAAACTAAGCCTAAGCCTGTTGCTGCTTTTACTTTTTTGATAATATCAAAAGCTTCTGTTCCTAAACCTTGAAAGGCTTTAGCAGAGGTACGCATTTTCCAGATACCGCCACGTAACATAGCTGCACCAGAATTTTTAACAGCAAGAGCTGTCGTCATAAATTGATTTTCTGACTCAATAGAACATGGGCCTGCGATTACAGTAAACTGCGGACCACCGATTTGAATATTACCAACTTGTACGACCATGAATGCCTTTGCTACAATTGTCACATTGTGGATATGGACCTTAACATAAACGAATTAGAGAGTTCAAACTTTTTAGCTGTAGGAGGACTACTTCAGACAGCGCCAGATCAGTTTATATTGCTTCTCGGTGAAAGAAAGCCTGTTTTTAGTGCTAACGCAGGCAATTCCCATCAGGTTTTCGTTTACAGCCCACAATTTTGGGAGTTTTTACAAACAAAAACTGACCGAACGCAGGGGCTTTTTCAGGTCGAAAAAACCCTAAAAATTAACCGCCAACAGCTTCTTCAATTTTTAGAAAAACATGTCGTAAAAACCGCTACAGGATTGGCGTTGGTTGATAATCACAAGGCTGATTTTGAAGCGCAATTTATGTGGTCGCAAAAAACTTTTAAAAGCGGCGTTTTGCAAAAAACAGTTCCTGCAACAAAGTATGAATTTGCCATCAAAGAAAAATTTAATTTTGCGTATCAGTTGTATTTATCATTACAAAAAACTCGCCCGGGTTACATCTATGGTTTATGGGATAAAGCCGGTGGATTTTTAGGATTAACCCCTGAAATGTTAGCGGCGTGGGATGGAAAAACTCTTTCAACGATGGCCTTAGCAGGCACTTGGAGTAACGATAAAAAGTTTGCGCATGTTTCTGATGTCGATATGAAAACGCGCGAAGAACATGAGTTTGTAATTAACGATATTCGTGAACGTTTAGGCCAAATTACAGTTGGTGAAACGCATATTTTAACGTTACCGACATTAAGCCATCTTAAAACTGAAATTCATAAAAACGATCTTTCACAAAAAGACTGTATTGAAGCGTTAGAAAAACTTCACCCAACAGCAGCTCTTGGAATTTACCCAAGAAAGCCTGAAATGGCGCGTGAGTTTTCTGAATTTCCGGTGCAAAAAGAGCGCGGTTTTTTCGGGGCTCCATTTGGAGTTATTAGCTCTGATTTTGCTCAAGTGATTGTCGGTATCCGCGGCTTAATTTGGAGTGAAAAGCGGTTAAATATCTTTGTAGGTTGCGGCGTAACTGCGCAATCTGACTTCGAGGCTGAATGGCAAGAGCTTGAGACAAAAAAGAAGGCCATTTGCGAAGCTTTTTCGTTGCAGATTTCGTAAACAAGTTTCATACATTAATTCATGACCAACGCTGAACTGGTTTCACATTTTTATCAGATTCTGATCAATCTTGATGTTGCAGAAGTAATTGTCTGTGCCGGCGCCCGTAATGCTCCGTTAGTGGTTGGTCTTGAAGGTCGCGCTTTTAAAGTAAAATCATTTTTTGAAGAACGTTCAGCGGGCTTTTACGCTTTAGGAAAAATCAAAGCCTCAGGAAAACCAGTAGCCGTGATCACGACTTCAGGCACGGCCGTAGCCGAACTTTTACCATCTGTTGTTGAAGGGTTTTACCAAGGTTTGCCGCTGATCGTGGTAAGCGCTGATCGTCCAAAAAACTACCGTGGTTCAGGCGCTCCGCAAGCGATTGAACAAGCGGGAATTTTTACGTCGTACGTTCATAAATGTTATGACTGGGATGTAAATCAAACAGACTTAAAAGTTGAGTTTGATTCTAAAAAACCGCTGCATTTTAATTTATGTTTTGATGAACCGTTGATCGATGGCAACTTTCAACAAACCACGCTTAATTTTGTTGAGGTAAATAAAGTTGAATCATTTAAACCTGAGCCTTTCGATGCCGAATACGGCGAAGACGCTAAACTCTTTAAAAATCCCTTAGTGATTTTAAGTCAGCTTTCTTCGAATGAAAAAGCTCAGGTTAAAGCCGCACTTTTAAAGTATCAGGTTTATCACTACGCTGAATCTTTATCAGGTTTATTAGGTGATACCGAGCTTGCGCATTTACAAATTAATAATTGCGATGCTTTATTCGGAAGTTTTTTAGAAAAAAATATTTACTCTTCTGTTTTGCGAATTGGCGGAGTTCCGACTTTGCGTTTATGGCGTGATTTAGAAAAAAAATACGCGCATATTCCTGTAATTTCGATTTCAGAACTTCCGTTTTCTGGTTTAGCTCGTAAATCATTGCAAGCTGGCTTTGAAGTTGTTGATGCCTTATTAAACGCTGTTGAATACCGTAAAATCGATTTTCAAGCGTTAAACCAACAGCTTCAGGCTAAAAAAGTAACGGCGTTAACTGAGTTTAAAAATTCAGAACAGAATTTTATTTTTCAATTAAGCCAACTTATCAAATTTCATCCAATTTATATTGGCAATTCATTACCGATTCGCGAATGGGATCTGTTTTCGCAAGGGTCATTTCCTGATACCTACGGCAATCGTGGAGCCAACGGAATTGATGGCCAGACTTCGACCTACTTAGGTTGGTCTAACCAGTTTGATATGTCGTGGGCGATGATTGGTGACTTAACCGCGATGTATGATTTAGCGGCGTTAGGTTTAAACCGAGATGACAGCAAAGCCTCTCGTAAAAACCTGGTTATTATCAATAATAAAGGCGGCCAGATCTTTAAAAAAGTCTTTGATCACGAGAAGTTTCTAAACCCTCACGAAATACAGTTCAAAGGCTGGGCTGAAATGTTCGGTTGGAACTATCTACAAGTCGTGGACGTGGTTGATCTTTCGGCTGTACGCGATATCATTTCTAAGAAGGAAATGAAGAATTTCGTTATTGAAATTCAGACAGATCAGGCCCAGTCAAATGCGGTCTGGAAATTTATGGATGAAGCATGCAAAACCGTCACATATTAGCGTTACATGGATTTTTAGGCTCTGGAAAAGACTGGTACAAGGTTCAAACATTAACTCCTAGGCACCAGTGGATTACTCCAGATTTATTTTCACCGACATCACCTATCGGAGATATCGACTTAGCTTCTTTTAATAAGCTGGCCGACCGATTAACGTCTTTTATACCTGATAATACGCAGCCGATTTTTGTGGGCTACTCTTTGGGAGCGCGTGTTGGTCTGCATGTTTTAGAGCGCCATGCTGATCGTTTTAAAAAGTTTATCTTTATCAGCGGTCATCCTGGTTTAACTGATAAAAACGAAAAAGAACAACGCCGTATCAACGATCTTGTATGGAAAGATAAATTAGAAACAACACCTTGGACTGAATTCTGGAATGAATGGAATGGCCAAGACGTATTTAAAGCCGATAACGATCGTGAATTCTCACGCAATGGTCGCGATATTGACCCTAAAAAATTAGCTCTAGGGTTCACAACATTGTCATTAGCGCAGCAAGAAAACAAAGAAGCTGTATTAGCAAAACACGCGGATAAGGTTTTATGGGTTGTGGGTGATAAAGATCAGAAGTTCACAAACTTCGCTGAAGATTTAAAACGAAAAAAAATCCTTTCAGGCTATGAAAGGATTTTTAATTCAGGACATCGTGTTCTGTTTGATCAGCCTTCCGCAGTGGCTGATTTAATTGATCAAGTGACTTAATTCGCTTGCGCTACTTTGTCGTCAGCTTTTGGAGCTTCGGCAGCTGGCTTATTTAATTGCTCAGTCGCTAAAGCGATCCACTCTAATTGACCGTATACGCCAGTGTAGATTGCACCTTCGTTACAGTTACCTAATTCGTTAGTACCACGGCTAGTAACACCAACTTGGATGTAAGAACCGTCTTCAAGTTTTAATAGAGCAGGCCCACCTGAATCTCCGTGGCAAGCCCCTCTTAAATTTGTTTGATTAAAAGAGATTTCTTTTTGGTCAGCTGTTACGTTAGTTACAACGATGTTAGATACTTTTCTTAAAGTACCTGAACCGCGACCTGGAAGCTCAACAACAGTTGGCTTTCCGTTTTTACCTTGAACAACTTTACGGATAACAGCGTTTGTGATGCCGTAGCCAGCTAAAGTTAATTTTGAACCTTTAGATAATTGTTTGATTGTTTCAGCGTCTGGAAGTTTCGCTACTTGGAAATCAGCCGGAGCTTCTTTTTCTAATTTAACTAAAGCGATATCGTTCCAAACTTGAGATTTATCATCTGTAGGTAAGAAATCTGGATTAATCGCACCGTTAGTTGCGTAGATAATTTGTTCTTGAGTTAATTTGCGGTCATCTAAACCGAATAATACGGCAATACCACGTAAGTTTTCATCAGCTAAACAGTGAGCTGCTGTTAAAACTAAATCACGAGCGATTAATGAACCTGTGCAAGTTGCTTCACCCATTGTAGAGATGATTTTTAATTGCACGATACCGTGAGCTTTTTGAAAGTTAGAGTCAGCTAAAAGACCACCAAGGATATTTGAATTTTCAACTTGATTAGCATCTAAATACGAAGCGGGAGCGCGGTTAGATTGCGGTGCGCATGAAGTAAATAACGCAGCAGCAGTTAAAGCTAGCAAAGCAGCCGTCTGTTTCATCATCCCTGTTTTCATAAGTCCCCCTGGTACGCCAATCATGGCCTGGTATTTTTTTCACCGAATTTGAGATCCCCCCGGATGCCCCTCATCCGACTCCAGCCTTGTGAGCTGTCGCCTTAGAGGACCCAAATTCTGTGAGTGCAATAAAACCCATTTTGGAACTAGAGTCACAACATTAAAGATTATATTGGATATAAATTTTGATTATAATGCTGGAATAATCAGCGTTTTTGGGCAAAAAAAATCCCCTCAGGTTATGAAGGGATTTTTTCAGTTCTCTTTGAATTTAAATTTTTACTTTTTATTTACGTGAGCAACAGCTTTGCTGATGAACTCGAGTTGGCCAAATACGCCCGTGTAGATAACGCCTTCGTTACAGTTACCTAATTCGTTCGTTCCGCGGCTAGTAACACCAACTTGAATGTCAGTGCCATCTTGTAATTGAAGTAAAGCAGGGCCACCTGAATCTCCGTGGCAAGCGCCTTTTAAGTTTCTTTGATCTAAGGAGATTTCTTTTTGATCAGATGTAATGTGAGTCACAACCATATCAGAAACTCTTCTTAAAGTGCCTGAACCTTCACTTGGAAATTCAACGATTTGAGGTTGGCCATTTTTATCAAGTACAGGTTTGCCGTTTTGATCTTTTTTGAAGTCGCGAATAATGGCGTTTGTGATACCGAAACCAGCAAACGTTAATTTAGAACCAACTAATAACTGTTCGATAGTTTTAGCCGTTGGTAAAACTGCTAATTTGAAATCTGCAGGAGCTGCTGCAGATAATTTCACGATCGCGATATCGTTTTGAATAGATTTGTCGTCAGCTTTAGGATTTTGAACATAAGCTGGGTTGATGATCCAGTCTTTAGCGGCGATTGAAGTCGCTTTGACATTCGTTAATCCAAAAAGCACATCAACTTTATCAGAAGATGTTTTGCTCGATACACAGTGAGCCGCCGTTAAAACGATATCACGAGTGATAAGACTGCCTGTGCAAATTGATTCGCCAAGAGTGATTGTTTTACCGAAAACTTTAAGTACTTTTTTTACTCGTAACTGAACGATACCGTGAGATTTTTGGTAATTAGATTCTGCTAATTGGCCACCCACGATATTTGAGTTTTCAACTTCGTTTGAATCAAGATATGAAGTGTCTGCGTTTTGCGATTGTGGCGCACATGATGTGAATAGTGCAGTCGCTGCTAAAGCTAGTACTACAGCAGATTGTTTCATCATTTCTTTTTTCATATCTTTCCCCTTAGGTTCTTTTAGTTCTGGAGGGAATAGAACCCACTCTGGCACCAGAGTCACAACATAAAAACCTATGGAAGATATAAGCTTTGCTTATTATAAAAATTATATACGGTTCGTGGCCGCAACCAGAGCGGCTTTAATACCTGGTTCAGCAGCGGCGTGGCCTGCATCTTGGATAATTTGCAGCTGAGCCTCGGGCCAAGCACGATGAAGATCCCAAGCGCTTCTTGCAGGGCAAACCACATCGTAGCGGCCTTGTACGATATCGCACGGGATATGTTTGATTTTTGCAATGTTTTCCAAAATCCAATTGTTCGTATTAAAGAACGCATTGTTTATGAAGTAATGGCACTCGATACGGGCAAATTGAAGGGCATACGTTGGATCATCGAAATCATCAATGGCTTGCACATCAACAAAAAGCTTTGAGGTCGCGGCTTCCCACTTACTCCAAACTTTCGCGGCCGCTAAGCGTACATCGGCATTTTCGTGAGTTAAACGTTTGTAGTAAGCTTTCACGAAATCACCACGTTCTTCAGCGGGAATATGGTTATAATAAGATTCCCAAACATCAGGGTAAATTTCAGAAGCTCCGTGTTGGTAGAACCAGTGAATCTCTGAAGGGCGGCATAAGAAGATGCCACGTAAAACTAAATGCTGAACTTTTTCAGGGTGCGAAATCGCGTAAGTTAAAGCTAAAGTTGAACCCCAGCTTCCACCGAACACAACCCATTTTTTGATGTTTAAATGTTCACGAATTTTTTCTAAATCAGAAACTAAATCCCATGTTGAATTTTCGCGAAGTTCAGCAGCGGGCGTTGATTTTCCGGCGCCACGTTGGTCGAATAAAACGATACGAAATTTTTTCGGATCAAAGAATCTTCTGTGGTCTTCATTAACACCACCGCCAGGACCACCGTGTACAAAAACCACTGGAATTCCATTCGGGTTTCCGGCTTGCTCCACATAAAGTGTGTGGATGTCAGAAACTTTGAACATTTCGGTTTTGTACGCTTCGATCTCTGGATAAAAACTCATTTAGTGGAATCCTTTTTTAGCTAAAACTGTAACAACAAATAAAATAAATGCAATGAAAGCATAACGTAAAAATTGGCTCGAAGGATCGTTCGCTGTTTTTTGTTTTCTTAATTGCACGGCTTTGTAGTAATCGACCATTTGTGTTCCGTGTGTGGGGCAAAGAACAACTTCAGTCGATACAAATTCGCATTCAGGGCAGAACAATTCATTGTCGGCTAAGTATTCACCGGCATCAAAGGATACGCCTAAGTCGTAAAGATATTTTTTAATCAGAATCAGGGATTCTTGATTTACTTCGATGAACATAAATTCACCTAAAGGTGAAACTGGCGATTGGTATCTTTCGTGATAGTTTTTACTCGAGATTTCGTCTTGGTATTTTTTGGCCAGATCTTGATCAATTTCGATTTTGTATTCGAACTTGTGTTTATCCAGCTTTGATTTGATATCGTTAATCAGCAATTCGTTAAACGGACCTAAGCGAGTACTTTTCGACATAAGACATCCTTTACAAACTATCCTTTAAACGCCGCCGTTTTCTCAGCTAATGGAATAAAGCTTTTGTTAAAAGCGATTTCATTACAGCGGGTGAATTCTTTAATTCCGAAACCTTGATACTCCTGGGCGATATGATAGTCATCCGTTAATAATGACGCGAACATTCCAGGGTCATCTGAATTTAAAGTGACAGGCACGCCGGCATCGTAAAGTTTTTTAAGTGGATGGGCCTCGTAAGAAGAAAAAGCTTGCGTCAGGTAATTGCTATAAGGACAGACTTCTAAAGGAATGTCTTTTTCGATCAGCAGTTGCATCACATCTTTGTGATTGATCGCTTGAATACCATGACCGATACGTTCAGCTCCTAGAATTTGAATTGAATCTTTGATCCATTGGCCAGCTTCTTTATCCGGAGTTTCACCACTGTGAACCGTGATATGAAGGCCTGCTTTTTTAGCGCGTTCAAAGTCTTTAGCAAACTTTCTAGGTTCTGAGCCCATTTCGTTATCAGCTAAATCTAGTGCTAAAAAAGTTTCTTTATTTTCAATGGCAAAATCAGTCACTGAAGATACTTTTTCTAAAGGTAAAATTCTTTGTAAAATACAAATTAAACCGGTCGCAATTGGCATTTGTTTTTTAGCACGGTTTAAGCCGCGCACAAAAGCCTGATGAATTTTTTCGTAAGTTAAACTTGAATGCCCATCGGCGATAAATGTGGGTGCGTAGCGCATTTCACAAATACGAACGCCGTCATTAAACGCATCTTCGCAGGCCTCAAAAGCCAAACGTTCTAAGATTTCTTCAGAGGCTAAAACCTTTTGGGCAATTAAAAACTTAGATAGAACCGCGTTTAAATCCTTCATCGGCTCAGTCACTAAAAAATGCGAACGCTGCTGCGCTGAGTTTTTAGGGATTTCGATCTTCAAAGTTGTCGCTATTTCAAGCAAAGTGCTCCATCTCATTGAGCAATCTAAATGGCGATGCAAGTCAATTTTCGGAAGTGAGCGGAGTTCTTGAATAGATAGTTTTGATGACATAAAAAAGGTGTATGACACAAATTAAGCCTCTACAAGTCAAAACTCACTTAGCCAAACACTCTAAATCTAAACCGCAATTTTCTGTCGACGCCAAATTAGCTGACGGAAAAACTGTAGCGTTAGCAGACCCTAAAGCCACACGCGCTTTAGTTGCCCTAATGGACATGAACGCTGTTCTAGGCGGAGCAGCTTCTCACTACGGTGGACCTGCGGCTTTAGCCGAACTTTGGTCAGCCTTACATGGTTACGTGTTTGCTGAAGCTGAAAAAAATAACCGCGAATGGTTTGATTTGTTTCATGTGATCAACGATGCCGGCCACTGTGAAAACGGTTTGTACGCTTTAAAAGCGAACTACAAAATGGCAGGTCTTGATTTAAATTCATTAAAAAAATTCCGTTCTATTGAATCTAACTTAACGGGCCACGGTGAAGCGCACTTATTTCCAGAAGGCGTTTACATGTCGAATGGTCCGTTAGGCTCGGCGTTTCCGCAATCGCAAGGTTTGGCTTTAGCTGAAAAGTTAGCGGGCACAAACCGCACAACAATCTGTACGTTATCAGATGGCGCTGCAATGGAAGGCGAAGCGAAAGAAGCGATGGCAGCAGTTGCAGGTCTTGCAGCTAAAGGTAAAGCGGCTCCATTTGTTTTAATCATCAGCGATAACAACACAAAACTTTCTGGCCGTATTGATCAAGATGCGTTTTCAATGAATCCGACCTTTGCTTCATTAGAAACTTTAGGTTGGAAATTATTAAAACTTGAAAACGGTAATGACCTTCAAGCGTGTTTAACAAAAATCGAAGAAGCGGTAGCGCTGGCTCAAAAAAATCCAAATCAGCCAGTGGCGATCTGGGCTAAAACAGTTAAAGGCATCGGCACTAAAAAAACCGCTGAATCAGCAACCGGTGGTCACGGCTTTCCTTGTAAATCTCCTTCTGAATTGCCAGCGTTTGTTCAAGAAATTTACGCAGGCTCTACGCAGCCTGAAATTTTTAACACTTGGATTAATGAATTAAACGAAATTGAAAAACAAATGAAGGCCAATGCTGTTCCTGATACGGGTGAAAAAATCCAAAAAGGTATCGCGAAAGCCATGATCAATTGTTTTAAAAAAGGTTTACCGGTTATTTCTGTCACTTCAGATTTACCGGGTTCAACAGGTGTAGCTGATTTTAGAAAAGAATTTCCGCTAGCTTCTGTAGATGTCGGCGTGGCCGAAAGTAATATGGTTTCAACAGCTGCGGGCTTATCAAAACAAGGTTTCATTCCAGTTGTTGATACCTTCGCGCAGTTCGGGGTTACAAAAGGTGCCTTACCAATCACTATGGCGATGTTATCTGAAGCTCCTTTAATCGGAGTGTTCTCGCACACGGGTTTTCAAGATGCGGCCGATGGTGCTTCTCACCAAGCTTTAAGCTACATGTCGATGTTAGCGACTATTCCAGGTGTTGATTTATACAACTTATCAACAAGTGAAGAAGCAGAAGCGATCATGACTGAAGTGATCGAGACATTTGCTAAAACTGTTGAAGCTGGAAAAACTCCGCACACGTCGATTTTCTTTTTAGGTCGTGAAAACTTTCCGAAAACTTACTCAACAGATACAAACAAATTAACTTAAAAAGCCGCTGAACCACAGGTTGTTCGTCAGCACATGGTGGGCGCTAAAAACGTAATGGTGATCACTTCTGGTTCTTTAGTAGGTGAAGCGATTAAAGCATCGACTGAGTTAGAGAAAAAAGGTGTTGGTTCTATCGTTATTAATTTAAACTCGTTAAACCGTTTAAATGTGGCAACATTAAAACCACTTCTTAAAAAATGTGAAGGCCGTATCGTGACTGTTGAAGATCACCAAGTGCTTTTAGGTCTTGGCTCGTTCGTAAGTCATCAGTTAGTGCAATCAGGTGAATTCATCACGATGAAATCACTAGGTGTACATGGGGAATTCGGACAGTCGGCGTACAACGCAATTGATCTTTACCGCAAACACGGCATGGACTCTTCGGCGATTGCCAAAGCCGCAGTTGAATTACTGGGTTAAAAATTCAAACGCACGGGTAAATCGCTGAATGGCTGCATTGAGCGATACCGGTGCGTGTGCCGTATTCTGCTTATAAAGTGAAAAATTTGTTTTATTCTTTTTGATAAATGAATTTAGTTCTTTGTTCATGGCGTTGCCAAGAACTTCGTCTTTAGTGCTGGTAATAAATAAAACTTTGCTGGCACTTTTTTGTATTAATTGTTTTAGCGAAAAATCTTTATAATCTTTTTTACTAAAACGTGAATTAAACCAATGACGATAATCTTTCCCGGCACGTTCTTTCTGATGCGATAAATCCAATAACGGACTTAAGACCACACAGCGACGAATGGGAAACGTCTGTAAAATTTTAAGAGCTAGGGCGCCGCCAAAACTTACTCCCAACAAATGACAGGGCTGTGGGATTTTGGCTAAGTCTAAATACTGGCAAAGCTCTGAAAAATCTTGTTCAATTGAAGTCCCCCAGTTTCTCCATGTTTGCCGGTTCGGAATTTGGCCAGAAGAACCGCGGTAATTTAAAATGACGATACTATGACCGCATTTTAAGAGTTGGCGATATAAACCCAAATAACGAATTTCTGTGCCTTCACGGCTTTCGGGTCCACCATGAAGACTTACGGTAACATGTTCAGATTTGTTTTTATTTTTAAGAACGATAATTTCAGCACCACTGGGTAACGTTGTTTTGATTTCATCCACAAGGGCAGAAAGATTTTCTAAGTTATCTTTCGATGCCACTAAAGAAGTATACGTGTAACCAGCAATCACATGCTCAGTAAACGGAGCAGGCCATCCTCGCTCTTGATTTTTTTTAAGTTGCTGATCCATTTGCCAAATCAAAACCGCTTCATTCATACGCTCACCGGGGCCAGAATTTCTGTTGAAACTGAATTTTTTCGTTTAAAGAGTACAATGAAAAGATACGAATTTGTTAAAATCGTAACCAGAGCTACCACAACACAGGCTGTTAAGCCAAATTTTTGATAAAGGGTGCCGTTCACTAGTCCACCTAAAAAATCACCCACAAAAAAGGCTGACTGATTTAAGCCAAAAAGTAAGCCCAATAATTGTTTAGGAAATTTTTGAATCCATAAAAGTTCTTCAGAGATAGTTGAAAAGCCTAAAGCTAAACTTCGAATAACCAGAAAACCGACAAAGCTGTATTTCGATACAGAAAGTGTAAATAGGCCAGTAATAATCAGAATAGATAACTCAGCAGTTAAAAAAATCGTGAGCGAATTAGATTTATTTTTATCAATCCATTTGGCAATAAGCGGATCTGCAAAAAAACGAATTAACGAAAAAGCACCAATTGAAAGGCCGATTGAACTCATCGTAAGCCCTTTGTCTTTCATAATAAGTGGTAAATACGGACTAATAAAGCTGACATATAAACCAGTGAGTACACCGATTGTCGAAGTAAAAGCACTAAGCTCACGGTACTGCGTAAAAACTGTTTTTAAATCATGCCACGGTGATTTTTTAGTTATAGCTTTATGACTTTGTTGTGATGTTGAACTATATAAAAGTGTTAGGCCAGTTATAAAGAGTAAAACTCCTGTTCCGAGCAGAAGAGATTGCATAGAAATTTTAAAACCGGATAGCCCGGGTAGAAAACCAGCTAAAGCGCAACCGATTGCTGTACCTAAAGCAGTCGTCGATGATTTTAAACCGACCATGCGTGTTTGTGTTTTTTCGCAAGAAAGATCAAGCATCCATAAACGCAGCGAAGTTAATGTGGCAGCGGCACCAATACCGCAAATAAAGCCGCTTAAAATAGCTACCGGCGCAGTTTCAGGAAAAGCGCGTAAAGAGAGTCCCATACCATAAAGAACTACGCCTAAACCTAACGTTTTTTTTGCTCCTAAGCGATCTGTGATTGAGCCGGTTAAAAATGAAAAATACCCGGCTAAAGCCATAGCTGAATAACTTAAACCAAAGTTGGCTAAATGACCTTGGTTTTCAAAAAAGATTGGATGAAGTGTTTTTGACATCCACATCATAGCGAAGAAAAAAATCTGAAAGCAGATGAACGGAAGAGTTTTAGTCATTAGCCGACCTCTACTTGTTGATTGCAGTATTCTAAATCAGATTGATATTGCAAGTTTTCAGGGGCTAATTTGACTGCTTGCGAATAACTCTCAACTGCTAAACTAATTTGGTTTTGTTCAAGATAGATAAAGCCTTTTAGAGCATACACTTCAGGAATAAATCTATCTAGATTTTCAGCGTGCTCGATGGCTGCTAAAGCTTGTGTTAATTTATTTTGTTCGACGTAAACGATAGCCGCTTCTAACCAGTATTCGGGAAAAAGGGGGTCGATTTCTAAAAGTTGCTCACACCATCTTTCACATTCCGCAAAATTTTTTAAATTTTTCAAGCATTGAACGGCATTATAAATTAAAACTGACTGGTGCAATTTTTTTGCTCCATCGTCACTGAGTTGCAGTTTTTTGATTCCAGAAACTAACATGTCTAAAGCTTCGTTGACCTTACCACGACGGAATAAACAAAGAGCATAGCCATTTCTGTTAAAAACACTATGAAAGTAATAGTCTTTAGTATTCGGATTATTTTCGATTAATTTGTAGCCCTGGTTAAGGTACGATTCGGCAACTTCTAAGCTTTGCATTTCACGGGGATGCAAGCGTAAATAAAGCATTGATAGAACATATGTCGCTTTAACTTGGGCGACAACCTCTGAGGAGGCCAGCAAAGCTTTAAAGTGTTTTTCAGATTCGGTGGTGCGGTTAAAGAAATTACAGCAAAAACCTAAAATGTGATGGCAAGCATCTGTGCGGTCAGCTTCTGGAATGTTTGAGATGACCGAGTAAGCTGTTTGGTAATCGCCAACATAAATACGTTCTCTGGCGTAATCAATTAAAAAATTTAAATTCATTTTTTGAGAAGCGATCATTTCAACCGTCGCGATTTCAACAGGAAGTAATAAATCAGAATAATTTCCATAATTAAAAGAAGCTGGGTGCATGGCAATGCCTAAGCGACTTAATTCTGTAAAGAAAACCTGAGATAAATAATCTTGTTCACTTAGGTGAACTTCGATTTGAGTCATATGATTTTGTTTTTTTAAGGTGTGAGCGCAAGCTGTAGCAAGTTTTATAAGGTGGCGATCCACACGTGCTTTAAGCGGGAATCTGATTTGATGATCCATTTCAGTTGCATTTGTCAGATGTGATTGTTTGCGAGCTTCTTCACTATTTAGATTTGTTCCGTTAATCATCGACAGAGCAATTTGAATGTCATGATCGTCAGAAGTGAATTGAATTTGTTTTAATAAGTCTCTGACAGGAATTCCAGAGATGAGTGCAAATGAAGAGATTAGTTTCATACAGATTTCCTTTAAGAAAAAAGCCCTAAGCAGTTGCTTAAGGCTATTAATTTTATCGCGACCGCGAATTAAATCATTTTTCCACCGTACATAACTGCAAAGTTCACTTTAGTGATTGTTGGTTTAGCTGGTTTTTTTTGTGTTTTTTGTTTCATACATCCCCCTTAAGGAATTTGGTTTTTGTTAGTGTCGGCAACCGACAGAAGGGGATATTTCAAAGGAAAAGCCAGCAGGCCAAACCGTCAAAAGCAATTTAAGGGGTGCTGAGGTTCGAAAAAGCCGATTTGTTTCTTAATTTACGGAAGTCGTCTTATTTTTTAGAAATAAAAACCGCGATCAGTTTTAAGAGGCAGGTTGCCCTAGGTAGAGACGCTGTACATTCTTTCGTGAAGCTCTGTTGGATTTTCTTCTAAGAAAAAGACTGAGCGATCTATATCGGTACAAGCTGAAAGGTGTTCATTGTTCGTGCGAATATCGATGATCAGGTCGTCGTTGACTGTGCACACACTAATATACGGAGAATTGAAGTTACGTTTGAAATCTAAAAAGTCTTCGTATTTTTCAAAAGTAAGAGTGGCTTCAATACTGATAAGCCCGATTGAATCGATAGCGATTTTAGCAAAGAAGTATTTATTCCAAAGCGCTTCGTTGGAATTATTATCCAGAAGTTGTTGTATGAACTCGAAAGCTTGCGGGGCTTTGAAAGTTAAATTCATACTGCTCTTATCGGCTGGCCTAACAAAAAGTCCATAGGCCTTTGGTCTAGGTCTTGCCGATATTCGTTCGGGGCAAGTTGCCCTATTAGCTTATGGTGTAATCATTGCACCAAAAAGGCTTCGCAATAAAAATCGGAGGCTTTTTTATGACTAAAAAAATAACGTTAATTCTGGCGTTTCTTTTATCAGTAGGCTGTGCTTCAGGACTTAAACCTGTTGAGTTTGCTGCAGACACTGACCCAAACGCAGAAATCAGTAAGCTTGAGCAAGATGTGCAAAGCGCTCGTTCGCAACAAACAGATATGGCATCGCCGAAATATTTTAGAATGGCTGATAAAAATTTAGCAGCTGCCAAAAAATCCCGTGAAAAAGGTGAATCACCCAAAGAAATTTTAAAAGAAGTTGGTCTTGGCCGTGCGGCTTTAAATGAAGCTACCCGCATCCAAGAAATCACACGTCAGCAATTTACTGATGTGTCGATGGCACGTGATGCTGCGATTGCAGCCGGTGCCAGAGAATCGCATCCACGCATGTTAAATAGCATTGATGCTGACTTTGAAGATGTAACTAAAGATTTTGAAAGCCAGGCTGTGCGTGGCAAAACGGCGGCAACATTTTCACAGTTATCACAAGATAAACGTGAATCTTTAAAACGCGATTATGCTAAATTAGAATTTGAAGCTTTAAAAACAAAACACTTAGGCCGTGCGAAAGCTTTAATTGATAGTGCTGAAAAAAATAAAGCCAGTACGTACGCCCCAAAAACTTTAAATTCGGCCAAAACAAAATACCGTGATGCTGAAATGGTTTTATCAAATAACCGTACCGATGAATCAGCGATCAGAGCGGCTGTGACTGAGGCTGATCAAGAAGCCGAAAAACTTGTGCGTGTCACAGAAACAGCACGAACAGCTCGTGGTTTAAGTTCAGAAGAAATTGCTTTGGATATTGAAAGTAAAAAAGAAGCCATCTCAGAAGCCGAAACAGCTTCGGAAGAAAGTGCTCAGGCCATCGCTGAAAAAAATGAACAGTTAGCCGGTGTGATGAACGAAAATCAAGAGTACCGTCGTCGTGTTGAGTTTGATCAGGCTTTAGCGCAAGCGCAAAAAATGTTTAAACCCGAAGAGGCCGATGTTTACCGCCAAGGCGATAAAATTTTGATTCGTCTAAAATCAGCGAACTTTGTTTCAGGTCGTGCTGAAGTCGGACAAAACGCATATCCTGTATTAGGAAAAGTAAAAGATCTTATTTCTGAAGTGGGTGCCGAAGATATTGTTGTTGAAGGTCATACGGATATTACCGGTTCAAAAGCAGCGAATATGAAACTTTCAAAAGAGCGTGCCGAGTCAGTCGCTGCGTATTTAAAAAATAATACAGATATTTCAGAAGAGCTTATTAAAACCGAAGGTTTTGGTTTTGATAAACCGTTAGCTCCGAATAACACAAAAAAAGGACGCGCGCAAAATCGCCGCGTGGATATTATCGTTACGCCTTCAGTGGTGAGATAGATTATTTATTTTTTTTGAACAAAAACGGGTAGCGAGTCTGAACCACCGCGCCCGTTGGTGCTGGCGGAAACTGAGTTTTCATGATGATCTGAACAACGCAGTCTTCAACATTTTTGTTATTTAAAGTTGTCGAGATGACTTTAGCATCGCTAGGTTTACCGGCATTGTCGATAAACCATTCCACTACAATTTTACCTTCAAGTTCAGGATTTTTTGTTAACTCATTATCGTAACATTTTTTATATTCGCCCCAAGGCGCACGAATGGCTGAGCGCATGGGTTCACGTAGATCGTGACTTTCATCTACAGATTTATTGGCGCAAGCCGTGAAAATTAAAGATAAAATTGCAGAAGTAACTAATTTCATTCTTTTTCCGGATGTTTAGCTTCTTCGGCTGTAGATTCTTTTAAAGGCTCTGTAGGCGGTTGTTCTTTTTGGGGTGGTTTAAAAAGATGGTTTTCTTTTTCTTGCATCCAGAAAATAAAATCGTGAGCTGTTAATTCGCCAGACATTAATCCCAGTTTTAAAGCTAAATCAAAGTGATGATTTTGTAGAAGGGCACGCTTACGGCGATCGCCTTTTTTTAAGTACTGATCATGACGAGTTAGCGCGTGAATTAACTGCATTGATAAAACTATCGCAATCACTTCGGCTTTGAACACACCTAATTCATCTTTGCAGAACACTTGAAAGCTGTTTTTTTCAGACACTTCATTGATATTAAAATTGTAACCGTGCTGGGCGATTAAGTACGCGTATAAAACAGCACCAAATAATTCAACCGGGTCTTGCGTGTTGATATCCACAAGATCAATACGGCGAAGTAAACTTAAAAACTCTTCAACTTTAGCTGAATCAGTGAATAACTCTTCTAATCCCGGAATAACGGCTTTAAACACGCCCAGATCATGCATTTCCCATAAAGCCATTTCTGGATTGTATAAGCGGAAAAATTTTAACCATTCTTCGCGGCGGCGTGGAAGCACAGTTTTTTTAAGTTCTTCAATGTTTTCTAAAATAGATTTACGTAATTCAGTTTCAATTTGAAAACTTAATTTTTGCGATAAACGAATCGCACGTAAAATACGAATCGGATCTTCTTTGATACGCACATGAGGATCACCGATCACGCGTAATGTGCAAGATTCGATATCTTGAAGACCACCGCAGTAATCGACTAATTCTTCAGATAGCGGATCATAGAATAAAGCATTCACCGTAAAATCACGGCGAAAAGAATCTTCTTTTAAGTTTCCGAAAAAATTATCAGCGCTGATCGCAGGGGCCGCAGGCAATGCCGGATCAGTTGATTCAGAAGCGGTTAACTCTTCTTGTGTGGCTTCACGGCGGTAAGTCGCTACTTCGAAAATTTTCTCGCCACGTTTGGCGTGAACTAATTTAAAACGGCGGCCGATGATAAAGCAGTACGGAACTTTTTTCTTCACTTCATTGGGAAGCGCGTTCGTTGCAATATCAAAATCTTTGGGTTTAAGACCAACAAGTAAATCACGAACGCCTCCGCCCACCAGATAACCATCGTATTTGTTGTCTTTTAGTTTTTTGATAATGCCGATCGCTTGCGGATCAATGTCCGCGTGGGCTTTTTTTAGAATAGCTTTAAATTTTTCGATCGACATAAACCAGATTTATTTTTTAATTGAGGAATGGCTCCACGTCGAGTAATTACTTGAGATGAATGAGCTTTTTATCGAACTTTCACTATTCAATTTTAGGGACTAACACACAAGAACGCGTGGTTTTTATCCACGGTTTGATGGCCTTTGCAGCAAATTGGAGAAAGATCGCCAACCGTTTAGAGAATGATTTTCAATGCTTGATTTATGACCAACGTGGCCATGGGCGCTCATTCAAGCCTGATTCTGGCTACAGCCCGGAAATTTTCGCTGAAGATTTAAACAAAATTACCGACGAACTTGGTTGGGACAGTTTTCACTTGGTAGGGCATTCAATGGGTGGGCGAAATGCCATGGTTTTTGCCCATATGTTCCCCCAAAAGGTACGAACTTTGACCATTGAAGATATGAGCCCTGACTCAGATCCCACAATGAAGGGCTATTACGAGAATATGCTGAATAATATTCCGACGCCTTTTGCGAACAAAGCTTCAGTGAAAGAATTTTTTGATAACGAATTTAAAAAATCATTTCATGCGAAAGAGCCACCTGCAGTGCTTTCGACGTTCTTACAAGCCAACCTTGAAGAAAAAGAAGATGGCACTTATGACTGGCGTTTTTCTAAACAGGCTGTGATCGAAATAACTCACGAGGGCCATTTAAAAGACCGCTGGCTTGAAGTGAGCAGCTTTAAGATGCCTGTGCTTTTAATTCGTGGTGAAAAATCGCACATTCTTAAACAAGAAACTTATGAGAAAATGTTAGCGGTGAACCCCAATATAACAGGTGTAGAGTTTGCTGGTGCAGGGCACTGGGTGCACTACGAAAAATTTGAAGAATTTGTTCAAGCGTTTCGCCAATTTATAGCGCAGAACTCAGTCTAACAACGCAGAACATTAAGCGTGACTTAAGCCCCCCTAAAGACTTACAAAAAAGGCTGAATGAAATACGTAGATCTACACTTAGACAGCCGCCTGCAAACTAACATCTCAAATCTTGGATACATCGACGCGACTCCGATTCAAGAACAAGCTTTCTCTCCGATTGTAAACGGCAAAGATGTTGCTGGTCTTGCACAAACGGGAACTGGTAAAACAGCCGCGTTTTTAATTCCGATCATCGAACGTATTTTAAAAGCTGAAACACATCCTGAACATGAACGTGCGTTTAAAGATTGGAAAGCTTTTAACCAAGTTCTGATCTTAGTTCCAACACGCGAATTAGCCGATCAAATTCATGAGAACATTTTAAAATTAACTGCAGGCACGGGTTTAAAATCTGCCACTTTCTACGGTGGTACTGGTTACGACAAACAAAAAGAAGCCTTAGCTGGTAACTTACAGTTTATGGTTTCAACTCCTGGTCGCTTGATTGATCTCTACAAAGAACATCACGTTGATTTTAAAAAAGTAAAAGCGATTATTTTTGATGAAGCTGATCGTATGTTCGATATGGGTTTTAAAGATGATATGAAGTACATCTTAAGCCGCATTGAACGTAACCGTCAGTTCTTAGTGTTCTCGGCGACTTTAAACTTTGATGTTTTAAATACAGCTTACCAATTTGGTTCTGAGCCGATTGAAATTAATATTTCAAAAGACGTCGCTAAAGCTGATCACGTGAAAGATATGATCTATCACGTAGGTGATGGCGAAAAACCTCAGTTCTTACTTTCGATTTTCAAAAAAGAAACTCCGAAGCAAACAATTATTTTTACAAATTTCAAAAACAACGTTGATCGCGTAGCGCACTTTTTAACTGATAACGGTATTCCAGCGATGGGTATTTCTAGTTTGATGTCGCAAGCACAACGTACGCAGGTGATCTCTAAATTCAAAGCCACAAATAACCAGAATGTGTTAGTAGCTACTGATGTGGCGGCACGTGGTTTAGATATTTCTGATGTGGATTTAGTTGTGAACTACGAACTTCCGCAAGATTCTGAATCTTACGTCCACCGTATTGGCCGTACAGGCCGCGCCGGTAAAGAAGGTAAAGCGTTTTCATTAGTTTCTGATAAAGACGTTGAATCTTTAGCGCGTATTGAAGAGTACACGAAAAAGAAAATTGAAGCGGGTTATTTAGAAGACGCTGAACTTGTTAAAGACTTCAAACCGCTTTCTGAGCGTGAACCTAAATTTAAAAAATCTTTTGATCGTGGTGACCGTAAACCTCGTCGTGATGGAGATCGTCCTCAACGTGGTGATCGTAAACCGGGTTACAATAAAGAGCATGATGGTAAACACACGCACGCTCGCGCAGAAGGCGGAGCTAAGAAGCCGCATCACCGCGATAATCGCGACGAAGGTCGTAAGCATGATAAAAAGCCACATGCGAAGCATGAGCAACATGCAAAACACGATACGCACGGTAAAAAACAACACAGATCAGCTGAGCACAAACAGGATCACCGTAAAACACACGGCGTGACTCCAGCTCACTTAGTTCACAAACACCGTACGGGTTCTCACAGAAAGCCTGCACCTCAGTCCGGTCTAGTTAACTCTGTAAAATCGTTTTTCAAGAAGTTATTTAGCTAAATAACAATTACACTATAGGTGTATGAAAAAAAGTATTCTGACCATTTTAGTAATGGCGGTTCTGCCGTCATTTGTTTTTGCCGCAGAACCTGAAATCGTAGTTACAGCCCCGCGCCCTCAAAAAAATGATAAAGCTGTGATGATGAAGTTAACTTCAAATTACATCGTCCGTAATTTAAACGGTGAGCAAGTTTGTAATTTAGCCAAAGGCTCAATGGTTGCCGTTACAGCGGTGGCTCCTGATGCTGAACGTGTGCAAATCATGGTGCCGGATGGTCCATGTGCTGGTGTGGTGAATGGCTTTGTCTATATCAACTATTTACGTCCGGTTTCTCAATCAGTTGATAGATTTACTGAAACAGCATTAGTTGAATTAAACGGTTTAAGTTTACGTAAAGAACCAAGTGTTGAAGACGGAACTTTTTCTTGCAGTCTTCCGAAAAATGCAAAAGTTAATATTGTTAACGAGGTCCAAAAGCGTAATCGTTGGGTTGAGATTGAGATTGAAAATCCTCCGGCGGGTTGTCCAACAAAGGGTTGGGTTGTGGCCAGTTACCTTAAGCCTGATTTAGATTTGAAAGTTCTTCCGAAAGCTTCAGGTAAAGTGTTAACTGAAGCGCGCACTCCGGTTGATTGTACTGAGTGTGCTCAAGGTGAAACTTCAGGTGGTAAAGTTTCTGAAGCTTCTAAGACAGCTAAGAATGCGCAAGAGATTGAGCGATTCGTAAATGCACCACAAGGGGCTCAGATTCCAAGTCCATTTACGAATTTCGCTAAAGAGTTGCAACGTTCAAGAAAATGTCCTCCAGCGAAACAATCAGAGTACAAATGTAACCGTGGTTTAATGCAAATGCCTGTAGACGGAAATGCCGGTTTCTGTGGAACTCACCATTATACACCTGATCGTCCCCCGGGAGTTGATGCCTACGCGGCTCCTCACACAGCTTGTTCGTTAGCTGCAGTGGCGCAAGAGTGGAAAAAGACAGTTTGTCCGAATGACAACGCCGGTTGCCGCATTGCTTGGGGAGATATTTCACATGCAAATCGCCCGTTATATAACGGACATAAAGAACATACGAATGGTGAATGTATTGATATTCGCCCATTTAACAAAGGTTCTTTCCGCGATGCTGGTCGAACAACAGGTACCAGAGATTATGATCGCGATACGACAGTGGCCTTTATCAAAATGGCAAAAAAATACGGAGCCGAAGTGATGTACAGCGATCGTAAGATCAATAACAAAGCATTAGGTGTCGAGTGGGGTGGATCAATGCATAACAATCATTTGCATGTTTGCTTCGGTGCTCGTAATCCAACAGTGAAAGAGGCTTGTAATAACCTTAACGTGGACCCAGGTGTATGCTCAGAGTTGCAATAATTTCTTTAAGCTTTATTTTTCAATCACAAGCGGGCTTAGCAGCTACTTCGTGTAATAACTTTCTTCAGGCTTTTAATGAATACACGCAAAAAGTTGAAGGTAAGCTTGTCAAAAAACATTCGATCTTTGAGGTGACCGATTGGTCACGCAATAGCCGCTTTCAGGGTTTGGTACTAACTGATAAAGCTCCAGCCAATGCCGAAGTGGTTTTAGAATCAAAAGCTGCTGGTAAAAAAGCGAAAGCTGTAAAAACGACAGCTAAAAAAACGACGCCGTTTGCTCAAGATAATAAATACCGTGTGGTCGAATTAGATGTTGAAAAACAATTAACTTCAGCGCCTACAGGCTCTGGAAATTTTATCGTTAGAGTTTTAGCTGATGGTAAAGAACTTTGTGCCGAAAAAAGATTAATCTACGACGACGGTGATTAGTTTTTTGATTTAATTAATTTAAATAATTACAAATTTTAGACATAAAAAAAGGAGCTTGGTTAAAGCTCCTTTTTCTTTTTGAGAAAGTACGTTTTTATTTAACGTACTTTTTCATTTTAGTTGTTAGATCTTCTTTTTCTTCTTTAGTTAAAGGAAGCGGGTATAAACGTGATACCCATTGTGGAGCGTACACACGGTAGTAGTTACCTTGTGAGTAGTTTTCACCACGGTAACCACGGTCACCTGATGAACCCATCCACCAACGAGAGTGGTAAGGTAAATCTTCACGAGGAATTGTCATTAATTCGCCGTTGTAAATTCCCGCTTGTGTTCCTAACGCTTGAGAAACTAAACGGATCGCTTCGTTGTTAGCAGTTAAAGAATTTAAATCTTGTAACTGAACGATTTGCACGCCAGATAATTGTAAGCTATCAACGATGGCTTTAGCCACAGGGCCTACAGCCACAACAGCTTTGATATTTGAATTACGAGCGACAGCTTCATAAATACGTTTGTAAGTCGCTGTCATTTCAGGTTTTGTAGCACCAGCCACTAAATCACCAGTGTTCATACCTAAAGTATCAACTGGTAATGAACGTTGGATGAAGTAATTTAGACCAACACCTGTTCTGTTTAACATCGCTTGAAGTTTTTGACCTTCGGCACCTGTGACTGCGCGAGCCGAGAAAAAGTCATCGTGTGAAGTTTGATCCATCACCACGTAAACTTGTGCACCTTTACCGCGGCCACGGTATGTACCGAAGTAACCGAAAGAATCATGGCTGATGTAGTTGATACCTAAGTTTTTCATGTTTGGCCAAGAAACTAAAGCTTCTGCTAAAGCACAAGCACCTTGATCGTAACGTAAGTAACCGCAAGGGCCGTAATCGAAATCAGGGCGATCTGCTGACCATTTACCCGCGTAATAACGAGGAGATTCATAAGGTAAATCACGAGGTCCCATGCCGATTAAAGCTGTTTTTTTCTCGTTCATACCAGAATCTAAATCTTGTGGTTTATATGGAAATTGCGAATTTTTATCATTGTATTCGCCAGCATCCGAGTAAACTTGGATTGAGTTGGCTCCCCAACGGTTAGACGTTGTTCCTTCTGAACCCATTCTCCAGTTTGTGTTGAATGCAAAGTCACGGAATGGAATCGGAGCGTATCCCTTGTAAGTATAACCCGCTTGTAAACGCGCGATTAATTCTTCAGGAGTTGCTTTTTCATCGATATCTTGTGGTAACCAGTTTTTGTTAGCTACTTTGTAAGCGGCTACACGTTGAGCAGCACCTGAGAAACCAGCTTTGATATTTTCCATTGCGGCATCGCCACCTAGATTTGGATTAGCGCCGCCTGGATGAGGAACACCGATCGCTAAGATATCATTTTTAATTTCGATACCACGGTTTTCTTTAAACCATTGTTTCATACCGCGCGTGTCGCAGTTTTTTAATTCCCAAGCAGTGTTACATTTACCACCGCGTGCATTGATCCAAGTTGCTAAAGAAGCTTTACCGCCTGAACCTACGCCCATAAATAGCGCGACTGTATTCGCGTTTGTTACCATCATGTTATCAAATAATTTGTGACGGTATTCTACGATTGGAGATTCGTTACCTTGTTCGATCCATTTAAAACGTGGATCATCTTCAAGTTGTCCGTTAATCGTGTACACGAAAGTATTTAAGAATAAGTAACTTCTGTGAATACCTAAGTGATTTAAGAATCTTTGAGTACGAGTTCCAGTTGATCCTGTGAAAGCACGGTTAGAAACGTTTTCATCTTGTGCGCCTTCTTGACCTACTACGAAAACTTTTACGCTTTCAGGAGTTAAACGACCGCGATACCACATCGGACCGAATTCCCAACGGAATTTTTCATCGGTTTTTGCCGTACCACCTAAAGCTTCAACGCCGATAGCGCGGTAATTAGGTGTTGAACCAAAAAGTTCAATCCATTTTGAATCAGCAGGAGCCCCCGCATCATATTCTGCAGGCGAACCACGACGAGCATCGTAAGGTAATGCTACATTCACTGATTGCGGATCACGTTGTGATGGTGAAAAAGGTGAGTGCGTGCACGAAGCCGCAGTCATCACACCAGCCAATAACAACGCTGTTGGTTTGAATTGCATAAAAGAGTCTCCTTAGTTGAAAATAGATCTGCCTGCGGCAGAATTAAAAAGTACAACCCTTTTAGTTTATGGAATTTCACGTTTTTTTCATAGGCCTGAAACATAAGGCTTAAAGACTTAGGTCCAGTGATTTGTTTTAAGATTTAGTTAGGGTGAAAGGCGCGAGTTTATATTACTCGCGCATATTAATTTGCTCTAATTGCTCAGCGAAGCGATCGTAATTTTTTTGATCAAGCTTTTCTTGCGGCATTGAAGCTTTCCATTCTTTTGAGAATAGATTTTTGATAACTGTTCTGTAGTTCTCGTCATTGCATGAAGTTAGTGAATCTAGCTGAGGAAACACAGATTTCATATTTGCCACTAATTCAGATAACTTAAGTGGTGAATTCATTACTTGTTGTTGTGAAAGCCTTGCGCAGCCTGGACTTTGGTCGATTTGCTCTTTTGTCACTAATGAATCCGCGTTGTTTTGCTCAACCGCGATATTTGTTTTAGCTACTTTTAATTCTCCGCCAACCATCACGTATTGAATATCGGATTGTTGGGCTGTCACGATTTGTGTGTACGGATTTGCTTTCGTTGATTTTAAACGAATCGCTACGATATCAGCTAAGAAGCCTTCTTCAAGGCGACCTAAGCGATCAGCTAATCTTAAAGCTTTAGCCGGATTTATCGTCATCATCTCGTAAAGTTTTTTATCTGTCACTTGAGTCATTCCTTTTGACTGAGCGTAACGGCGGGCGATTTTAACTTCGTCTAATAAGTTTTTTGTACCTGATGGCGTCCAGTCAGAACCTAATGTCACATTTACGTTATGCTTTAACGCTAATTCCGGATTCAAAGTATCACCGTATAAGATTAAATTTGAAAACGGTGACCACACTAAAGAAATGTTTTTGCTGGCCGCATCGGCTAGATCTTTTTCATCCATGCCCACACCGTGAATTACAACTAAGCCTTTTTTTGCAAGACCTAGTTTGTTGGCGAATTTGTATTCAAGTTTATTGTACTGATCTGTAGAACGGCCTTCAGATAAGTGAACGATTAAACCACGTAAATCACCTTCAGGTAACATACGTGTGAAATAACCTAAGTAAGATTTTAAACTTTCAAGAAACTGAGTTTGACGTGAATTAAGCGCTCCTTCAGTGGTTTGTAAGGGCTAAAGCACTTCTTTCTGTGATTTTTTTTCTTTAATCATCGCCGGAAAAATTTTTTCAGAAAATAAAGCGGCCGCATCCGGACTTACGATTTCCATGCTGGCTTTAGCGTCTGTTACTAAGTTGTAGTCTTCTTCGATTTCTACGTTACGCGCTAAAATACCTTTAGTGCATGTAGAGTCTTGTCCGATACCTTGAACACTAGTGACTCCGCCGGCCAAGGCTTTGATTTCAGCGTACTGGTACGTTTGGCAGTAAAGCGAGTTTACATCAGTGGCTTCGCCTAAAGCAGGGTTATTTAACGGGCCTGTTACGTTTTTCTTGTAACCAGATAGACCGCGCCATTGAAAGCGGTTACCAAATTGCCCGTGAGCTTCTGACCAAAGCGGAATAACGTTGTATTTTAAGTGACCATGTAAATCGATAAAACCTGAAGAAAGAATAACTTTACCAATTTGTGACTCTAAGATTTTTTTAGTTTCGCGAGAGGTCTCAAACGGCGTTAACGATTTTTTAGTGATTTTGCCATCTTCGACTAAAAGATAAATCTTACGGGCACGAAGCTCTGATTTAGCCGGATCTGGCTCATAACCCTCAATGTAGGTGCTGGCAGCTACCGCAGAACAAGAGATCGCTAACGTTGCGGTAAGCGCTGAAATGACTTTAAAAAACGGTGTTTTCATACTGTCAAACTTCTGGCCAGCGGCCATTAAATGGCTGCCAGGGTATAGCCCAAAGCAACCACAATTGTTGTGTCTTAAATTTCGTATCCTAGAGGAAATAAATGCAAGAATAGCGCTGATTTTTGTCAGGAAATTGTCAGGGTTTTGAATGCGTCAGAAACGCAAAATGGACCACGTTAAGTGATCCATTTTGAAGAGACAATTTGTCGTGATTTAGTTATTTACTTAACGTCTTGAATCGAGTTTTCATCAAACGGTACAAACGCGCGAGCTTTATAGTTATCTAGTGGATCTTTACCACCATTTGTCTTGATGATGCTCGATAAAAAGTTACGAATACTAGTGTAGTCTTTAGTTGAAGACGTCGCGTGGAAATAAACTACTCCGTCTTGAGTTAAAGCTGCACCTGCTAAAGAAACCGATTGAGAAATCGTTCCCGTTTTTGCAAGTAACGAGTCATCTGTATTGTTCGTTAAGTAGATGTTTGTCACTGTTGAATTACCATCAGCACTCGCATCGGAACCAGCGACTGGTAAGATATAACGTAAACCTTTACCTTGATCCGTTGCTACTTTAGTTAAACGTTTCATAACTTCAACTACTGTGCGGCAGCTCGCTGAATTATAAACTTTGCGGCCATCAACGATTTCTGGGTAACCAGAGCCATTGTAGAAATCAAATTCTTTATCGGCAGCGCCAACCATTTTAGTCATATAAGAATCAAATTTTTCAGTACGCGCTAAACGCTCGAACACTTTATCAGCTGCGAAGTTATGAGAGTTACGGTTTAACTCTTTTAAAGTACGGTGTAATTCAGAAGAACGTAAGATAAATGAAGAATCTGCTTTAGCTGCGTTAAATACTTTCATTGATTGAGCAGCGATATTTTTTACTGTTAAAGACACTGATTTAGGTAATTTCATTTCTGGAACAAGAGATTGAGTTCTAGACACGTATTGAGAGTAACGAGTTTTTAAACCTGTGATATCAGCACGTAATTCACGCATGATTTCAGTTTCTGATTGTTCGCCGTTTTGGTGAACTAAGTCTGCTTTTGTTCTTACAACTGAAGCGTACTCAAAGTTTTCATCGTAAGTTAATTCGTTGATCGCTTTTACACCACGTTTATTTAATTCACCGATTAAAAAGTAAAACATCACGCGGTCAAAGTAAGGAAACGCAGAACCACGTAGGTGAACGTTGTGTGTACCATCGCTTAATTTCGTTAAGTAAACTTGGGTTGGAAAACGGTAGTTTAAACCTAAACGTTCAGCAGCCCATAAAGACGTAAACACTTTAGAGACTGAAGCGATCGGCATGCTTGCGTGCATGTTGCTTGAACCTTTTAAGTCGCCGTTGGCGCCTTCGGCAGAACAGTTAGTAATAAGACGGGCTTGCGCCGCAGTCGTAGCTAAGACAACAAGACCAGCAATCAATGTTTTTAAAACCGGGGCTTTCATAACTAACGTCCTTTCAACAACAGGTTGGGTAGGACGAACAATAAATGAAAATTTATAAAAAAACGAGATGCAAAGTTTGTCACTTATTTCGAGCGAAATTTAACTAGAAGTTCGACAGTCAAAAATTTTGACGAGGTGACGGAGATTGTTATTTATCGCTTGGGCGCCAATTATAATTGTTTAGAAGTTGGTTGCACATGCTTGATGTCATTGTGAAGTAGTCAGTCTTGTCAATACACGACGCTATGGTAATTTTATTGTCAGCCGACAAAAAGATCTGACGAGACTGAGTTAACTTGTTTTTTTGGATCAAATCAATGACGACAGCCGGGATATTGTTAATCTTCACCGACTTACTAGAAAGCACTTCAAAACCATATTGGTTGTAATCACGTAAGTATTTTTTTGCGTAAGATTCTAAATTTACTTTACCGAGATAATTTTCTGTTTTCAGACTTAAACGCGCTGATTCGGATAAAGTTTTAAAGCCCATATCGATTTGTTGGTTCGCAGGTAAGCGTGTTTGTGAAGGGTTTTCTAAATAAACCCATTCATCAGAAACTAACTTAAACGAAAAACCCATCTGCGAAAAAGCCGTATTCCATTTTGGCGAGTTCACGGCCGACGATCCAGTTGTTGGAAGTGGTGCGGCCAATGAAAATAATGGTAACCCCATCACAAATAAGAAAAAGTGAGCGAACCCTTTTGTCATAGATTTATCTTACCTTGATTTTTCCTGATGACTTAAGATTTTTTTCATTAAGCTTGTAGGATTCACTTTAGAGATATCTGAACGCTTAGCCCAAAGTCCAGTTGCTTTAGATTTAGAAGCCTTTACTGTCTTTAAGGTTACAAAGATTTCGTACTTTGTTACTCCATGTTTAAAGTGAAAGTCTTTTGGTTTCTTCGTTAAAAGCTTTGCTTCGGATGGCGGAAGCATCAATTTTTTAAGAAACGGTGTTTGCGCGTTTTCTTCTAAATAGATCTGTTCACCTTTTTCAGCGACAAAGAAAGTCCACTCCCAGATCTGAAATTTTTCTTTTTCTTTCTTACGTGGGATCTGTTCGACTAAATCTTTTTTAAAAGACACGCAGTCTTTTTTCCACGGGCACATTAAGCACATCACTTTTTTAGGAGAACAAACAGTGGCTCCTAATTCCATTAAGCCCTGGTTTAATTCAGAATTAAATTCAGTCTGTGCCATGATGTCGGCGATATCTTGTAACTTTTGTCGCTCTTTAGTTTCCCACCAGTTTGATTGAATACCGTATTTGCGTGAAAGCACACGAATCACGTTACCATCTAAGACACCCACTTTTTCGCCGAACGCTAAGCTTGCGATCGCGCGAGACGTGTAGGGGCCAAGACCCGGATATTCGATAAGTTCGGCCGCGGTTTTTGGAAAACCGTTTTCAGCGAACATGATCGCCGCTTTATGAAGATTGCGTGCACGAGAGTAATAACCTAATCCCGCCCAGTATTCGTAAACGTCTTCAATTTTAGCTTTCGCTAAATCTTTGACCGTCGGAAAACGGTCCATAAATCTTTCATAGAAGGGAATAACCGCTGTCACAGTAGTTTGTTGCAGCATGACTTCAGAAATCCAAATGCGGTAGGGGTCTTTTGACCCGCGCGACCCTGTTGGATTGCGCCATGGTAGATCGCGTTTATTTTCTTTATACCAGTCAATCAAGATGTCGCGGTCTTTTTCAAATTGCTTTGTCATGAGGTTGTTATATACGATATTTCTCTATGGCAAAAGCACAAAAACCAGCTAAAAAATCTACCGCAACAACTCAGTCAAAAACTTCAGCATCTGTTTCGCAAAACCGTTATAAACCACTTAGCGGCCGCGAGTTTCCACGTTTTTCAGCGATCAAAACTTTTTTTCGCTTACCCGTGGCAGATCTTAACGAAGATTTCGATGTGGCTTTGTTTGGTACTCCGTATGACGGCGGCGTAAGTTACCGTCCTGGAGCGCGTTTTGCGCCAACGTTGGTTCGTGAATGTTCAAGCTTAGGCCGCGGCTTTCACATGACTCGCGCGATGAGTTTATTTGAAAGTTTAACTTTTGCCGATATCGGTGATTGCCCGATTGTACCCATTGATCAAAAACAAACTTATGCCAATATCGAAAAATTTTCTTCAAGTGTTTTAAATGCGGATAAAAAATTTATTTCGATCGGTGGAGATCATTCAACAACATTACCGTTATTACGTTCGATTGCGAAAAAATACGGTCCGGTGAATTTTATTCATTTCGATGCGCACTTAGATACTTACCCAGCAGCCTGGGGCCAGGAATACCATCACGGCGCTTTTGCCCGTCATGCGGTTGAAGAAGGCTTAGTAAATACAAAAGGCATGTTACAGATTGGTATTCGTGGGCCATTAGCTGCGGTTGATGATTTAGATTTTATTAAAAAACATAAAATCAAAGTTTTAACAGTCGATGATATTAAACAGCGTCCGTTACCTGAAGTTTTAAAATCACTTCCTAAATTTAAAGGTCCTACATACATCAGTTTTGATATTGATTGTTTAGATCCAGCTTATGCTCCTGGAACTGGAACTCCGGTGCCAGGGGGGCTAACCACTTACGAAACGCAACAGATCCTACGCGCTCTGCAAATTGAGAACTTAGTCGGTGCTGACATAGTTGAGGTGTCACCTCCATTTGATAGCTCGCAAATCACAGGCCTTGCGGCGGTTGATACGATGTTTGAATTAATGTGTTTAATGGCGGGAGGTCGCTAGTGGCTAATAAAGAAATCGCAGTGATTGCGGCCGGATGTTTCTGGGGTGTTGAAGAATTACTTCGCAAAATGGATGGCGTGATTGATACTGAAGTCGGTTACTGTAACGGTAATGGCGAAAACCCGGTTTACACGTTAGTTAAAACAGGAACAACGGGCCACGCAGAAGCGGTGAAAATCACTTTTGATCCGAGTAAACTTTCTTATGCTGATTTAATTCGTGCGTTTTATAAATTACATGACCCAACAACTCTAAATCGCCAAGAAGGTGATGTCGGTACTCAGTACCGGTCAGCGATTTTCTACGTTTCTGACGAACAAAAGAAAATCGCAGAAGAAGTCACAAAAGAAGTAGAAGCTTCTGGTTTTTGGAAAAATCCGATAGTGACTGAAATCACGTTACTTAAAAAATTCTGGAGTGCTGAAGAGTACCACCAGGATTATTTACAAAAGAACCCTAACGGTTATATGTGCCACTACTGGCGCTAAAATATGAAGATAACTTCAGAACAGATTGCAATTAGAAATTTTTTGCCAAATGATTTTTCAGCTTTAGTTGATTATTGGACTAATAAGTCTGCTGAATACTGGGCTTCACTGGGCGTTGATAAATCAAAAATGAAAAGCCGTGAACAGTTTCTGGATTTTTTTAATGAAACCTACGCAAAATTAGGTGACGTGCCGACTGTAGGTGTAATCGAACTTAGTGGAAAAGCTATTGGAGTTCATACACTTACGGAACTAAAAGAGGGAGTGAGTGCGGTTATGCATTCACATATTTTTGAGCCGGAGTTTCAGCGTAAAGGGATTTCATTTTTTTCTTACCCAAAGGCGATGAAGCATTTTTTTAATAAATTTAAATTGGAAAAAATACTTTTCAAAACGCCAAAATTGAATGTTGGTGCGAATAAGGCAAAACAAAAACTGGGAATACCCATTTTGGGAGAGACGACTTTTGAATCACCAATTTCACTGGGAGTGATTCCTGCATATCTTTATGAAGTAGATCGGGAGCTCGTGGAAAAACTGTTACAAAAAATAGGTGAACAGACCTAACAGCTTTATCCTTGTGAGCTTAAATTCCGGGGATTTAAAGTCCCTACCTTGGTCTTGATTGTAAATCAAAATCTAGGAATTAACGTACAGAATGATAGATCTCTAAATACTTTTAATCATTACATAACCACAAGGATCATCATAATTAATCTGATAATTTCTTTAGTTAGAGTGATAAGGCGCCGATAACGTAAATAGTTTGGTTTACGCATGTCGGACCTCCTTTCCGAAAGTTCGGAAGTTCGGCATCACTAAAAGCTGTTAGGCTGTTCGCTTAGCAGCTTTTGCATTTTTGAGACCTAATCTTTCATAATGTAGTTATAAAACGCGATCAATCCTGTAAAGCCCGCTAGGATATAGCCGATTAAACTAAATCCCGGAATGCCATAGACAATCCAAAGGTTCGGAATACTTCCAGATAAAGCGTAAATCAAAGAGCTTGCTAGAATTAAAGCCCCGATAATTAAACCTAAAAACAATAAATGAAATGAATTTGAAATGGTTTTTTGTAAGTTCGGTAAACCATCTATTTGGATTTTCGTGTGATAATCCGGTGAATTCATTCTTCTGAAAAGTAAATTTAACTGTCTTGGTAAAGCGCTTAAGAAATTTTTCGATTCACGAAACAGAAGGCTGGCTTCGTTGGCCATTTTTACCGGCTGGAAAAAACTTTGCGCGACTTCACCCACTTGTGAAAGTGTGAACGCTAAAAAATCAAAATCTTTTGAAATTTTTGCGCCCAATCCTTCAATGGAAATGATGGATTTGAAAAACAACATCATTTCAGTCGGTACGATAAGTCCTTGAGAAGCAGCAACCCCCGCAGAAGCCATCAAAATTTTACCCGAGTTTACATTTTTAAGGGTCAAACCGTAATAGGGTGCAATCACGGCCTGCAGATCTTTTGCGAAGAGATCGACATTCACACTCTCTGAAAACGGAGCTAAATCAACGTATTCATAAGCTAAGCGCGTGTAATCTTCTTTCGATAGCGCTAATAACATATTTACGATCGCGGCCTGAGTTTTTGAATTTAAACGGCCCACAACACCGAAATCAATCAAACCGATTTTGTTTTCAGGCATGATAAAGAAATTTCCGGCGTGAAGGTCTCCGTGAAAAAATCCATCGACGAAAACCATTTTTAAATAAGCTTTTAAGCCTTTTTTCACGATATCGTCAGGATCAATCCCCATGGCGTGCAAGCTATCGACTTTGCTTAAAGGTTTACCTTTAAGTTCTTCCATCACAAGCACACGCTCTGTTGTTAATTCGAAATAAACTTTAGGAATAACCATGTTGGTATCATCTTTAAAGTTTTCTTTCATACGGCGAATATTATTACCTTCAACAACGAAGTTGGTTTCAAGCTCTAGAGTTCTAAAGTACTCATCCACCATGCCAACCGGATTAAATGCGCGTGTTTCAGGAATGTATTTTTCTAAAAGCTCAGCGATAAAATAAAGAACATTTAAATCGTCATTAATTTTTTGAACGATGCCAGGGCGTTGGATTTTTAAAACCACATGATCGCCATTAATCATCACCGCTTTGTGAACTTGTGCGATACTTGCGGCACCAATCGGTTTTTCATCGAAAGATTGGAACTTACTTCTCCAGTGCGAACCAAATTCTTCAATTAATACGCTTTCAATCGTCGCAAAATCTAACTCTTGCACCTGATCGTGAAGTAAAGACATTTCTTGAATATATTCATCGGGAACTAAATCGGGACGAGTTGCTAACAACTGACCGAATTTAACAAACGTAGGCCCTAACTCTTCAAAACTTAAACGAAGGCGCTGAGGAATCGTTAATAATTCCTTTTCCTCAGAGGGTTTACTGCTTGAAGTAAGAAAACTATCTAGATTTAGTCTTTCTACCAGATTTCGAAGGCCGTGCTTTGCGAACACCCCTAGAATCGTTCGAAGACGAGTCACGTTTTTTAGAGTCTTTCCTATTTGAAGAGAACTTATGGCCAGACTTCTCTTTGGACTGTCCGTCCTTCTTGTGTGATGAGTGGTTGTCATCTTTCTTACTTCCTTTTTTTGCCATTTGATCTAAATAGTCAGATAAAGACGCGTATCTTGGACGAATTTCCTGCGGGCCTGAAGCGCGTGGTTTTTCATCGCGATCAGGTGTTGGCACTTTAAAACGCTCTTCGTGTTTTTGCACAGCCTGCATTTTTTTAGAGAATGCCGGTCTGTCTTCTTCTCTTGATCTAATCGATCGGTCATCACGAGATTTTTCTTTTTTAAAGCTTGGAAATTTTTTATCTGTTTTAACAAAACGATCTTCTTTTTCGGATCTGCGGTCTTTTTTGCCACCTTTTTTAAAGTCGTCTTTACCACGAGCATACTTAGAATTATTTTTCGTGCCCGTAGCTTTAGATTCAGTAGCGCCTTCTAATAAGAAATTAACTTGGCCACTTTCAATATCTGTAGAACTCACTGTCACACGAACGCGGTCACCAAGGTTATAACTTGCGCCCGAACGTTTCGCGACTAAACGAAGATTTTCTTCGTCAAATTCCCATTTGTCGGGCCTAGGCCCGCCTTCGGCACTGCTGCCCAAATCATCTAAACGAATTAAACCATCGATATTGTATTCACGAAGTAAAACGAATACACCGAACTTCGTAACAGATGAAATCATGCCGTCGAAGTCTTGGCCCACTAAACGTTTCATAAAGCGGGCTTTTTTAATGGCTTGAATTTGACGTTCAGCTTTAGCTGAACGTTGCTCACAGGCTGATAACCACGTGCCAGCTGTTGCGATATCGTCTTCAGCCATTAAGCGGTAACCAGGAACACCAATGGTTTGTTTTAATAAGCGGTGAACAATTAAATCCGGATAACGACGAATCGGAGAAGTAAAATGCGTGTAAAAATCAAAACCCAATCCAAAGTGACCAATATTATCTAAAGTGTATTTAGCTTGGCTCATTGAACGAAGAGTTAACATGTGAATCACTTGCGCTTGAACTTCGTTCGTGAATTCATGCAGCGCTTTAGTTAATTTTTTCTGTAAACGTTCGCCACCTAAATGAACGTGTCCGCCAAAGCTGCTCATGAATTTTTCGAGCATGGCAATTTTTAAAGGATCAGGTGGTTCATGCGTTCTGTAAATTGCAGGAATTTCTTTTTTTGCAAATTCTTTGGCGACAGCCACATTGGCCGCTAACATCATCTCTTCAATTAGACGGTGAGCGAATAAACGTTCTGATTTAATCACGTCAACGGGTTCACCAGAACCATCAATCACTAATTCAGTTTCAGGAACTTCTAAATCTAAAGATCCTTCTTTAAAACGTTTAGCCATCAACACTTTCGCAAGATCTGCACAACGCATGATATTTTCATGCACGTGCGCAAACTTTTTATGTGTTTCGCTATCGCCTTCAGGATTATCAATAATTTCTTGCGCTTGTCCGTAAGTGACACGCGCTTTAGATTCGATCACGCCTTCGTAAAAAGAAGACTCAGTCATTACACCTGTAAAATCAAAATGCATATCTGCAACAAGTGCTAAACGCGGAACATGAGGATTTAAAGAACATAAACCGTTTGATAAAGCTTCAGGTAACATCGGAATGACGAAATTTGGAAAGTAAACTGATGTTCCACGCTCGTAAGCGTCTTTATCCATGGATGTGCCAGGTTTTACGTAGTGGCTGACATCGGCGATCGCTACGATCAGATGAAACCCGCGTGCCGTCATTTCGACATAAACAGCGTCATCGAAGTCTTTTGCAGTAGCACCGTCGATCGTAATGATATCGATATTACGAATATCTTTGCGGCCTTTGAAATCTTCTTCGCCAGGGTTGGCGGCAAAACTTTTAGCTTCTTCTAAAGTTTCTGGAGCAAATTCTTCTGGAATATTTTGCGCGACAACGACACGCTTAATATCGTTTAAGGCATCTTCGATATCCCCGATGATTTCAACAACTTCACCGGTAAATTCGCCTTGATCAGGATATTCGGTGATTTTAGCTACAACTAATTCACCTTTTTTGGCTTTCAAAGATTTATCTAAAGGAATTTTTAAATCTTTACCCCAGCCTTTGCCTTCATCTTTGATTAAACCGTAACGTTCATTCCAGATTGAAAAAGCTCCGGCGATTTTTTTCTGAGAGCGGTCAATAATATTCATGATTTCGCCGCGAAAACGCCCATCACGTTCTTTTTCAACGGTGATTGAGACTTTATCGTTAGTCATAGCGGTTTTCATCGCTTGTGCGGGAATAAAAACGTCAGGATGTTCTACGTCTTCAGGAATAAAAAAGCCAAAACCATCTGGATGTCGTTTGATTGTACCGTTCAGAAGACGGGGAACTGTTTTTTTCATTATGTTTATAATGCCTCTATATATATGTAGCTCCAAACAAAATTCTGAAAGCAAGTTGAGCAGATTCGTTTAAAAATTCGATGACACTCTGTTTGTTTCTGACGTGAAGCGCATAAGCGAGCACCGTGTAATCGATAAATTCAGAAAGAATTCCTAGACCATAGTCCCGGAAATAACACGCCGCAATCGCCGCGGCCCGGAAAACTAAAAACGAAACATAATCCTTGTTTGTTGCATGTGCAAAATTCCCCAAAACACCGAGCGTTTACTCTACAACAAAAAATATTGAGGAAATTCATTTTTCAGAGTGAGAAATTATAAATTTTTGAAAAGAAACTCGCGCGAAAATTTCGGTTATTTTCTTAAAAAATAATTTTTGACCCGCGGATTACAATTGATGCAACAAAACCACAAAGGTTTAGAAATTAATCATCTTCAAAGGTTGTCGAAGCTGTTGAACACATTTTTCCCGTTGCGCCGGACTTATGACCTTAATACCATTGTCTTATAAAGTTTAAACCAAATTAACGTTTTGATAACGAAACGATTTAACGAAAGGGACACAACAATGAAACAACTATTAGTAATTGCAATTGCTTTAGCTTCGACTAACGCATTCGCATCTCGCGCGAGAGTAACTTCTTTAGGTAACTCAGCACACATCTTAGACACTCAGTCTATCTTCTCTAACCCAGCGAAAATGTTCTTAATGGGCGATTTCGTTTCTTTAGAGTCTGGTAAAACAGCTACTAACACTGGCGCGTCTTTAACTAACCCTAACGACAACGCTGAAGGTTCTATCGTTCGCACTATGGGCGATGCTAAATGGGCTTTAGCTTTAGGTCACAAATCTGAAAATGCTTCTGCATTCGGTTTAAGAAGAATCATGGATTTAGTTCCAGCTACAAACGTAACTGAGCAACAAAATCCGGTTGAATTTTCATACGGTATGAAATCTGGCGATATGACTTGGGGTGCTACTCTAGTTTACTCTAACTACAACGATAAAGCTCAAGAAATCAAAGAAGATTCTGCTGGCGTTCGTTTCGGTATGTTAATGGGTGCTTGGGACATCGATGCAGGTGTAGGTTTATCATCTAAAGTTGAAGATAAAACTGCTGCCGGTGGACAAGGTGTAGATTTCAAAGGTACTGGTTCTTACTCAGTAGGCGCTGGTTACACTATGGAAAACCTTTATGTTTACGGTAACGCTGCTATCGTTGGCGCGAAAATGGAAAACCAAACTTCTGGTGCAGAATTAGCTAAAGTTGATGTTACTCGTATCAACTTAGGTGTTGTTTCTTCTCACAAAAAAGATGGCAACGAATTTTTCTACGGTGCTAAATTAGCTAGCTACAACCAAAAAGATAAAACTTCTGATAACAAAGTAACTCAATTATCTTTACCAGTTATCGTTGGTTTAGAAGCAGAAGCTACTTCTTGGATGACTTTACGTGGTTCATTAACTCAAACAGTTATCTTAGATAACGCTAAAGATGAAACTGCTGGTACAACTAACTCTGAAACTGCTCCAGGCGTTAATAACACTACAGCAGCTATCGGTGCTGGTTTAAAATTCAACAAAATCACTGTTGACGGTTCTTTAGAAGGTTTAACTGGTGGTGCAGCTACTCAAGACTTAAACGGTAACTCTTTATTAACAACTGTTGGTTTAACTTACATGTTCTAATTGAACATGTAATTTGAAAGGATTTATTAACATGAAATCATTATTAACATTAGCGATCGTATTAGCTTCAACTTCTGCTTTCGCAACACGCGCAAGAATCACAGCTTTACAAGGTGCTGCTCACTTAACTGACGCATCTACTGTTTACGCTAAACCTGCTGATATGTTCACAGTTTCTGACTCTTTAACTATCGAATCTGGTTTAACAGATGTAGCTTTAGTTACAGGTGCTACTGCTAACAACCCATCAACTGGTGCTGAAGCATTATTAATCCGTTCACACGGCGATGCTAAATGGGCTTTATCTTTAGGTCACGATGACGTTAGATCTTTCTCTCAACGTTCAACTTCAGCGGTTTCTGCTGCAGCTATCGCTCAGCAAAATCCAATCGAAGTTACTTACGGTATGAAATCTGGCGACATGGCTTGGGCTGGTACTTTAGTTTACTCTAACTACAACGACAAAGCTGCAGACGAGAAAGAAAGCACAATGGGTTTAAAATTCGGTGCTGCTACTTCTACTTGGGATGCAACAGTTGATTTAGGTTTAACTGACAAATGGGAAGACGCTGCTAACAACGAATTCAAAGGTAAATCAAACGTAGCAGTACGTGGTGGTTTCTGGGTTGCTTCTGACATGTACGCATACGCTGACGTAGCTATGGGTGGTCATGAAGATACAGTTGCTGGAACAGTTGCTTCTGAAATCAAAACAACTGATATCACTGTTGGTGCTATCAACACTGTTAAATCTGAAGGCAATGAATTTTTCTGGGGTGCTGCTTTAGCATCAGCTCAATCTAAAGATTCAAAAGGTGCTGAAATTAAAGAAACTTCTTTAATGTTACCTTTAATCATCGGTGTTGAAGCTAACGCTGCTTCTTGGTTAACATTACGTGGATCTGTAACTCAAAACGTTCTTATCCAAAATGAAAAAACTGAGACTGCTACAGCTACTACATCTGAATTCGCTCCAGGCGAAAACAGCACAACTTTCGCAGCTGGCGCTGGTTTAAAACTTGGTAAACTTTCTTTAGACGGTTCATTATTAGCTGGAACTCAAAAAGTTAACTCTACAGACCTATTAGGTACTGTTGGTTTAACATACGCTTTCTAATTTTAAGTTAGAAAATGTAAAGCTAAAAAGGCTCGGTTTATACCGGGCCTTTTTTATTTGTATGAAATATTCCGGATTTTCTTTCTAATCGCTTCACCGGCGATTTTTTTATTTCACCTATCTAAAGATACTCTCTGATTTTCACTCGCAGTATGGCGGCCAGATTAGAGCCAAAAAAAATCCCTGATAGGGATTCCTACCAGGGATTTAAATTTTTAATTCTTATTTAGAACTTTAAACTACTTAACTTTCTTTTCGTCTTCAGCTTTTGTGTCGTAGTAGTCAGGCATTACGAAGTCAGGAGTGAATGGGTATTTATAGCTTCTATACGCTTTCACTTCAGGGCTTCCGGCTTCTAAGTAGATCTTATCCCAGAAAGAAGCTAACAGCGCTGCGGCTCTGGCCATTTGTTCGATTTGTAATTTTTCGAACTTCTTGTGACCTTCTTCAGCTGAAGCTCGTTTTGCTGCTGATTTAAGGCTGATTCCTTTTTCTTGTTTGTAGGTTGAAGGAGCCGTCATCGGATCAAGTTTAAAAACTGTTTTAACATCTTTATTTGAAATTTCGGCTAAGGCTCTCATTCTTTCAACCACAGATAACTTTGGTTTCATGAAGCTTGCGCCTTTTAACGTTTGGCCTTTTTTCACAATACGATCTGTCATGTCTGGTCCGAAGAAAGCTACAGTTTGTTCTTCGTAGTAACTGTGAATACCGCCGTGGTTGGCTTCATAACCATCATAATCAGATGTTGTGTGAAACGGTTGAGCGTTATCGCCAACAAAGTGACCCATTAAACCCATGTTCACAATCATTGAGTAAAAATGTTTGTTAAATGGTAATTCATCGTTTTGTTCTTCTTTGCTATTTGCTGGAGTGGGATTCATAGCCACTTCTTCGGCGTCTTTTAAAGCTAAACGGTAAAACTGATCGGCTCTCCACCAGTTAGATCCTAAATCTTGTGGAATAGACTGGATGCGTGAATTGCGCTTATGCATGTTTTCTTTACCCGTGTATTTTTCAACAATGGCTTTATAATCTGTCGGTACATCTTTAATACCGATTCCTAAAATTTCTACATCGATAAAGTGACCAGCGTCACCGTGTTTACGAGTATCGGCTGATAAGGATTTCCAGTAGATATCTGGAATATTGCACAGATGACCCATCACGTGTTCTTTATTTAGTAAAAATTCTTTAAGCGGTTTTGCTTGCACTAAGTGAACAGCCGCTTCACAGATCGTGTGGTGACCGCGGTGACCCCACGCTAGGGCATTTTGCGCACTTAAGGCTAAACCCACAACGGTTAACGAAGAAAACAGTTTTAATGACATAAAAAGGACCCTTTCCCTTATTTTTTCAGCAGCTAGTTTGGCTTTGCTGTTAAGGGGCCATCAAGTTATTTTTTTATTAATGCTTACGTGTTGCACAGAGCTGCGATTTCCCTTATAAAATCAAGCGTGAGCGACACTTTAAACACTTTCACATTCAAACCCATTGGCTTTATCAAAAGCGCCTATCCTGATAAGTTCGGAGTTCCTCGCCAATCGGGGCTTGTTAAACAAACAGTGTCTGAGCTTTCGATCTTGCCTGAATGGCAGCCTGAGTTTGCCTTGCAAGGTTTAGAAGAGTATTCGCATGTGTGGGTGACGTGGGTATTTCACTTAAACACCAACACAAAATATCATCCGAAGATTCATCCACCACGCTTAAAAGGTGAAACAATCGGTGTGTTTGCCACACGTTCTCCGCACAGACCAAACCCATTGGGATTATCTTTAGCCACAGTTGAAAAAATTGAAGGCGGAAAAATTTATTTAGGTGGCTTAGATCTTGTCGACGGAACACCGATCTTAGATATTAAACCGTACCTTCCGCAGTTTGAATCTTTACCTTCGGCGCGTGGCGGTTGGGCCACAAAAGATGAAAATCAAGTGGCGGCGATTGAAGTTTCTTTTAACGATGAAGCTCGCACTGTTTTAAATCATTGGATGGAGCGTTTAGATAATTCTAAATTAGAAGAAACGATCATCGATATTTTAAAACAAGATCCTCGTCCGGTTGTCTACCGGGGTTTTGAAGAGTCGGGTAATTCTCCGTACCGCAGTGACCATGCGTTTCGTTTGTATGACGGAGATATTCATTTTCGTTTTACAGCGCCAACGAAGGCAGAAGTATTTGCGATCAAATTTGTGAGCGAGAAATAATAATGACGGAACTTAACGAACAACATGACATTTTCGTTAAGCACCTAAAAAAGTTTGAGTCCGTTCTATTGCATTACCGTTATAAATTTAAAAATTCGTTTTATGCAAATCCTTCGGTATTACCTTTAGAGTCGATGTTTTATATTTACGCGCATGCAGAGAAAAATCTAACGATTCAATTTAGTTTTATTATTAACCGTGTTCAGCAACGAAAAATAGAAATCGAATTTCGCATGAACGACGGCGAGATGGGTTTTTTCTTACTGAATGAGTATCAAAAGCGTCACCAGCTAGAACGAAAAATTGAAACCACATTTTCTGATAGCTGCGATTTTGAAACGGCGATGGAAAAGTTTTTCGCTGATTTAAAGCAGGCTTTTGAGACTTACCTGAACGATCAAGTTTCGGGTTTAACGTTTGAGCGCCACAATGATCTAGGGCTTGGAAAGCTGGATTAAGGAAATTTCATAGAAAAAAATTAGGTACAAAAAATGAAAAAGCTGTAGGCGGATAACCTGACAGCTTTTTGTGTTATCTGACATCCAGCTTTCGGATTAAACGGATCCGGAGAGGAGGTCGCCATATGAATAAGTCTTCGTACCTAAAGTATCGGCGCTTACTTAGCATTTCTAAAGAAGTCCTAAGACTGGTTATGATGATTCTTGGAATTATCATAGTCGTCCGAAGTATTTAGTGATCTAGCTTGTTGCACGTTTGTTCTTAGATGTTGATTTGTAATCAAGACCATGGCCCAGTGGCCGTGGCATCCTATGGACGAGGGATTTAAAATCCTTGTGTGTTCAGATTTTACAGGGACGAAAGCTGTCGGGAAGTCCCCTAAAGTTTAACCGCCTTAAGCTCTTGGATTCTGTTTTTATCTACTTCGTAGAGATTGCAGCTTAAAGGTTCAATCATCAAAGCAAACTCGTATGTAACTACACCTAAACTGCTAAAGCCCAATTTTTGAATCGCTCGATTAGCTGGGCCATTTATTAGAGGTACTTTGAAAATAATTTTTTTAAAATTTAGCTCTTTAAAAAAGTGATCACAAGCCATTATTCCCGAAATTAGACCAATGTTGAGACCTCTGAGAGCCGTGTCCCAAATCTGTCCATGAAATATACCACTTTCATTTTCAATAATATTATTTACATTGAAATGACCAATTCTTTTATTTTTGTACCAAACAATCACAAAAGTTCTAATAATACCTTGAGAATCCAAAAGTTTTTTGAAGTTTTCAGTCAAAATTTCTTTAGGCGGAATTTTCTTCTTATCAGCACCAAAAGACCGTAAGAATTCTTCTGAACAATTACTGAGATATTCTACAATAAATTCGATATCTGTAGAGGTGCAGCTTTTTATGATGATGTCTTTGGAGCTAACTTTTTCCATATTTTTTTAGATTATCATAATGTTTTGGTACTTCAAAGATGGTTAGTTGTAGTAGTTGGATAATGATTTAAGTGGAAAGCTCGATTGGAATTTTTTGATGAAAAATAAAAGACTCAAAAAATGAAAAAACCGTAAGTGGGATAACTCGACAGCTTTTTTGTATTATCAGTACACAAACCTATTCGGTTCGCCTTTGTGCCAGCCTATGTAATCCTTCATAAGGCATCGATGTAGGTAAATATCAGCAATCTCTGTTTCAACAAATTTCGAAACTTCAGCAACTGGCTGTTTCCATAATTCTTTTTCGGCAGCATTAATTTGCGTCCAAGCTTCTTCTGCGTGTGAACCAAAATATCTAGAGCGCTTACCAATTATATCTAGTTGTTCGAAAAATTCAGCTGTACCATTTTTTTGAAAAAGTTTAAAGTTTTCAAGATTTCTATAGGCTTCAATCAGTGCATGTTCCCAAATGTTAGAGTCTAGGAAGGTGCTGACTCGGGATCCAGCAAAAATACCACTTTTGTGTTCGCCTAAAAAAATTACGAATCTATATCTGTTGCCTTCGAAATAGATTTCTTTTGAAAAAAAACTATGTTTTTCAAATTTACTGGCTAAAAATGTCGTTAACTTAGAAGCATGATCAATCGATGATATTTTCGGCATTATGTATTTGCTATCAATCCATTGAGACCATGCCCAACGCTCTAATCCTTCACAAATTGAGCGAAATTTTGTCGAAGATTTCTGAAATCCACATGCAAATCCGGATGAGCTGGGATGCTTATCCAGCAACAATTCTGAAAAAAGAGGGGTCTTCATGTTATAGATTTTTAAAAATAACGACCTTTCGAAACATTCAGCTAGGGCTATACGAATGGCAGTGTCTTTGTCGGAGCTTGTACCGCCCGAAAAGGCTAAATTACGTGATGTCTCAACGACGGCATTCCACCCCAGCGGCTCGCCATTATCAGATCGAATTTCTTGTATATTAATTCCAACGACAGTTGGGTTAAGCAAAACCAACTTGTCTAGAAGAGTCATTGTTTGAACCTAATATTTTCAAATAAAGGATAAATAATGGATGTTGGCATAGACTCCATAGAAATTAAATTTGAGATTAGCCATTGGTCATTGGCGTGGTAAATTGGAAACAAAGTAGCATCTTCCTCAAGATTTACTTCAAAAGTTTTTTTAAATTCTTCGTCTATTTCTCTCGATTGGCTTTCGTATTTTTCTACTAAACGACACATGTTTTTATTAACGTCTGGAAAAGAAATTCCCATATCAGTGCAAAACATCATTTTAATGGTGCTTAAGTTATAGGTAGTACCAGCGTAAACATGTGCCGTTCTAATATCAAAATCTGGATTGTTTAACATATGTTTTACCCACATTGGATCTAGAGGGTCTGGATATATGATTTCGTAAGGAATATCGTGAAGAACTTTTTCGAGCATGTTTTGCCAAAAGATATTAGATTCATGAAATGGCGATTTATATTGAAAAGCAATACGTAGAGGTTTTGAGGGCTTATCGAATACGTTTTGATCTTTTCTTGGAATAACTTTTTGAGAATCTAAATACATTCCCGGAGAAATTTTCATACTACTTTGTTCAGACAAAAAAGAATTTAGTCGGGCTGCAAAAACTCTTCGATTATGTAATTTGCTAAAAAAAACTGTATTTGGATGAAGTACGATGCCTTGAAAGATAGATGGCGGAGAAGACATTGAGTTAAAGTGTTCCATCTTCATATCCATTCCATCATGAATCAATTTATAGATAGTTGGAACCGAATCTGGGACTAAACTTTTTGAAGTAGTAGTGCCCACGATAATCTCTTGAGGTGCATCAATACTGTAGGTTGGCTGATCTGTTCGAATTTCTAATTGAAATAAATGTGAATTGATAATTTGTTTTAGCTTATAAGCACCTGATGACCGAAACCCCGAAATATCAAACTCAGATTTAACAGTTTCGTTGTTACACCATAAACCAAAATAGGGCATTCTTAAAAAATTAAGAATATCTTTTGGCTTGGAGAAAAATTTTAACTTAAGTGTGTTGTTATCAAATGATAGTCCAGGTAAATCTTCAGAGCCATTGATAAACTGTGACCAGCCAAGCAGTTTATTAAATTCAGTTTTATCTGATTTTCCTATATTTCCTTTGAAGCTTCTTTTTAAACTTGCAGCGAATAATTCAGCTGTAATTGGAGGGCCATTTTCGCACGTAAAGTGGTCACGAATATGAAAAAGCCATTCAAGTCCATCGTCTGTTACATCCCAAGAGCTAGCTAAGTAAGGTTCGATTTTTCCAGTCTGGCCATACTTAACTAAAGTAGATACCAGAGCGTTTAAAACTACCTGATTATCTACCTGATCTGAAGTTTTTGGACTTAAAGATAGTGAGCCTAATTCTTTTGGATCACTTCCACGAATTGTTAGATACTTTAGAGTCTTTGTCATATTTCTTAGTTGTAACGATGTCATTGTCCGAGTGTTGGATGTAGTCAGTAAAGTGCTTATTATTAATAATACAATTAAAACACTTAATATCAATATAACTTTGTTCTTGATGGGTAACCACTTGGCTAAATTCATCAATGTAAACTCCGTTCTTAGACAAGGCTTTTCGTACATCTGGGACTTTGTCCGATTTTACTCTAACGATAGCATCACCTTCAACAAATTTAGGTTCTTGTGTCTGAACCTGACCAAAGGCCTTAATATTGCTGAATAAGTTGAACAATGAAACTGCAAGTACGAATGTTTTGTTTTGCATAAATTCTCCAATAAGGACTTATTTATAGGATTAAAAATCTCGGATTACAATAACCCATGAAATAATGTTATAACTGTTATCATGTGGTACAAAAAGAATACATTTAAGATCGTTATTATTAGCTCTGTTCTTGGATGGCTTTTGCTGTGCCAATGTATTTTCTATGCCATCCAAACTCATTACGCCGAGAAGATAACCGTTTCTCTGGCTAACCAGTTTAGAAGTGAATTTTATTCAGATAACTATCAAAAGCTATCAAATATGGTGGCTGACATTACTCGTTCTAATTATATTAGATGTAGTAAGCTTACTAGATTAGATCTCCAGAGAGTAATTATCGACTTTACGTCCATTCAAGATGAATGTGATAGCCTTCACAGCTTCTTAACATTAAATCATGTCAATAAAGATCTAATCATTAAGTCACTAAGTGGTACGGAATATTCTCTTTCTTTTCAAATTACAAATACCAACTATTTTCTCATAGCGCTGTGGTTGATGAGATTCATAGGTTTGGTTATCATCGCGATGACAAGCCTTATCTTCAGCGTAAATGAAAAAAGAAAAAAGCTTGAGCTTAATAGATTGCAGGAGATCGCTAATGCAAAGGAACTAATTTCTTTAAAATTAGCACATGATATTCGCTCTCCTTTGTCGGTATTAAATCTAATTTCTTCTCGGTTGCAATCACCTGAACAAGAAGTAAATGACTTATTTAATCAAGCTATTAATCGGATAACAGATATTGCGAGTGATCTATTGTCGCCGACTTCCAAAGAGCTCATTACAGACGTAAATTATGCAGTAACGAAAATAGTTTCTGAAAAAGAAGTTCTATATAAGAGAGAGAGTATTGATTTTAAACTGGAGCTAGATTCTAGTAAAATATTATGTGCAATTGACTCGTCAGAGCTGGAGAGGATCACGAGTAATCTTATAAATAATGCTGCCGAGGCTTTGGAAGGCATGCCGCAAGAGCGTAAAATAATTACGGTTAGTACTATGAGGTCTAATCAATTTTGCGTATTAAAAATAAAAGATAAGGGCCGAGGCATTCCTGATTCGATATTAAAAGCTTTGGGTAAAGAAAGGCTTTCGCATGGTAAAGAAAATCACCAAACATCCGGTTCTGGAATAGGGCTGTTTAGCGCAAATGAATATTTGAAACAGCACAATGGAAAACTTGAGATTAATTCAATACTTAATGAATTTACTGAAATTTCACTGTCTCTTCCAATTATAGTGAGCTAACACTGTCCAACTCCTTTACAGTCCTGAAAAATCGTCAAATACTTGCTTAACACGTCGCCATTTTCTAGAGATTTTGCCTAAGATATGGTTTATTGGTTAGGTTTGAAAAACACGATAAGTAGGGGAGATTTGCATGCAAACGCAAGAAAATAAAGCTCAATCCACGTTACGTAAAGTTCCAACATTAAGCCTTGGAAGCTACACGAAAGGCTCTGAAGCCGACAAAGTGAAGTTCATCGATCAGCTTTTCACAGGCATTAAAGATTACGGTTTTATCGTGTTAAAAGATCACGATGTTGATCAAGACCTTCTTAAACAATCTTATCAAATCTTAGAAAAATTCTACGCGCTTCCAGATGCGAAAAAACGCACTTACATTTCTGAAAAAGGTGGCGGCCAACGTGGTTACACGGCGTTTGGTACAGAGCACGCGAAGGGCGCTGAAGTAAAAGACTTAAAAGAGTTCTGGCACGTGGGTCGTGAAGTTCCAGACGATCACCAGTTTTCTAAATACTATCCAAAAAACATTTGGCCCGATGATACGATTCCTGAATTCCGTCCGGTGTTTGAAAAATTATTCTCTAAATTAGAAGAAGCCGGCATTCAAATGATGGAAGCGTTAACGTATCCATTAGAAGTTGAAAAAACTTATTTTAAAAACATGGTGCAAGAAGGTAACTCGATCTTACGTTTACTTCATTACCCACCAATTCCAGAAGGCACTGATCCTCGTTGCATTCGTGCAGCGGCTCACGAAGATATTAACTTTATCACGATCTTACCGGCGGCTACGCAATCAGGTCTTCAATTAAAAGACCGCGATGGCACTTGGTTAGATATCGAATCTGATTTCGGAACATTAATCGTTGATGCGGGTGATATGTTAGCTCGTTTAACAAACGAAGTGATTCCATCGACTACACACCGTGTGATCAACCCTCAAGATGGAACAAATCAGTCTCGTTATTCAATGCCATTCTTTATGCATCCGCATCCAGAAAGCTTATTAAGCTGTTTACCATCTTGCCGTGGTGCGGGCGCTAAATACCCAGACATCACTGGTCACGAATTTTTGATGCAAAGACTTCGTGAAATTGGTTTAATTAAATAGCTATCACGGCCCACTTCGCTGTGATAGGCGGAGTAGGGTATGAGAAAAGATTTATTACTAGGAATTGGAGCCACGTTAATCGCGATGGCTCTTTTTTATTTTGCTGACCATCCCACTGAAGCTTTAAATATCAAAAAAAATAAAATCGATTCAGATTCTGATTACAATGTCCCTACGACTAAAATTGTAAACGAAAATATTCCGGCTGAAGTAACCCGTGCACCAGTTTCGGCATCGGCTGCATTACAACCAGGAACAGCGCGTGACACGATTTCTAAGAACTTCGCCAATCATTTAAAAACAATCGGTACATGCTTAAAAGTCTCTACAGCGATTGATAATCCAACGATTGAACCAACTTACGATAATTTATTAGTGAGCTTACGTCCGGGCTTAGGCGAAGTTGTGGTGCAAATGGATGATTGGACTCAGTTAGACCTGCAAAACCCGGATGGAACTCGTAAAAGAATCCGTACAGAAGTAAACTACGAAAATCCAAACGCGCCAGTTAAGTACGCGCAGCTTTACAATATCAACGATCAGGGATTTCCTGAATTACAACAGGTGGATCCCGAGAAAGCTCGTAATCCTTCAGATGATTATATTAATTATTTACGTGGTGGAGCCAACCTGGTGTTAGACGAACGCGGAAGCCGCGCTTATTTCCAAGAAGGCGAAGAGGTCGTTCTTGTTGAACGTGCCGGTATTATTGAATCTTTTTCGATCTCGAAAAACGGCAAAACTGTCAGCTGTACGGGATTAGATAAAATCGAATCCAACTGCCAGTGCGTCGAGTAGTAATCTCACTACCGACGTAAAACACCGTGATCTTACGCGATCACGATGTGAGTTACGATAAGTGCAGCTAGTACAACCATTAATGACATATTTAAATTGTTCATGGGATTTTCCCCTTTCTTAGAGTTCTTTTAGAACGAAATTACCCCTATTTCTACTGTCATGATTCTGACAGGGATTAACTTCACGAAGTGACAAATATCGAAAAAAATATGTCATCTGATTAGACGATCGCCGATCAGATGCGCGTAAATTTAAGCCTATTTTGGCCAGTATTCTGCTGTAAAAAGCATTAGCCCGTATTGGGTTGATGAGGACGTATTGTGAAAAAGCTTGGATTATACCTATTTTTAACGATTCTATTACAGGCCATGACCGCTTCGGCAGATCTATGGACTGTAACTCAACAATGGACCCCAGAACTTGAAGCAAAGTACTCGGAGTGGGTAAAAACCAATGCGCGCGTGGATATGTTTTCGCGTGAATTTTTAGATACAAAAAAGACGGTTAAAAATCCTTACTTTGGAATGACCACTGACTGCGCGGATACAGTTTATGCGTTACGTGTGATTTTCTCTTTTGAAAATGGTTTACCGTGGGCCATTAAAAACCCTGCGAATCCTAAATCCATCATCGCGCAATCGATGAAACGTTTTGATAATTATCCAGAAGGTGTACCGCGCTTACGTGCGTTTTTTAATATGTTATTTGATATCGTATCAACGACAAGCTTACAGCATGACACTTACCCAGTTTCGATTAATAACATTCGCCCAGGAGTCATCATCTTAACCGCTAAAATTAATCACCACTCTTGGACAATCGCAGGCATCGATGCCAAAGGTAACCCCCGTTTAGTGTATAACTCTGTAGTGGGTAAAGCTTCAGGCTCAAAATTACAACAGCGTTCAAGCTGGCCAAATCCTTTCTGGGTTTTTCAACCCGATGAAAAATTAACGAACCCAGCAGATCCGTTATCAGCAAAAATTAAAATTCCAACTTATGTTAATGATGGCTACGCAGGCTTTCGTTACTGGATTCCGGTTGATAAATTACAAGCTGATCCACGTATGCTTTCAGAGTACAGCAACGACCAATATCAGTTAGATCTAAAATCGTGGAAGCAAACAATCCAAACTAAATTAGCGACGAAAAAAGAATCGCTGCAAGAAATCGTCGAGCGTTTATTAAAAGATGCGTGTGATGACGTTAAACAACGTATTACGGCTATTGATGAAGCTGAACAGTATAAAAAACAATTAAAAATCGCGATCGTTAAAGAAGCTGAATTAAATCAAAAGAAAATCAGCGCAAGCCCTTTAGCGCAAGAAGACGAAGATTTATTATATATTTTAAAAGAATTTAAAGCTGAAGAAAAAAACTTACCTAACATGCAGTGTTTAGTAGCGAAACAATATGATCAGTTATCAACACCAAGCCGTGACCGTCGTTTATTTGATGCGGTGATGTTAGCGCGTGCTTACTTCACGCATGGTATTGAGCACTTAGGAACAAAAGGTTTTAGCGATATTCGCTTAAAACAATTTAAAAGAATTTTTGCTCATCCAGAATTATCAGCAAAAGCTGAGTCTGATTTAGCAAAGACTTCTGTAGCGCCAAGTGAATTATCAATTTGCCGCGTGAAAATCGGTAAAGAAACTTTAGATATGGCTGAAATTAAACGTCGTCTTTTCAAGAGCTATTTATCTTCAAATCCGAATGAAGATATTCTTGGTCGCTGGGGCGGACGTGAAGGTCAGGCTTCTGGTTTAGCGCAAGTGTGTCCGACTTACGGCGAAGTTTATAATCCTTATGATTTAGACCAAGCTGAATCCGAAGCGCAGAATGAAATTCAAACCTATAAAGGAATGAACTAAGGTCCAGATATTTACCTACACTCTGGGTGTTATCTCATGACTTCGCTAAACTAGAAGTCATGAGAAATTTAATCCTTTTACTCGTAGGCTTATTTGCATCTTTAACTTCTCAAGCCGAAATTATCGAATTTAAATTGCAAACTGAAGATCAATCCTGCAAAGGGTTGTCTCAAGTTGTCGTTAGCCAGGATAAAATGGTTTTGTACCAACTTGAAGTTCCAATGTATGGAACAGGGCAAGTGCATTTATTAACAGGTAATTATCAAATCGATGCCGTTAATAAAGAAGGTTGTTCGTTTCAAGATGTGATTCAGATTTCTGATCTGCCGAATAAATTAATCAACGTTAACTTAGCAAAGTCAGTTCGTAAAACCGCTTCAACAGGAATGGAAACGTCAGCGGGGTACGCAAACCCGGCCGTTTTTAATCCAATGTCTTATAATTTGTGGCCATCGCCGTGGTGGGGTGGTTGGGGTTACCAACAATTCAATCAAAACTTTTACAACCCGTGTGGCTGGAGCATGTACGGCTGTGGCGGAAACTATTATCCCCACGGTGGAAACATTGCGATGGGTAAACCCAACATTTACTTAACCGGAAAAGACGAAGGTAAATTTAAATTAAAATTTACCGGAAATAATTTTAATTTCTTAGCGACAGTTCCGTCATTTAAAGAAAAAGAAATTACTGGAGAACTTCGTAAAGGCAGTATTTATTCTGAGAACACATGGTACCCGTACTTATTCTATGATGCGCGTGTCAGTGATGAACATTTTCAAAGTACACAAGGCTTCTGCGGAACAAGAAAAGAAATTTTTAAATTCATGATGGAAGGTTTGGCTAAATACGAATTTCCGAACCAAGCTAGAACTGACTTTGCTGAATACTGGTCGGTAAAAATTCCTGAAGCTCTAAAATACTGTGTATACCCGCAAGCGAGTGCGCAGTTAGATAAAGTCGCACCATTAGAATTTACTTTTGATGATAAATCACAGGTGCAAACTGAAAGATTGTTCTATTTAATCATTCCGCAGGACTATAAAGGAAAGCGTATTCCTACAAAAGAAAACCGCTTTTCTGATAAACCAAAAAATCTATGGAAGCACTATAGCCGCACGGTAGTTCCTAAAATGCCTTACTTGTATGAATGGGGTGTGGGTTTCATGTTCGAGTAAAAAATAAAAGGGGCTGAATCAGCCCCTTTTGCTTTTTTGAATTTGTTATCTCGAACTATTGGAAGCGAGTTAGCGCTTCTTTTAATGAAACGATCTGCACTTTTGATTGCGCCAGCAATTGGCGGTCGGCTGCGATCACGTCTTCATCAGCATTTGCTACGAACTTTTCGTTAGAAAGTTTGTTTGTCAGTAAGTTGATGTCTTTATCAAGCTTTTCGATTGTTTTTTGGATACGTTTTAACTCTTCACCAAAATCAACTAAGCCTTCAAGCGGGATAATCACTTTTACTTGTGCTTCACGAACTGAAACCGGAGCTACGGCACATTTCATTAAGTTGCCATCAGCGCCGATATCTAAGCTTTCTAGACGACCGATTGTCATAATCGCTGTGCGGTTTTCGCTTAATGTTTTTTGAACTGAAGCTTCAGTCACACCTAAGCGAACCGTTAATTTCGTAGCCGGGCTAATGCGGTTTTCGCCGCGGATATTACGAATGGCTGTGATCACTTCTTTTACGATATCAATTTCATGCTCAGATTTTTTATTACCTAAAGCTAATAATTCTTTATCGTTAGCCGTTGTTGGGTATTGATCAATGATACAAGCTTCGCCTTTAAGCGGAAGTTTTGCGTAGATCTCTTCCGTGATAAACGGGCAGAACGGGTGAAGAAGTCTGATCATACGGTTTAGAACCTGCGCCATCACTAATTGTGTGGCACGTTTTTCTTCAACGTTTGTTGATTGCATGATTGGTTTTGAAAATTCAATATACCAGTCACAGAACTCATTCCAGATAAAGTGATATAATTCTAAAGCGGCTTCAGAAAATTTTTCGCCTTCTAAAGATTCCTGAACTTTCTTTTCCACTTCGCCTAATTTTGAAATAATCCATTGGTCAAAAACACTTGTATGCGCTTTATTTGGTAAAGCTTTTAAGCCTTCAGCTGGCATAGGCATATCAGCAATGTTCGATAATACGAAACGAGATGCATTCCAAACTTTATTCATAAAGTTACGGTAGCCCTCTAAACGCTGTTCAGAGAATTTAAAATCCTTACCGCTAAATAAGTGCGCTAAGAAACTAAAACGTAAAGCATCGGCTCCGTATTTATCGATCATATCAATTGGATCAATCGAGTTACCTAACGACTTAGACATCTTACGGCCTTGGCTATCGCGCACTAAACCGTGAACGTATACCGTTCTAAACGGCACGTCTTTTTTAAATTCAACACCCATGACGATCATTCTGGCCACCCAGAAGAAAATAATATCGTGACCAGTCACTAAGTAATTCGTTGGGTAGAAAGTTTTTTGTGTTTCAACAGAGTGTTGATCTTCATTTGGCCAACCCATTGTTGAAAACGGCCAAAGCGCTGAAGAGAACCATGTGTCTAACACGTCTTCTTCTTGCGTTACTTTTGTACTTCCGCAGTGTTCACATTTTTCTGGCGTGTGTTCAGCTACCGTGTGTTTTTCACAGTCACCGCAGTGCCAAGCAGGAATACGATGCCCCCACCATAATTGGCGCGAGATACACCAGTCTTCGATGATATTCATCCAGTGAAGATAAACTTTTGTCCATGATTCGGGTTCAAAACGGATTGTACCTGATTCAACCACGCGTTTAGCGGGAACCGCCAGTTCTTCCATTTTTAAAAACCATTGTTCAGATAAGAACGGCTCAACAACAGCGTCTGTGCGCGAGCAGTGACCTACTGACATCATATGCGGTTCTTCTTTAACTAATAGACCAAGTGCTGTTAAATCTTCGCGAACTTTTTTACGCGCTTCTTGAACTTTTAAACCTTGGTAAGGACCAGCGTTTTCATTCATCGTCGCTTTTTTAGTTAAGATATTAATGAAATCTAATTTGTGAGTTTTACCGATTTTGTAATCGTTAAAATCATGGGCCGGAGTAATTTTCACAACACCAGAACCGAAATTAAGATCAACGTAAGTATCTGCGATGATTTTAATTTTACGATTAATTAACGGAACAGTAACAGTTTTGCCGATGAGGTGTTTGTAGCGTGGATCATCCGGGTGAACACATAAAGCCGTATCACCTAACATTGTTTCAGGACGAGTTGTGGCTACAGTTAAAAGTTCTCCTGTTTCATCAACACGATAGTTGATGTGGTAAAGAGTTCCTTTAACTTGTTTGTGTTCTACCTCAAGATCAGAGATCGCTGATTCAAGCGGGCCTGACCAGTTGACTAAACGTTGACCTTTGTAGATTAAATTCTTTTTGTATAAAGAAACGAAAACTTTACGAACGGCTTTTGATACGCCTTCATCTAAAGTGAAAGTGGCGCGATCCCAGTCACATGAATCACCTAAACGGCGCATTTGACGGTAAATACGATCACCGTATTCATGTTTCCATTCCCAAACTTTTTCTACGAATTTTTCACGGCCAAGATCATGACGAGTTACGCCGCCGTTTTTCTTTAATTCTTTTTCAACAACAGTTTGAGTTGCGATACCGGCGTGATCAGTTCCTGGTAACCACATGGCATTGAATCCAGACATACGTTTCCAGCGGATTAATAAATCCTGGATCGTGTGATCAAGCGCGTGACCTAAATGTAAAAAACCTGTGACGTTCGGTGGAGGTAAAATAATTGAGAACGGAGGTTTTGTTGATTGATCTTGAGCTTTGAAATAGCCCTTATCTTCCCACTGTTTGTAAACAGTAGCTTCAACGTCTTGTGGATTATATCTATCGGCCAATGTAGTTGGATTTGTCATAGGCAGATAGCCTAGCAAATTAGCCTCTGTCAGTCACCATTTGCTGATAACCGCCATCAATCAGATAGACGTTTGTATAACCTTTTTTTTCTAAATCAGCGGCGATGCGCTCAGACTGCTTGCCATCAGGGCATAATAACAAAATAGCGAAGTCTTTAGGGATCTTACGTGCGTCTAATTCGCTTTGAGTCTGGCTTTCCGTCAGCAAGACCTGCCAAGCTTCAACGTGCAGTTTCTGAATTGACGTGTACCAAGGGGTTAAATCTGTCCCGTAATTGAAAAATAAAAACGGAACGCGGTTTTCAATTAAGTTGTTTAACTGGTAATAGCCGATTTTGTTGTAGCTCATGCCGCCACCTTTTTGCCGTGATCAGGTAAATCTTTAAAAATCATAAAAATAATCGCTAAGGCAAGTAACGTAAAGCCTCCAGCTAAAACAAACGGAGACCCTTTAAAAGCGCTTTGTAATAAAAAGCCACCAATCGCAGGGCCGATCACGCGGCCTAGGGCCGATAAACTTTGTGTTGTGCCTAACGCAATACCTTGTTCTTCAGCAGGAACTAATAACGAAACACTTCCCATAAAAGATGGATTTGTTAAACCATGGCCTAAAGAAAGTAACGTCATCACAATACCCATCGCTGGAATAGTCGGCGCAAAGGCGATTCCTAAAAGGCCTAAGCCTAATAAAAGTAAACCCGCACAAAGAACTTTTCTTTCACCCACCTTAGGAAGTAAACGGCGAACTAAAAACCCTTGCGTGAAAACAATAATCACACCGATGTATGCAAAACCAAAGCTGACTTCTTTGATATTCCAGTTAAATTTATCTTTCATGTAAAGAACCAAAGTTGATTCCATTAAAGCCATTGAAAGAGTCGCTAACGCAAAGCCAGTAATTAACGGTCCTACTGTTTTCATATGAAAGTAGCGCACCAAATGAGTAAACTTTTTTTGTTTTTCAGAGCTATTTTTAGCTCTTGTTTCAGCGCTGATAGATTCTTTTAAATTAAAGAACGCAAAAATAAATGTGAACAAGCACAGTAAAGCAACACCATAAGCAGAAAAGCTTGCGATAAAGCCCATATCTGATGACATCGTTTCAGCCCACACTGTTAAACCACCACCGATGGCTGGGCCAAATAAAAATCCTAAACCAAAAGCTACACCAATCACGGCCATACCTTTTGAACGATTTTCTGGAGTCGTTACATCTGACACGTAAGCTGACGCTGTAGAAATCGATGCGCCAAAAAATCCTGTCATGATACGTGCGACAAAAAGCATTTCTAGTGAACGTGACCACGCCAGAACTAAATAAGAAATCATTTCACCCAAAAGGCAGTACATTAAAATCGGGCGGCGGCCATAGCGGTCTGAAAGTTTTCCCCAAAAAGGCGCGAAGATAAATTGCATTAATGAATAACACGACATTAAAAGGCCGGCCACCCAAGGTGTTGCTCCGTAATGTGTGCTTAGGAGTGGAAGGACTGGAATAATCATTCCGAATCCTAAAAGGTAAATAAAAACTGTGAAAAAAATTACGATAAGTGGTTTTGCATTAGGGTTTTTCATTTTAGCCGATCTGGACCTTTGTCTTCTGCTCTTAGTATATAAACTCGGTTACACTGGTGTGGCTATGAAAAAAACATCCACTACACTGCGTTCTAAGGTGAATTTAGCCATTCTTGGATTGGCTCTTTTTTCGACTGCTCAAGCTAAGGCATTTTTTGATCCTTATCAGGTTTATCGCTCGCAAAGATTCGATCTGGCGATTGATACGCAATTCTACAAAACCACGGCCAACTTTGATTCTGGCGGCCAAAAGCAAGATCTGCCTTTTGAAAACAGCTACCAGCTTATTGATGTGACACCGCAATTGCGCTGGGGAATGTTCCATGATTTTGGAGTACGTGTTGGTGGAAACGTGGGGACTGCAGAATCTGTTGACCCGATCAATACGCGCAACAACTCAACTTTTAATCGCATTGATGTGGGCGCTGATTACCAATTGCTCAACTACGACAACTTTCAGACGATTTTAGATTTTGAATATTCGCACCCTATGGAAAAAGTCAGTGAAACGGGCGATGACAGCTTAAACAGCAATGGCGCTAGCGAAATTAAACCGACAGCGATTATGCGTATGGATTTAGGAAGTTTTTATCCTTACGCGTATTTGGGCGGAAATATTCGCTCTGAAGGTTTATCGACGTTATTAACTTATGGCGTGGGCGGAGAGTTTCGTTTTTCTGAATTGGGATTAGGTGCCGCCTTAGATGGTTTTAGTTCTGTTAAAGATGATCAATACACAAATTCAGCTTCTCGTCGTGACGCTGTCACAACACGTGTGAATGGCGGAAGTAAAAGATTTTATTCGATCAATCCAAACGCCTTAGCTGCAGAACTTTTTGTTAATTTTGCGATGACAGATTTTATTAAATTTAAAGCTTACGGTGGCGCCGATGTGACCGGTTCAAATTATTCTCAAGGTTTTTTTGTGGGAGCTGCTTTAACTTTTACTCTTGATTATGGTAGCGGCCACGAGGACGAACCTGTCGTTCGCAGAGCACGTCCAACAACGAAGAAAACAAAAGCTAAGCCCGTTGATAATGGATTTCGTGAAGATACGAATGATGGTGTAGATCAAAATTATTTTAAATCAGTTGATCCAAGTAACGATGATTATGTGCAACCTCTTGAAGAAGAACAGCCGCCCCAAAATGGAACCAGCTCAAGTGTTAATCCGAATTCTGAATCTTCAACGCAGCAGGATTTAGATCAGCTCGGTTATACAATCAAATTAAAGAAGCTTAAAAAGAAAAAGAAGAATCAGTAATTCATTTCAACGGGCAATTCGCCACAGTAGCGTTTCTTATCACAATCATAACAAAATAAATCTAGACAAGTTTTCTATTCTTAGATAACTTGTCTTCATTCTTATGAAAGGAGAATCGCATATGATTACACATACTAATATTACCGCCTTAGGACTTACTTCTGTTGAAGCTATTGATATGAATGTAGCAGCAGATATGACCGGTTCTCCTAAGTCGCAGCAATTCTAGCAAAAAAGACTGTTTCCCAGAGGGAAAATTCCTTTTAAGCGGAAACCTGAATAAAGTTAGATAGCTTCAATAAAAGCAACTAATAGAAGAACCAAAAAATAAAAGAATGAATTTGAAAACGATAATTATTTTCATCGTTTAATTTCGTTGTGATTTTTTCTCAACGGTCATTTCGTTCTTAAAAATCAAAACTTACAAATAACTTTTATTTAACCGTGCTTGAGAAAGCACAAAAAGGACTATTTATGAAAAACGCTAAAAACTATTTAGCACACTATGAAAATTGGGAAAATTCAAACGCCGAGGAGCTTTGGCGCCTTTGGAAAAGTGTTCTCAAGTGTATTAACCTGATCGCTTACTGCCTTCACGCTGTTGTGAAATTAGCGATCGGGTTTTTATTAAACGCCAACTATTTGGTAAAACATCACGAATTAGGAAAGCTACCGGAAGAAATCAACGGTAGCTATGCTTGCAGTAGGAACTGGGATCTTAACTAAGACCAGTTCCTTTTTTTTTGCTCTCATCTTGTTGTAAATCGTCGTTGGGGAGGGGCGATTTGGTTTTGGATTATTATTTTATTTTAGAACTATTCCAGATCCATGTGCTGCATGCGCATTTTCGGCATGTAGGCTTCAGCTTGCTCAAGTAAAGATAAGTGAGCTTGCGCCATGGCTTTTAGGTTGGCTTCAAATTGCATTCTTGATTTTTTAAGATCAGAAATTTCTTGATAGATTTTACGTAAAGAATCTTTCGCATCGCGAGTGATTGTTTCAGCTTTTTGTTGGGCATCTGAAATAATGATTTTCACTTCGTGCTCAGCTTCTGCTTTCATTTGATCAGTCATTTTAGTAGCTTGGGTAATCGCGCTACGTAAAATATTATCGCGGTCACGGTATTCGTGAAGCTGTAATTCTTTTTCTTTTAATTCTTCAGTTAATGTTTGAATTTGTTGCGCTAAGTTTTCAGTTTGCGCAGCAATAACAGTTAGAAAGTTAACTACTTGTTCAGGATCAAAGCCCATCATCTTACGATCGAAGGTCTTATTTGCTATTTCAGTAGGGTAAAATTTCATTTAATTCCTCCATGAATCAAATTAACGAAACCCGTGGTTCACTATTTTAGTATAGGTAATACTTGCCCTAAAAAAAAGTCGAGTCCAAGGATGTGCTTATATCCTGTACTTTAGGTTGAGCGACAAAAGTCGTAATGCTTTGTGTGGAAGCCAGACCTACGTCGCGGACGGCTACGTCTGGCGGGCGATTTCTTGTGAGCGTAAAGCAGCTTTTTCAAAGCTTATGCGAAGTGCGCGTTCGATTTCTAATTCGCGCATCGAATTTAGTCCGGCAGCCGTCACTCCTTTTTTAGAAGTCACACGCTGTTGCAATTCTTCAATATCAACACCAGCTGATTGGGCGGCTAAAAGAGAAGCGCCAACGAAAGTTTCAATCGTCATCATCTTAGCTTGTTCAGGGGTAAAACCGTGTTCGATGATCCAATCTTGCCAGTACATCATCATTTCAAAAACGAAACCCGTGCCACTTGAGCAAGAGATCATTAAAGCATCGAATTGATCTTCAGTTTCTAATTCTAAGATCACACCTAAACCTGAAAATAAATCTTTTGTGATTTCAGTCACAACTTCATCTTTTTTATTCGCTAACACACCTAAAACACCGCGACCGATAAGTGATGGCGTGTTTGGCATTAAGCGAACTAATCTAGGTTGTGGAATCATTTTTTGTAATGAACGCATTGTGATTCCCGCTGCTAGCGAGATCACGATTTGATTTTCGTTGAACGCTGAAGCTAAGTTAGCCATAGCTTGCGGAAGATCCTGTGGTTTCATCGCTAAGATCACGATGTCACACTCTTCAACGATTTGTTCATTATGTTCACGAACTTGAATTTGATATAATTCTTTTAACTTAAGAGGCTTACCCGGAGTACGGTTCGAAACTAAGATTTGATCTGGTCTTAGTAATTTTGACTCTACCATTCCTTTGATAAGAGCCTGAGCCATGTGTCCTGCGCCGATGAAACCAACTTTGTACGTCTTAAGTAAAGGATGAGTCATATAAAAAGACTACTTTACTTTTTGCCTTTCGCCAAACAAAACCGTGCCGATTCGAATCCATGTCGCACCTTCTTTCAAAGCGACTTCGTAATCGTGGCTGGTTCCCATAGAAAGTTCTTTAACTTGTAAGCGATTGGCCAAAGTTTTTAATTTTTTAAAATGAACTTGATTGTCTAAAGCCTCATTTTGCAGGGGAGGCATGGTCATAAGCCCCACGATTTTTATATGAGTCAATTGCGTCAACTTATCCCAGGCGGCGATAACGCTTTCCTCAACGAAACCCGCTTTGGTGGCCTCGTTCGCTAGATTTACTTGGATAAAAACTTTTTGCACAAAACCGATTTCAGACGCTTTTTTTGAAACTAATTCGGCTAATTCTAAAGAATCAATGGCGTGCAAATAAGCAAAGTTATTTTTTAAATACTTTACTTTGTTTTTTTGAATCGGGCCGATCAAATGCCATTCTAAATTTAATTCTTTTAAGGCTTCAACTTTTTCTAAAGCCTCTTGAATATAGTTTTCACCAAAAGCTTTTTGCCCTTGCGAGGCCAGTTCACGAATTTTTTCTAACGGTTGTAATTTGCTGACCGCCAGTAAATGCTGGTCAGAATTAAGTTTGGCTTTAATTTGTGAAAGCGGTGATTTTTCAAACGACCAATTTTTAGCGATAAAGATTTTTTCTAAGGCCGAAAGTGGAAGACCAACGACGTTGTTGTAATCGCCAACAAACTTTTCCACAAACTTTCCACCTAAACCTTGAATGGCGTAAGAGCCGGCTTTATCCATCGGTTCACCGGTTTTAATGTAATCCCAGATGTCTTGGTCGTTCAAATTTTTGAAAAAAACTTGCGATGTCTCGATATGAGACGTGATCTCTTTAGTACTTTGGTCTAGCAGGATAATCGCGGTCTTTACCTCGTGCATTTTGCCTGAAAGTTTTTTCAAAGTATCAAATGCATCCTGTTCGTTTTCAGGTTTTCCAATCGCTGAATTGCCTAAACAAACCATGGTGTCTGAAGCCAAAATAATATTGCCCGGATTTTTGTCAGGACATAGGTCTAGGCAAGCCAGGGCTTTTCGTTTCGCAATGTCGATTATCTGCTCGTCTAAGCTTAGGTTTTCATTCGGAATTTCCGATATGAAGACTGGGAATGAGACAAAATAATAACCGGCTTTTTTCAGAATTTCTGCGCGCCGCGGAGATTGCGAAGCTAGGACAATTTTTTTCATTCAACCAAATTTATAAACCAAAAGAGGATCTATGGGTAGTGCTGAACTCATGTTATTTACTGGTCTCATCCTAGCGGGTGTGGCGGTATATCTTTTCATGACTTCCATTTTGGCGGGTAAGCCCGGCGAAGCGCAATTGCAATGGGCCAGCGGTACTGAACCAGTTAAATCTAAAAATGGAATCATCAATCTTTGCCGTCCGATGGTGCATCAGTTCACTCTGCAGCATGCGGCAAAATTTAAATCTGAAAGCTATCGTAAAAAAATCCGTCACTTGATTAAAGTGGGCGGCATGACATCTGAGATGAACGAAGATGAATTTATCGGTTACCAGATTTTCTTAGGTATCGCGTTTCCGATTTTTTTAATCATCATGAACTTTTCATTAGACTTAGGATTTTCTCCGCTGATCTTAGCCATGTTAGGTGTTGTGGGATGGTTCATGCCACAGATGCACTGTAAGGCCCAGAAAAACATAAGAACTTTAAGCGTTCAACAAGACATGCCGTTTTTTATCGACTTACTTGCACTATCGGTTGAAGCGGGTCTTGATTTCTTCGGAGCTATTCAAAAAATCGTGGATAAAGTGGCTGATGAAAATTCGGTGTTAGCTGAAGAATTTAAAACTGTTTTAAAAGATATCAAAATCGGTTCATCAAAAACAGACGCCTTAAAAGAAATGGCCGCGCGTTTAGATATGCCAGAGATCACTTCTTTTGTGGCCGTGTTAATCGATGCCGAAGCCACCGGTGCTTCGATTTCACAGGTGTTAAAAGACCAATCGGTGCAAATGCGTTTAGAGCGCTTCGTGCGTGCAGAAAAAGCCGGTGCGCGGGCTTCGCAATTAATTTTACTTCCATTAATGGGATTTATTTTACCAGCCGTATTTATCATGGTTTTCGGACCAGTGATTTTAGGCTTTGTGTACGGAAAGAATTAAAAGATGGCAAAACTTTACAAGATTCAACATGGGGATAAAGCCGAGCTTCTGATTGAAAATCTAGAGCTAGCCGAATCATTTTTTGCCCGTGGTAAAGGGTTACTAGGCCGAAAATCTTTAAGCCCGAATTCGGCGTTATGGATTAAGCCTTGTAACAACATTCACACTTTTTTTATGAATTTTGCGATCGATTGCATTTTTGTGAATAAGAAAATGGAAATTGAAAAAATTGTTTCAGTTGTAAAACCCTATAAGATCATTGGGCCTTTTTGGAAAGCCTCGTCAGTTGTAGAAACAGCCGCTGGCAATGCAGAAAAGTGGAACCTTCAGGTAGGAGATCAATTATATGTGGTCAGTTAGAGTATTGTCCGGCCCACAAACCGGACAGATCTTTGATTTAAAGATGGGAAAAAACCTGTTAGGTCGTGGTATGAGCTGTGATTTTAAAATCACCTCAGGCGGTATTTCGAAAGAGCACTGCGAGATTCACGTCTATAAAGATAAAGTGATCGTGGTTGATTTAAAATCAAGTAACGGAACATTCGTTAACGGCGTAAAAATTCAGAATTCAATTATTAAATTAGGTGATAAAGTCAGCGTGTTCGATGTGATTATGGATGTGATTCCGTCTCCGGATATTCGTCCAAAACCATCAGCTCCGGCACCGCGTCCGTTAGCGCCGCGCCCTCGTCCGCCAGCACCACCAAGACATATGCCACCACAGCAGATGTATCAGCAACCTCCTGCATTTCCGATGCAAGGTGGAGCTGCGATGCAAGCTCAATATCAGCAGCAAATGCCACCGCTTCAAGGTGTGCCACCACAGCAAAATAACTTTGGTGCAGCTGTTGAACCGCAAAAAACATTGGGTGAACGCATTGATGACTACATGGAAAATGTAGTGATGCCGGTATTTTATAAAATGTCGGTGGTGTTTCCATTTAAACAAGTGTTAATGGGTATGATGATTCTGTTTGTGGTGTTTGTCACAATGGCATCGATCTTTCCTCTGACAACTATTTTAAAAGAATCAAACTTTAATGAAGCTTCAAAACGCGCGAAAAGTGTGGCGCGTGCGATGGCTCGTATTAATGAGCAGGCTTTATTGTCAGGACAATTAAATAACTTAAATGTCAGCGAAGCTTTAAAAGAAGATGGTATTAAAGAAGCGATCATTATCCAACAATCTGACGGGGCTATTGTTGCTCCAACTGAAAAAGTGGGCCGTGATATGTCTAAAGGCTTCGTCATTCAAGCGCGTAAAGAACCGCGCGCAATGGCCGCCCAAGTTGATGACAACACTATCGGTGCAAGTCATCCGATTGCAGCTTACGATCCTTTATCGGGTGAAACAGCTGTTAAATATGTAGCTATCGTATTTTATGATGTGAGTTCATTAAATGTAGATGATGGCCGCGTGGTTAGTTTATTCATGCAGACATTAGTTATCTCAGCTTTATTTGGTATTGCTTTATATCTATTATTTGCACGCTTAATCGAATTTCCATTACGTGCATTGAACAAACAAATTGATACGGCCTTGCGTGAAAAAACAGATCGCACTGAAGTGGCCTTTGATTATCCAGAGTTACAAAAAACTGTAGCGAATGTGAATTTACTTTTAAACCGTCTATGGAATGGTTTAAGCGATTCAGAAAATATGAAGCCTACACAAAACCGCGATGTGGAATTTTCACAAATGGTCAATATGATCACGCAACCTGCGGCGGTGATTAATGTGAATGGTTCGGTGGTTTCATGTAACCATCAATTTGCAACACTGGTGCAAACATCGCCAGAAGCGTTAGTATCGCAAAACTACAATACGATTGTAGACCCTGCGATGGTGCAAAATATTGAAAGTTTAATCGCGCGTGCAAAAGAATCTGTTTATGAAACGCATAGAGATAAAATTCCGTTCTCGCAATTTGAGTGCGAAATTAATTTACAAGCGTTTTTAGACAGTGCCGGAGCACCAGAGTACTTCTTTGTAAGTTTATCTAAGGTGAATCAGGAGTAAGGTTTAAGCAATGTCAACGGCTGAAAAGCTACAACCCGCAGTTCAGATTAAATTGAAAGTGCTGAAAGGACCGCACGAAGGGCAGTCTTTTCACCTTTCAAAGAGCTCATTTACTGTGGGTCGTGGCCCAGAGAATGAGGTCGTTTTAATTAATGACCCGCAAATCAGCCGTCAGCATGCAAGACTTCAGGTGGTTGGCCAAGATATCGAGATCATCAATTTATCGAAGAAAAATAAAGTGATGGTGGGATCAGAAGAAATTCAAAAATGGAAGCTGATCAACGATTCAACTTTTATATTGGGTGATACTGAAATTCAAATCGCCTTTGAAATTGAAAAATTAACACCGATGACGCCAGGGCCGCAGTTAGTGCGCATGGATTTACCAGCTGTGCCTGCGGGATTAGATTTGAATCCGCCGCCAGCACCGAATGCAACACCGCAGCCGCAAGCGAAAAAAGCGCCACCGGTTTCACCGCAGCTACAACAAGCGCCGCGCAAGCGACCGATGCCGCCTCCAGCGAATCGTCAGCAAGTTCCTGCAAATCGCCAGGGGCAAGTGCAAGCGCGCGGTCAGATGCAACCGGGAAGACCAGGTCCGCAAGGACAAATGATGCCGCGACCGAATCAACAAATGGGGCCGCAATTTATTCCAGAAATGGGAATGGCAGCACCACGTCCGGCAGCATCTTCGCAAGCTAATAGCGGTGGTGGATTATTAGCTAATCCAAAAGCGCGTTTTTATTTAATCGTTGGAGCGTTAGTCTTAGGTCTAGTTTATTGGTTAAATACTGAAGAGCCGAAAAAGCCGCAGTCGAATGAAATTAAATCGACTTTGAAATACGAAGATGAATATCTTCTTAAGCAAAATTCGGTCGCTGAAAAAGAACTGGACCAAAAGCGTAAGGCCAAACTTGAACAAAAGATGTCGCCGACCAATTTACGTGTTGAAGAGAACTTTCAAAAAGGCATGCGCGATTATCAATTAGGTAATTACACGCGCGCCCTAGACTTTTTTCAGGTGGTGTTAAACTTAGATGCAAGTCATGTGATGGCCCGCCGTCATTTATACTTAGCTAAAATTCGCTTCGATGAAATCGTAAAAGCAAAATTAGCACTTGGAGAAAGTTATTATCAGAAGCATAATTTTAAAATGTGCCAGGCGATGTACCAGCAAGTTTTGATTATGCTTCAGGGAAAAAACAACGATCAAAGTTATCAAACTGCCCAAAGCATGTCAGAAAAATGTGGTCTGGCCGCTGAGGGAATTCGATAAGGAAAATCGTTAGATGTCGAGATTAAAAGTATTACTAAGGGGAGCACAGATCAGTGACTTAAACCTTAGCCCGGACCGTGAATACGTGGGTGGGCGTAAGGAAAGTTGTGATATCCGTTTGCAACCTGAAAAAGGAATCTCGCGCGAACATTTCAAATTAAAATTTGAAGAAGGCCGTTGGGTTTTAACGTCGTTATCACGTTTCGGCGAAATTTTCTCTATGGGCCAGCGGGTTGAATCAACGCCTCTTGAGCATGGCCAAGTTTTTCAAATTCCACCTTATGAATTTATATTAAGTGATGTTCCTGATTCAGTCAGTGATTCAGTGAATGCGAGTGAAATGCCGGAAGCCGGTGAGAATGAGCGCACCGTGATCGGTGTGGCTCAACAAGTGCCGTACATCAAAATGATGTCGTCTGACGGCCAAGTGCGCGAAATGCTTCGTTTAGAAGTGGGCGATGTGTGGGCTGCGGGCCGCGATCCTTCGTGCCAAATTATTATTCCTGATCAACGTGTTTCTCGTCGTCAATTTGAAGTCAGAAAAATTAACGGTATTTACACGATTATCGATTTAACAAGTGTGAACGGAACTTTCTTAAACGGTTCACCGATTTCAAGCACTGATCCACAGCCTTTAAAATCAGGCGATGCGATTACAGTTCTTGATAATACGATGTATTTCGAACTTCATGATCCGAACTTTCAGTACCGTATGGAGCGCATCGAGGTTCCGCCACTGCAAATGGGTGGCGCAGGTGTAGATGACGTTATTGAAGAAGTTCCTCTTGAAGAAGTACCTTACGAAGAAGAATACGATCCGAATCAGGATATGAATTATCCGCAGGAAATTGATCAAGGTTACTATCAAGATCAATTAAACCCGGATGGTTCACCGTTTACGGGTATGCCTCCAGGCCAAATGCAAGGCGACTATTACACCATGCAAGGTCAAGAGGGCGCAGCACCTGAACAACAAGGCCCGCCACCAAGCCCGATCAAACAAGCTTGGACTCGTTTCAAAAATAACAAACCGGTTTTTTATTCTGTCGTCGCACTTTTTCTGGTGGGTATGTATTTCTTAAGTGAAATGTTAAACGAACCTGCTCCACAAAAAGTAGCCCAGCAGCAGGCGTTTAATCCGGATGATCCTTTATCGCGTTTAAAACCTGAAGAACGTGAAAATATCAGTCTCTGGTATAACAACGCCGAAAAAGCTTTACGTCAGCAGGCATTTACGATTGCTAAAGAAAACTTAGATAATATTCATAAACTTTTACCTTTAGGGTATAAAGATTCTAAACTTTATGAAGCTGAAGCCTTAAACGGTGAACAAACTCTGTTAACACAACAAGAAACTGAACGCCGCGATAAGGAACAGGCCGAACTGCAGGCATTAATTAAATCCACTTTAGAGAAGTGTGAAAAATCAATTGTGCCAGAAACAACACCTGAAGGTTTGCAAGAGTGTTTAGCGCCAGTAACAATCAATGATCCAACAAATGCTGACGCCGAAAGAATGATTAGCAAAGTTCGTCAAACGATTGCTGACCGCCAAGCTAAAGAAGACGCTGAACGTGTTGCTAAACAACAGCGCGAAGATATGAAGGCTATCTTTGAACGTGCTGAAGAAGTTCATAAAACGGGTTTTCCGAAAAAAGCGATCAAAGCTTATAACGAAGTTTTAGCCAGCGATTTACCGGATCCAGACGGTTATAAAGATATTTCAAAACAACGTATTAAGTTTATCGAAAAAAAATTAGAAGAGCGTAATCAAAACAATATCAGCAGCGCCGAAGTTTACCTGAAAGACGGAAAACTTAAAGAAGGTATTATGGCTTTACGTGCCGCCTTGTTGTTTGATCCCGATAACCAAACGATCAAAGATAAGATCGAACGTTATTCGAATGATTTAAGAAATCAGGTTAAAGTGATGTACCAAGAATCTATCATCGATGAAAATTTCGGTTACGTCGATGGCTCTGATAATAGACCGGGCGCCAAAGATAAATGGAAAAAAATTATCGAAATTGATCTTGAAGATGGTGATTACTACCGTAAGGCCTTCATTAAACTTAGACGTTACGGAGTTTTCTAGTCATGAAATCAAAAGTCAGTTCGCATAACGGCCAGCAGAAATTTCCACAAACGCATGTTCACAGCCTTTTAAATGACAATCTGTTAGTGTGTATTCGTTTATGGAGTGGCCCTGAAGCCGAACAAAAAGCCGTCGATGAAATTCTACGTTATCTTTCGGCAGCTGATGCGGACTTAGAAGTTACAACACCGTTTGATTATATCGAAAGTTTATCGTCACTTTCAAATAAAGTGCGCGTAGCCTTGTTGCTGGCCAACGAAGCTTTATACATTGATAACAAAGAAAAATATTCGCAAGGTTTTGAGATTGCGATTTGTTATAAACACAATAAAGAAATTAGCCTTGGTTCAGTCGGTCGTTTTGCTTTTACGGCAGAAAAGAAAGATAAAAAGTTTTTGATGTTTGAATCAGGCGGATTTTTAGACGACTTAGTCTTACTTCCGACAGATCTTTTAGGCATTGAGCGTGAAGTGGATATTAAGTGCACGTCTGTTTCAACACGTGATCTGTCGTCAATTCAGATCAGTTCTAAGTTTGACCAGAATACCTATTGGTCAACGACAGTCAGCCAGTTTGATTAAGCAATAAATTTACTGTACAAAATTTGGATCAACGAAGATCAACGGGTGATACCAGGTTTTATTCGGTTCATATAAGCCCCAGATATTTTCCATAGCTAAATTCCAGTTAGCGATTTTAATTTCTTCAAAGTATTTTTTACGGTTTAACTCGTAAGCAAGCTTTGTTTTTTCAGTGTTTAAATCAAACTGTGGAGCATGTTTATATTTTAAATAATCAACGAATAAACTATCATGGCAAGATTTAAGCTGCGAAATCACCACGGGTGGTTTGCTAATTAAATTTAAACAACCGCTATAAGCCATATCAAGCTTAGTTAAATCCATTTTTTCAATCTGCTTAGCTTTTAATTGCTGGTTTAACCAGTACAAATAAAGCGGATGTGTTTCTGCAATTTTCACCGAGAAAAAATCGGCAGCGGGTAAAGTATTTTTTAAATAATCTTTAGCTAATGTCATTCCGTTATCGGCAGGTGGTATAATGCTTGTTACAAACAAACGGCGCGGGCTTGGAATATCTTGTTCACTATTTTTTTTGTACAGGTTAACTACTTCAAATTTATCAGTCGCTAAGCTAAAGACTTCGGTTTCTTCTTTGCGATCAATGATCAGTAAAGTCGGTGTAATCACGGCAAAATTTAATTGAAGCGGCTTTTTAATCCAAGCGTTAGCGGCTTCAACTAAAAGATAACGGGGATTCGTTTTGCTATCGGCCGAAGCTTCACTGTAAAACGGCGTTAAATTTAACAACGGAAAGCCCTCTAATGCTGAAGGCTCATCAGCACCAAAAAAACTTTTTAGCGTGTGCCCGATGTCAGCCAAAGTGATCGGAGTATCGTTTTTCCACGAAATACCTTCATCGCCCGACATGCGTGGTGGTTTAATCAATAATGAAACCAGCGTGTTTTCAGAGTGAAGATTTAAAAAAGGTGTTTCATTTAAACGGTTATAGTTATTACCGCCGCGAAGACCCACCACATACACATAGGTTTTATCCCAGATGCCGCGATGTTTTAATTCGTTAATAAAATTAAAAAGTTTTTCATCGAGCTTTTCGATATTTGTTGTCGAAGTGTCTTGTTCGTTTAAGGCTTCGATTTCTGAGTTAGTGATCACAGCAAAAAACGGTGTGCTGTCTTCTTTTTGCCAGTCTAAAAAACTATCTGAAGTGATTTTAAAATCTTTAATGATTTGATTTGAATACTGAGCTGCGGCTGAATCATCAAAAGTTTCAAAGTATTTTGATAAACCTGTTTTTTTAAGAATATGTGGGTTGCCGGCAAAAAAACCTGTGCGGTAACCTTTGTGATAAGCCGCTTCTTGCACCGTGGTCATTGGCACTTGTAAAGAATCATAACTGCGGTGCACATTGTGAATTAGCGGATATTGTCCGGTTAAAATTGAACCCATCGCCGCTGCCGGTTGCAGTGAAGTTGTGTAAGCGTGAGTAAAGCGCATGAACTCTTTACAAATCAAAGCAATACCAGAGTTGTCGTCATTTTTATCTTCAGAGCAGTTCAAACGTTCATTATCAAGTTGGTCAAATGCCAGTATTAACACAGATTTTTTTGTTTCTGTTTGGCACGAGGTCTGGAAAAGAAACAACATAATAAACAAAGCGGTGACAAAAAATGGTCTGCCCCAGACTTTGGTATATTGTGTAAAATTCAGATTTTTTGACCGGCTCATGAACTAACATCATAATGACTAAGTACTAAATGTAAAGGTTATTAAAGGAGCCATCATGTTCACTGAAAAAATATTTGCTGTAGCTCATTATGCGGATCAATTTGTTTTATTCGTATTAGTGTTAATGAGCGTTATCTCAATCGCCATGATTTTCGAAAGATTCATGACGCTAAAAAAAGTTGCCAGTGAAAGTGAACGTGTTCGCGCACGTATCCGTATGGCTTTACAATCAGGGTCAGTTAATGATTTCGAAGATATTGCTAAAGATCCATCTTCAATCGAAGGCCGCGCAGCAGGCCAAGCGATGAAACATTTTAAACAGCACGGCGAAGCAGGTTTTTCTGAAGTGTTTAACTCTTTCGTGTTAACTGAAAAACCTGATTTAGAAAAATTCTTACCGGTATTAGCTACAATTGCATCAAATGCACCCTTCATCGGATTATTTGGTACAGTACTAGGTATCATGAAAGCGTTTAACGATTTAGCGATGGCTCCAGAAGCTGGCCAACAAACAGTTATGGCCGGTATCTCGACAGCTCTAGTAGCTACAGCGGCAGGTCTATTCGTGGCAATCCCTGCCGGTATGTGCTTTAACTACTTTACTCGTAAAGTACGCACAATCTTAGTCAGCGTTGATTCTGTTAAAGAATTAGGTATGGCTTACGCAAAGAAAACTAAATAGGTGATATATGGCTTTTAAAGCTGACCAACACGATGAAATTATGTCAGAGATCAACGTCGTACCGTTAGTCGACGTTATTCTGGTTGTTTTGATTATCTTCATGGTGACGGCACCGATGATTATGAAACCGTCTATCAATGTGAATCTTCCAAAAGCAGCGTCTGGTGAAGCCACAACGCCGTCTAAATTAAATATTACAATCGGTAGCGATGGTAAATTAAACTTAGATGGGCAAATGGTTGAAGACGCGCAGGTGCAAGCCAAAGCGCAGGAAGAAGCCGCAAAAAATCCAGATATCCAAGCGATTATTTCTGCAGATAAAGACGTGCCTCACGGCCGCGTGGTTTCTGTATTAGATATCGTTAAAGGCGCCGGCGTAAAAAAATTCGCCATCAGCATCGATAAAAAATAAGATCAGTTAAAAATTTAAAATAAAAAAGGGTGGCCTAAGCAAGACCACCCTTTTTTATTTTAATTCAAATGTAATTTGGCGTTATACACCGTACGCTAGTACCAGTACTTCACAGCACCAGAAATGTTTCCAGTATCCACTTCATCAGCTTCGACAAAGTTGTAGCGCGCATTTAAGCCTAGAGTCAGATATTCGGTTTCTGTGTTAGTCACCGGAATATCAAAACCGATCATTGGTGAAGCAACACCGACAGTGTCATCATCAGTAAATACTGCACCAGCCCCTAAGCCGATCCAGCTATCTCTTAAGAACATGGCATCTGTTTGGCCTCCGAAGCCCCATACTGCTTTTAACAATACAGTATCACGGTCGATCTCGTCGTTAATGGCGACATCGTCAAATTGCGCATGACTGTATTCGAGTCCTAACATGAAGTTGGCTTTTGTAGGTGAATAACCTAGATCAATACCTACTTCGCCTTCATCGTCACCATCGCCTTCGGGGGTTGTCATACCCGCTAAGATGCCGACGTAAGGTTTATATTCTGAAGTAAACATGTTAGGTTTTTTCATACTTAATAAACCTGAATCTTCATCACGAGCGTTGGCTGCGAAACTGAATAAAGCACATGACGTTATAACAACTAATAACGTTTTGGTAATAAACGCCGTAATTCTATTTGTCATAAACTCCTCCTTGTCTGTCTTTGTCTGTAACCGAATTTTTAGGAGCAAATCGAAGTACCGAGTCAATTGTCCCAGAATGGGGCATTTTAAGTCTGGGTTTGTTTTATTTCGAGACGGTGCATGAAGAACAATTCCTCAATGGTTGTTCAATTTCAACCAGACCAAAACCGATAAGAAGTTGTGATCAAAAAACTTCGACGCCGACATAAAAGTATAATCGTGGCTATGTTCTGCCTGATGGTGACATCAGTCGTGAGCGGCTATTATATTTTTAAGCCGAGCCATCAAGTGACGATGCAAAATTTTTCAAGCCGTACACCGGCTTCGATCCGACCTGTTGAAATCGTCAAAGAAGAACCCACTTTTTTTGCGTTAGAAGAAGTTAAAAAGCCCACACCATTTGAAACGACATTGAAGTTAGATTGCCACGATCTTTTAGTCGATAATACAAAACTGGTTTCGGCCAGTGTTTCTTCAGACCATGTAATTTTAAAACTTTCGCGCTGTAATACGGCTTTATCGCAGTTCAAAAAAATCGAACTGATTAACACAACAAATGGGTACAATGCCCAATTATTTAAGCTGAATAAGGCCGAATTTAACTCTGATTTTATTCAGTTAGATAAAGGCTTAAATCAGCTTCAATTTGAAATCAGCCTAAACGACGGGCAAAAAAAACTACAAATCTTCAAAATTCAGCGGATTGAGTAAGCTATTCGCTATTTTAGACCCTTTTTTGGGTGACAGGGCCGCTTGCTTTACATAATTTTATGCGGTTGTGAATAACACTCAAAGCTCTCAAAATTTAAACAGCTACGAAGGCGAATTTAAAAAACGTTCCGACGTTCATATCGCGCGTAAAATCTGGCATATGACTGGCGTTACGATCTTCTTTTTAGGTTGGACGTTTCTTCCGTACTGGATCAGCATGGGTTTGTTGATCTTAGGGTGGTTTTTATTTGTTCCGCCTGATTTGATTCGTTTATACAATCCTCAGTTAAATCGCATTCTTACGCGTTGGTTTCGCCCAATTATGCGTAAAAATGAACTCGATCGTCCGGCCGGTACAACATACCTTTTAACGGGTGTGATTTTTATCGGCTTATTATTTCCGGTTGAGATCGTGGGTTTAAGTTTATTGTTCTTAGCTTTTGCTGACCCGATCGCAAGTTATGTGGGAATTCGTTATGGTAAAGATAAAATCTTTGGCCATAAATCGGTTCAAGGTTTTGTAGCGGCGTACGTTGTTTGTTTTATCGCTACCTTTGCTTACTTATACTTTAAAAATATCAGCGATTATATCTTAGTGGTAAGCTTGATCGCCGGTTTAATCGGCGCTTTAGCGGAATTAGTTCCGGTAGCTAAGATTGATGATAACTTTACGATGCCGGTTCTTAGCAGCATCGGGTTATATTGCGTTTTTACTTTTTTTAATATTTTTCAGCATTTAAAATAATTGCATAGGATAAATTATGGTTGATTCATTCGATGAGCTTGAAGAGAAAACAAAATCAGGCAAACGCCTGGGAATGTACGTTTATATTTTACCGAATCTAGTAACGATCGGTAACTTATTCTGTGGATTTTTTTCGATTATTAAAACTTTTGAAAAAGATTATAAAGCCGCAGCGATTGCGATCGTAGTAGCTGCGATCTTTGACCAATTAGACGGTCGTTTAGCTCGTTTGACTCGCGCCACTTCTAAGTTCGGTGCCGAGCTTGATTCTTTATGTGACGCTGTCAGTTTCGGTGTAGCACCGGGTATGTTAATGTACTTCTGGTCATTACAACCGTTTGGGCGTTTAGGTTACATGGCTTCATTCTTATTCGCAGCGTGCGGTGTTTTACGTTTGGCGCGTTTTAATGTGCAAGTGGGCGTCGTTGAAAAAAACTATTTCCAAGGTTTACCAATTCCGATGGCAGCCGGTATCATCGCTTCAGCATTCTTAGCGTTTGAAGATATGGGCTGGCCTGCTGAAGGCAATATCGCTTTATTAGTTGTTACCATCTTACTAGCTTTCGTGATGGTTTCTAACTTCAGATACCGCTCATTCAAAGACATCGATTTAAAACAACGTTTACCGTTTAGATATTTAATCGCCGGTGTAATTGTTTTATTTATCGTAGCACTTCGTCCTGAAGTGATGTTGTTCGTATTATTCTTTGGCTATGCGGCTTTAGGTGCTGTGTTCGGAATTTTCCGTTGGGGAAAAAACCGTAAACAATTACCAGCTAGCGTTTATGCTCCGGCAAACACGAATGAAAACGATTTACAAGAAGAGGTCGACTAATGAAACCCTGGAAAAAGGCTTTAAAAGTTGGTTTAGTAGGTGCTACTGGCGTTGTGGGTGAGACATTCATCAACATGTTAGAAGAGTACGCGTTTCCTATTGCTGAACTTCGTCCTTTTGCTTCGGATAAATCTTTAGGTGTTAAGTTAGAATTAGCCGGTAAAGAGTGGGCTTGTCAGGTTTTAAAACCAGGCTGCTTCGATGGCCTTGATATGGTTTTCTTCTCTTCTGGTGATGACATTTCAAAAGAATGGGCTCCGCAAGCTGTGAAATCTGGTGCATTTGCGATTGATAATTCAAATGCATTTCGTATGGATCAAGGTATCAACTTAGTTGTTCCTGAAGTGAATGGTCATTTATTAAATGAAAATTCAAAACCACAAATTATTGCTAACCCTAACTGTTCGACAATTCAGTTAGTGGTAGCCCTTAAACCTTTATACGATAAATTCGGAATTTCTGATGTGACTGTATCAAGCTACCAAGCGGTAAGCGGTGCAGGTCTTCCAGGTTTTGATGAGTTATTAGATCAGACAAGAAACTTTCAAACTCCTGATCACGCAGCTAAAATTTTTCCGAAACAAATTCTTTTTAACTGTATTCCACAAATTGGTGGTTTCGGCGCTGATGGTTTCTGTACTGAAGAAACTAAAATCATGAACGAAACTTGCAAAATCATGGGTGATGATAAAATTAAAGTGTCTGCCTTTACAGTGCGTATTCCAGCTTTAAATGCTCACTCTGAAGCGGTGTGGGTCACTTTAAATAAACCAGCCACAAAAGATGAAGTGATCAACACTTTAGGTTCTTTTGAAGGGTTAGCTGTTATGCAAGACGATTATCCGACAGCGATTGATGTTTCTGGTGAAGATCCAGTGTTTGTAGGTCGTATTCACCAAGATCGTCATAACCCAAATCGTTGGTTAATGTGGGTGGTTTCAGACAATCTTAAAAAAGGTGCTGCTCTAAACGGTTTACAGATCGCAGAACGCATTTTTTCCTAGCAAAGCCTAAACTTTAGTGCTGCAATATTTAGGTGATGTTGCAGCGTAGTTTAATCCTATCTATTTTGTTATTTTTCTCGGCAGTTCATGCCGCTGATTTCACTATTAACGGTGTGAGCGGCGGAAGCTTCGCTGAAAATACGGAATCTAGCGGAATAGCTCTTTACGGCGGTATCGCTGGAACTTGTGCAAGTCCCTCTTCGGGCAGCACTTGTAATACCTGCACGAGCACAACAACTCCGGCAGTGGCCTGTAACCCAACAAGTGTTCATGCGGCTTTACAAATCGGAATCACGATTTCAACGAACACGGCGATTACAAATCGTGCGATTAAAGTTTACACGGGTGTAGGTACAAACTTCGATACAGCAAATCCCATTCAAATCGGTACAACAAATAACACAATTACTGCAGCTGCTAGTTCAACAGTAACTGTTCCTGTGACAGTAACCTGGGGTAATGTTTGTGCTCAAGACACTAATTTCGGATCTGCCGCGTGTACGCCGACATCAAATCCTACAACGGGGCAATCATTTCAATCAGGGCGTCGAATTTTTGTGGGTATTGATGTAGACGGTGATGGTGTTGAAGAGTCTGAGACAGCTTCGTTTCCGATCTATTTACACCATATCGATATCACTCAGGCCGCGATCAACCAGCAGGCTGTGTGCGCTTCACAAGATAATACAAAATTCGGAGCCTGCGGTTTCACACTTGATGTGGGCGGCGATGAAAAACTATTTATGCGTGATTTGATTTTGTCTTCGTCAACACCATTAGTGCCTTCAGGTGCGCCTGACTGGTACGGCGTTGCGTTCTTTTCTCAAGATCAAACCGGACAAGCATTAAACCCAGCGAATGTTTCAACGGCCAGCAGTGATCCGATTATCAAAGCCTACGATACAAAAGATTACAGTATCGATGCGACGTTAAATGGTTTTACAAATTACCACGATTATTGCCTGATCATGGGTAATATCAATAAAGCACAGAATATTTTTTATTTAACCACTGGGGGAACTGCCGCTGAAAACTGTGGGCAGCCCTCAGAGGTTGTAGGTTTACTTGATGATAAAAGCTGTTTTATTTCAACGGCTGCTTTTGGTTCTGATATGGCCAAAGAAGTTGAAACGTTCAGACAGTTTCGCAATCATTTTTTAATTCCGTACGATTTTGGACGTGAATTTGTAAAAGCGTATTACAAATATTCTCCACCGGCGGCAAAATTTATCGCCCAGTCTGAAGTGTTACGATTTGCAGCGCGTGTGATGCTGTATCCGTTTTATTTCTTTTCATTATTAAGTCTTAAATTCGGTTTCTTATATGCGCTTTTAGGATTAGTGATGACGATTTTATTTTTACGCCAAATGAAATTTTTTATTCAGCTCTGGAAAACTTTCGGGGTAAGTAACCGCAACCGCTTAAAAATCTTTTTAGTGTTATTTTCAGTCGCATTTTTAGCGCAAACTAAAGCTTATGCTCAGCTTTTTCCAAATCAAAAAACGGTGCAGCGTAAAGGCTCTCAGGCTGATGGTTTAGTAAAAATCGATAAAGACGGCGTTTACATCTACAAGCCAGAACCACAAAACGTAAAACAAGCCAGTCATGTGCGTTTAGGTATGGTTTCAAATCCTGATGTTGAATCAGAAGTGTGTGATGAGAACGATCAGAACTGCCAAACAATCACTTTCGATGATATCTACTCGGGCGCTTCTGGAATGGGTTTTGAATATGTTTACGAAAACTTTTTCTTTACTGATAATGGCGTAAATTTCGGAAAGCTGGGTTTACAATTAGGTATATCTATCAGCTACGCTCAAGGCCAAGGCCGCTTAGTTTCAAATTTAAATACAGAATCAGTTGAATCGTATTCTTTCTTAACTGTTCCTCTTTTTGCCGGTGGTATTTATCGTTTTGAATACCGTGACCGTCAGATTTTAGTTCCGTATTTTGGTGGCGGTGGTGTTTACACTGTGCTTGCCGAAAAGCGTGAAGATAAATCAGACGTTAAAGGTATCGGTGCTCCAGGTTTTTATGCTTTTGGGGGCGGTTTATTAAATCTTTCAGCGATCGATCGTGATTTAGGGGCTGAGTTTTCTACGGAATACGATATCAAAAACTTATGGTTAAGCGTTGAATACAAATTCTTAAGCGTTAGCTCGGAAGCTTTCTCTCTCGAGAATGGGTATGTTCAAGCCGGTATGGGTTTCGATTTCTAGGGTAGGGCGGAGCCGAGCTTCTGGTTTTGATCTGCCTCCGGCAGACCTTATTCTGAAGGGCCGCCTTCCGGCGTCCTTGGTGCTACAATCGTAGATTTTTTTTGTTATGATTTGAAATTGAATTATCTTTTGGAAGTTTTTTCTTCGTCTTTGGTTTAATCTGATTGGATTTTCATAATTATTTTGGACTTGGGGGCTTAGTTATAATACACCCTCTGCATGCCTAGAATTCGATTTACTGTTAGTTATGATGGAACCGACTTTTGTGGTTGGCAACGTCAGACGGCCACTCATGAAAACAACACGAAACCCAGTGTTTCTCAGACGATCACGAATGCGCTTGAGAAAGTGTTTTGTCATGATGTTTATTTGAATGCTTCAGGCAGAACTGATGCTGGTGTTCATGCTCTTAATCAGGTTTGTCACTTCGATACAACTTGGTCAGAGGAGAAATTAAAAAATTTCAATCTGGCTCGAGCGGTTGAGCACAAACTTCCTCAATCTATTGTTGTGAAAAAAGCGTGGCTTGCGCCGGATGATTTTCACTCGACAATTTCGGCCGAGAAAAAAACTTATCGTTATTTAATTTTAAACCAACCGCAACCGAGTGCAATTAACGCTCGTAATATGAGTTGGATGCGAAAACCGATGGATTTAGACTATTTAAATGAGTGTTCGAAGTATTTTATCGGCGAACATGACTTTAAAAGCTTCCAATCTGTAGGCACTGAAGTGGCTCATACGGTCAGAACTATCCATTCCGCGCACTGGAATTGGCGCAATCCTAAGGTTGCACAATTTACAATCACAGGCTCTGGATTCCTTAAACAAATGGTCAGAAATATCGTGGGAACGCAATTATTGGCATTTCGCAAGGATTGGAAGCCAGAAACTATGCAGGAAATCCTCATGGCGCAGGACCGTCGCAAGGCCGGTCCACCAGCTGAAGCCCGGGGTCTATATTTAATGCGAGTTTTCTATCCCCAAGACCTTGACAACAGGTGCCGTCAACTTTAAAACACTCATTCTATCTTTGGAGAAAAAATGAAAACTTGGAACGCAAAAACTGAAGAAACTGATCGTCAATGGTTCATCGTAGACGCATCTGGTTTAAGATTAGGTCGCTTAGCGACTCACGTAGCGAACATCCTACGTGGTAAAAACTTACCTACATTCACACCAAATCAAGACGCTGGTGGTTTTGTTGTTGTTATCAACTCTGACAAAATCGAAATGACAGGTAACAAATGGAACACAAAAAAGTACTACAGACACTCTCGCTTTTTTGGTTCATTAAAAGAAAAATCTGCAGAAATCATGAGACAAGATAACTCTCAGTTCATCATCGAAGATGCAGTAAAAGGTATGTTACCAGTTAACAAACTTTCAAAAACATTAATTACAAAATTAAAAGTATACCCAGGTGCTGAGCATCCTCATGCTGCTCAAAAACCTCAAGCTTACACTGTAAAAGTTAAGAACAAATAAGAAGGTAAATGAATATGGCAGCAGCTGAAAAATTATTTTACGCAACTGGAAGAAGAAAAACGAGTTCAGCTCGTGTTTACTTAAAACCAGGTAAAGGCAAAGTAACTATCAACGGTAAAGCGTCTGATAGCTATTTAACTCGTTTACAATCTCGCATGGTGATCATGCAACCAATCGAACTATTAGGCCAAGCTGGTAAATTTGATTTACGCGTTATGGTTTCTGGTGGTGGCGAATCTGGTCAAGCGGGTGCTATCCGTCACGGTGTTACTCGTGCATTAATCGCTTTCAATCCTGAATTCAAAGGCGAGCTTAAAAAAGCTGGCTTCGTTACTCGTGACCCTCGTATGGTTGAGCGTAAAAAATACGGTATCCGTGGTGCTCGTCGTAGAGGTCAATACTCAAAACGTTAATCGTTGCGAGTTGTCCGAATACAGAAAGACATTCCAAAGATGGTTTTCTCAAAACCCACTCGAAAGAGTGGGTTTTTTGTTTTGGGACTAGCCGTCCGCGCTCCTGCCCAAAACCCTTCCGCTAAAGCTCCGGGGCTACGCCCCTCTGGCTCGCGCAAAAATAGCATCGCGGGCTGCGTGCCCTGCTATTTTTGTATTTTCGATTCTTCAGAAAAATTACTGGCTTCGTAAAAATTTAGTGTGAAAAACTTGTGTTCAAAAATCTGGTTTGAAGAATTATTGCTGAATTTTCTCGGTTGAATCTTTTTTGAAAAGGCCTGGGTTTGCTTGCCTGGCTTGGTCTGGATTTGCGTCGTTTTTTGTGTCTTTAATATTATAAATAGAAATCTATTTAACATGTTTTTAACATTAAAAATTTGTTAAACAAATTTAGTTGAATAAGTTTTTAAACTCACGTTTGCTATTTTTTATTGTTAAGGCACCCCTCCTTTTTGGGGAGGGTAAATTGTGGGTTCTTAACATAATATTTGGGCTGTTAAGATGTGACTCAATGTGAGATTTTCCCGTCAAAGGTCTAGTTTTGACATAATTTCATATCTGTTTCCGGCGTAATCGAATTAAATGCGTCCTGCGGTAAGTTTGCGAAAATATTGGGCATTTTGCGAGCCGAGATTTCAACAAAACTCTGTGTAGAAAACTTAACAGGTTTTTGACAATAATGCTTTATTAAATGAGTCCTTGTTGCTAAACTGTATTCAAGTAACAGGTCAAGCCACGGAATTTTCCTGTAGGTATGATTTTATTTAGGAAAAGTTACTTGAAGGAGAGCGCAATGCTAACAACAGAAAGAACAAATCAGATAGAGATCCTTGCAAAGTTCTTAAAAGAAAAACGCGTACAATCCGGCTTATCGCAAAAGGACGTTGCTGAAAAATTAGGCTACTCAACTTCTCAATTTATTTCGAACTGGGAAAGAGGTATTTCACATCCACCGTTAAATACTTTAAGAAGCTTATCTCAGCTTTACAAAATCAACCCAGAAGAGATGTTTGAAGTTTTATTAAAAGCGACAGTAGCTCAGGTTGAAGTAGATCTTAAAAAGAAATTCTATGCCTCTGCAAGCACAGGCACAGAAGCTACTCACGGCGGATAGTTCAAAGGCGTAAAGCCGTAACAATAGAGACCCGGACTTCGGTCCGGCCTCTCAAATGCAAAAATTCTCTATCACATTTTATAACTCCCTCAAGAACCGGTTTTTAAAACCAACCCTTTGAGGGAGTTATTTTTTTTACTCTTTTTCCCATTTAGATACGTCTTACTTATGCCGATAAGAAGTCTGGGTGAAAAGGGGCTTTAAAATGAAAACTAAATACATCGTTTTTTTGGTTCTAATTTTATTGTTCTCTTATCAAAACTGTTCACGCGGTAATTTCGCCGATGAAACTTCGCAACAGCTCGATAACAAAGTCGACGGGCAAAGTTTATCTGACCTGCAAGTGCAGCAATTAAAATTTTTCACTGAACAAAATTCAGAAATGCAAAAAGGCTCACATAAGTTTTATGTGAAGACGAAATTGAATTACGTTTTAGATCCTGAATCAGGCGTTTTAGCTGAACATGATGAAGCCAGCGGCGATTTTAAAACTTATTGTTTATCTCATGACTTGTTAGCTGATGTGCGTTCGATTCTTTCGCGTTCATCGGTCTGCCGTGGTGGTCCTTCGGCGACTGAAGCCTGTGCACAAGTGATTCAAGAACCTTACGCCGAAGTAGTTACTTCTAATGATGTGATTCAACTAGGTTCGGCTTCTGATGCCTGTGGATCTAATAAGGTTGATCTTTGCGAAGATCAATCCAGCGTTTTAAAAGGCTGGATTGATTCTGTTCGTAACCAATTACCGCAATTAACTTGCGGCCAATAATTTTCTAATTACAAATCGGAACGCCGGCTTTGCCGTCATTATATCTATTAAGCTCGTTGGCAAGTCTTAGCATTTTTCTTCCTTCAGGTGTTTTAGCATCAATAAAATTTGAATTTCCTAAGGGCATCGATAAATCGGCTAAAGCTGTGTCGGCGTTAGCAATCGAGGCTGCAACCGAAGTTCCGCTGGCTGTTGCCATAATATTTGTTTTTGCAATGATTAGCTGGTGCCCTAGAGTCAGTAAGGCGTTTTCACCGGGTGGCGTTGATAAGAGCGTGATTAACTGTGGCGAATTATATTTCGCTGTTCCGAGTGTAATTGTTGTTGGATCTTGAACTAAAAATCTAAATAACAATTGTCCCTGAGGGGTTCCGGTCCATGTTGCATACGAGCGCACACAGCCGATGTCGGTTTCTAATCTTGGGCGATTTCCGATAGTAATCATGACGGCTGCATTCATTTCTGAAACTTCGATTTCCTGGCATTGCGCCGTTGTGGTTATCCATTTTGAATCAGCTGGAAAAACTTCGCAGAGAAGATATTTTTGAAAAGGCAGATCTTTAAACGAAAAACCACCATCGACGCTGGATAAATCAGCCATGCGAATCGTTGAACCTGTCAGGTTTTTTAAAACAATCGTAAAACCCGGTAAGCGCATTTCGCTATCGTCTGAACCATTGTTGTTGGCATCATGAAAGACGTAGCCTTGGACTGAGCCGGTTGTATCAGCTTGGGCTGCAGTTATAGAAGCAAACGCTAAAAAAAGAATCGTAATGATTTTATGATTTAATAATCGCATGGTTTTCTATTCCTTTCATCGGGGCAAAGTTCAGCGAACTCTGTACCTCAATGCCAGATTTGGGCCAAGGGTCATAGAAATCCCATGCGATAATAGGTGAATGAATGGGGAATTAATGTCTGTCTAGTTGCAGTGAGGTACTCCTGCTTCACCTTTATTATACTTATCTAAATCTGAAGCTAAGCTTGTCATGGTCATTCCCAGTGGTGATGCCGGAGAAACGACAGCGCCGCCTGCAATCGGTGGAATGATCAGGGCGCCAATCGCTGTATCGGCATTGTTAATAGTTGTAAGAATCGGAGCTGAGCTTGCGCCATTTAAAAGATTTAATTTAGCTGCAATTAACTGGTGCGCTAAATTAATGATGGCGTTTCCTCCCACAGGAGCATCTAAAATACTATCTAATTGCGCCGCTGTATAACCGTGACCACCTAAAGCTAACGTTGATGGTGGTGGGAAGAACGCTTTTACTAAAGCTTGGCCTTGAGGGCTACTGCCCCAGAAACCTTGCGTGCGCGTGCAACCTTTGTCTTCTTCAGGTTTACGTTTATTGCCAAAAATTACCATGTCACTTGAATCTTTTGGAGTCAGTTCAATCTCGACACATTGAGGGGTTGTCGGTGTCCAAGGTGAATTAATACCTAACACTTCGCAGACGATGTACTCTTGAAAAGGAAGATTCGTGAAATCATAGCGGCCCATAGCGTCTGTGATGTCAGACATTTGCACGCCATTACCTTGAATTGAAATAGTGATGCCACCTAAGCGAGGTTCGCCATTATCAACACCGTTACCGTTTAAATCATTGAACTTGTAACCATGCACTGTGCCCCAAGGCGCTGCTTGCGCAAACGTCGTGGCAAAAACAAGAAATAGGATGGTAAAAATTTTGTTAATTAAAGACTGCATGAGATTTTTTCCTTTCATTTCCGAAGAATTTTTTTAGAAATTTTCGGAAATGCCAGCTCTATGCCAATCGCCATAGAGCTCTCATGCGAATGTAAAAAATAGACGGGGAATTAAGCCCTAGTTAAAGAGCTACTTAATTCCCAATTTAGTGTGAACAACTTGGTTAGCTTCTTTGATCTTAGAACGATCAGGAACTGCACCTTGCGCAAAGTCAGGACGTCCGCCACCTTTACCACCCAGTACTTGTGCGAAATCTTTTAATAAAGTTCCCGCTTGGTACTGCGATGTTAAATCTTTAGTAACAGAAATAATCACTGGATGAGTGGCTTCGCCAGAACCCATCACGATTACAACGCCTTTTTGAATTTTGTTTTTTAACTGGTCGTTAATTTGCGAAAGCACTTCACGATCATCTAAAGCAAGATCTGCAAAAACGTATTTGGCGTCACCGGCAAATGTTTGCGCTGTTTTTGCAATTTCATCCACATTAATTTGGCCTGATTGCGCTTTTTTGATTTGTTTTTGAAGATCTTTAATTTCTTCTTTTTTAGCTTCAATCCATTCAACGATAGATTTGTCAGAAGCTAAACCAGTTGCAAGACGTGCCTGTTTAACTTCTTCAGTGTTTTTCATAAATAACTCAATCACCGCATCACCAGTGATGGCTTCAATACGGCGAACACCAGCACTTACGCCTGATTCAGAGGTGATTTTGAACGCTCTGATTTCAGCTGTATTATGAACGTGCGTACCACCGCATAATTCGATTGAAAACGGTTTTTCATTCGCTGCTAACACCGGCTGACCCATTGTTAAGACGCGAACTTCATCACCATATTTTTCACCGAATAAAGCCATAGCGCCTTTATCAATGGCCGCTTTGTGTGGCATGTTTTCAACTTTAACTGTGTGAGCATGAGAAATCTCAGTGTTCACTAACTCTTCGATTTTTTTAATCTCTTCAGCCGTTAACGGTTTATTATGAGTGAAGTCGAAACGCGTTTTTGAGCTATCAACTAATGAACCCGCTTGCGTTACGTGAGTACCTAAAACGATTCTTAAAGCTGAATGCATTAAGTGAGTTGCCGAGTGATTGCTTGCTGTTTGACGACGTTCTTTTGATTCAACGTGGGCGTTAACAGTTTCATTTAATTTTAATTCACCGGTTACAACTTCGATCTGGTGCAAGAACACTGAACCTTGTTTTACGCAGTCGTGAACTTTTGCATCTACGTTAGTTGATAATAATAAACCATGATCACCAACCTGACCGCCACCTTCAGCATAGAAAGGTGTTGTGTCTAAAATCGCATAACCCGTTTCGCCAGCTTTAAGTGATGCTACTTCTTTTGAACCGTTTGATAAGGCAATCACTTTTGATTTTGAAACTAAATGGTCGTAACCAATAAATTTCGTTGGCTGAGAAGAATGCTTTTGACCGAACTCGATCACGTGTTTTTCATCAGCTTGTAATGATTTAGCTTTCCAAGATGATTTGGCTTTTTCTTTTGAAGCTTGCATTGCTTTTTCAAAACCAGCTTCATCTACGGCAAAACCTAATTCGGCAGCCATTAACGCTGTTAAATCTACCGGAAATCCGTAAGTGTCGTAAAGTTTGAAAATTGTTTCGCCAGAAATCGTTTTGCTATTAGCGGCTTTTAATTTTTTTATTTCGTCGTGAAAAATCGCTGTTCCGTTATCTAATGTTTGTAAGAAACGCGCTTCTTCATCACGAATCGTTGAAAGAATAACATCTTTACGTTGTTTTAATTCTGGATAGAAATCACCCATCGCAACAATTAAGGCTTCAGACATCGGAAGTAATAAAGATTTTTCAGTTGAAATTTTACGTCCGTAGCGAATCGCACGACGCATGATACGACGTAACACGTAACCACGGCCTTCGTTTGACGGAAGAGCGCCGTCAGCCAACAAAAATGAAGTCGAACGGCAGTGATCTGCTAATACACGAACTGCAGTTAGATCTTCAAACTTTTGTTTTTGTTCAGCAGATAAAGCAGCGCCTGAATTTAAAGTTTTAATATTAGCGCGTTCCCACTTCATCATTTCATTATAATCAAGTTTTGAATTCGCTTTAGATAAACCCGTTTTGATAATTTCTTGGAATAAATCCGTGTTGTAGTTATTCCAGCAATCTTGAACCGCTGCTGTTAAACGCTCAAAACCAGAACCTGTATCTACAGAAGGTTTCGGAAGCGGAGTCATTTGACCTGGAGCAGTTTCTTCAAATTGCATGAAAACCAAATTCCAGATTTCTACGTAGCGATCTTCACCGGCTTTGATAGATTCAAAAGGATCAGCGATTTTTCCAAAATCTGGGCCGTGATCGTAGAAAATTTCAGAACATGGACCGCACGGGCCAACGTCACCCATTCTCCAGAAGTTATCTTTTTCACCTAAACGAAAAATACGATCTTTAGGTACGCCTTCTTGTTTGTGCCAGATGTCGGCCGCTTCATCATCGTCTAAGAAAACTGTGACGTATAATTTTTCTTTTGGAATTTTTAATTCAACAGTTAGAAATTCCCAAGCGTAGTGAATCGCATCTTTTTTGAAATAATCACCGAAAGAAAAATTTCCTAACATTTCAAAGAAAGTGTGGTGACGGGCTGTGAAACCAACGTTATCTAAATCGTTATGCTTACCGCCGGCGCGCACACATTTTTGTGATGTAACAGCTTTTGTGTAATCACGTTTTTCTAAACCTAAGAAGCAGTTTTTAAACTGATTCATACCCGCGTTCGTGAAAAGTAATGTCGGATCGTTCTCAGGAATTAAACTTGAGCTGGCAACGTGGGTGTGGCCATTTTTTTTAAAATAATTAACAAATGCATTTCTAACTTCAGTATTCTTCATCATAGTTGTCTACCTTACCTGTTTTAAAATAAGAATTATAGGCCTGACTTGCTGTGGAAAGGTTAAATCCACGTCCAGCGAGGAATCTAATGACCTTGGCTTTCTGTTTTTGCAGCTCTTTAAAGCCCAAACCTAAGAATTCGGTCTCATCCCACTTAACTTTTAGCAGTTCGAGGGCTTTTTCAAGCTCGACCTCGGCTGAAATCTTCACTGATTTAAGGCCTGCGGCTTTGAGTTTTTGATTAATGTAATTTTGCCCTTTTTTTCGACGGCCCAAAGCACGCACGAACTGTTCAGTCATGTTTTCTTCTGTGGGAAACCACGACTGAACGGCGACCCACTCTAAAAGCTCTTTCATCAGCTGTGGTTCGAGGCGCTTTTTTAATTTTTTCTCGATTTCTTTCAATGTGTAATCGCGCGCGCCGAACATTTCCACCAAGCGGTCTTTACCCTGATTCAGGGTCAGCATAGGTGCTACGTAGTTAGGATCTAATTTTCGGGGTGGCAGGCGTCGCATGGAAATCAACTTTAGCGGGTTGGTCTGAAAGCTGCAATTGTTTGTAGGTATCAAGAGGTGATTTTATGATAAATGCCAAGCGTTTCACAATGAGACACTCAGTTCTAGCTGTATTGTTTTTGGCTCCTATGGCCAAAGCAACGGTAACCTGTGGAAGCTTATTTGGTACCAAAAATCCGCCTATTGCCTATGAACAGGTCAAGGTCGCTATCAGCTCTGATAAATTAACCAAATTAGCCAGAAGTAATGCTCCACAGTCTTGGGCTTGGTTTAAAAAGTATTCGGGTGATTTTCTTCCAGAAAGCATTTTGAAATATGAAGGTATGATCGAAGGTGACCCGCATAACGGAAATTACGGTCCCACAGTCGTAGCCGGTAAAGTGAAATGGCGTTCTTTAGATTACGACGATGCTGGTCGTGGGCCATACATTCTAGATTTTGCTAAATTTTTAATTGCGACTAAGGCCGTCGATAGCGTGAAAAAAGTGAAAGCTTCTGATCTATGGGAGCAATATCAACGTGGTATCGAAGGTAAAGAATATAAAAATCCTCCAAAACGTATCACTGAACTTTTAGAAATGTCGCCTGAACAATTTCGCAATATGGAAGTGAAAAAAGCTTTAAAATTTTCTAACGGTGATCGTTTGATTAACGATGGCGAACGTTCGACAAAAATTGCTGATAAAAAAACGTATAATCTTGTGATGGAAGTTTTTAGAAGAAATTTACCTGAAGGTTTAGAAGTTTTAGATGTGGGCGGCCGTGAAAAAGAAGGCGGCGGTTCAGGTTCAGTTAACGGTGAAGGTGGAGCGTTACGTTTTATCGCTTTGGTAAAAGGTAAAGATGGCCGCAATACACTGTACGAATTAAAACAAGATTTTGAATCGGGCATTGAAAATTACCAACCGCAGGATGGGTCTTTACAAGAGATTTTAGATTTTCATGTGATTGGCAAAGGACAAACAGATAAAAACTATCAAGAGGTGAATGTAAATATCGATGGCGATAAACGTTTTGTTTTACGCCCGAAACCACTTTATTTTTATGACTACGCGAATAAGGCAAAAACCATGAGCCAACAAGAAGAATTTCAAGATTTAAGTCTTTATAATGCGTGGTACAAAGGCCGCATGGTAAGTCAGCAAAAGAACGCAGTTTCTTATCTTAAAGCATTACAGGCCGATAAAAACGGTGAAATCTTTGAAGGCGTAAAAAGAATGACGTGGGAATACTTAGAGTTTATCGAGAAGTACTTGCCGGAAGATTAGGAGCAACCTAACATAATCACACGATCAACATCGGGAGTGTTTATGTTTGAAACTTTAAGTTTTTCAACAATTATTATTGCTTTAATCGTTCTGTCTTTCGTTGGCGGATTATTCGTCACCGTTAACCAAGGAACAGTGTCTGTTGTTACAATGTTCGGTAAATACCGCCGTATCATGTACCCAGGTTTAAATTTTAAAATTCCATTTTTTGAAGTGATTTTTCGCCGTGTATCAGTGCAAAACCAATCTGTTGAATTACAATTCCAGGCGATCACACAAGATCAGGCGAATGTAAACTTCAAAGCTTTATTACTTTATTCAGTGATCGATCAAACTGAAGCGACAATTAAAGATGTGGCTTTTAAATTCATCGACTTCGGTTCTTTAATGCAAACATTAAACAGAACAGTTGAAGGTTCAGTGCGTGGTTTCGTGGCTACTAAGCGCCAGAATGAAATTTTAGGACTTCGCAAAGATATCGTAAATGCGGTTAAAGCGCAGTTAGATGAAGATTTAAAATCGTGGGGTTACCACTTAATCGATATGCAGTTAAATGACATCACTTTTGATGAAACAATCATGCAATCAATGGCGCAAGTCGTGGCTTCTTCAAACTTAAGAGCGGCTGCTGAGAATGAAGCGTTAGCTTTATTAATCAAAAAAACCAAAGCCGCTGAAGCTGATGGTATGGCGATTAAAATTTCTGCCGAAGCTGAAAGAGAAGCTTCTAAACTTCGCGGTGAAGGTATTGCACTTTTCCGTGAAGAGGTTGCAAAAGGTATGGCAAAAGCTGCTGACGAAATGAAAAACGCGGGCTTAGATTCTTCATTTATTTTATTTTCAATGTGGACAGATGCGATCAAACACTTTGCTGAAAACGGTAAAGGTAACACGATCTTCTTAGATGGTTCATCAGATGGTTTAGAAAGAACGATGAAACAGATGACATCGTTAGCGAATACAAAATCTGGTAGAGCTTAATTTTAGCTACTCATTTCTGGTCTGATCCTTGCTTTGGTCGGTTGTATAAGTGTCACAACGACCATTGGGGGGATTCATGAAAAAGTTTTTTATCGCTATTTTGTTATTTTTTTGGGCTAATATTTCTTCAGCTCAACAAAACTGTATGAGCAGTTGCTCGGCGGAGTGTGTTCGCGCAGCACAGCAGATTCTTGTGAACTGCAGTGGAGCCACTCCTCCACCAGTTACACCGCAACCATCAAAGACAGCTCTTTATCATTCGGATTCGTGCAACGAAGGTGATTTAATTGTGAATCTTCGTTCAAGCACAGATTGTTCAAGCAGCGTAATTTCATCGGCACCAAGAACTTGGGCTGTGCGTGTGCGCGGAGTTTGTTCTGATATTTCAGACGAAGATACGCCAAAAGCGTGTGTGAAATACAAAGCGGCTGGTTCTTCTGATGCAACTTTCTTTTATCACAGTGATCGTTGCGAACCTTCAGAGTTAATCGCGGCTATTGATGGTAATACTGATTGCGAAAAATTGGCCCAAGTAGAAACTGATCGCGTATGGGGTATTGTCAGCGACGGAAAATGTGTTGATATTTCTGATATGGATATTAAAGCAGCCTGTGAACGTTACAAAGATTTTGGAATGATGGCTGAAAGATCAAAAAAGAAGTAAGAAAAAAATCGAGACGGGCAGTCGTTGAAGTTTACTTGACCGCCCGCTCATGAAATCAAAAAGAATTATTGAGCTTTCGCTCCGCCTTTATAACCGTAAGCTACCGTGCAGTACTTAGTGTAAACGACGATGTTTGTGCTGTGTTGATCGATGTGAGATACGATTGACATACCACCAGCTTTTGCAGCTTCAGCTACTGAAGCATCGCCAGTTGCAAATAAACCGAACCAACCAGTTGCACAAGCTTCACCACGTAAAGGACCTTTAGGTAAGTGAGTTGTAGCCACAGGGCCTTGAACGTCAGCGTAGATTAAACCACCAACAGGTTGTACAGAAGCGCAGCCGCATAAAGATGCTAATGCTAATAAAGCGATAATTTTTTTCATGTGTACCTTTCAACTTTTGCCAAATGGCAAATAAACTTGAATCAGTATGATTTCTAATCACTTTTTCGTCCAGCAATGAAGCCTTCGGGCTGGACCTTCGGCTGGTAGAAAAAGTATACTGTTAAAGATGCATAAAAATTTCGATTCCGAAAAAATTATTCTGTTAGAACTTCGCCGTGAGTTTCTTGAAATTGCGAAAACCCGCAAAATGAAATTTCAGTTGGCGAATATTCAGCTTTTTGATTCGGCCACGAAGTGGGGCGAATACGATCATGGTGCGCGCGCAATTTCTCTTTCAAGAACTTTAGTGCAGAAGTTTTCTTGGGCGCATGTTTTAGGAGTCCTTAAGCATGAAATGGCTCATCAGTGGGTTTTTGAAAATTATCCTAATAGTGATGTGACAGCGCACGGAAAAGAATTTCACGAAGCTTGTGAGAAATTAAAACTGCATAGTCAGTACCGCTCTACGAAAGTTGAATTAGCTTCGGAGAATCCTGATTTTTCAGTTGAAGAAGTGGCAAACCCGCTCATCGAAAAAGTTAAAAAGCTCATGTCTTTAGCCAGCTCTTCAAATGAACATGAAGCCAGTCTTGCAGCCACGAAAGTGCGTGAATTGTATTTGAAATATAATCTTGAACAAGCAGATCTTGTTAGCTTGGGTGGCCAAAAAAGTGATGTCTCTCATATTCTGATTTCAACGGGCAAAAAAAGATTATCTTTAATTGAAAAGAAAATTATCTCGATGTTAGTTGAATTTTACTTCGTGCAAGTCATTGTAGTTCATGAGTTTAATGCAAAAACACTCGAGCATTATCAGGCCTTAGAAGTGATTGGTTTAAAAGAAAACGCTTTGATGGCTGAATATGTTTATCATTTTTTACTGCGCGCTTGTAAGTCGTATCCGGGCACTTCAATGAAGCTTGGTTTGTTGGATGGTTTTGCGCAAAAACTTAAAGGCCAAGTGGTGAATCATTTGCCGCAGGAAAAATCGTTAATGGTGCGTGCTGAAGCCGAGCTTGAAGATTATGTGCATGAGTATTTTCCGCGTTTAAGAAGCTTACGCTCATCTTCCCGTCAGATTTCAAGCAGTGATTACAATCATGGCGTATCTCAGGGGCAGAAGCTTAATTTAAACAAACCTGTTACAAGTAAAAACAATTCTATCGCAGGATTTCTTGGCATCAGAAAGAACTAGACTCACGCTTCAGTCAGTAACAAACTAGCTTTGATGAATAAAAAAACCATTACATTATTAGCTACGTTTTTTGGTTCCGGAAGATTACCAAAATCTCCGGGTACATGGGGAACGCTGGCGACAATTCCTCTTTGGTATGTGCTAGCCCAATTGCATGCGATTCCTTATATGGTTGTCGTGTTGTTACTTTGTGTTGCTGCGATTTTAATTGCACAAGCTTATGAAAATATGACGAGCACGCATGATTCAAAAGAAATTGTGATTGATGAAGTCGTTGGATTTTTAATTACGATGACTTGGCTTCCCCTAACTTGGCAAAGTTTGATCGCCGGATTTATTTTGTTTCGTATTGTTGATATTGTAAAACCACCTCCGATCAGACAACTTGATCAAAAAGTAAAAGGTGGAGTTGGTGTGGTGATCGATGATATTGCTGCTGGAATCGTGTGCAATATTATTCTTCAGCTGGTTTATACCTACACGCCATGGCTTGGGGCGCAAACCCAGACCTTATAATAGTTTTGTTTAAAAAACCTCTTTACATATGTGTAAGTGATATGTAAGTTCATATGTAAGTTATATGAAAGTAATTACGGATTAAGCATGAAGACACTAACTAATGTGCAAATCGAAAATCTGAATTCTCGAGGGGAAAATGCCCTCGAAAAAGCTATTCAGGTTGTTCGTGACAAGGGTTTGTTAGTGGGGTTTGCTGAGAGCTGTACCGGAGGACTTTTATCAAGTTCGTTGAGCAAAAAAGCTGGGGTTTCAGATATTTTCTGGGGTTCGGTTGTGAGCTACGCGAATGAAAGTAAAAGTACTTTTTTGGGTGTGCAAGAATCTGTGTTCAAACAGTTCGGAGCGGTAAGTTCTGAATGCGCGAAACAGATGGCTGAGGGATTGGCCGCACAAATCAAAAAGACAACATCGAAAGATGTGGTTACGGTGGCGGTCACGGGGATCGCAGGTCCGACAGGCGGAACAGAATTAAAGCCTGTAGGTACTGTGTTTTTCGCGGTGGCTGGTACGAAGATAGCAACTCAGATTTTTCATCACGAATTCGTAACTACTAACAATAAAACTTTGTCTCGCGAGGAGATTCAGGCTGCCGCGGCCGCGGTAGCTCTTGAACATCTGATCGAGACTTTAAAATAATTTTTTTTAAAAGATATTTTTAATACATATATAAGAGAGGTATCACAAATGGCAAATCCACAAGACAGCAAAGCCCAAGGCGAAAAACTAAAAGCATTAGACCTAGCAGTTTCTACTATCGAAAAACAATTCGGTAAAGGTTCAATCATGCGTTTAGGTAACGGTGATTCGTTACATAAAGACGTAGAAGTTATTTCTACAGGTTCATTATCATTAGACGTTGCTTTAGGTATTGGTGGTCTTCCAAAAGGTCGTATCATTGAAGTGTTTGGCCCGGAGTCTTCTGGTAAAACAACTTTAGCCTTATCAACAATCGCACAAGCTCAGAAAAAAGGTGGCGTTGTTGCTTTCGTAGATGCTGAACATGCCTTAGATACAAACTACGCTCGTAAATTAGGTGTTAACGTTTCTGATTTATTAATCTCTCAACCAGATACTGGTGAACAAGCTTTAGAAATCACTGAAACTTTAGTTCGCTCTGGCGCAGTTGACGTATTAGTTGTCGATTCAGTAGCGGCGTTAGTTCCACGTGCTGAGATCGAAGGCGAAATGGGTGATTCACACATGGGTCTTCAAGCTCGTTTAATGTCACAAGCTTTACGTAAATTAACTGCAGCTATCTCTCGTTCAAACACATTAGTTATCTTCATCAACCAAATCCGTATGAAAATCGGTGTTATGTTCGGTAACCCTGAAACTACAACGGGTGGTAACGCTCTTAAATTCTACGCTTCTGTTCGTTTAGATGTACGCCGTGTTGGCGCAATCAAAAACGGTGAAGATGTAACTGGTAATAGAACAGCTGTTAAAGTTGTGAAAAACAAAATGGCTCCTCCATTTACTAAAGTTGAATTCGACTTAATGTACGGTGAAGGTATTTCTGAAGAAGGTGATGTATTAGATTTAGCCGTAACAGCGAACATGGTTGAAAAATCAGGTGCATGGTACTCTTACAAAGGTGAACGTTTAGGCCAAGGCCGCGACCAAGCTAAAGAATACTTAAAAGCAAATCCAGCTGTTAAAACTGAATTACGTAATGCTATCTTAGCTAAAAACGGTATCGGTGAATTATTATTAACTAACGATATGGCTGATGCAGTAGCGGGTGAAGATTCTGTTGAATTAGAATCTCCGAAAAAAGCTAAAAAAGGAAAAGCAGCTGCAGAAGCAGAAGCTCCAGCAAAAGAAGCTAAAGCTGCTAAAGAAAAATTAAACTAATTAACTAGTTTATACCTATAAAAATAAAAAAAGCCTCGGTGGTGAACCGGGGCTTTTTATTTTTGAGACAATCTTTTTAAAGCAAAGATTTAAAACTATAAAGCGAAGCTATAGCTGGCTTTAAGCTGACCCTTAACTGAGGCATCTAAACTACATTGAGCATCGCCACAGGGTACATCATAAGCCGCATTCGGTGGTCTAAAGATTTTATTCATCGCTGCTGATTCTAAGTTTTCAATTAAGGTTTTTGTTAAAGCCTGGCCTTCAACTGTTGTTGGTGTGGCTTTTAACATTTCAATCGCTTTTTTAAAAGCTTGGTCGGCTGTAAATTCAGGTTGGCCTAGGTTTGAATAAGTAAAACTATAACCATAATGAGCGCAGCCGCCGGTAGTGAATTCAACTTTGACTTTATCTTTTTTGAAAACAGCTTTTTGAGTCAGAACTTTTTCTTTATTGTTCTTAACTACTTTTTTAATGACTAAAAAATCTTTTGATTTTTGATCAAGAGCTGATTTTGCATTTAGAAAATCATACGTGCAGTCATCAGCTTGTTGAACTTGTGGCTGTGCCTGAGTCGGCTGCGCCGACACAGGCTCGACATTGTCGGACGTAGACTTAGCAAAAGTTTGAGTAGCGAAAAGACAGACGACACACAAAGTTTTTGCTAAATTTTTCATATTACTTACCTAACGCTTTCTTAATGGCTTCATTGATATCTTGTGGTTCAGTGTTTGGCGCAAAACGCTCGATCACTTTACCATCTTTACCAACTAAAAATTTTGTGAAGTTCCATTTGATGGCTTCGGTGCCGAAAATTCCTGGAGCTTCTTCTTTTAAGTGTTTGTAAACCGGGTCAGCATCTGAACCATTAACTGCAACTTTTCCTAAAACAGGAAATGTCACGCCGTAATTCATTTCGCAGAAAGATTGAATTTCTTCATTTGATCCTGGTTCTTGTGAACCGAATTGATTGCACGGAAATCCAAGAATTGTGAAGTTTTCATTTTTATGTTCTTGATACAATGCTTCTAGCCCTTTGTACTGTGGAGTAAAACCACATTTACTGGCAACGTTCACAACCAAAACAACTTTATCTTTATGTTGTGCTAAGTCATAGTCTTTGGCCTGGGCATTCTTCACTGTGAAATCAAAAAAACTTTTTTTCATATGGTCCTCTCTTGCGGATAATTTGCATCTGAAGTTCTACTCTGACCAGAGTGATAGTTTGTACCTATCAGATGATCAAGTTAGTCGAATGCTAAATGATTATTCCTACTGATCATAGCAGTTTTATTGTAAGATATTCTAGTAATTTCTAAAGATGAAAACCTTTAGTTATAACTGAATAGAGAAAAGTTATATGTCGAATTTAAATACCACACCGCAAACAGTATCTTTAACTCGTAATCCCAATTTGTCGGCGCCGAAAGTTGACCGCAGTTCGCCAAACGAAGTGCAGCAAAAATTCGGTGATCGTTGGTGGACCGGTGTTCACCCTGAAAAATGCGTGGGCTTTGATCGTGAAAAAAAATACTTAGCAGCCTTGCCACTGATCAATTTAGAAATCTGCACACGCCAAGATGTTTTAGATTATTTCGATAACACATGGACGCTGACAGAAATTTTATTTTCAAGTCTTAAGCATGAATCAACGTATGTGCGTCCTCCGTACCATCAGTTGCGCCATCCATTGGCTTTTTATTACGGCCATCCAGCGGTTTTATTTTTAAATAAACTTCGTTTAGCAGGTGTTGTGGACAACCCTGTGGATTTATATCTCGAGAAAGTTCTTGAAACCGGCGTTGATGAAATGAGCTGGGATGATATGTCGAAGAACGAGATGGAATGGCCATCAGTTGCGACAATTCATGAGTACCGTCAGAAAATTTATAATCTGATTAAAAATTTAATTCAGACGCATCCGGATTTAGATTTAGAAACACGTAAAGCTAAAAACATTAAATTGGGGCCACAACATCCGCTGTGGGCTTTATTTATGGGTTTTGAGCATGAAAAAATCCATTTCGAAACAAGCAGTGTTTTAATGCGTGAGCTTCCGATCGAGTTAGTTGAAACACCGAAGTACTGGGCTCCACTTTACGGAACGAAATCTTCAAAGACAGCAAAGCCTGTGGCCGGTAAAGATTTTCCGGTCAATGTGTGGAGCAAACATCAAGGCGGGCTTGTGTCTTATGGTAAACCAGAAACGGCTCCAAGTTTTGGTTGGGATAACGAGTACGGTCATAGAAATTCTAAAACAAAAGATTTTCAAATGACTCAAGCTTTGATCAGTAACGGTGAGTATTATGACTTCGTAGCTAGTGGGGCTTACACTGAAGATAAATACTGGCAAGCTGAAGGTTTAATGTGGCGTAAGTTTCGTAACACGAAACGCCCAACATTTTGGGTGGCTTACGGGCCTGAAGGTTTGCACGATTATAAATTACGTACAATTTTTGAAATTATCGATATGCCTTGGGATTGGCCGGCTGAAGTGAACTATCACGAAGCACAAGCTTACTGCCGCTGGAAACAAGAACAAGATAAATCAACACTTCATTACCGTTTGATCACTGAAGCTGAATTTGTCTCTTTAAAATTAAATTTAAAAGAAGACGACGTTTTACAAAAGAAAGAATATAAAAAATCTTCTGATCAAATGTCTGAAAAATTTAATTTCAATTATCACCATGCTTCGCCACGTCCGGTAAATGCAGGGCAATTGCAAGATGGCGTTTATGATTTATTCGGTAACGTATGGCAATGGGCCGAAGATCAGTTTAATCCGCTTGAAGGTTTTAAAATTAATAAACTTTACGACGATTTTTCAACACCTTGTTTTGATGGCAAACATCAGATGATCTTAGGCGGAAGTTTTATCAGCTGTGGACATGAAGCCAGTGTGAATGCACGTTTTCACTTTCGCCCGCATTTTTTCCAGCATGCTGGATTTCGTATGGCAGCGACTTTAGATGGTTCGACTGATAACGCCGCTGTTAGATTAAAACAAAACGGCGAATATGTTCACACGCGCCGTGAAAATGTTTTAGATCAAATGCAAAATGAAAACTGGTGGCGTTCGGTTCAACAGCCGATGGAACTATCAGACGAAGAAATTCAAAAAGCTTATCAAGCGGTTGAAAAGTTTGTGACGAACTTTGAACAAAACCGCAAAGATGTTTCGCCGATGGGATCAGCACTTGATCCTTATACGAATGATATTAAAAAAGATTACCGTAGACCGTATCAAACAACGAAAAACTTTCCTGAAAATCCTGAAAACTTTGAAAAGCTGGTGCAGTTTTTAGCACAAGATATTGCACCCCTGGGGCAACAACCAGGGCATCCAGGTTACATGGCCTATGTGGCAGGTGCTGCAAATCCATTAAGTGCTCCAGCACAGGCTTTAGCTATGACGATGAATCAATTCACCGGTCATTTTAGCTTAGCTCCGGGTTTAGTGACTTTAGAGATGGAAGTGATTCGTTGGTTTACGACCATGATGAAATACCCGGACACTACAGCCACAGGTATTTTAACCGGTGGCGGAAGCCAAGCTAATATGATGGCTTTAGCTGCGGCCAGAAATAAATTATTTGCCAATCAAAATGATTTATCTAAAGCGCGTTTTTACGCTTCAACACAAGTGCATCACTGTATCGGTAAAGCTTTAGCTTTCTTAGGGTTTCCGAAAGAGTGTTTACGGTTAATTCCGGTTGATCAAAATTATTCAATGATCGCTTCTGAACTTAAAAAGGCGATTGTTGAAGATAAGAAAAATGGATTTATCACTGTAGCTGCGATCGGAACAGCAGGTACAACAAATACGGGCGCAGTTGATCCGCTAAATACAATCGCTGATATTTGTGAAGAAAATAAAATGTGGTTTCACGTGGACGGTGCCTACGGCGCTTTATTTATGTTAACTGAAAAAGGCCAAAAAGTTTTATCAGGCATTGAGCGATCGCAGTCGGTGGCCCTTGATCCGCATAAAGCTTTACAAATCCCATACGGTGTTGGTTGTTTATTAATTAAAAATAAAAGTGATCTGCAAACGCAGTATGCCGGAAGCAGTTCATACATGCCACCATCGCCGGGCCTTCACGATGAACAATTTAGCATGATTGATTTTGCTGATATTTCGCCGGAATTATCACGTGACCCAAGAGGCTTGCGTGTATGGCTTCCGCTAAAAGCGTTTGGTGTTGGACCATTTAAGTTGAATTTAGAAGAAAAAATTAAACTGTCTGAATACTTAAATGCTGAACTTAAAAAAATTGAATTAGTGAAAGTGATTTCTGAACCACACTTAACAATTCAAACTTTTAATTTAGGTAATTCAGAAAAAACGAAAAAACTTTTAGGCTGGATTAATTCTCAGAACAAAATTTTCTTAAGTGGCTGTGAAATCGGCGGCTGCTATTCGATTCGTATTTGTCTTTTAGGTTACCGTTTGCATTTTGCCCAGGTGCAAGAGCTTATCCAGCTGATCAAAGAAGGATTACATGTCTAGCTTAGAAGCTTATAAGGCTCAGTTTAACCGAAATGAGTTAGTGCATTTAAACAATGCGGGCTTGCAGCCCATCACACGCGCGGCCCGTGAAAAAATTGATTATTGGTCGCGCCGCTTCTGGGAAGAAGGTTATAACACCGATAAAGATTACGCCGCTGATGTAACTCACACACGCGCAAGCTTAGCCAATATGATTGGCTGTGAAGCCGGTGAAGTGGCTTTCTTTTCTTCAACAGCGGGAGCTATTAGCCAAGTGGCTTTTTCGTGCGGTTTGCAAGCTGGCGACGAAGTTTTAATGTGGGATCAAGAGTATGGAAGCCACCTTTACCCGTGGAAAGCTGCTTGTGACCAGGTAGGGGCCAATCTTGTTATCGTTGAATCAGAAAAAAACTTATCCACTCCGATGGAGAAATATTTAAAAGCGATTACACCAAAAACAAAAGTGATCGCTTTTAGCTGGGTGCAGTTTCAGGCCGGAAGCCAAATGGAAGATATTAAACACGTGATCGAAACAGCGAAACAAAAAGGAATTTTTGTTTCTGTAGATATCATTCAGGGTTTTGGTCTTCATTCTTGTGAAATATGGAACTGGGGAGCTGACGCAGTAATGGGTGGAAGTCATAAATGGCTTTCATCACCAGTGGGTGTTGGCTACTTAGCATTACGTAAAAATCATATTCCAAAATTTAAACCGCATGTGATCGGCATGTACACTTATGGAACCTGCGATGATCCATCAGATTTTGCGTGCGTACCAAAACGTGATGCTTTGAAATTTGAACCAGGTTCAAAACAGGTTTTAGAAATCACAGCCATGGGCGCTTCGATCGAAGTGCTCCAGAAAACTGGAATAAAAAATATCGAGACCGAAGCCTTGCGATTAGCAAAAATTTTTCGTCAGGGATTATTGAACTTAGGTTACGAAATTGTTTCTCCGTATCAAGGTGAACGCGTCAACTCAACGCCGTTTATTAATGTTAAGCCTCGAGGAGAAATGACTCTCAAAGAACTTTCAGATAAATTAAACAAAGAAAAGATTTTTCATGCGCTTCGTGGTCCGGGATTACGTTTCACACCGAACGCATTCAACACAGAAACTGATTTAGAAAAAGCACTTTTTGTTTTGAAATAAATATTATTTACGTTGTGACCTTCAGCCTGTTGTTGTTTTGACCGAAACTTAACAGGTGAGGGGCCATGAGATTTAGTTTATTTCTGCTAGTAGCAATATTCTTTTCATTTGATGCGAATGCGGCTGCCGATATTGTTAATCGAAATTGTAATCCTGAAATGACAGCTTGTATGGCTGACGTCAAAAGAAAATTCGGTTTAAGAATTAATCCTGATCGTGAAGTGGCTCAGGCGCAATGTTTAGCGCGATTTAATGAATGTACGGCGGCTAACGGTGGTATCACACAAAAAAGTGGTCGTATTGCACAGATGTATAATCCGGCCAACGCTGATTTTATTGAATGTCGTAAAACAATTTCTGACCCAAATTCAGATGCTTTTACAGCCTGCATGCGCGGGCGTGTACAGAGTACTCCTAAAAAAACTGAAAAAGCTGAATTAAATGTAATTCCACAACCAAAGATCGTGATCGGAAGTTGTTCGAAACAATATCCAGAAAAATGTACGACAGAACTTACCTGCGCTTTTAATAATGGACAGTGGGACGGAAAAACCTGCACAGCAGCTGCTTGTCCTGAAGGATCAGTGGCGAACAATATTTCTCCTGAAAGATGTACGTGCTTAAGTGATATCAGTCTTTCTATCGAGCGCGGGTCGCAGCAACAGTGTCCAGGCACATGTCGTTTTGAAGACCATAAAATTTATGACGGACCAACTAAAAGTTGTGCGTGTGCCGATGGCTATCGTGATCCATCAGGCAGTACAAATAATGTTATGGTTTGTATAGCTGTCACGACACCGACACCACCATCTGAGACAGCAGATGAATGTTTACGAGAAATCCAAGAAAAAGTGAATTCATGTAATTCAGCAGCTACAACAGCTGTTAATCAGTGTAATCCCGACCGTGAAAATGACGACACTATCACATCGCTGCAAAATTTATTAAAAGGGGCGACGGGAGTTATGGGTGCTTCAGAAAAATGTGCTCAAGCAGCGATTGCGGGATCGACGGGTTATTACGCCTTAGATGAATTGCGTGGTAAATGCGATACCGAAATCGGAAGTTGTAAAACAAGTTGCGCAGATGCGACTTCATACATTAATGCTAACAAAGACCGTGTTTATCAAGCTTGCCGTAAAAAGCAGTATGATTTTTTAAGCTGTCGTTTTGATAACCCGTTTCCGACGGCTTTTACCGAGCCTGAATGGAATGCCGAATGGGATAAAGTGAATAAAGCTCCCTTCGAACAAAAAATTCAAGAAATGCAAAGCAGTGTTGCCAGTAACAATACGAAGTGCGAATCAGGAACAGCTGTTACGAACCGTGAAAAAGTAAGTAGTTACATGACCGATATGGACAGCACATTTAAAGCGGCCAGTCAGTGCGAATGCCAGTTAAATTCTGGCGGTGCCAACTGTGCTAATTTAGTGGGTCCGAAAGATTGCGCAGCTGATCCTACGTTAGCTGGCTGTGCGAGTGCGCAAGTGAATTGTTTAAACGCTGCTGATACGTCACCTAAGTGTGTTTGTTTCAGAGATCCCAACAGCAATGAATGTAAAAACATTGCCGCTAATCCAACAGTGAATACAAATTCAAATCTGAATGGTTTTGCGGGTCCTGGTGGCGTAACGCCAACAAATGGAATTGGTGAAACAAGTGTCGGTGGAAAAGCTGGTATTGATCTGAGTGGCGACGATTTAAGAAATTTAGGTTCAAGCGAAGTTTCAGCTATGAACTCTTCAGGAACAGCAACTGCTGACGGCGGATCTCCCTTTGGTGTTGCAGGTGCGGCTGGTGGCCCTGGTGTGGGTGGTAATTTTGGTTCCGGTGAAAATGCATCTCAAGGCGAAGAAGATTCTTCATTGAATTCAAAAATTGGCGGAATGTTTAATGCGGCAAAAGGCGCTATCGGAAATTTATTCGGCGATAAAAAAGGAAGCGGTAGCGAGGCTACAAAATCTGGTGCTTTTGGCAGCGGACTAGATGCCAACGGTAATTCCGTAGATACCAAAAAATGGCGCCCGGGTAAAATGGTGCGCGGACTTGCATCCGGTGCTGACACTGAGCTTGCAGGTAAGTTTGAAGATATTTGGCGAGTTATGAATAAACGTTACAAGGTTCAAGATCAAAAAGATTTATTTATATTTGGAGAGAAAAACTGATTTAAAACTTCTATAATACTTTAAAAAAAAGTCCTGTATTAATTTGAGACATTGACTCAATTCCGTATGACTTTCGTCCGAAAGGCTTACTGAGGGAATTGAGTTCATGAGATATATTCTATTTCTATTCTTCATTTCATCAATATTATTGAGTGGGTCTGCCTATGCTGAGTGGGCATCCAATAAGACCTGTGCCCCTCTTATGAACCAGTGTATGACAGATTATGGTGCGAAGTACGGCCATGAAGGACGCCAAAGCCAAGCTGCTAAAGATGCATTAGGCCGTTGTAATGCGATTTACGCTGAGTGTGCAAATGATAATGGTGTTATTTTACAAAAGGGTGGTAGTTACGCACAATTATATCATCCACAAAATCCTACTTTTATTACATGTAAAAAAACAATTGAAGATATTAGTTCAGATGCATTTTCGCGATGTATGAAAACCGGTAGCGACGATAGAATTTATGATGGCGGCACACTGCAAGAAGTCGTTGTAACTGCACCTGCCAGAACTTGCTCTAAAAATTTTCCGTCTAAGTGTACAACTCAAGAAACATGCACAGCTAACAATGGTATCTGGGATGGTCGAGCTTGCGCCGTGGCACCTTGTCCTCGTGGAACAACACCAGATTTAGATCGTCCATTAAGTGAAGGTAATTATTGTAAATGTGATAATGATGCAAACTATGCGATTGAGCGCGGAACGCATCAGTTATGTCCAAGTATGTGTCGCGCTGAGGATCATCAGGTTTATAATCTGATTACACGCGGATGTATTTGTGCTGGCGGATACCGAGACGATAACGGAACATGTGTTGCTTCTGAAACAACGGCGCCTCAGCCGACGGCAGCGCAAGAATGCTTGCGTGAATTACAAGAAAAAGCCAATGCATGTAACTCAGCTGCGACAACAGCTGTTGATCAATGTAATCCGGATAATAAAAATGATACCATCGGTGCCCTTCAAAATTTATTAAAGGGTGCTACGGCTGTGGCAGGCGCTTCTCAAAATTGTGCGCAAGCGGCAGTAGCGGGATCAACAGGATATTACGCACTCGATGAACTTCGTGGTAAATGTGACACCGAAATTGGTAGTTGTAAAACGAGCTGCAGTGATGCCACTTCATACATTAATTCAAATAAAGATCGTGTTTATCAAGCGTGCCGTAAAGCTCAATATACGTATTATAGAGGTAACGGATTTAGTTGTCGTTTCGACGATCCATTTACTTTTGCTCGAACAGAAGATGACTGGAATGCCGAATGGGACCGCGTTAACAAAGCTCCTTTCGACCAACAAGTTCAGCAGATACAAAGTAGTGTTGCGACTAATAACACGAAATGCGAAACTGGAACCGCTGTGAACAACCGCCAAAAAATGAGTAACTACATGACTGACATGGATGCCACATTTAAAAGTGCCAGTCAGTGCGAATGCCAATTAAATTCTGGTGGCGCGAACTGTGCAAATCAGATTGGTCCAAAAGATTGTGCTGCCGATCCAACTCTTGCTGGCTGTGCTAACGTGCAAGTGAACTGTTTAAGTGCCACCGATAATTCTCCTAAATGTGTTTGCTTCAGAAATCCAAATAGCAATGAGTGTAAAAATATTCGCGAAGCTAACAATTTAAAACCATCAAATTCCAATGTCAGTGGCTTTGCAGCTCCGGGAAATCCTGCGAGCGGCTTTGGATCGACCGATTCAAGTAGTGGTGGAAAAACAGATACAGGTGTTAATGTAGGTGATTTAAGTGAGCTTAAATCGAACGAAGTTACAGCTATGAATGCTTCAGGAACTGCAACAGCAGATGGTTCGCCATTTTCCGCAGCTAACGGTAGCGCGGGTAGCCCAGGTGTAAATGGTAATTTTGGGTCGGGTGAATCAAACGCCCCTCAAGGCGAAGAAGACTCTTCATTAAAATCAAAAATCGGTGGAATGTTTAATACCGCAAAAGGCGCTATCGGAAATTTATTAGGTGGCAAAAAAAATAATGAAACGGCAAGTTTTGGTTCTGATCGCCAAATGTTAGATGCGAACGGTAACCCAATGGATCCAAAAAAATGGCGCCCTGGAAAAATGGTTCGCGGTCTTGCTTCGGGCCGTGATACTGAACTTGCGGGCAAGTTTGAAGATATTTGGAAAGTCATGAATCGCCAATACAAAGTTCAAGATCAGAAGGATAATTTCATCTTCGGAGAGAAGAATTAATTGTTAAGAACTTCTATATTACACCTTAAAAAAGTCTTGTATTAATTTGAGACATTGACTCAAGTCTGTATCATCTTTAGCCGAAAAGAATAAATGAGGGAATGCATGAGCAAACTAATTTTAATTATCAGTTTGATGAATTTTATTGCTGTAGCTGCATTCGCTAATCCTCCTACAAAAAAAACGACGTCAGTGCCGATTTCAACTTGGGGTAAGCAAGGTCCAACGCAAACTTACGGGTTCGGAACAAATACAAAAGTACAAATTCCTTGTAAAGCCGGCGTGAACTGTCTTGATCAAGTAAAGCCGCAGCAGGTAAGACAACAAAATCGAAAAACCGCTTCAGCACCTAAAACGGGCGAAGAAAAAATTAAATCTGATTGTCACCAAAAAACCGGCGGCTACGGAGATGCTTATCAAAAATGTTTAAGTGATCATGGTATCTTCGCCGTTGATCGAAACATTAATAGCGGTGATAGTTCACAAAGCGATGCGCGTCTTTGTTATGTCGGTGATCCACTTTGTGATAAGTGTCTTGCGCAATCTAGCAATGCTAAAACAAGATCTGAGCGTAGAAATCGAGTTCAATCATGTATTGAAGCTGATCGCGCAGCAAAACGTGCAGCGGCCAAAAAAGAAAAACCAAAACCAAAAACAGAAGAAACGCCACGTAAGAATGTTGTTGCAACACCAAGTACAGCCTGTACTGAAGAAGCTCCTCACCGTTGTGCCACAAAAGAAACTTGTGAAGAAAAACACGGTGTTTGGGATGGCCGTGCTTGCGCCATAGCTCCTTGTATTGCCGGTACAACACCTGATTCAAGTTCAAAGATCCTTTGTAGTTGCGATGATGAAGGTAATCATTCTGTTCAGCGTGGTACTGATCAAATCTGTCCAAATGCTTGCCGTGCAGAAGACCATAAAGTGTATAACGCGGACAAACGCGGTTGCGATTGTGCTGATGGATATGCTGATTCAACGGGTTCAGGTGGCTCAGGTGTCTGTGTGGCTCAAACGACTCCGTCACGACCATCAGATGTTCCTGAAGAGTGTTTACGTGAAATGCAGGCAAAAGTAGATTCATGTAACTCGTCGGCTTCAACGGCCGTCGACCAATGTGATCCAGAACGTAAAAATGACGATACAATTAGTGCTCTTCAAGCTTTATTAAAAGGTGCGACCGGAGTTATGGGTGCCTCAGAAAAATGTGCACAAGCCGCTGTAGCCGGTTCTACAGGATATCATGCATTAGATGAGCTTCGCGGAAAATGCGACACTGAAATTAGCTCTTGTAAAAATAGCTGTGACGATGCGAAGTCTTATATCGTGGCTAACAAAGAAAGTGCGTATCAAGCGTGCCGCGAAAAAGCTTTTCGTGAACAAGCTGATGCGGGGCCACCGCTTCCGGCGGATCGCTTTAATCCAATGTACGATGCTCACCATAAAGCTCAATTCGAACAGCAAATTCAGCAAATGCAAAATAGCATTGCGACCAGCAACGCTAAGTGTGAAACCGGAACAGCTGTTACAAACCGTGAAAAGGTAAGTAACTATATGACTGATATGGATAACACTTTTAAAAGTGCCAGTCAGTGTGAATGCCAGTTAAGTTCGGGTGGTTCTAACTGTACGAATCAAGTAGGGCCAAAAGATTGCGCGGCCGATCCGACATTAGCAGGCTGTGCTAACGCGCAAGTGAATTGTTTAAGTGCTTCTGATAATTCACAAAAATGTGTGTGTTTCAGAAATCCAGAAAGTAATGAATGTAAAAACATTCAGGCTGTGGCGAATGTAAAATCGAATTCAAACCTAAGTGGTTTTGCTGGCCCTGGTGGAAGTTCTGGATTCGGTGGTTTAGGTGAAACCAGTGGCGGTGGTAAAACTGGAACTGGTATTAATCCTGGTGATCTAAGCGGGCTTAATGCAAATGAAGTCACAGCTATGAGTACTTCGGGAACAGCAACGACTGATGCGGCATCACCATTTGGTGCGGTTAACGGAAGTGCTGGTAGCCCTGGTGTTAACGGTAACTTTGGCTCGGGTGAAAATACAGGCGCTGGCGGTGAAGAGTCTTCAACCGAATCAAAAATTCGTGGAATGTTTAATTCAGCCAAAGGTGCTTTAGGAAATTTATTTGGTGGCTCAAAAAATAATAATGAAACTGCAAGCTTCGGTTCTGGTAGAGGTGGTTTCGATGCGAACGGAAATCCGCTGGATCCAAAAAAATGGCGTCCCGGAAAAATGATTCGCGGGCTTGCTTCGGGCAGTGACACTGAGATTGCCGGCAAGTTTGAAGATATTTGGAAAGTAATGAACCGACAATATAAAGTCCAAGATCAAAAGGACTCATTTATATTTGGAGAGAAGAATTAATATGAAAAACATTATATCATACCTCATCGTCATATTCTCTTTATTAAGTTTTTCGCAAGCACAGGCTCAAGACTGTAATGCTTCTGATTTACCAGTAAAGCTCTCAGATCTTAGATATCTCGATGTGGCTTTTACTGATGTGCTTGGGCAAATTAAGAATTCGACAGCATGTAATGTGGCAAAAATTAAAGGTTGGAAACCAGGAACAACAGTCACCCAATCTCAGGGAACTACAGCTTGTAAGAAGTTCGGTAAAACTTACGCGATTAACCCTGGTAACCCTCAATACGGCACTAAAGACCATGGTCGTCTTTTAGAAAATGACCTTGGATATTTTTTCTGTATGCCAGGCGCAAATAAACACGAAATGTGCGATCATATGACGGCCCAATTATCTTCATCTATGGATGTTAAGTGGGACAGAAAAACTGCGAATGGTGACGGTGACTGTCTTTGTAAAAGAAAAGGAGATAAAGCTGATGCCTTTGTTTCTTGTCCTGCAAGTCCGGAAGAATTTAAAGCAGAAAATTCAACCAAATGTGATGTGGCTGGTGCTGGCGAGGTTAATGGTAAATGTGTGTGCTTGACAGAACCTACTACCGAAGCAAAACAAGGCACAGTATGTCCACCGAAGGTAACACAGCCGGCTTCTCCAACAGTAAATGTGAAAGAAGAAGATTTTGCGGATTGTTTTGCCGAGATTGAAAGTGCTGAGGCAGCTTGTTCACAAAAAGGTCAGGATGCTTTTGATAAGTGCAGTAAGGCGGCTCCAGAAAACAATAAAAATATTGCTGAAGCTCAACGTATTTTATCTATCGGTGTAGACGCTATGGTCGCACAAAATGCTGGTTCAGGTGCTTTAGAATCTTGCGCAAAAATGAGTGCTTTAGGAACTGGAGTTATTGAATCATTAGCCCTGTTTCAAAAGACTTGTAAAAAAGAATTAGATACTTGTAAACAAGGTTGTACAGACGTTAAAGCCTACGCGCAGGAAGATACAGCTAAATTAGCAGAAGCTTGTAAGGCCAAGTACGAACAAAAAAATCCTGGAAGAACGTGGACTGAAGAACACCAGGCTCAGTTTGCAACGCGTGCTGATCAACACAAAAAATATTCAGAAAACATTAATAATTTTTGTAAAGGTGACGTGAAAGTGGCTGAAGGCCAATTCGATGATATGCTTGAAAGACTTGCGCAAAGCGTGCAAAAAGCTGATATTTGTAGATGTCAGCTAACTGCGGGAAGTACACAAGAAAGTTGTGAAAGTGTCGTGACTCCGTTGACGTGTATGCAAAACATGAATCAACAAGGTTGTTCTTACAGTTCAGTGGGTTGTCCTCCGGGTTCGACAGATCCAAGATGTAAAGGAACGACACCGCCGGTCGCTATTAATGGTTCTGGTGTAGGAGCTCCAATATCAGGATTTGCTAGCCCAGGTTTTTCTTCAGCTGGTGGTGGTGCGAATGGCGGTAAAGTTCAAATTGGTGATAGTGATTTAAGTGGTTTATACGACGAAACTCGTCCGACAGGTTCAGGTACAGCAACAGCTGATGCGGGTTCGCCATTTGCTCCAGCGGCAGCTGCTGGTTCTCCGGGTGCAAGTCTTAACATGGGTAATGGTGATGCTTCTGGTGGAGCAGGAAACGGTGAAGGCGGTGAAAAAGGTGGCCTGTCAGGTTTCTTCCAAAATGCTAAAGGCGCTATCTCAAGTATGTTCGGTGGTGGCGGTAGCGAAAAAGGTTCAACAACAAAATCTTCAAACGGCAAAGCTTACAAGAATGACATGAATGGATTCCGTCCGAAAGCTCCGGCTTTACGTGGTATGGCTAATGCCGGTGAGTTCGGTGGTAAAAACCGTGACATTTGGAAGATTATGAACCAACGTTATAATGATCAGTATCACACATTTATTACAGTAGAAACTCCGTCAAAATAACGGTTAGTCATTGAGGGCAAATGTTAAAACAAATCATCTTGGTAGTGCTTCTTGCGTTTAGTTTTTCTTCATGCGTGACTTACATGAAAAATGTAGGTCACGACCAAAAGCCAACACTGACAGATAAATATAAATCAGAAAAACTTAAGATCTATTTTGCCAACAATTCTGAAGCTGATCTTCAGAATGTTGAGATTTTTCGTGAATTGATTTTAGCCAAGAACATGTTCACTGAAGTACTCTTAGTACGCAGTGAAAGAGTTGAAACGTGCGAAGGGTACTGCGTTTTATTTAGAAATAAAAAAAGTGAACTTTCGATTGGTGAAAAGTTAAATCTGGGCGCGACCTACTTAACTTTAGGAATCATTCCTTCGCGTTTTACAAACGAATACCAATTAAAAAATAAATACGGTCAAGTTGAAGACATCGAAATCGTCAATTGGCTTTCTTTATTTTTAGTGTTTTACGTAGGAAACGATACCTTTAATCGAACAGATCAAGAACAGCTGGTTAAGTTACAAAACTTATTAGGCCAGGCTGAAGCTAGCCAATAAGGCTGTGTAAGGCTTGAATCGTTTTGTCTTTGTGATTTTGCTCAACAATATAATTTAAGCTCATTGCCGACTGAATAAAGTAAGCCGGTTGAATATTACTTTCAGAAAGCTTTTTTGTCACCGCAACTAAAGTGTCATTTAATGTAGAGCCTGTGCAAGTTAAGCTCACTGAGCACAACTTATTGTTCGCAATGCTGATTTGCGGGTATTTTGAAAAATCCATAGCTTCGATAGATGCTAAAATTTCTGACGGCGCTGTTAATAACACATGCGTTTTTTTATTTTGAACAAAGCCATTTAAAATCTGAGGCACAGCAATATTTGATTTCTGAAAAGCCTGAAATAACATTTCAAAGGCTTGGGCTGTTGTTTCTGATTGCACAGCCATTTCTAAGATTTTTGAGTGAGAATTTACAGCCAGCGGTTTTGAAGATTCAAACATAATGTCCTCGTGGATAATTGTACCATCACTGCTTTCACCCTGCTGATGATCGTGAGCAGGGCCAACATATAATTTAACTTTTTTAACTTTAGCCAATTCAACAGAACGATAGTGCAAAACTTTTGCGCCCCAGAAAGTCATCTCTAACAAATGATCGTAATTCATTTGCGTGATTTTTTTAGCCTGGGGAACTAACTTCGGGTCAGCAGTAAAAATACTGCTTACATCTTTTAAAATTTCACAACGATCGGCATTTAAAAAGGCAGCCATAGCAACCGCTGAAGTATCAGAACCACCGCGACCTAATGTCGTAATTTCTTTCGTGATCGGAGATACACCTTGAAAGCCCGCTAAAATAACAATTTTATTTTTTTCTAACGCTTCTTGCACGCGGTGAGCTTTTACATCTTTAATCATTGCACCTAAGTGCGATTCATCGGTAAAAATCCCGGCTTGGCTTCCGGTAAAGCTAATCGCTTCATGTCCTAAATCATTCAGCGCAATACTTACTAACGACATACTAATGCGTTCGCCAACAGAAAGTAACATATCGAATTCACGTAAATTCGGTGAATGACTTACATTGTGGGCTAAATCAATCAATTGATTTGTCGTTTGCCCCATGGCTGAAACTACAGCCACGATTTGAATGTTTTTCTTTTTTAATTCAGAAATACGCTTCGCCGCAGATTTAATTTTTTCGGGATCAGCAAGAGTGGCGCCGCCATATTTTTGTACGATTAGCATGTTAGTCTCCGCGCAGTCCAGTTGCACATCCTACGCATCCGCTTAATCTAGCGCAAATTTTTTGTTTTGATCACGAAAAAACTGTTGTGCCACACCGAGTGAACCTACCGGAACACGAATCCAGTGTTGTTTTGTTGTTTTTGGAATATAACCTAACACTAATTCAGCATTCAGATCTTTTAAAGATTTACGGGTTACACTTAAATAATCAGCTAAAAGTTCGATATCAGTTCCTGCCGGAGCTTTCACAAACTCATAACTTAACGGAAACTCATGATCTAAATTGCGAAAGCCATAAAGATTAGGCGCTTTAGCAATCATTAGTGCTGCTAAAATCTTCGGAACATAATCTTGAGTTTCCTGAGGCAATGCCCCTAAACGAACAAGCTCCCAGTAATCTTTTGTACCGAATTTTTTAATTTTACTGCGTAGACCGCCTTCACCCATGTTGTAGCTGGCAGCCACTAAATACCATGAGCCAAATTCAGCATGTAGATCAGTCATGTAACGAATGGCTGCTTTTGTACTTTTTTGTAAATCACGGCGCTCATCAATCCAGTAGTTTTGTGTTAGGCCGTATTGCTTTCCGGTTGAGGGAATAAACTGCCAAGGGCCAACAGCGCTGGCTGTGCTGATTGCTGTCGCCGAAAATCCACTTTCAATCATCACCATGTAACCTAAATCACCTGGCAGCCCAGCTTTTTTAAGCTCGGCTTGAATGTAAGGCATGTACTTCGAAGATTTTTCTAACCAATTACGAAAAAAGTTTTTTCCGCGGGTTTGGTAATAAGAAATCCAGTAGCTTACTTTGTGATTGTAGGTGACAGGTAAATCAAAGATGAAATGCTCGTTTTTGCCATTTTGCTTTTGCTCTAAGATTTTTAATTTTTCTTTAAGCGTAAGCGTTTTTAATTTCTGATCTGTAGTTTTTGAAACTGCCGCATGCGCAAAAGGCAAGCCTACAGCTAAATTCAAAACACAGATGGCAGCGAAAAGATTTCGTAAAAGCATCATTTAATTATCTAGTGAACTTATGAAAAGGTCGAGAGAGCATTTTTGACAGTCGAGGACAGGTACGCTGACAAATTAATGACATCATTTTCCTAGACTGGAGTTTAGTCGAGTCTACAAATTCGACTGTAGTGTCACTTTATTGCCGCTGATGCGCGGAAAACTTTGCCAACTGGACAAAAGACAAATGCGGGCATTTTGGCATTGGCGTTGCTCTTTCATTAATGTTGAGAATCCCTAAGATCCAGAAGAAGGAGTTTAACTGTGAGTTTAAAAGGTATTTATACAGCCTTAAGTGGGGCCGTAGCACAATCTCTGAAGTTAGATACGATCGCCAATAATATTGCGAACGTGAATACCACTGGATTTAAAAAAGACCAGCAAACTTTCAGCGAATATTTGACGGCTTTAGAAAAAGAACAAGACGTTATGAAAGTGCCGCGTATGCCAGCGTCAATTGACAGTTTTTATGAATTAAACGGCGGCGACAAAGCTTTTGTTGATGCGGCCGGCACTTACACTAATTTCGAACAAGGCAGTCTTAAATCAACAGGCGGAAAACTTGACGTAGCCATTGATGGCCAGGGTTTTTTCGAAGTGGGAACTCCGACAGGTGTTAAATTCACACGTGCCGGAAACTTTACAGTTGATGGCAACGGCCAGCTAGTTACTAAAGACGGTAATCCCGTTTTATTAGAAGGCGGCGAAGGTGAAGACGGATTAATTTCTGGCGATAATTTTGATAGCCGTACCGTGCGCGTAAGTGGAACGCAACCAATTACAATTTCTGATGCCGGCGAAGTTTTCGAAGGCGAAACAAAACTAGGTAAATTATCAGTTGTAAATGTAGCTAATACCGATGCCCTACAAAAAGTAGGTAACAACTACTATACAACAAAAGAAAATATGAACGCTGAAATCACAGCGATTAAAAATCCTTCGTTAAAACAAGGTTTCTTAGAAACCAGTAACGTCAATATCATCAATGAAATGACAGATATGATTATGGCTCAGCGGGTGTTTGAAGGAACACAAAAAGCGATCAGTGCTTATGACAACATGAGCGATAAGCTGATCAACCAAGTTGGCAATACAAAAGGTTAATTTTTAATTTAAAGACTATAAGAGGTTAAAATGTTTAAAAGTTTAAATACAGCAGCTACAGGAATGATCGCCCAACAAAGTAATATCGATGTTGTGGCCAATAATATTGCCAACGTTGATACCGCAGGTTTTAAAAAATCACGCGCTGAATTTGAAGATCTTATTTATAGTAATCAAAAAGACCCGGGCCAAGCCTCTGGTTTAAATTCAATTACACCAACAGGTGTACAAACAGGTTTAGGTGTTCGTACCGCGTCTATTCAAAAAGATTTTACGGGCGGCCAAACTAAAATCACAAATAACCCATTAGATTTTCAAATCGAAGGTAATGGATTTTTCCAAGTACGCACACCAGACGGTGAAATCGCTTACACGCGTGATGGCGCCTTTAAAAAAGATGCTTCAGGACGCGTTGTTGATAAAAACGGAAATGCTTTAATTCCTGAATTAACAATTCCAGAAACAGCAGCTGTTATTGAGGCAACTCCGGCCGGAGAAATTCGTGTGATGCACCAGGGTGCCACTGAGTCAGAAGTGATCGGTCAGCTTGAATTAGCGAATTTTGTTAACCCAGCAGGTTTAAAAAGTATGGGTAAAAACTTATTCACACCAACACCAGCCAGCGGACAAGCAGCGACAGCACGTCCAGGTACACAAGGTGTAGGCTTCGTAGCTCAAAACCAATTAGAAACAAGTAATGTAAATATCGTTGATGAAATGATTAATATGATCACTGCCCAACGTGCTTACGAAACAAATTCAAAAGTTGTTCAAACTTCAGATCAAATGCTTCAAACAGCAGTGAATGTGAAATAATGAAAAAGTTAGTTCTATTTTCTTTATTGCTTATTTCTAAATTCGCTTTGGCTAAAGGTGAAATCACTTTATCTTCGGCGATTGAAGTTTCTCCGCGTGAAGTGATTACGGCTTACGATATCGTTGAAGGCCGTAACTTAAGCGAATCAACTTTAGCAGATTTAAAAGATATTGAATTGGGCGATGCACAGACAAAAACAATCAGCCGCCTGGCAATTATTAAAAAGTTTCAGGGGTTAGAGTCAAACTTCAGGCTTCCGGCTGAAGTTAAAATTTTGCGTTCAAAATCAAACGTTTCACGTTTAGAAATCGAACGTAAGGTGATGAACCATTTATTAGCTAAATGTGGAACTTGTGAATACCGTATTCAGATTAATTCGGTTCCGCAAAACCTACTTACAGACTGGGAATTAGACATGAATGTTGATTTTAATAAATCAACCGTTTCAATTCCGGTATTTTCAACTTCAACACCTGAGAAAAAAGGTTACGTAGTCGTTGAACTTAAAAAATATGCGAATGTTCCTGTATTAACACGCCCGTTAAAAGTGGGTGATGTAATTACAGAAGATGCGGTAACGACAGAGATGCGTTTATTGCAAAGTTATCAAGATGCCTTAACTGACGTGAAATCAGTGATCGGTATGCAAGCCACACGCTTTTTAACAGCGGGCCAAATGGTTTCTTCACGTGATTTAAAGCGTGAAACAATCCTTAAAAAAGGCCAAATGGTTAAAGCCATTTTTGGCGCTGAAGCGCTAGAAATTTCAATCACAGCCCAAGCTGAAGAAGGTGGCGCTGTAGGCGATGTGATTAAAGTGAAGAATATTGACTCAAACAAGATGTTTGCAGCCAAAATTATCGATCGCGGTGTTGTTAGAATTGAGTAGCGTTAGTTTTAAATAAGGAGTTTTTCAAGGATGAAATACTTATTAGTTTTACCATGCTTTCTTTGTGGCTGTGCAACAGTCTCTAACTTTTTCGGTTTCGGTGAAGAACCAAAAAAAGAAGAAGTGGTTAAAGAAGAAATCGTTAAAGAGCCATTAACAAAATATTCAGATATTAATAATTACGAACCTACTTCAGATCGTAATTATAAACGTATGACACGCCAAAAATTCGAAGAAGACTCTGAATTGCACGCCGGTGCTGGATCACTTTGGGTGATGGAAGGCCAAACAAGTTATTTATTTGCACAAAATAAAAAACGCCGTGAAGGTGATCCTTCAACATTGTTAGTGCAAGGCATGGCGATGCGTGATGTTCAAATGAAAGCTATGGCGATCAAAGATTTACTGGTTGAATTAGAAAATCAAAAAAAAGAAGCCGAAGCTAAAAAGAAAAAAGAAGAAGATGCTAAACAGCGTTTAGCTGACATCGAAACAGAAAGAAAAGCCATCATCGCTAAAAATGAAGCTGATAATGATGATGCGGCTCAAGCGATGGCTGAACAACGTGTTGATAGCCGTAAACCTGCAGCCGTGGCTGCGGCTCCAAAAGATCCAGCGTTAGAAAAAATCGATTTTAAAGATATCGAGCAAGTTCCTGTGAAAATCACAGAGCGTTTAGCTGATAACCAGTACCGTATTGCCGGTCAGCAGTACTTAACGATTCGTAACCGTCCTTACAAATTAATCGTAACAGGTATTGTTCGTGGTGATGATTTCTCTGATCAAACAGTCAGTTCTGATAAATTATATGAACAACAACTTGATCTGGTTCACTTAAAGAAGGCTGAGTAATTAATATGAAAAAATTAGCTTTAGCGATTTTATTATTATCATTAAATGCCACAGCAGCCCGTCTTAAAGATGTGGCCAGCATTCGCGGCGTGCGTGAAAACCAATTGATCGGTTACGGTTTAGTGGTTGGTCTTAAGGGCACAGGCGATACGCAGGCTGAATTTACTTCAAAATCTTTTGCGCGCTTGATTGAAAAAATGGGCGTGCAGTTAGACCGAAAAGATCTTACGTCTAAAAACGTAGCTGCGGTCATTATCACAGCCACGCTTCCGCCATTTGCTAAAGCGGGTAACCCGTTAGATATCACAGTCAGTGCGGTGGGTGATGCCAGTTCACTTGTAGGTGGTACATTATTACAAGCGCCACTTCGTGCGGGTAATGATGAAATTTTCGCTGTCGCGCAAGGTGCTATTTCAGTTCTTGGTGATGGTAAAGATGTTCACACAACAGTGGGCCGCGTACCAAATGGTGCCATGATTGAACGTGATATCCAGGCTGATTTTGCGTCTCGCAAAATGTACCGTATGACTTTACATAACCCGGATTTTACAACAGCTGCGCGCACGATTCTTACAATCAATAAAGAATTAGGTGGCCAATATGCTTCAGCGAAAGATGCGGGAACAGTTGATATCATTACTCCGCCGGCTTACGAAAACCGTGGCGTTGAATTAATGGCAACGATTGAAGCCATTGAAATTAATCCTGATCAAAAAGCTAAAGTGATTATTAATGAAAAAACCGGAACAATCGTGATCGGTGAAAAAGTTAAAATTTCGCGTGTAGGTTTAAGCCACGGCAATATCACTTTAAAAGTGGTTGATGAAAAAACTAAAAAATTAACTCCGGTGGATGATAAAGTCGCGTTACTTGACACCGGCGCTAACGTGGGTGACTTAGTTCAAGCATTAAATAAATTAGGTGTAACACCAAAAGATTTAATTTCAATTCTTCAATCAATTAAAGCCGCTGGTGCTCTTCACGGTGAATTGGAGACCTTCTAATGGCTGATATTTCTAAGCTAAGCTCATCACGTCTGATCGGAAACCTTCAGAGTGCACAGGCGAAAAACGAGGGAAATAATTCAAAAGAAGCTGACGCGAAAATCCGCGAAGTGGCGGATATGTATGAAAAGTATTTCATGAAAGAAATGATGCGCAACATGCGTTCAACAATCCAAGAAGGTGGTTTTTTAAAAGCCAACAACGCGGAAAAAATCTTTCAAGAGCAATTAGATGATGAATACTCAACACAAGCGAATAACCGCGGTGGCTTTGGTATTTCAGAATTAATTTATCAGCAGCTTACTGAACGCTACGGCGCACAGTTAGGCCTTACGGGTAAAGAGGGTAAAGTTGATAAACCGATGGGCCCGATTCCCACTGATAAAAAAATTAAGTTTCAGGAATTAATGAACACGCCGTCGCAACAAACGTATATGTTGCAGCCGGAACAGGCGTTGAATGAAAAAAATGTAAACGTTCAGACCCCATGGGCTGGTGTTTTGCAGAATAAGAAAATGCATGAAGGTGATAAGACGTCGTATACGATTAAACACGACAATGGCCTAGAAAGTCTCATTATGACACAAGGGGCTCCTTCTGCAGAAACCCGTCATTTGTCACCCGGAGACAAATTAGAGGCGGGACAGTCCTTAGGTCTGGCTAGCACGGCCAGCCCTTTAGTATGGACTGTCAAATCTTCTGTCTCAGAATGATTTGGTTGAGACGTGCAATTATGATACACTTTAAGTATATACCCTTGGAGGTTTTAGATGAAAATTACACATAACAAAGTCGGACAAAATCTGAATTTAACTGATGCTTCACGTGCCGATAAATCTAAAAAATCCGAATCAGCAAAATCAACTTCTTCGGCATCACAAACAGAACAAGCCAACGGTTTACCGTTTGCTTCAAATGGTGATTCAGTAAAAGTAGATCTTTCAGCTCGCGCTAAAGATATTCAACGCGCTAAAGAATTAGCTATGGCTTCTCCGGATGTAGACCAAGCTAAAGTTGAAAAATTTCAAAAATTAATCGATGAAGGAAAATACAAAGTAGATGCTAAAGCCATTGCAGAAAAAATGGTTCAAGAGCATTTAGCTACTTCAAGAACTTCAGAAGAATAGTGCTGTAGGATAGGACGACCGAGAGGTCGGCCCTTTAGAAAAAAGGTCAGCCGGAAACTAGCCGTTCGCGGCTGATCAAAACAAGAGGACACGACAGTGGACGTTGCTGCTTTAAAAAAATTAGCTTACGAAAAAATGATCTCTAACTTAGATGATATGTTAAAAAACTATCGCCAGTTATTAGATATCGTGCGCAAAGAAAAAGATCTTTTGATCACTTCAAATATCGATCAGTTAAATGATAACAATAACACTAAAGAACAAGTGATTATTAAAATCAAAGCTTTAGACGCAGTTCGTATGACTTACGCCGCTGAATTAGCTCACTTAGTAGGAGCTGATACAGCTCAGCCAAGATTATTAGAAATCGCCCAAAAAATCGGTGGTGCTGAAGGCGAAAAATTAAGAACGATGCATGCTGCTTTAGAAATGGTGATTAAGCGTTTAAGCGAAATCAACAAAACGAATGTGGTTTACGCCGAAACAGCACTGCAAACAGTAAACTCAGCTTTAGAAAATTTTAAAGATGCTTTAATTGGACCGCAAAAAACTTACCAACAAAAAGGGAAATACAAGCAGCCTGAACAATCAGGACACTTAGTTACACGTAAAGCTTAGTTCATGAAGAACTAGCTTAATCGCTTAAGCAACGGATGGCTTAAGCTATAAGGGGCAACGGATGGCCAAAATTCATGGGATGATGGATATCGGACGAAGAGCGATGGCGCTGAATCAAACAGCGATCCAAACGACTTCGCACAATATCACGAATAAATCCACTGAAGGTTATTCTCGTCAAAAAGTTGATTTCTCAACGAATCCTTCTGTTGGTGAAGGTAAATTTCAAATCGGTACGGGTGTTCGTTTAGCGAATATTTCTCGCGTGAATAATCCATGGATCGAAAAACAATTAGAAGCTCAAAGTTCAAATTTCAGCCGTTTAGATCAAAAAACACAATCTTTAGCTCGCCTTGAATCATCGTTAAATGAACAAAGCGTGCAAGGGATCAACTCATCAATTGCTAACTTCTTTAACTCATTCCGTGAATTAGCAAATACGCCTGAGTCAGTTGTAGCGCGTACACAAGTGCGTGAAGCAGGTATGGGTTTAGTTCAGCAATTTAAGCAAGCTCACCAGCAAATTTTAAATGCGCAAACTGATATGAATAAACAGATCGAATATTCTGTGGCTGAAGTAAATGCTTTAGCGAAAGAATTAGCGATCACAAATGAAAAAATTCAGCGCACCGAAATCAATGGGGCAGGTACAGCCAACGATGAACGTGATCACCGTGATGCTTTATTAAAAGAACTTTCTAAAAAAGTAGATATTTCTTACGCTGAAGATCCTAAAACAGGAATGGTTAACGTAACAGCCGGTAAAGCGGTGATCTTAGTTACGGGAACAACATCTTCGCAAATTAAAACAGGTCGCGCACCGAGTGGCGAAACAATGATTCTTCATGAGTTAAGCCCAGGCGGAAGCCAGGTTGATATCACTGAGCGCTTTAAACAAGGCCAAGTGGGCGCAGCCGTTGAAGTGCGTGATGTGACAACACAATCAATGATTGATGGTTTAAATGAATTAGCTTTTAACATCGCTAACGAAGTAAACCGTGCGCACCGTGAAGGTTATGACCGTCAAAACGCCGTGGGTGGAAACTTCTTCGGTTTAGATAATCCCAATGAACCATTTGATATCGGTAACTGGACAGTTTCAAAAGACATTATCAAAGACGTAAGCCGTATCGCAGCTGCTTCTAAACCAAATGCTCCGGGTGATAACTCGGTAGCGAATGTGATTCACAGCTTACAAGGCCAACGCTTAATGGGCGATGGTAAATACAGCTTTGACGATTTCTACAATTCAAAAGTAAGTGAAGTGGGTATTTTAGCTCAACGTGCAAACAGTGAGTTTGATAGCCAGAAAAATACGTTAGAACAATTACAGAACATCCGCGAAAGTATCAGCGGTGTTAGTTTAGATGAAGAAGCCGCGAAGTTGATTGAGTACCAAAAATCGTACGAAGCATCAGCGCGTTTAGTAAAAACCGCAGACGAAATGTTTGATACAATCTTGAATCTGAAAAGATTATAGGTGATAGGCGATGAGAGTCTCGGATAAAATGCAACAACATCAAGTTCTGAATAGTCTGAATAAAAACAGATCAGAGCTTTCTAATTTGCAAAATCAAGCTTCATCAATGAAACGCGTGACAAAACCTTCGGATGATCCGGGTGGCGTGTCTCGTATTTTACAAAATAGAACTGATTCAACGAACATGAACCAGTTCGAAAAAAATATTTTCTTAGGTAAATCAGTTTTAGAAACAACAGAATCAGTGCTTGCGCAAATGAACGACGTTCTTGTGCGTGCAAAAGAGCTGGCATTGCAAGCGGCGAACGACACGAATAAAGGTGTTCCGCGTGAGATGATGGCCTCTGAGGTTGAGCAGCTTTACGGATCAGTTGTTGAAATGAGTAACCGTCGTTTCGGCGATCGTTATATCTTTGCCGGTCATAAAACAACACAGCCGCCTTTTACAAAAGATGGTGTGTATTCTGGTGATGACGGGCAGATTCAAATTCAAACTATCGATGGCCAGTTCATGCCAATGAACTTAGTGGGATCACAAGTGTTCTTAGGTCAGGATCTGTCGTACGGTGGAACTGTTCCGCGTGAGCAGAACATTCCTAAAACAGTTGAAGACTTACAAAAATATAAAATTGACCAAATCGAAGCTGAGTTTCAAAGAGACGAACTTCAAGATAGTCACCTTGAAACCCGAGGACCTGCGAACGTGGGTTCAGTGCAAAGAGTTAATGAGCGCGATCCGGTAACAGATGCCCGCGGCGTTAATATTTTTCAAACGGTCATGGGCCTGGAAGCCGCGCTACGCACGGATGACAAGACCGGCATTCAAGAATCTTTAGAGTCATTAGACCAAGCTTTAACCCAAATTAACTTGGCTCGTGCCGAGGTGGGTGGCCGTATCAATCAATTAGTTGCTACTGGTGAAGGCATCCAGCGTGGTCTTGTAGATAATAAGGCCTATAATTCGCAAATCGAAGATGCAGATGTATTTCAGGTTATGACAGAAATCAGTAAATCCAATCAAACTCTAGAGGCGACGCTAGCAACTTCACAGAAGTTCATGAGCCAAAGCCTACTTGACTTCTTAAGATAGACACATTAACTAGACTTCCGCTGAGTTATGTTTAGAGCGATATAAGCCGAGAAGGTTATATCAGAATGAGGTTTTACCCAGAAGGGTATTACAGGGAACAGGGAGTTCTTTTTTATGCTAGTACTTACAAGGAAGTTAGGCGAAAGCATTGCGATTGATGACCACATCAAGATCCGCGTAGTTCAAATCAAAGGTAAACAAGTTCGTTTAGGTATTGAAGCTCCGAAGGACACTAAAATCCATCGTGAAGAAGTTTATTTAGCCATCCAAGATCAAAATCAGCAGTCGGTTCAGGTTTCGTCTGACAAAGTAAAAAACATTTCTAAGTTATTAAAGCCTGAATAATCGTTTTGATGGGGTTCGGGCTGAACCTCTTGTTTTGATCAGCCTCCGGCTGACCTTATTTCTGTTTTGATCTGCTTCCAGCAGACCTTATTCTAAAGGGCCGACCTCTCGGTCGTCCTCAGTGATTCTGCCTAGCTAATCTGTTTGTTTTTAAGTCAACTATAGCGATTCTTAGATTTTTAAGGAAATTTAATAACTTGTGGCGTTAAACGCATAAAAAAATTGATGCTCCCGGCATTTAAGGCCAATATTTTGATTAACCGGTTAAGGATGATCGAGTGTCTTAAAAATTAAGCATGGGGGGATGTCGTGATTATTAATACGACTCGTTTCGGTCAGGTAAATTTACAACAAGATGACATCATCACTTTTCCAGAAGGTCTTTTGGGCTTTCAAGATTTACGTAATTTCGTACTTCTTGACGATCCAAACGATGACATCTTTGCTTGGTTACAATCTTGCGAATTACCCTCAATCGCATTTCCTGTATTAGAGCCAGAAATCTTCGGACAATACTACTCAGTTAATCTTACTAAAAATGAATTAGAACTTTTAAAAATCAAAGCTGATCAAAAGCCTACATTCATGAACATTATCACAATTCCAGATGATCCAACACAAATGACTGCTAACGTGAAAGCGCCGATTGTTATCAATCCAGAAGCGCGCATCGCTCGTCAGTGTGTATTACAAGATAATAACTTAGCGATTCGTGAACCGATCTTTGTAAAACTACAAAGCCGCGTGGTTCAAAATCCTAATGTGTCGATCAAAGCCTTATCACAAGGGCTTTCTTGCGCAGTGAAACTAAACAATAAGTCAGAGATTGACCAATCTTTATAAAAGCTGACATTCTCGTCAGATGCCACTTAAAAAACTGATCTTTTCTCAAGCCTCTGGGTTAATCGACCTTGGGGCTAAACGTCTTGTAGATGCTAATGATAAGCTGGAACTTCCCGAGCTTTTAAGTGCCTATAATCCTGAAATCGACAATCCAAACCTTGATTGGTCTTCAAATAAATCACTTTATAAAAGTTTATTTCGTGTCAATAAATCGATCCTGATGAATTCGGTGTTCTTTCAGGTGATCGCCAGTTTATTTTCTTTTGCAACACCGATTTTAATTCATCAATTTATTTCAGGCTTAGAACAAAACAACTGGTCAACTGAACACATGTGGGTGTTATTAGCCTACGCCGTGGGTTTTGGTTTATGTGGCGCAGGTAACGGGATTGCGATTCAGCATTATTTCTTTCACACGTTAAATTTCTTTCAAGTTACAACAAACATCGTAAATAAAAAAATCTTCACGCACGCCCTGAAACTGTCTTCACGCGGAAAACAAAAATACCAAGTGGGTGATATCGTAAATTTCATGAGTTCTGATACAGACTCATTAGGTGACGCAGCCATTGTAACCATCGACTTATCAAATGCGGTGTTGTTGTTAGTCGGTTGTTCAGCTTTATTATTTTATTATATCGGCTGGTCAGCGATTGGTGCCGTTGTTGTGATGGCGATTCTTGTGCCATTAACACAACGTTTAGCTAAAAAGTTTGTTCACATGGAAGAAGAGATGATGGCTCAGCGAGATAATCGCATGACTCTCATGACTCAGATTCTAAATTCAATTCGTGTGGTGAAGTATTTCTCTTGGGAAAAAAGCGTTCAGCAAGAAGTCGGCGATGTTCGTAACAAAGAAATTTCAGCGCGCTTTAAGTTAGCTAAGTCAGAAATTCTTTGGGGTTTATTATACGCTTCAATTTCTACGGTCGTGCTTTTTGTAGCTTTGACGATTCACTATTACCGTGGTGAAAAAATTGACCTAGCTTTAGTTTTAACGTGTATTTCGATTTTTTCGTTAATGGAAGATCACTTCGGTGGTTTGTCGCGTTTTATCAGCCGTTTTATGAATGTGTTTGTCAGTGGCCGCCGTATTACTGACTTTTTAAAATCTGAAACAGTCGATAGTTTTTCTCCGCCACCAGCTGCTGATGAACTAGCTGGCGAACATGTCGTGGTTAAAGATTTACATTTTGGCTACGACGATAAAGTGCCGTTATTTAAAGATTTATCGTTTTCGCTAAAACAAGGTGAATCATTAGCCATCATCGGCGCCGTGGGCTCTGGTAAATCAACGTTGTTACAACTTTTCTTAAATGAAATTGCACCAACCAGCGGAACTTTACATTTAGCCGATAAGCATCGTAAGGCGTATATTCCGCAAGAAGCGTATATCGTCAATTCGACATTGAAAGAAAATTTATTCTTCGGTGAAGAACAAGACCAGACATTATTAGACCGTGCGATTCATCTTTCGTGTTTAAGAGCTGATATCAGTTTACTACCTAAAGGCACTGAAACTGAAATCGGTGAAAAAGGTGTGAATTTATCCGGTGGTCAAAAACAACGTGTTAGCTTAGCCCGCGCGGTGATTGCAAAGCCTGATGTGATTTTATTAGATGATCCATTATCGGCCGTTGATCCGCACACCGAAAAATTATTGTGTGACCAGTTAATTTTCGGCGAATGGAAAGATAAAACGCGTATTATGGCGACTCACCGTATTTCGCATTTAAACCGCTTTGATAAAATTTTATTTTTAATCGATGGCAAATACCAAATTGGCAGTTACGCCGAACTTTACGAAAAATCAGCTGAATTTAGAAACTATTTAGAGATCGAACAACAAAACCAAAAACACGAGCTTGAAATTCAAAAATCAGGTCAGGTGTCTTCAGGGGGCGAAGCGAAATCAGATAGCGATGGCCGTGTAACAGTTGATGAAGACCGCGAAGTGGGTTCAGTACGCGCGGGCCTTTACTGGAGCTACATTAAAGCCTTAGGTGGCGATAGTTCAAAACGTAATTTGTTTATTGCTTTGCTTTTTATTGGGGCGATCGTGCATGTGACAGCACCAATGATGCAAAGAGCATGGCTTACACAAATGAGCGGTAAAGTCGATGCGATGGTTTTAGTTTTAGGTTACGGCGCTTTTGGTTTATTCACGATGTTACTGACATTTATGAATAACTACCAATGGACATACCGTGGGGTAAATGCCGGTCGCTTAATGCATGATAAAATGCTTAAATCAGTGTTGCGCAGTCAGATCAGATTTTTTGACAGCACACCGATCGGTCGTATTTTACAAAGATTTTCACGTGATATTGAATCGGTTGATATTCACCTACAATGGACTTTCGACAATGCGATTCATTCGCTCTTTAATGTGCTTTCAGCGTTTTTCTTAATCGTTGTAGCGCTTCCAGTAAGCCTTGTGGTGTTAACGCCGGTATTTTTTGTTTATTACTCGATTCAGCATCGTTACCGCCGTGTGGCCCGTGAAGTAAAACGTTTAGATTCAACAGCGCGTTCACCACGTTATGCGCATTTTAAAGAAACGCTTCAGGGTTTAACTGTGATTCGTTCTTTCAAATCACAAGAGTGGTTTATGAAAGAGTTCTTACAAAAACTAAATTACTCAACAGAAATGTTTTACACACACTATATGGTGAACCGTTGGTTCTCATCACGTTTGCCGTTAATTGGGGCTACGATTTCAATGACCACAGCGATTGCGGTAATCTACGCAAGCTCTAAAGGTTGGTTAACGGCAGGCCTTGCTGGTCTTGTGACTTTGTATGCCTTAGAATTTTGGCGCCACCTTAATTGGGGCGTCAGAATTTTTTCTGATCTTGAATCACGTATGACATCGGTTGAGCGTTTAGAATTTTACACCAACTTACCTGCCGAACAAGATGACGTGAACGTTGATGCTTTTGTTAAAGCCCATCCGCAGTGGCCAGCTTCAGGAAAATTAGAATTTAAAGATGTTTTTGTACGCTACGCCGATCATTTACCAGATGTTTTAAAAGGCGTTTCATTTGCAATTGCTTCTGGCGCCCGCGCCGGTGTTGTAGGGCGCACAGGCTCTGGCAAATCGACATTGTTTCAGGCGGTGTACCGTTTTGTGAATTTTTATAAGGGTGATATTTTAATTGATGGTCTTTCAATTAAAACAGTGCCGTTAGAATTGCTTCGTCAAAACTTAGCGGTGATTCCACAAGATCCGTCGTTATTTATGGGAAGCTTACGCGGTAATATCGACCGCTATTCACAAAAAACCGATGCTGAAGTTTGGTCAGTGTTAGAAAAAGTAGGCTTAAAAAACTTCGTTCAAGGTTTGCCAGGCCAATTAAGTTACCATGTGACCGAAAGTGGATCGAATCTTTCGCAAGGTCAGCGCCAGTTAATCTGTTTAGCACGTGCTCTTTTAATGAAAGTTAAAATTATTTTCTTAGATGAAGCTACGGCCAGTGTCGATTTAGAAACCGATGCTCTTATTCAAAAAGTGATTCGCACATCTTTAGATGGTATTACGCTTGTGACAATTGCCCACAGGCTTTCAACACTTAAAGATTATGACCAGATTATCGAACTTCAAAACGGCCAAGTGGTCAGATCCGGCGCTCTCCGGTCGACGGATTTAGAATCTAAATAATATTCCGACAGTTCAGTTGGCCCCTTTGCTTTAAGACTTTCTTCGAAAGTAAAACAAAGGGGAAAACTCAAATGAAACATAAAACTTTTTTCGCCGTTCTTGCCGTGGCTATCGCCATGACAGGTTGTAAAGTTCAAAAAAAATCAGAAGTGGCCGCAAAAGAAGCGCAAGCTAAGCCTCGCCCGGCTCAACCTAAGCAGATCACAAATCGTGAATTACGCTTAGATGACGTTTTCGTAGAATTTGAAGGTCAGGTACAGCCGAATATTTACAATATGGTTTTTTCTTGGCCTGAAACTCGCGACCGCGTTCGCATCAGCATGGATGGGCAGGTGATGTTTGCGGTTAACACATCTGAAAGACCCACTGAGGCTGTTGCAAATCTTCAAGGTGGCCGTAAGGTCGCCGTACTTGTTGAAATCTTAGATCAACAGTATCACGTGATTACTTCTGAAACGCGTGATTTAGAAGTTCCGAGAGATTATATTTTTCCGGCTAATTTTAAATTAACCAATCACATGAAAATTCAAAACGAACGCGTATTTTTGAATAATTCAACAGTAACAACTGAAAATTTTAATTTAGAAATTCAGACAAAAAAATTAATCGTTTTAAATCATTCGACAATTCAAGGATTTATTCCGGGAGCAAAAGCAGCTCATGGCAAAGACGGTCGTAGTGGTGGTTTAATCAGTATTGAAGCAGATTATGCTGAAGGTGAACTTACTTTTACCATGAATTCAGAAGCGGGCGGTGATGCACTTATGGGTTACTATTATGCTCATGCCCACATAGGTACTGGGGCCATCATGGAGAATGCTATTTGCCCACTGGGAACAAATGGATTTACCGCTGGCCGTAACGGTGATTTAAAATTGAAAATTCGCGAGATCAGTAACTTTCGGCATTACCCACAAGAAACTCTTAGCGATGGTGGTAACCTGGCGCCAGTACTTCAAAATAAAGCCAGCATGAATGGTTATCCGCAAATTCCACAAGGAGTTTTTGGTGCGCCTCAATACGCGTGTCCTAAAAAGCCAAGTGCAGGCGGTGGTGCTCAATTAGGAAAAATTTGTCTTACATTTTCTGGTCAAACACCACAACCGGGTTGCGAATAGATAATTACTCGAGCGGAGCCGGTAAAGATTTATCGGCTTTAGCGCCTAGTTCTTTTAGTTTTTCAACTTGCGAAATTAAATTTCCGCGACCGGTAAAAACTTTTCCCATAATATCGGCGTGAACTTTTTGAGTTGAATTTAAACGTTCACCTAAAGTTTCAAGATCTTTTACAATACCCGCAAATTTGTCATACAGCTCGCCGCCGCGTTTAGCGATATCAAGCGCATTTCTTTGTTGTTTATCTTGTTTCCATAAAGCAGCTACGGTTCTTAAAGTCGCCAGTAACGTCGTAGGGCTTACAATGGCTACATTCTTCGCCCAAGCTTGTTCGAATAACTCTGGTTTTAGTTTAAATGCTAAAGCAAAAGCTGGTTCAAGCGGCATAAATAACATCACGAAATCTGGTGATACGATTTCATTGGCTAAGTGGTATTTCTTTTCAGATAAGCCTGCGATATGACGTTTTAATGATTCGATATGAAGGTCAGCGTGCTTTTGGCGAAGAGCTTCGTCAGTGGCAGAACTATAACCTTCGTAAGCTGATAAAGTGACTTTTGAATCGATGATAAGATGTTTTCCGTCTGGAAGTTTCACGATCACGTCAGGGCGTAAGATTTCGCCTTCAGCGCCGCGCACTGTTTCTTGAACAATGTACTCTTCACCTTTTCTTAAGCCAGAACGCTCTAAGATATTTTCTAAAATTAATTCGCCCCAGTTACCTTGAGTTTTATTTTCGCCTTTTAAGGCTGTTACAAGGTTTTGTGCTTCTTTAGACATCGAAGTGTTTAATTCGATTAATTTACTGATTTCACCACGTAGGTGACCACGCTCAGATCTTTCTTGTGAGTAAGTGTCTTCAACTTTTTTCTCGAAATCTTTAATGCGTTCTTTTAAAGGATCTAACAGCGTCGCCAATTGTTTGTGATTTTGGTCTGTTAATTTACCTGATTTTTCATCGAAGATTTTTTGCGCTAGGTTTTCAAACTGCATAGTCATGCGGTTTTGTAACTCTTGTGTTGTGGCCTTAGATTGTTCGCTTAAAGCTTTTTGCTGTTCACTTAAGGCCTTTTCAACATCATACTTATTACGCCAGATTTCAGTTTGAACACGCATCTTTGAATACACGGCAAAACCAATCACGGCACCACCAGCAATAAATGCAATTAAAGGAATAATGTAGTTCATCTTAACCCCTTGAAAGCCCCAGGCTTTGACCCTTAACAATATAAGTTATTTCATTGATAAAAAGCTGCAATTTTTTTAAGTTATCTCTATGAATTTTAAGAAAATAGCTCTGGGTGTTATCGGAATCGTGATTGTTTTGGCTTTAGGATATTTTGTAAAGCAGAACAGCTCAAATACGCGCAAAATTTGTACACCGGTCGCTGAGAAAGTGATCTGTCAGGAATGCACTTGCCCAATGGGTCAGCCAATTCCAAACGGAGCTATGCCAGCTCCTGGAGTGAATACTTTTGCGGCCTGCCCAGATGGAGCAACGCCAACCTGTAAAGAAGTGGAGAAATAATGGCGCAATCAAATTTAAAAGCTTGGGTTTTAGCGGCCCGCCCGAAAACCTTATCGGCAGCGGTTGTGCCGGTGATTGCTACAATTGGTTTAGTGCAAAGCCTACATGTGCCGATTCAATGGTGGATTATTGTTTGTGCGCTTCTTTCAAGCTTTTGTATTCAGATCGGTACTAACTTTGTTAACGATGCGATGGACTTTAAAAAAGGTGCTGACAATGAAAAACGCGTAGGTCCTATGCGTGTGACACAACAAAAGCTTTTTACTTTTAAACAAGTGATGTGGATGGCGACAGGATTTTTCGCGTTGGCGATGATCTTAGGTATTCCGTTAGTGATTCACGGGGGAATGCCGATTGTAATTATTGGCGTGTTATCGGTATTAATGGGTTATGCGTACACATCAGGACCAATGCCTTTAGCTTATTACGGCTTAGGTGACTTATTTGTTATTATCTTTTTTGGTTTGGTGGCCGTCGGTGGATTATTTTATTTATTAACTGGCACCTATACACTGGATGCGGCCGTGCTTGGATTGCAGGTTGGTTTTTTAAGTACGATTTTAATTGCGATTAATAATCTTCGCGATATTCACACAGATAAAGAAGTGAATAAAAAAACTTTAGCCGTGCGCTTAGGTGTAACTGGTGCAAAAGTTTGGATTATTTTTTTAATCGTGGCGCCGTTTTTAATGGGCTATTACTGGTTAAACCAACAAAAATACTGGCTTTATATTTTACCAACATTGTCTTTACCGTTGGGTCTTTCTGTAATTAAAAAAATTCTTAATACTGAACCATCGGCTGAATACAATAAATTCTTAGCTAGATCTGCTGGTTACGGAATGATTTTTAGTATCGGATTTTTAATCGGGTCATTGATTTAATGAAGCATAACGGTAAGTCACTGCAAGTTTGGGTTCATTACTACGCGCTAAAACGCAAAGTAAAACCTAATGCCGTGACCGCCGGTGAATCACAGCGTGGTGCTTTAATTAAAATTCAAGACATTGATGGCAACGAAGGTTTTTCTGATCTTTGCCCTTGGCCCAACTTTGGTGATCAAACTTTAGATGAAGAATTAGCGTCGCAAGGGCCCTTGTACCAACGAGCGGTTGATTTAGCACTATTAGATCTCGAAGCGCGTAAGAACAAAAAAATATTAGTCACCGCAGAACCTATTAAAAATAATATTCTTATTTCTGATTTTCGTGATTTAAAAGGTGATTTTGATTTTTCAAAGGTCACTGTAAAAATCAAAGGTAATGAACACGTTTACGATTTTGCAAAGTTCTTAGTTGAAAACATTGCGCGTTTTAAAAATATCCGTATTGATTTTAATAACTGCATCAGTGAATTTTTGTTTTCAGAATTTATTCATCTTTTAAGCGAAGAAGTTTTAAAAAAAATCGAATACATCGAAGACCCTTTTTTCTTTCACCGTGACCAATGGAGCCAGTTTTCAGCTAAAGTAAAATTGATGTTAGACTGGAAACAGGCTGAAGAACAAAACTGGCACTTTCGCGTGTGGAAACCGTCACGCGAAGATAAAATGCCAGCTCAGGATTTTTCAATCACTTCATCAATGGAACATCCGGTAGGTCTTACGCACGGACTGCATTTTGCGCAAATGTACCCGCAAAAAACGCATGGCTTTTTAACACTATCACACTATGAAGAAAATGAGTTTAGTCGGGCCTTTAAAGTTGAAGGCGATCAATTAACTTATCAGGCTGATGGTTATGGTATTGGTTTTACAACTTTATTAAATAAACTAAATTGGATTCCGGCCCTTGATGGTGATAATTTTATTCTTTCAAATCACCGCGCAAGCTCGCTAGAGAAAAAAGATCTCTTTCAAATAAAAAAACAATTCACCGAAAAAATCGCAGCCCGTGATTACGTGTTAATTCCAAGCAGTGGTTCAACGCAAAGCTCGCAAGAGTCAGTAAAAGTGATTGCGTTAACTGAGCAAGCGTTAATTAATTCAGCCAAACGGGTTAATAAAGAATTTGATGGTAATGAAAGTTCAGTGTGGGGCTGCGTGCTTCCGCTCTTTCATGTGGGTGGTTTAGGTATTTTACTGCGGGCTCACGCAGTCGGGGCTACAACTTATTACACATCTTGGGAAAAATTTTCTCCTGAATGGCTCCATGAAAACAAAGTAACTCACTTGTCTCTGGTGCCCACGCAGATTTATGAAATTGTTGAAAAAAAATGGGATGCGCCAGCTTACTTACAAACGGTATTTGTTGGTGGAGCGGCGCTAGATTTAGTTTTAGCCGAGCAAGCTGAGGCTTTAGGGTGGCCGTTAGTTCAAACTTTCGGAATGACAGAAACAGCTTCGATGATCGCGGTGAAAAAAAATATTCATGACGAATACTTTGAAGCCTTGCCGGGTGTAGAAATCGGATCAGAGAATGGCCGCTTAAAAATCAAATCAGATTCAAACGCCAGCTATATTTTAAAATTAAATTTACAAACCCAAGAGTTAATCAGTGAAAAACTTTCGCCCTGGGTTTTAACCAATGACCAAGTTGAAATTTCGCAAAACAAATTTAAATTTTTACAACGTGAATCAGATTTCGTAAAAGTTAAAGGCGAAGGTGTCTCGTTAAACGAGCTGCGCCAAGTTTTGCAAAGAGGAGTTCATTCTCATCAAGCTACCATCTGCGATTTACCTGATGCCCGTGATGGCGCAAGCTTAGTTTTGGTGGTTTTAAAAGGCCAAAACCCAGAGCAAATCATTCTTAAGTTTAATGAGCAGGTGCGTCCGTACGAGAAAATCTATAGCTATATCGAGGTTGATGAAATTCCTGTGACGGATTTGGGTAAAATCAAATACACTCTATTGAAAGACTCACTAAAGGATCTTTATGTTAAAAAATTACAATCCTAAATTTACTAAAGGCAGCCTTTTTATCTGTTCAAAATGCGGTAAGGATTTCTCTGATCCAAAACCAGAACGCGCTGAAAAATTAAAATCTGAATTGCGCGCTGATTTAAAAGAGTTTGATGCTCACAAAAAAATTCGTGTGATGACGAGCGGTTGCTTAGGTCTTTGTGAAAAAGACGAACAAACGTTTGCTTACTATCCAAACTACGGTGAAATGGAAATGTTAACTACGTCTGACGATTTCAAAACCGCTAAAAACGATATTTTAAATTTTATTAAAACAAAAGTTCAGAAATAGCTTCCGATTGATAAATTTAGGTACGAAAAATGAAAAAGCTGCAGGTGGATAACCTAGCAGCTTTTTTGTAGCATCTGACATCCAGCTTTCGGATTTAGAGGATCCGGAGAGGAGGTCGCCAATGCGAAAAGTATCTTACTTAAAGTATCGGCGCTTACTTAGTATTTCTAAAGAAGTCCTAAGACTGGTTATGATGGTTCTAGCAATTATCATAGTCATTCGAAGCATTTAGTGATCTAGCTCGTAGCACGTTTGTTCTTAGATCTTGATTTGTAATCAAGACCATGGCCCAGCGGCCGTGGCATCCTATGGACGAGGGATTTAAAATCCTTGTGTGTTCAGATTTTACAGGGACAAAAAGTTGTTAGTGTTATCCGCTTTTTACGTTCCAAAACGTGATGCGTTCTCAGCATCTTCTGCGGCGATAGTTTCAATTTCTTCTTTAGTCCACAGCCGTCCTTTGCCTATTCCTGGGCAAAATGAAGCAACTTCTTTTTTCCATGATTTTGGGTTCATCACTTCAGGCCAAAAAGGCCATGTGCGGCATTGGGTTGGACGGGCTTCATAAGTTGAGCAGCGCTTGTTTTTTAGGAACATGCAATCTGGGTTTTTAGGGTCTTCTTTAAGGTGCCAAACGCCATCTTTAATATCGCAGTACTGGCGGGTAAATGTACTCACCGAAATGTTCAGATGTTTTGCAAATCGACGACGATCTTCCAGAGTTAAAAACACGAAACCGAACTCACCGTGCGAAGTGCAGCAGTTGCCTGATCCCTGACATTGAAACTTCAAACCATCTTCGTAAAAGGGGCGTTTTATTGACATGAATCTAGTCTATGTCTATACCGTTCATTTGAACATATGAATTTGAAAATTTTCAGTCCAAAAGACTTTCCAGCTTATTTACCTAAATTGAACTCGCTTTATGACGATTTGTTTGCTGGCGGCAAAGGCTTTAGATCAAAACTTGTGCAGATGGTCAGCACTCCGCTGGGGTTATCAGCTGAAACACAACAGCTTCTTTGCCAAACAATTGAATTCATTCACAACGCTTCACTTTTACATGACGATTTGATCGACCGTTCACAGTTACGCCGTGGAAAGCCAGCGGCTTGGACAAAGTATACTCCTGAGTATGCCGTTCTTGCTGGTGATTATTTACTGGCACGTGTGATGGTGAATCTTTCAGGTTTTGGAAATATTAAACTTGTTCAATTCACATCGGAAACCATCTCTGATCTTTTAGAAGGTGAGTGGTTACAAGATTCAGTTGTGGGAGACTTTTTTGTTTCACTAGAGCAACTTGATCGTATTCATAATTTAAAAACCGCTTCACTTTTCAAATGGTGTCTGCGTGCGCCTTTTATCGCAGCTAACAACAACGACGAAGAATTGCACCGTACCCTTGATGAAATGGGAACAATCTTAGGCCAGCTTTTCCAACGCAGCGATGATTTGTTAGATTACAATATTCGTAACGATGAAGGTAAAGCGATCTTAGGTGATCTTAAATCGGGTTACTTAAATTCATTTGGCGCGTATGTTTCTCGTGGCATGTCGCGCGCGCAAATCGATCAAATGGTTAAGTCTTCTAACTTAGAAGAGTACTATCAGTGTTTTGCCAATGGTGAAAAAGATTTCCAAGGTTTTGTTCAAAGCTTCGATGCCACGAACGAAAAGATGATTCAGCTTTATGACCACCATCTTGTGAATTTAGAAAAGAAAATTCAAAAACCAGGTGTAAGTGGTCAGTCTGCGTCTGAACTTATCAAATCATTAAAGCCATTAACTGAGATTTTATACTGGCGCAGAAAGCCTAAATCATCGTGAGTTCGTTTATTACCCTGAAGAAACAAGATTCAGATTTCCAAAATTATCTTTGGGGTAAATTTTCGTCGACAGAACGAGCACTTCCTTTAACAACATTAAATTTAGAATCACCGGAAGAAACGGTGACTTTTGAAATCGTTAAAAAAAGCGATATCAAAAGACCATCGGCCGCAATCACGTTCTTTGCGCTGATTAAGTTTCAAAATTTATTTCTGATTTTGCTTCCGCTATTCTACGTGCTGGCTAAAAACTTTGTTGATAACCGCTTTCGTGATCCGTTTACATGCGTGATTGCAAGTATCGCGATGTTATTTTTATTTGCCGCTTTTAATATTCGTAATGATGTGAATGATCATATCTCTGGTTATGACCGAGTGAACATTCCACCGCGTGGAAGATACGCTAAACCCATTAAAGAAGGTTGGATCACCGCAAGCCAAGCTTCAAATGTAAGTTGGGTTTTAACTTTAATAGCGATGCTGCTGTCTTTTCCGGTGATGATTCGTCAACCTGAAGAGGCGCGTGTGATTGCGGTATCTGCGGTGTTAATTATCGCCGGACGTTTACTTTCAAAAAATTCATATAAAAACCAACACTGGGGCGAAGTGATTTTCTTTATCTTAGCTGGGCCGGGTGTGGTTTCAGGTTATCAGGTGGCCCTTGGTGCCGGTGTTGATACCGAAGGTTTAGCTTTTGGTATTTTATGGGCGTGGGGTATTCAGTTTTTAGTTCATTTAAATAACTTCAGCCATATTCTAACAAGTTCGCAGGCCGGTATTAAAAACACCATGACGAACGCAGGCTTTGATAAAGCTAAAAAGATTTTAATTTTCTGGTGGGCTGCTTTTATCGGTCTTTGGATTGCGTACCACTATTTTTACGCCAGCATTTTCTGGTCGTACTTAACGACGATTGTTTTAGTTTTTTGGTCGGTTCCGACATTTATGAAAATTGCCGAAATTCAGTCGCCGGTGGGTTCTGAATTAGGTGACCTTAAAAAAGTGGGCTACAGAAACTTCTTATTGATGTGTGCCCTTATTGTGATCGAGTTCTATTGGTATTTAGGAAATAAAAACGATTGGTTTATCTAGATGGTCGAATTTATTTTTACCACTCCGGAATTAGAAGCTAAACACGGTCACTGGAAATCTTTTTTACAAGAAAATTTTAAATCTGAAGAAAATTACAAAGTTCAATTTGATGGGGCTATTCCCACGATTTTTGATCCTGAAGGCCGTAAATTTAAAATTGATTTTTTAGGTGATAACACCAACTACAACAAAATAAAAAGTTCTGTGAATAAAGAGCCGTTAGCTAAAGCTTTAGGAAGCGGAACTAAAGGTTTTAAGTTGTTGGATTTATCGGCGGGGCTTGGAGTTGATTCGATGTTTTTACATCAATTAGGTTTCAAGGTGACAGGCGTTGAACGTAATCCGTTGATTTATATGGCTCTTAAAATTGCCTCTGAACAATTGCCAGAAATTGAAATCATATTTTCAGATTCGTTAAAATTTTTAGAATCAGTAAATCCAGGTGATTTTGACGTGGCCTATTTTGATCCGATGTTTCCCGAGAAAAAAAAATCAGCTTTACCAAAACAAGAGATGGTCTTTTTTAAAAACCTAGTGGGAACTGATGACGATGCTTCACAGATTGTTCATCTGGCCACAGAGAAGAAATTATTTAAACGTTTTGTTGTCAAACGCCCATTGAGTGCGGAATCATTTAAAAAACCAGCGGGCAGCATTGAAGGAAAGATTATCCGTTATGATATCTATGGTCTTTGAACAATTAAAATTAACCCTTAAAAGTTTTTCTGTCTTAAAAAACCAACATGAAGCTTTGGTCACTTTAGACTTTGATAAATCACAGCGCCGCGAAGCTTTAATGCGTTTATGTTTTTCACCGATGGCTGCGTGGTTATTAATTTTAGTTCTTTTATTATTTATTATTAGCCCGTTACGCTATCACTTTTCACTGACTGCGATGTTAGGTATGGAAAACATCATCGTACGCACTTTGCTTGGCACTGATTGGTTGTATGCTGCCGTGTTATCAGCCGCGGTGTTTGTAGTTAGCTACTTCACACGCAAAGAATTACTTTTAATCGGTATTGTGGGATTTTTAATTTCACAAGGAGATATGCACTTATTTTTAGGGTTAATGCTTTTGGCCTGCATTGTTTTGGCCCGCATTTTATTAAATTTACGCTGGGTGCGTTTTTTAGAAAGTTATTCAAAAGGTGTGTGGCTTGTCACTTGTGGTATCAGCTTTGTAACCTGGGCTTTGGCGGTGCATTTCTCATTTGAAATTTATCGTTCACTTTTACAAGGTGGCTTTTTCGCCCAATCGATGTATGCCAACCGCCTGGAAATGTTTATTTTAGCCGTTTGTCTTTATTACGGCTTAGAATTGGCGGTTCTTTCAGTATGGGGTCATTTTTATACGCAAAAAAATCCAGAACCTTCAGAGTTTGCTGTTAAGTATTCAAGTGCGCGTATTCTTAAAAAGCTTTCATTAAGCAAATCGTTTAAAGAAGATTTAAAAGACCAAGTCATTGTAACTAAAAACAATCAGCGCGTTTATGAAAACGCCGATCTAGACCTTTTGCCTAAGCGACTGGTCGAACTGCACCGTAAAGAAGAAACCTTTTTGACTACAGCGTTATCCTCTTTAACATAGAGGAATGTCTGCTGACGAAATTGCCCGCCTTAAAGCGATCATTCAAATGAAAGATCAAGAGCTCTTGTTGTATAAACAAGAACTGTTGAAATTTTCGCATCAGCTAGACAATGTGATGATTCAGATCTCAAATGACGTGGATCTTCTTAAAAAAATCCAAAAGGTTTTAACTCCAACTGAAATTCCGAATATTCCTGGTTTTGAATTTAGCCGCAAATTTGTCTACGGTTCTCGCTATGGCGGGGATTACTTCGATATTTTTGAACACGAAGACAAGATGAAGTTTGGGGTATTGTTATCGTCATCATCGGGTTATGCGATGTCGGCGCTATTCTTGTCGCTGATTTTAAAAGTCAGCCACTTGATGGAAGCTAAAAAAGGCTTATCCCCTGAAAAGGTGCTTGAGCATATCGGGGCAGAGCTTAAAACCACAGCAAACACAAAAGATGAAACACAGGCTTTTTACGGCGTGATCGACCGCCGTGATTTGACTCTTAATTTTTGCGCAGTAGGCCGAATCAAAGGCTTTATTCAGGCGCCGGATAAAACATTACAGTTAATTTCTTCATCTTCGCAGGCTTTAGGTTCTTCAACATCGCCTGTTTTTAAATCAGCCAGTGTTGAACTTGAGCCAAAGTCTAGAGTTGTTTTAGTGAGCGATGGGATTTTAGAGGTTTTATCGACTGATCAAATCAGTCAATGTTTGCAAAAACTGGGTGGGTCGTCGCAGGTCCATGACGTTCGTAATGAAATCTTATTGCAGTGTCAGCTTGCCAGTGGCGCTGATACACCGCTACGCGATCAGACTGTCGTCGTGATCGAAGTCAAAGACAGAGTGATAAAACTAGCCAAGTAATTTCTTCTTTGGTATTTCTAAAGTGTTCAATCACATAAGAAAATAAAGGAAAGACTATGGCTGACATTACTATTTACGAAGGCGCTTTAGATAAAGGCTTAGAAGGCGTTGTTGCTTGTACAACTTCGGTTTCATTCATCGTTGGAAATAACTTAAACTACCGTGGCTACACGATCGACGATTTAGCCAATAACTCAACATTCGAAGAAGTTGTTTACTTATTATGGAATGGCCGTTTACCAAATAAAACTGAATTAGCGCAAATCTCTGAAGAGTTAAATAAAAACATGGCTCTTGATGCTAACTTCATTTCTGTTCTTAAAACACTTCCTACAAACGTTCACCCAATGGGTTGGTTACGTACGGCAGTTTCTTTATTAGCTCACTATGATGTTGATGCTAATGATATGTCTGTTGAAGCAAACGCTCGTAAAGCAGTTCGCTTAACAGCTAAAATGGGCGCGTTAGTAACTGCGTTTGAATCTATCCGTAACAAACGCGAGATCGTTCAACCTAAAGCTGGCAAATCAATCGCATGGAACTTCATGTACATGTTAAAAGGCACTGAGCCAGATGCTGAATTAGTTCAAATCATGGATAAATGTTTAATCTTACACGCTGACCATGAATTAAACTGCTCGGCTTTCGCAACAAGAGTAACGGCTTCTTCATTATCTGATTTACACTCAGCTATCGTTTCTGCAATCGGCGCTTTAAAAGGCCCTTTACACGGTGGAGCGAACGAACAAGTTATGGTTATGTTAGCTAAAATCGGTACTATGGAAAAAGCTCAGCAATTCGTAAAAGATGCCTTAGCTGCTAAAGAAAAAGTTATGGGTATCGGTCACCGCGTTTACAAAGATGGCGATCCACGTGCAGCGATCTTACGTAAATTCTCTCAAAGCTTAACTAAAAAAATCGGTAAACCTGAATTATACGAAATGTCTGTTTTAATCGACGAGACTATGTACAAAGAAAAAGGTTTAATGCCGAACGTAGATTTCTACTCTGCAACTGTTTACCACGCTATGGGTATCCCAACTGATATCTTTACACCGATCTTCGCTACATCACGTATCGCTGGTTGGATTGCACACGCTAACGAGCAGTACGAGAAAAATCGTATCTACCGTCCACGCGGAAAATGGCAAGGTAAAGAAGGCTTAACTTGGAAGCCTGTTGACGCCCGCTAATTGATTTTCTCTTCGTTGCCGTGGGGGCCGCCTAGGCTCGGAGGCATACATTACGTATGGCCTCCTTCTTGCGCCTCGATAAAATCAATTATCGAACGTCAAATTTTTGAGGTGAATTTATGAAAGTTGTTTCAACGAATGTAGGTAAACCACAAAAATATACTCTCGATGACGTGACGATTTCTACTTCGATGATTCGTCACTCGGTTCCTGAGATCACAATTAATAAATTACGCGTTGAAGGGGATGAATTTGCTAATCCCGAATTTCATGGAGAATTCGACGCTGTAGTTTATGCTCTTTCAGCAGATCGTTATCCCGAATGGGAAAAATTCTTAAATAAGCCATTTCCTTTAGGTCACTTAGGCGAAAATTTATCGATTGATAAATTGCGCGAAGAAGATTTTTACTTAGGCGACGAGTACCAAGTTGGTACAGCGATTCTTCGTGCCACAGGCCCACGTTACCCTTGCAACAAATTAAATTACTCATCAGGCGATAAACGCTTACAGCGTGAGTTCGAATCGCGTGACTGGTGTGGTATTTATTTTGAAGTTATTAAAGAAGGTAAAGCTAAAGTAGGCGATGAGCTAACGCTTGTTAAACGTGTACAAGATCAATTTACCGTTTTAGATTTATACCAAGCAATGCGCGCGAAGAAAAAAGGCCAGCGTGATGATGCAAAATCCGCGAAGCTGATTGCGTGTGAGCAGTTATTAGAAAAATATCATAAAAGAGTTTAGGTCGGCGAAAGGCCGAAGAGACGGAGTTGGATTGTGGCTACAGTATTTACAAAAATTATTAACGGCGAATTACCATCATACAAAATTCACGAAGATGATTTAACGTTATCATTTTTAGCTTTAGACCAAGTCAACCCAGGCCATGTGTTAGTGATTCCAAAACAAGAAATTAATCACTGGTTTGATGTGCCACCAGAAATTTACAACCGTGTAGGTCACAACGCACAGATGATTGCTAAAGCGATCAAAATCGCCACAGGTTGCCCACGTGTCGGTGTGATGGTTGCAGGCTTTGAAGTGCCTCACTATCACATGCATTTGATTCCCGCTTCAAGCATTCCTGAATTAGATTTTAAACGTGCGCAAAAGCTTTCTCCAGATCAAATGGAAGCGATTCAAAAGAAGATCGTTGAAGCTTTAAATTATAAATAAATATATTTTGCAGATTTTTAGGCCGTAAAAATGCAAAAAGCGAGATTGTTCGTACCCAACCTCGCTTTTGAGACGTTCGATTTACTTTCTGAGAAAGGAAATCCGAATGTCGAATTTAATCGGAACTAGCCTTCTGAATAAATATCGGAGGAAAAGACGCGACCTTAAATATATCTTAAGTCTAGTTCTGCTCATCCTAACGGTGATCAAACAGATTATAGAAATATTGAAATCGCTATTGTTCTAGGACTTCGTATTCGCAGACTGGATCACTTACGTACAATTTGTGAAAGTTAAACGAATCACCCAGAAAGTGAATGTTGACTTAAGTGAAGTTGGGTTTCGAACGCTTAGTATTCTGGTGGAACAGCGATAATTCCTGATCTGTACCACTCAGTGTTTGACCATTTTGGTGATCCACCGTTAAGTGGATTGAATGTTCCGCGCTCCATGTTGTTGACTGAATCTAATTGTCTAGCGCTATGAGCTTCGATCACTTCTCCGTAAAAACCCGGAAACACGTGGTAACCCGCGTGCGCCACACCTAAGAAAAAGGGCGCGCGTTTAAATGATTCAGGTAATACAGATCCGAAATTTACTAAAGTCGTTTTATCATCAATTTTTGATACGTAGTAAGTTCCGCGTTTCATGACTTCACGGTAACGAGAAGCATGCATGCCCCAACCTGTGTGGTAGACAAATTCACCTTTTGAATTTTTAACACCTGAATCCCATTTAACGACTTTTACGTTCGTTAAATTTTTCTGATCTTGTTTATCCCATAAAGCGTTGTCTTCTGGTTTTGGATTAAAATAAAGAATCTTCCAACCAAGAGTTTGAAGATTGTTCGCTAAAACACTTCCATCAGAGCCATTGGCGATTAAGATTTTATCCATTCTATCCCAAACATTTTTTAACGTTGGGCTTTTTGTACCTAAGAAAGCTTGTTTCATACAGGCGCGCGCCATACCGATGCAGCTTGTAGGTTCTAACTGATCAATTAAACTTGCCGGGGCACCAGCTTTTTTAAGTGCGGCCAAACGCTGTTCGCGTGTTTTTAAATTGGGATTATTGCTGCCGTAATACTTAGAAACTTTATTTTTATTATAGAAGGCGATGTGGGTATTCCAGAAATTTTGAATACACTCTGAAGACGATTGAATAATTTGGCGGTTATAAGCTAAATATTCTTTCTTTTCACTCTCGGTGGGAGTGATCACATCAGTTGAATTTGCGTAGGCGAATTGAGCTACGAACAAAGATAAAAGAATGGTTGTTTTCATAGAGAAAACTTATACAACTTAAGTCGAGTAAACAAAAGAGACTCTGTATTCTTTTCCTACGCTTTAATTCGAGAAAGCGCGTTAAATTCTAAATCTTTTTGTCTCAGAACGCATATAAGTTCTTGTTATGGAACACCCAAATTTTTTGATTTTGTGATTTCGCCACAGCTTAGATATTCTTTACTTAACCGTTCTAACGGTTCGAAAGGAGGTGGTCTTATGGTTAAACAACTAGACATAACTAAGGCGGAGGTGGCTACTTCTTAGAGAAATCTAAAAGTATGCACTAAGTAGCCTTTGGCTGCTGAGTTAGGCTTTATAAGCCGATCCTCCGCCGAAGATAATGTCATTTCGAATCTTAAAATATAATTAGATTCAAACAGCCGGAAAGAATAAGATCTTCCGGCTGTTCCTTTTTTAGGGTATAGCTAATCTTGCTGAAAGCGAGTATAGATATATGGATATTTTGAATTTTATCGATGGTGACTTTGTTAAGCCCGCACAAAACGCTTCTTTCGTTCAAGAACGACCTTTCAACGATAAATCAGTGCAAGTCGGTAATAGTTCAGCATTGGACTTAGTAAAGGCTATCCAAGGCTCGCACACAGCGTTTAACACGTGGAAAGATTCATCTCTAGAAGACCGTATCCAGCTGGTCGATAAAATCTCGCAATATTTAGAAACTCATAAAAATCAGTTCGCCGAATCTGAGGCATGGGATCAAGGGTTAAATTTACAGTTTTCGTTAAAAGCCAATATTGAAGTGGCTTTAGAAAAACTTAAAGATCAAAAAGCGCAATTACAAAAAGGCATTCCTGAAGGCTACGGCGTTTTACCTGTAGGCGTAGTGGGTGTGGTGCTTTCGTGGAATTTATCGACACGTGTTTTTGCAGAAAAAGTATTACCGGCGATCTTAGCCGGTAATTCAGTGATCGTAAAAGCTTCAAGCTATTCACCGGTAACTGTAAAACTTTGGGGAGAACTATTTCGCACAGTTGGTTTAACATCAGGTCTGGTTCAGATGTTACATAGCCAAGATGTGGCATTTAAAAAACTTTTTATCACACACCCGGGAATTAAAGCTTTGTTAGTGACGGGTAATTTAGAAAACACCAGCGAAATTATTAAAACTGTAGCGCAAATGACGACACAGCAGTTTAAAAAAATGCAGATTCATTCTGGTTCTAAGAATACAGCTGCAGCGTTAAATGAACCAAATGAAACTGAAATGAATGAAATTTTAAATTCATTCTTACAAGGGCAGGGGCAGCTTGCCTGGAATTCATCGAGATTATTTATTTTAGATAAATATGAAAAACAATGGACTGATTTTGTAGCTCATAAGCTACAGAATTTAAAACCTTCTGAAAATATTCATGATGTTTCGCCGTGGACACCGCTAATGAAGATGAAATCAGTTGATCAGTTTGCATCGTTAATGATGCAGGCAAAGACTGATCAAGCTAAAATCTTATCGGCAGACGGGGTGTTGCCTTCAAATAAATATGTAAAACCATTTTTTACTAAAGACATGTCGAACTGTTCGGTGCTGCAACAAGATCAGGTGCACGGGCCGGCTTTTATTTTATCTACGGTGAAATACGGGTTTGATATTCCGAAATACAGCAATGTTTCTTATTACGGTCATTCAGCTTCAGTGTGGACTGAAGCTGGCAAAAACCAAAAGGTCATCCAAGCCTTGGATGTTGGTCTAGTATCTACAAATCAGTGGAGCATTTATTCGCCAGAAGTGGTGGAAGGTGTCAAACAGTCATCGTTTGGGAATATGAATAGCCAGATTTTTGGCGACTTTTATAGTAATGTCAAAAAACTGACGTAAGTCCGTAAACTAAAATTACTACTGCATCACATGGCTTTTTGAACGCATGCGAATATTGCATTGCGGGCAGAAAGCTTCTTCTTTAACTTCAATGCTATTTTCTTCAGAGGTTAATTTCAGCTCTAATTGCGTCGCACACAGCACACAATTGCATTGTAATGCAATAAACGCCTTCTGGAATGTGTTTTCAGTTTTTTCGTAACGAGGTAGATCAGATAATTTTAGATGGCTGTTCGCCGGATCTTGCGATCTCATGTTGCTCCTCCTGAGCTGCGTTTTTTCTCGATGTCTTTTTCGAGAGCCGTCTTCACATCCTATGAATCTGGCTTTCTAAACAACTTTCGTTGCAAGTTCTGTTCACAGACCAACATCTAGTCTGCAAGTGAGATATATTATTCCTTCGCTTTTTAATGTGACGGAATAATTTTCAATTTCGGTTACGATCTAAAGTCCAAATTTAATTGGTTATCAAAGTCGTTTTTATCAAAAGCTAATTGAATTAATTTAGTAATCAAATCGCTGTACTGCACACCTTTGGCTTGCCACATCATTGGGTACATCGAAATTTTTGTAAAACCTGGCAGCGTGTTAATTTCATTCACCGTTAATGTGCCATCTTTTTTCAAAAAGAAATCAACGCGAGTTAATCCATCGCAGTATAAAGCTTGATATGTTTTAACGGCTAAACTTCTTACCTGCTCAATTTGTTCTGCAGTAATCTTCGCAGGAATCACAATCTCGGCCCCATTTGGATCTAAGTATTTTGCTTCGTAAGAGTAGAATTCATGTTTAACCACTAATTCACCAGGCATAGCCGCTTCTGGTTTTTGGTTTAAACCCATCACTGAACATTCTACTTCGCGGCCATCAATAAATTCTTCAGCTAAAACTTTATGATCGTATTTAAAAGCATCTTTAATTTTTGCAGCAAAATCTTCTTTCGATTTGATTTTGTGAACACCTACAGACGAACCGGCATTGGCAGGTTTAATAAAGAACGGTAGGCCTAATTGTTTAGAAATTTTATCAAAGTCAGGGGTTTCATAGCTCTTAAGAACAACCCACTTAGAATTAGGAATTCCAGCAGCAGTCATTACGATTTTCATGACTTCTTTATCCATCGCAATAGCTGACGACATAACACCGCAGCCTACAAACGGAAGGCCTAAGATTTTTAAGTGGCCTTGCATAGTTCCATCTTCGCCGTTTGTTCCGTGAATGATGGCAAACGCACAATCTAATTCCTGGCGTTGTTGGTTTTGTAAATTTAAAGCGTAAACTTTTGATTGCGCGCGAATTAACGTGACCGTTTGTTCTTGCGCCATTTTATTATCGTTAATTGACTCTAAAGTTTCGAAATCTTTTTCGTTAATTGAATACCACGTTCCTTGTTTTGAAACGCCTAAAAGCACCGGAGTAAATTTAGATTTATCCATCGCTTTAAAAATATTGCGAGCAGAATTAATTGAAACTTCATGTTCTGAAGAGTGGCCACCGAAAATAATCGCGATTTTTTTCATACACGTTTAGTGTATTCGCAGTTACGCCATCTCGACAAGTTCTTTGGTGAAAGCACGGATTCCCGTATAGACCTCAAATGGTGTAGCGTCATTCATATAGGCCGGAGTCGTGATCACTTTTGTATCACGGTCTGTGATGTAATCTGTCGACGGACATTTTTCAACACTGACATTCCATTTTTCAACGATGTCTGTTTCAGAAAAATCCTCGCCTAAAGTAATATTTGGTTTACGTTTGCTCAAAACTTTCGCGACAACAATCGGCGCCATGCAAATCGCACCGATCGGTTTTGAATCTTCGTAGAATTTAGAAATAATTTTTTCAACAGTCGGGTTCACTGTCATTTTCACTTTGTCTTTAGCCCAAGTTGAAATGTGTGTGGCATTACCAACGCCGCCCGGTAAAACTAAAGCATCAAAGTGAGCCGGGTTTAGTTCTTCTAAAGAATAAAGCTCGTGATGGTTTAAAGCTGTTGAACGGTCGAAGGCGAAAATTTTAAATTCGGCTTTGAATTCAGAAAGAGAAATTAAAAGACTGATTGTTTCGGTGATTTCAGATTGGCCTGGTCCAAATCCCACAGCCAAGACAGCGATTTTTCTCATTGTAACCTCTCGAGGCGCGAAGACCTCGAGAAGAATATAAACTATATTGGCTTAGTCGCCTACAGAAAATCCATTAATGCTGACGCAATCTTCAGCTAAAACTTTACGGCTTTCCAGGTCAACTAGACCGCGTACGCAATACTTAAGCACCTTTGAAAAGAAAGGTAAATTCGGCGAAGTGACAAACGTGTAATGGGCGCGTGTGGCTTGGCCGTCAGATTGAATTTCTTTGTTATCAATTAAATCAAACTCAACTTTACGCACCGGAATTTTACAGTGAAGGCTATCGCTGCAAATGCGCGGGTCAGCTAAATCTGGAGATAATCCCATTTCGCTATCAACCACAGTTAAATTATGACACGTGACTTTTTCTTCGCGGCAGGCAAAAACCGCCATTGCGATAAAAGCGCGGTACAGAAAAAACGGAACCTTATCAGCGGCTTTAGCTGTTAACTGCTGGCGGGGCACAGACTGAGATTCAACATCTGACGAGTGGCTGAATTCAAGCGGGTAAGCAAAGTTATTAAATGATTGGTTTGAATTTAAATAATCCGTTTTTGAATAGTCTAAATTAATGCGCGTCATTGTCGTGTCACTCACAATTGAATTTACAATCAATGATTGGCTAAAAAGTTTTACAGATTGTGAATCTTCATATGTTGTCACAGCCATTAAGCTGCTTGATTCGTTGCGATTAATATCATCTGGCGTAAGCACACCGATGCCTTCGGCCATTTTAGATTCAACTTCGTCTGCTGAAACCGCAGGTCCTAGATTTGAATCTTCTAAATTTTGCTTCTTCATACAAGAAGCTTGCGTGAAAGCCACGAAAGCTAAAACAGATACGATGATTATTTTTGAAAATTTCATATAGAATCCCAACCCCAAACCCAAAGTGGCAGTGGTAAAATAGCTGATAAAACTTTACGTGTTTCAGGTTTGATAAAAGTCATTTCATCAATTGTAGCTGGCCCGAATAAAATTTTTGCTAAATCAGCTTCTTCATCTAAGGTGTAAAGATCCTGGCCGTAACCGAATACGATTTGGCCGTGCTGTTTTTCTAAAACGATTTGGTCATAACCTTCAGCGCGGAAAGCTTTTTTCACTTTTGTAGCGATGGCTTCAAAGTTATGAATGCGAACCATCGCTAAAAAACCGCGGTGGCTAAAAACCTGCAAGCCATCTAAAACTTTTCTTAAGTTAGTGGCGTGCTGAGGTACCATCAGATGATAAGGTTGATTTTCAGTTTTTACGATGTGGCTTACAATATCCAATAAAGCATCAATTTGGCCGGCCCATTCGTGAATGAACGTTTGTAAATCGGCACCTTTGCCATCAACCGCATAAGCTAAAAGTTGATTCGTGTTGCTCCAGGCCGTGTACACATTTGCATTCGGAATTTTTAAATACTGTTGCACTTCATCTAAAGTGCGCACTGAAGCCACACTGTGTTGGCTATAAAGTTTTAATATCGCCTGCGGGTCAACTTGTGTGCCTTTAACAATACGAATATTTTCACTGCGCGCAGCAAGTGGCTGATCGATAACGTAAGTGTGTTCAAAACCAGCTAATTCAAATCCAAATTTTTGATAAAATTCAGTTTTGTCTGTCCATAGCATAACTAAATCGCAGTCTTGCGCCGTAGCTTTTGCTAAACAATTTTGCATATTCAGAGTGCTTAAACCCTGTTGGCGATGCGATGGATCTGTAACAACCGAGCCAATTGCACCAATTTTGTAGATAGCGTAAGGCGTTTTTGTTATAATGGGTTTAATCAAAGCATGTGAAAGAATTGATCCACCCTCTTCAATAATGCTCATGTTGTGGATATTTGAGGGAGTCAAAGCTGTCGGATATTCACTGTTAATGGGCCATGTTGAATCGGCTCTTAATTGATGATTCAAAAATTCGACAACATGATCAAATTCATGCTGTTCCGGAGATCTGGGCTTTAACATAATAAAAAACTCCTTATGATAGGATTATTATAGCTGCGAAACCCGGGACTGTGATGGGCCAGTTCTATGAATTTGACTTAAGCCCAGATATTAACTACATTGCGACAATTAGGAGAACGTATGGCTGATCTAGGTCAAAAATGGAAAGAAAACAAAGCTGGCAAAATGTTTGTCGATCAATCCTGCATTGCTTGTGATGCTTGTGTTCTAACAGCTCCTAAAAATTTCGGTATGCACGAAGAAGACGGCCACGCTTTCGTAACAAAACAACCTGAAACTCAAGAAGAAGAAGCAGCTTGTAAAGAAGCGATGGAAGGTTGTCCAGTTGAAGCTATCGGCGATTTCGGCGATCAAGGCTAATTAGCTTGGCTAAAAAAGTAACCCAACCTAAGTCTGGCTCGCTCGACGTTAGTTGGTGTTTGAACCTTCTTAAAAAAAATTATCCCGACGCTCACTGCGCACTTAATTTTAATAATCCTTTTCAGTTAATGATAGCCACGATCTTATCCGCACAGTGTACTGATGAGCGCGTGAACATCGTGACCAAAGATCTTTTTAAAACTTATAAAAAACCAAGTGATCTGGCTGATGAAGATGTTGAAGTGATTGAAACAGCGATTCGTTCAACTGGTTTTTATAAAAACAAAGCTAAAAATATCAAAGCCAACTGTCAGATTTTAAAAGACAAATACAATAACCAGGTTCCCAAAACACTGGACGAGTTAGTGGCTTTACCTGGCATCGGCCGTAAAACCGCCAACGTTGTTTTAGGAAATGCATTTGGTATTGCAACCGGCGTGGTCGTGGATACCCATGTGACTCGTTTAGCAAATCGTTTTGGCTGGGTTAAAATTCAAGATGCGGTTAAGATCGAACAAAAACTAAATGCTATGTTCGACCAGTCTGAGTGGATTATGCTTTCGCACTATTTAATTTCGCATGGTCGAGCTATCTGCAAAGCTAGATCTCCGGACTGTGAGAATTGTTTTTTAGCTACCCGCTGTCCACGTAAAGGTCTAAGATAGCAGACATGCTACAAGCTTATTTTGAAAGTTTAAAATACGTGGGGCATTTGCTTCCGATTTCTTTTCTAAGAATTTTTTTAGGCTATTTTTATATTCAACAAGCCGTTAAAGATTGGAAAGTTCACGTGATCGGTAATTCGATGGTGAGCGATCTTTTAGTTGAAGCTTTAAATAAAACACAAATGCCATTTTGGTATCGCTTCTTTTTAACAGAACACTTGATGAGTCATTGGCCATTTTATGCTTTTGTTCTTGTCGGCATTCAAATTATCATTGGGTTTTCATATTTGATCGGATACGTTGTTCGCCCAGCATCAATTCTAGGATTATTGCTTTGTCTGAATTACCTAGCTGTGGCAAGTTCTAGCCAAGAATTTTTCTTTAAACTAATGATCGCCTGTCATGTGTTATTAGCATGGGTAGGTGCTGGTCGTTGTTTGGGGTTAGATTACTATTTTTATAAACGTTATCGCGGAATTTGGTGGTAGTTCTTAATGAAGCATTTCTTAGCTTTTGTTGCAGTTATCTTTTCATGTTTAACAGTATTTTATTTTTATCGTGATGATGGTCAGGCCAGTGCAGATTACACGAGTTTAAAAGTATATGGCTCTGGTTCTTTCATCGGTTCGTGGGGCCCTGGCCCGAAATTAAAAGAAGTGTTTGAAAAACAAACGGGTATCAAAATCACTTACTTAGAAATGTCTGATCCGGCCTTAGTATTTCAGAAAATTTCTTTTGAAGGCAATCAAGCTGTAGGTGATGTGATCTTAAGTTTGGATCAATACGACATTGCACGTTCAGCTGATAAATTAACTTGGAAAACAATCGAATCAAAAACATCTTTTAATCTTCCAGAGAATTTAAAAGAACTCGAGAAAATGGAACAATTTAAAGCCTACGACTGGGCTCCGATTGCGTTTGTTTCTCGTGATGATTTAAAAGTAACAATTGAAAAGTTAGATGACTTATTAAAGCCGGAACTTAAAGGCCGAATTGCTTTAGAAGATCCGCGCACGTCTTCGCCGGGGTTAAATTTTTTAGCCTGGATTTACAAAGTTAAACCAGAAGCTGAAGCTGATAGTTTTGTAAAACAATTAATGGCTCAGGCTCATAGCTTTTCACCAAGTTGGTCAGGGGCTTACGGCTTATTTAAAAATAAACAGGCCGACATTGTGTTATCTTACGCCACATCGCCGGTTTATCACTTAGTCGAAGAAAAAGATTCTCACTTCACGGCGCTTGAATTTAAAGACGGCCATCCGATTCAAGTAGAATTTGCCGGTGTACCGGATTCTTGTATCAACTGCGATGCGGGGATTCGTTTTGTTCAGTTCTTACAAACTCCTGAAGCCCAAAAAATCATAATGGAAAAAAATTATATGTTTCCAATGGTTAAGTCTGTTCAAGAAGGCACAGCGTTTGACGGTGTAAAAAACTTTAAGCTTCTTCCTTTCAAAATCGAAATGAAAGAGCAGTTGCAAAAATGGTTAGGCACTTGGTCCGAGCTAAGAAAAAATGAAGGCTAGCGCTGTAAAGTTCTTATTAGCTTTATTTTTTCTATTTCCGTTATTCGTTCTATTCTATTTTTTTAAAATCGATCTTAATTACGACGCCCAGGAAATTCTCTGGGCGTTAAAAAATTCTTTCTTACAAAGTTTTGTAACGGCTTTTATCGCGGTTCTGTGCGGTTACTTCGGCGCTTTAGGTATTGCAGGAACCAGCGGGGTTTGGCAGCGGGGTTTAAAGCTTTTAGCGGTTATTCCGGTTTTTTTACCTTCGCTATTTTCGGTGATGATCGGAATGTCGTTAGTTCCGACTTTTCCGTTAGGAACAATCGGGGTTATTTTTATTTTATCACTGATCTATATTGGTTTTGCTGCATCGATCTTAAGTGAAGAAGTCATGGCGCAATTGGGCCGTCTTGGTTTTGTTGGTCAGGTTTACGGTTTATCAAAATTTAAATTTCACGCCCAGGTTCTTATTCCCGTAGTCGGGCGTTCGACGGTTTTTGTTTTTGCGACAATCTTTGTTAATGCACTGACATCATTTACGATTCCGCTTTTGGTGGGCGGCGGAAAAGGCACTAACTTTGAAGTTTTAATTTTTGAAAAAATATTTATCGAGCAAAATTGGTCGCTTGCCGTCGGCTTATCAGTCTTGCAACTTTCATTAGTGGCCATTATGGCTTTATGTTTACGCGCACGTAAAGATATTGTGGCCAATGAATTTTATCAAAGCCGTTTGGTTTCATCTAACATCGGGCTTTTAGGGCTTAGTTTGTATTTAGGTTTATACTTCTGGGGTTATATTAAATTAGCTTTAAATACGACGAATATTTATTACTTTAGCGAAATTTTTAATGACGATTTTTACCAGGCTCTTTGGCAGTCGTTTGTTTTTTTCTTTTGCTGTTTGTTTTTATTTTTTATTTTATTCTGCGCGGTTTTGTACTTACGTTATCATTTAAAGAACGTTCGTTTTTTAAATTTCTTTTTAAATCCTTCATCGGTGCTGATTGGTTTTTCTTTTTATTTATTGCTTCCGGCTAATCATGCAGTTTTTGATTTCTGGAAAGTGGCTTTAGTCTTTTCAGTAGTGGGGTTTGTTTCTTTTGTAAAAGCTAATTTTGAAAATCAAATGCAGCTTTTTGAACAGCAAATCAGAGTTGCTCGATCTTTTGGTTTAAGTTTTACTAAATTTTTATTTACGATTTATTTTCCGCAAATTAAAAAGCGCCTGCACTTTGCAGTTTCTTTATTATTTATATTTTGTATTTCAGAATTTGGTTTAGTTAAGGCCTCTGGCGCTGAAATCAAAACTTTAGGCACAGAGATGGCGACGTATTTATCAAGTTACCGAACTGAGGGGGCGTTTGTTATAAGCCTTATCATTTTAGCGGTTTGGATCGTGGCCACTTTAATTTCAGGAGCACTGCTTGGCGTACATAAAAAATCTTAATTATAAAATTGATGATTTCAGTTTAATTATTTCTGATCTTGAAATTAAAGAAAACACAGTCACAGTGCTCATGGGCCCATCGGGATCAGGAAAAACGACATTGTTTAATTTAATAACGGGGTTTATTCCACACACCGATTGGACTTTTGAAATCGGCGGCGTTGATTTAGCAAAACTGTCGATCGAAGATAGGCAGCTGGGCGTGGTTTTTCAAAATCATGAGTTATTTCCGCACTTAACAGCGCGTGAAAATGTTGAAGTGGTGATGAATGCCCGTGGTAACACGAATAGCGAAGCTTTAAATCAACTCACAAAATACAAAACAATTCTGAAATTAGACGCCTGCTGGAACACCAAAGCCCACGTGCTTTCGGGTGGCGAGAAACAACGAGTGTCTTTATTGCGTGCGCTTATGGCAAAACCACGCATGCTCTTATTAGACGAGCCTTTTTCTTCGTTAGATGAACATAATAAAGAAGAAGCCCGTTATGTCGTTAAATCCGCTCTGGAAGCTGCTAAGACCACAGCCCTTTTAATTAGCCATGATCCTAAAGATGCCCAGTTTTTCGGGCCTGAATTGGTGCAATTAGCCCACGGAAAAATAAAACAGGCTTAAAATCCGTTTAAGCTGACCAATATTTTGACAACCTGGTAACTAGTAAAAAGACCCTGCGTTAACTGAGCATTTCAGAGTGAAATCTGCTATAAGAAAGCCGTTGTGAAAAAGCTTTCTTTGGCCCTTATTTTTATGAATATTTTTCTGCTGCTGGGTTGTGGTGGCGGAAGTGATTCGTCAAAATCAAAACGCTATGCGCGTGCGCCGAAAAAAGTTTTAAGCGAAGCTCAAAAAGCCAAATATATTACGCCAACAATTTATCATATTTCTGATTATTCTTCTTTGGAAGTTTCGCAATGTTCGGAAAAGTCAGAACTTAATTTACGTAAAAGCAAAGATAACGTCGTTAAAATTCCTGTTTGCCGTAAAACTCTTAAAGGCTGTGCCCTTCAAGGCAGCTGTTATATTCAAGTCGATGGCCAAAAAACATTGATTAATTATCATAAAAAAATTAATGGCGTTGTGCAGTTCATGCTTGTGGATAGATCTGTGTGTAAGCATGGCTTGGGTGATTCAAGTGATAAAAAACAAAATTTTAAAGCGATGTGTTTAGATCCGTTTTATTCAGTGGCTGCAGACACAGATATTTATCCGCTGGGAACTGTAGTTTATATTCCTGCAGTTCGCGGTACGGCAGTACCTGATGGTTCGGTTCACGACGGTTATTTTGTTGTGCGTGATACCGGTGGGGGACTTGATGGCCGCGGTCGTTTTGATTTCTTCACAGGCGACGTAGGTCGTAACGCAAGCAACCCTTTTTCAAACCTTGGTCTTGGTGGCGAATCAAATTTTGACTACTTTGTTGTGACCGGATCAGAAGCGCAAAGCGTGCGCGAACGTCGTGCGTTTCCACTTCTTAAATAGCGCTCGACTAGACTTCTTAGTTGCGTCCATAAACTTCATTTTCTAGAGTGAAAATCCGAAAAAGTAATGTGCGTTTAGATGCAATGTCACAAATCTTTTTATCAATTCTTGGCTTAGCCCTTTTTACTTGGGTGGCGAAGTATCTTTTTGTGCTGTATTACTACCGCAGAAAAAAAGAAGAGATTAATCGACTTGAAGCGCGCACTGCGGTTTTACGTATGCTTTTAAAGGCAAAATTAAAACGTAAAGGTTCGCAAATGCAAGAGCAGTACAAAGACGACAAAGAATTTTTAGCGTCGATTACATCTAAGCTAGAACTGCTTACAACTTTTAATTTTCATCGCAGTTCAGATTACGACGATGTTTTAAATATTTTAACTTCGATCTCTGAGGCGATTGATATGCAGACGGTGAAAGAGAATCCGGCGCTGTACACGGCTCACCACGTGCACGCGGCGAAAGCCCGCGAAGACGTTCTTGCAAACGACGTCGATCAAGCGGCGTCAAATTCGAATGAGAAATCACAGTATCATCATAATGATCACAGAGCACAACTTGATCGTTGGTCACAGCTTTTAAAATACGATAAAGGCAACTTGTACATTATTAAAGAACTTGTAGAAACGACAGAAGAGTTAAAAGTAAAAGTTGAGCTTTATAATCTTGAACAAGAAAACAAAGAACTTAAATTACCTGTGCCAAATTTAATTGTAGTCGATAGTTTTGAAGGCTTGCGCGCTCTGGTAAATCGCGACCAAGAAAAAATAAAAGCCGGTAAAGAAGCTAAAAAATCAAATAACCATGATCCTGAATTGGCCGAAATCGAAGCGGCTAAAAAAGCCAAGCCATCAAGTGGCCATGGCGATCAAAACGCAGCCTAGAGCTTGTGTTGCTCCGGTATCTTTTCAATCAAAAAATAGGGTGTATCAGCTTAAAACAATGAGCTCGAATCTATTCATTTTGTTAAATTCAATATTGAAAATACCCTGAAATATTAAAGTTTTAACGCAGCATGTCGATAATACGTGTGACTATCGAACTGGACTAAAGGCTTGCCGGGTTGGCTAGGTCAGTTCCACATTATAAAGGAACACGTATGTCGCTTCGGATAAACACGAACGTGGCCGCTTTTGGCGTACAAACCGCCATGGCCAAAACTGAAAGGGAGCTGGAAAACTCTATGAAGAGTCTATCTTCAGGAAGCCGCTTTTCTCAGATCAGCACCGACCCTGCTGATAAAGCCATATCAGAAGATTTAAAAAGTGATATCGCTGGTATGGATGTGGCCCGCAGAAATGCGGAGCAGGCGGGAAGCTTTGCCGCCGTAGCTGAAGGTGGTATGGCTGAGCAGGCGAATTTAATTGTTCGCATGCGTGAGTTGGCTGTACAGGCGGCCAGTGATACTTACTCAGATACTGAACGATCATTCATGCAAACTGAATTTGAAAAGTTACAACAAGAAGTTGATCGTATCGCGATGACGAGCGCTTTTGGCTCGAGAAAATTACTCGACGGAACATCACAGGAAATTGATATTCAAGTCGGTACAAACGGCGATGCGAATTCTAGAATTACCTTCAATGCAGAAACAGACACCACATTATCGGGATTAGGTATTACAGGTGCGACTGTCGCAGAAAAGTCTGATGCGCGTGATGCGCTTGAAGCTTTGGATGAAGGATTGAATCGTATTTCAATGCAAAGATCTAAGTATGGTGCTTTACAATCACGCTTAGAATCGACTTCTAATTTCTTGGCGGCCTCAATTGAAAGTGTGTCGGGTGCAAATTCAAAACTTGCAGATACAGATCTGGCCAAAGAAGTTTCAAACTTAAGAAAAAATCAGGTTCTTCAACAATATCAAAGTGCACTTTTAAATACGGCCAACGAACAAGCCGGTATTGCTTTGCGCCTTATTGGCTAAGTTTATTTTCAAAAAATTCTAATCAAAAATGGCTTTGGTCTGGGTGAAACTAGACCAAAAGCCAGGGGTTCTCAAAAAAAAGTTTAAAAATATTAACTAGTTATCTCGCTTACTTAACGTATTGCGTCAAATAAAAACTAGACCAAGGGCTAAAGTCGACTAGACCATGGTCCGAAATAGTTGTTGTACGTTAGGTGATCTAGAAGAAAGCGCAAGCGAGAGACCAGTTCGATAGTCAAACTTACCGGTCTTTAAAAATCCTCTAGAGAACTCATGAAGGAAAACCTTGGCAGTCACCATAGGCCCTTCATGGGTTCATCATCCTAAAAAATACAATTGAATATATTTTTTAAATTTTTGGGGTTTAACCAAAAAAATAACAAATAACTATTTTAGGGAAAATAGGGGGATATCTATATGGGTTTAAGAATTTCTACAAACATGGCGTCGATTTCTGCGCAACGTGCAATGTCTACACAGACTAAACGTTTAGAGAAGGCATCAGCTTCATTAGCGACAGGTAATCGTATTACTAAAGCCGCCGATGACTCTGCCGGTTTAGCGATCGCCGAGAATATGAGAATGGAAATCCGCGGTACTGTGCAAGCTCGTTCGAATGCGTTTAATGCGATTTCGACGATTCAGGTTGCAGAGGGTGGTCTTTCAGAGCAAGCCAACTTAATTGCACGTTTACGTGAGTTAGGTGTACAAGCGGCATCTGATACCGTAGGTGAGTCTGAGCGTTACTACTTACAACAAGAGGCGGCTTCAATCACAGAAGAGATTGACCGTATCTCTAAAACTACAAAATTTGGTGATAAGTTCTTATTAAATGGTACGAATCCAACATACGACTTCCACGTGGGATCTGATGCTTCAAAAGAAAATGTGATCACATTTACTTCTGAAGCCGATGCGACGATTGATGGTTTAGGTTTAGCAAGCGTTGATATCTCTGAAAAAGAGGGTGCGCGTGATATGTTAAGTACCTTAGATGGTGCCTTAGAAAAAGTATCAAGAATGCGTTCAGGTTTTGGTGCGGTTCAATCGCGCTTAGAATCTACGGTGAACGGTCTTGATGTTAAACAAGAAAACTTACAATCAGCTCGTTCACGCTTAATGGATGCGGACGTAGCGAAAGAATCTGCCGATTTAGCTTCAGCTTCGATGTTACAACAAGCTTCGATCAGCGTGTTATCACAAGCGAATCAACAGCCATACCAAGCGATGAAACTTATCGGTTAATCGTAAAAAAGAAGTAGGGCATGTCTAACCGCATGCCCTGCAGACTTAAACCTTCGGGTTTTAAGTTTTAAGATTAGCTCGGTTTTCTAACTGATCTTACAAGTTAAAATTTAAAGATTTTAAAACGTTTTGGAGTTATCGCCCTATTGATAGCTTCTTAAACCCGGGCTCTGACGGTTGTTCGTCAGAGCTTTTTTTATTTTGTGCTCTCGCACAAAATAAAGAAAAACTCTTCTTTTTTTGATCTGCCTCCGGCAGACCTTATCCTAAAGGGCCGTCGTGGACGGCCGGTCTCCATCGGTTTACTGGAATTTCTTTTTTTTAGATTTAATTTTAGAATTCGATTTCGTCGGGGTTTATATAGTAGCCGTCGTTGCCTTTTTCTACTTGGTCGTGGGTTTTTGGTTTTACTTCGTCTTTGTTTTTTTGTGTTGCTGGGGCTGCTTCTTGTTGTGGTTTTTCTTCAGGTTTAGCTTTTACTTTTGGTTTTGTAGCTTGTTTTTTTGCAGGAGCTACTTCATCGCCTGGCATTGGTGGCATGTGATCTTCTAGTGGTGCATCTGGAATGATGCCTTGAATTTCTTGATTAACTTCTGCGACTGGGCATGAACTTACTACGCGGGCAATCGTGTAACCCGTCATTTTTTGCACTAAATTATAAACGCAAGCTCCTTGTGGAAGGTGATCGGCCATAATGATTAATGCTGGTGTGGGTCTGCGGTCACATTTATCGACGATGTATTGGTAATCTTGTAAAGCAGCTACACCTTTGTTTTTAAAAACACAGTCATTTTCTTCTAACGTCTCTGAAGGTGAAGTTAATGTCCGGCCCGGATCGGCTTGCACTTGGTGAGCTAGGGTTAATCCTAACAAAACCGTTAACATCATTAATAACTGCTTCATGGGGGCTCCTTTAAAGCTTAAGCGACAAAAAATGTACTTCTGTTCAATAGAACTACATTTCCTGACCGTAAAAACCTTCTATTTTAACTCTGAAGGCGTTTATCTATCGCTGTGAATATGAATGCGAAAATACAGCCAAGTTCTTTCGTGTTAAGGCGTGTAAAAACACAGGGCTTTTGATTTGTTTATCTGGCCCATGCGCTGGTAATTTTTAAAGCGTTTTTTCCTCTGAAATTAAATAAAATTTATTTAAATTTTGGGCTCGACGAATAGTCTTCAGACTTACAGCTATGGACTAGATAGCTCATAGGTCTAAATAGATAGAAGTCTGTCATTTATTGGTCCTGTACGGACTAGCTGAGACCATGTGCGGACCAGTTTTTTGCTGGACCTTGGTTTTGAAAATCGCTGGTTTTCGGTCTATTTTTCAAATCCTTAGTCTAGTTTACCTCCGTCAAAGGTCCAGATTTACTAGCCGCGACTAAAGAGCATCACAGACTCGCCGAAAGGTATATCAAGCAAGCGATCGAGACTCGACTGGATAGTCTGGAGATTCTTAAAGTAGTGACTGACTTTAAGGGTTGACGAAGGACTGTTAAGACGGGTGCAGGTCACCAAAACGTACAAAAAACCGGACTACATAGTGTGGTCCGGTTTTAAAACAAAAAAGAGGTCTAACATGGGATTAAGAATTTCAACAAACGTAGCAGCGATTAATGCACAAAGAGTAATGAGTGGTAACACTCGTGAAGCGGGCAAATCAATGGCTCAATTATCAACTGGTTCACGTATCACTAAAGCGGGCGATGACGCTGCAGGTTTAGCGATTTCTGAGAACTTAAAATCTACTATCCGTTCATACGGTCAAGCATCTAGAAATGCTAACGACGGTATCTCGATGATCCAAACTGCTGAGCAAGCAATGGGTGAAATTTCTAACGTGTTAACTCGCGTACGTGAGTTAGGTATCCAAGCTTCTTCTGATACTATCGGTGACACTGAGCGTGGCTTTATCCAAAAAGAGGTTGATGCTCTTAAAGCTGAGGTTCAACGTGTGGCTGAATCTACTGCTTTCGGTTCTCGTAAATTATTAGATGGTTCTGGTGGTATTTATGACATCCACGTAGGTACATCTGCTAATCCTTCAACTGACTGGATCGGTTACGATGCTTCTACAACTAATGTAACTACAGATGCATTAGGTCTTTCTGGTTTAGATTTTACAAATAAACAAGGTGCTCGTGACGGTTTATCAGCTCTTGATACAGCTCAGTTACAAGTAAACGGTTCACGCGCTAACTTAGGTGCTTTACAAAATCGTTTAACTTCAACTACTGATGTTATCGGCACAATGGTTGAATCTATGTCTGCTGCGAACTCTCGTCTACGTGATGCTGATATCGCTGCAACAACTTCTGAATTAGCTCGTAACCAAGTGTTACTACAAGGTACTACTTCTGTATTATCTCAAGCTAATCAGCAACCACAAATGGCATTAAAATTAATCGGTTAATAATAATTGAATAAATGGTTGGGCGGGGTGCGACCTCGCCCTGCTCAACAATTTAAATATTGCTCGGCGGGCTTGGGAATCACCAAGTCCGCCTTTTTTTATTTGGTTCCGTGGTTTCTACTTTGAAATTGTTTCTGGTTTTGATCTGCCGCGAACGGCTAGTTTCCGGCTGACCTTTTTTCTGAAGGGCCGTCGCGGACGGCGAGTCCGTTCGGTCGTCCTCAGTGCTAAATTCGTTGGATTCTTATTTTTGCTATTTTTGTATCATCAAGATCTTTTCATTTGGGTAAACAAAACGGCATAAACTTGTTGCTGCGAGGCAATAGTCGTTATGGTGGCTGTTCTTGATAGTGAAAGGAATAGTCATGTTCAAAAAAAGTTTTTTAGTTTTTTCGGTTCTTGTATCTAGCTTATCAGCTATTGCGGCAGAAACTGCGGCTCCGAAAGTTGCGGCGATTAAACCGCCTGAGAAAGAATTAGTTATTTATTCGGCTCGTAAAGAGGAGTTGATCAAACCTTTATTGGATCAGTTTACTGCTAAAACGGGTATTCCTGTGAAAATGCTTTCTGATGATGCTCCTAAATTGTTGGCTCGTATTGAATCTGAAGGGGCGCAGTCTCCGGCTGATGTTTTAATTACTGTGGATGTAGCGAATTTAACAATCGCTAAAGATAAAGGTTTATTTGCTAAATTAAATTCTAAGGCATTGAATAAAAATGTTCCGGCTTTATACCGTGATAAAGATGGGGAGTGGTTTGGTTTAAGTAAACGTGTTCGCGCGGTTTTCTACAATAAAGAAAAAGTTAAACCAGAAGAACTTTCTACTTATGAAGATCTTGCGAATGAAAAATGGAAAGGAGCTATCGTAGCCCGTTCATCTTCGCACCCTTACAACCAATCTTTATTCGCTCACTTAATTAAAGTGCATGGCGAAGAAAAAGCGACGGCTTGGGCTAAAGGTTTTGTTTCTAACTTAGCTCGTCCTCCACAAGGTGGTGATTCAGATCAATTACGTGCGGTAGCTTCTGGTGAAGCAAAGCTTGCGATCTCTAACAGCTATTACTTTGGAAAAATGTTAACTTCAGAATTACCTGAAGATAAATTAGTGGCGCAAAAAGTGGGAATCTTTTTCCCGAATCAAAAATCTGCTAAAGGTGAATTAAACGGCGTGCATGTAAACATCAGCGGCGGAGCCGTTCTTAAAACTTCTAAAAATGCTAAAAACGCGCAAAAACTTTTAGAATTCTTAAGCTCATCTGAAGCTCAGGATTTATACGCTAGCTTAAATAAAGAATTTCCTGTCTTAACAACAGCGAAATCTGATTCTGTGTTAGCTGCTTGGGGTCCGTTTAAAGAAGACAAAACTTTATTAGGTGCTTGGGCACCTCACTCAAAACAAGCGACTTTAATTTCTGATAAAGTAGGCTGGAAGTAATTCCATGCTTCGAGCAGCGGCGCTGTTACTGGCCGCTTTATGTATAGCGCCGTTTTTGGTGATTGCGACCGCATGGTTAATGCAAATTTCTCCAGAGACGGCTCAAGCCTGGCAACATGTGGTTCAGTTTTTATTAACTGACTACATTATTGAAACGTTGTTGTTAGGGATTGGTGTGGCTTTCACGGCAGTAGTCGTGGGAGTTGCGACCGCGTGGGTTTCTTCACGTTTTTCTTTCTTTGGACAATCCATTTTACAATTTGCAATGATTTTACCGCTAGCGGTTCCGGCTTATGTGTCGGCTTACGCTTATGGTTGGCTCTTTGAATATGCGGGGCCTTTGCAAACTGTGCTGCGTGAATTTACGGGTTGGGAAAAAGGTGACTACTATTTTCCGCAATTTAGAAATTTGGGTGGCGCAATTATCGTAATCGGGTTTTCGACCGTACCGTATGTTTATTTACTGGCTCGTACAGCTTTTTTAACCCAGCCGTTAGAGTGGTGGCAGGCGGCTTCGTCAATGGGTTCATACCCACGCCATTTTTTCTGGCGCGTGGCGCTTCCAGCGGCTCGTCCTTTTATTTTTGCTGGCGGGTTGATGGCTTTAATGGAAGCCTTGGCTGATATCGGAACCGTGTCGATCATGGGCGTACAAAGTTTTGGGGCTGGCATTTATCGCAGTTGGTTTTATTTAGGCGAGCCGTTAGTGGCTGCACGCTTAGCTGTGGTTCTTTTAGTTTTTGTATTTTTTCTGATGGCTGTTGAGGCGTTCAACCGACGCAAGCAACGTTTTTCGGCCATTATTCAGAATACTGAAATTAAAAAAATTCAGCTATCAACAGTCAAAAACTTTTTAGCTTTTTTAGTTTGTCTTTTTCCGGTGTTGGTCGGCTTTATTATTCCGGTTTTAGTTTTATTAAGACTTCTAACGTATAACAAAGTGTTTTCTTTAGCGATGTTAGATGTGAGTTTTATCTGGCAAACATTACGTTTAGGCGGCTTAAGTGGTTTGCTTGTTGCGGTTGTAGCTCTTATTATGGCTTTAGCTGAAAGATTTCACCCGAAAGGCTGGCTTCGGTATTTTACAGGCCTTGCAAATGTGGGTTACGCGATTCCAGGAGCCGTGTTGGCCGTAGGCTTAATGCTTCTGTTTGGGTTCTTACAGAAAAATATATTTCCCAATTCTTTTATTACCGGAACGATTGTGGCCTTGCTTGTTGCTTACGTCGTGCGTTTTGTGGCAACAGCTTATCACCCGCTGCACAGTGGGTTTACGCGTATTCCGAAAGAGTATGATCAGGCTTCCGCAGCGTTAGGAAAAAATAAATTTGTTACTTTTTGGCGCGTACAACTTCCGTTATTATGGCTTCCGCTTTGTGTGGCGTTTTTAGTTGTATTTTTAGATACAGTTAAAGAATTATCGGCCACGTTAATTTTGCGTCCGTTTGATGTTAAGAATTTAGCGATTGTCGCTTTTGAATTTGCCAGTGATGACCGTCATGTTGAAGCGGCACCGTATGCTTTAACTTTAATTGGTTTAAGCACCGTGGCTGTGATTATTTTATTTCGTTTATACGACAAACTAAAGGTGTACCGATGAGTGTAAGATTAACTAACGTTACTTATAAATATCCTGCGGCCAATCGCGGTGTTAACGATGTTTCATTCACCCTTGAAAGTGGAAAGATTGCCTGCTTACTGGGGCCGTCAGGTGCCGGTAAATCGACATTATTAAAAATCGTAGCAGGTTTTGTCACACCTGATGGTGGAGAAGTTTTTATTCACGGTAAAAAAGTAGCTTCGGGTAAAAAAGATTTAGTGCCGGTGCAAAAACGTGAAATCGGAATCGTATTTCAGCAGCATGCGCTTTTTCCGCATATGACAGTGGCTGAAAATATTTTATACGGCTGCCGCAGGCCTAAAGCTGAACGTAAAGATTTTTTATTAAAGCTTTTAAATGAATTTAAAATTGAAATTCATAAAGATAAATACCCGCATGAAATTTCGGGCGGTGAAGCCCAGCGTGTGGCCGTAGCCCGTGCAATTGCTTCAGAGCCGCGGGTATTGTTGATGGATGAACCGTTTTCCAGTTTAGATCAAAGTTTGCGCGCGCAAGTTGAACAGCAGTGTTTAAATATCATTCGTGAAAGAAAGTTGACGGCCTTAATAGTGACTCACGACGAGTCCAGTGCCCAAACTATGGGTGATTTAATCATCCGTATCTAGACCGATGTCTTAATTTAAGATTTGTTATATTCTGCCGATAAGAAGGGTATGAATGTAAAAAATCTTGCCGGTAACGCCATCATTAATACATTACCATCGATTCAGCAGCAGCCTGAAACGAAGGCTATTAAGTCTGAGAATACGCATGACCGCGATGCCAACGGGCAACAGTTGTATCAAAAACAACAAAAGAAAAAAGAAAAAATGACTCGCGAGCAGGCTGAAAAAGCCATTGCTAATTTAAACGCGAAACATTTTATGCTGGATATGAAATGGGTGGCTTTTTTAGTTGAAGACGAAGGTTATTTTTACGCCGAAGTAAAAGATGAAAGCCAGAATCTCATTCGTAAAATTGCTGAGCATGATCTGTGGGAAGTCTTCGAAACTCCAATGCACGAAACTTCGCAAAAAGGTAATCTTCTTAAGCGTACCGCTTAGCGCTTTTTAATTCCTAAATTCGTAATAATTAATTTCTCATACTCTTTCATCAGAAAATTAAAAATCTGACGTTCTGGAATATCGTAAAGCTTAATTAGCTTTTTCATGATATCCCACGGGGGCGAGCATTTGCCTCTTTCCCAGTTAGAAACAAACTGCGACTTGCACTGACAGGCCTTTGCAACGTCAATTTGCGTGAGATTTTGACTCTCGCGTTTTTCTTTCAGGTATTCACCCAGCTTACCAAAGTGTTGTTTCAAGGCTGTTTTGTTTTCCATAGGTCTTGAGACTACTGAAAAAACGGTGTCTTCGTCTAGCTATGCTGCCTCTATCCAGAGTAAAGTCTATGGGTCATTTTTGCCCACTCGCCCGAGGGCTAAACTTAGTCCAATGACAAACCATTGACTCACAAAATATCGACGAACTCTGTCATACTGATTCAAGAGCTGAATTGTTTTTCATGGAGGAAATACAGTGCCAGTACGCATTAGCGGTTTATCAGGAGGATTGCCCCCGAATCTGGTCGATCAAGTGATCGAAGCAGAGCGCATGCCGTTAAAGAAAATGAACGACGATAAAACTAAGGTTCAAGATAAAGTTAAGCTCGTTACAGAATTCGAAACAAAAATTAATGATATTTTAAAAAATTTAAATTCAATCGTTGGCTCTCGTGGTTTCAGCGATATGAAATTTATGTCGGGTTTTCCTGATATCGTTGAAGGAACAGTCGATGCTTCAGTGGCTGAATCAGGTGATTGGACATTAGAAGTTCTGCAATTAGCAACAAAACCTTCAATCGTTTCCAATGGTATTTCTGATAAAGACAAATCTTCAATCGGTGTAGGTTACATTAAATTTGACACTCCAGAAGGCACGCAAGAAGTTTACATCGACGAAGAAAATTCAACACTTGAAAAAGTGGCTGCTAAAATCAATGGGGCTAACGTGGGTGTTAAAGCCACGGTGATTAACGATAGAAAAGACTCTGTTGATAGTTACCGTTTACAATTAACAGGTGCTAAAACCGGTAACGACCACTCGGTTGAATTTCCGACTGTGTACATGGTTGATGGTGATTTTGACTTTGAATTTTCAGAGCAATTAGCAGCTAAAAATGCGCGTTATAAATTAAACGGCCATGAGTTCGAAGCGGCTGAAAATAAAATTACAGACGCTATTCCCGGTGTAACATTAGATTTAAAACAAGCTCGTGAAGGTACTCCGGTTAAATTAACTGTGACAGAAAATTTTGATGTGATCGGCGAAAAAGTTAAATCTTTCGTTGATGCTTACAATGGCGCTTTAAGTTTTATTCAGACACAGAATAAATTAACTGAAACTAAAGATGGTATGCAGCGCTTAGGCCCATTAGGTGGCGACAGTATGCTTCGTATGACCGAAGGCCGCTTACGCCGTATTATTCAGGATGTTCAGCAAACTAACAGTTCTTTCGAACGTATTATCGAATTAGGTATCGAATTTAACCGTAATGGTACGCTGGAATACAAAGCCGATAAATTTAAAAAAGCCGTCGCAGAAGATCCACGTAACGTCATTGAGTTTTTACGTGGTGATTTAAATAATACGGGATTCATCACCAACATGCGTAAGCGTGTGCGTGAAATCACAGATCCGCAAACTGGTGCAGTAGGTACTCGTAAAAACAGTATGCAAAACCAGGTGAAAATTATTGATCAAAAAATTGATAGAAAAGAAAAACAGCTCGAAAAGCGTGAAGAAGCTTTACGTCGTCAATTCGCAAATATGGAAGAGGCTATGTCAAAGATGAACTCGCAGGGCGCAGCATTAGGAAAGGTACAAGGGTAGAATATGGCAGCTAATCCATATCAGAAATATAAACAGACATCTATAACGAGTGCTCCTCGTGAGCAAATCTTGTTGATGTTATACGAAGGCGCAATCAAGTTTACAAAGCTTGCGATGCAAGCCGCAGAACAAAAGAAGGTTGCAGATCGCGGCACAAATTTAATGCGTGCTTACGATATCATTATGGAGCTTCAAGTGTCGCTGGACCACAAAGTTGGGGGCGATATCGCGAAACAACTCGATCAGTTGTATACGTTTATCCTGGATCAATACACCAAAGCGAATATCTCTGGTGAAGTTGAACCATTAAAAAATGCATTAAAAGTTATTGAGAATCTTTACGAGGGCTGGAAAGGCGCCGTTGAGAAATACAAAAAAGAACAAGACGCCAAAGGGGGCACAGCATGATCCGCTTAGTTCAATTAATGACAGAGAAAAACCACTTTCTTGAGAAGTTTTATACTTTAAATGAACAACAGATCATTAAACTTGAAAGCGGTCATTACGAAGAAATCGAAGCGTTTTACAATAAACGCGAAGATTTAATCAATATTCTTAAGTATATTGATACAGAAATTAACAAAGCTCACATGCAGCACAAAGATATTAACGGTGTTTTTACTGAAACAGATAAACGCGCGTTACGCGAGTGTATGCGTGCTAAAGAAATGTTTGTATCGCGTATCTTAGATCAAGACATGCAAGTGTTGGCTTTAATTGATGAAGCTAAAACTAAGATCATCCGCGAATTACAAGACGTTCGATTGGCTAAAAAAGCCATGAACAGCTACAAAAGCGCATAGGTAGATCAGAAAAATCTGCCTAGTCTTTTTGGTAGCCAGTCAGTTAATTGACTTGGTTGTCATGAAAAAACGAATAGTTAATTTGAATGGGAGCGAAAGCTCCCATTTTATTTGATCCTACGTGCTGGCATTCACCTTGCTTTATAAAATCTTGTAGAAACCGCTAAGGACTAGCGGTCCAGTTAACTGCTCGGAGGCAAGGAATGCTACATACGAACAGCCAGTTTCAAACGGCTCAAGAACTTTTTAAAAACGGTCAATACAAAAAATCATTTTTAAACTTGATCAAGATTTCGCCTGAATTTTCTAACGAACCTGAATTTTTAAGACTGTTATCACAGGTGCAAATGTCTTTAAAAGATTTCACGGGCCAATTAAAAACTTTGCAGGTGCTGTCTCGTAAAAGCACAAACATCGAAGACAAAGTTAAATACATGATGGCGTTACTTTCACAAGGTCAACGTAACGAATCATTAGATGAAGCTTTAAAATTGTTAAGCATGCCTCTTTCAAAAACTGAAAAAGTTTTTGTATTTAAAGCCTTAATCAAAATCTATTCGGTCGAAAATGACTTTGAAGGTTTAGAAGATGTTTGCCGTGAACTTGGCACTTTAGGTGTAAACGATGCCGAAGTTAGCTATTCACACGCTTTAGTTGAAGCTGCAAAAGGTGAGTTAGACCAAGCCATTGAGCATTTACGCCAAGCTGTTGTTGATAATCCTTCATTTGATACAGGTTGGGCAGCTTTAGGTTTATATCACTACAAAAAAGGTGATATCGAATTAGCTAAAGCTAATTTAGAGAAAGCTTTAGACATTAATCCGGCAAATACAACGGCTTTAAAACATATTTCTAATTGGGTTGATGACTCGCAGCCGGATGAATTAAATGCCACTTTAGAAAAAGTAAATTACTACTTACAAAAATTTAACTTTGACGAAGAAATTTCTGGCTGCCACGCCAACCTTTTAATTAAAAAAGGCCAAGCAGAGTTAGCACAATTAGAAATTGATAAGTTAACTTATTATTTTGGAAATTAATTAAGAACGTGCTAGCCTTTTTAGGTGAACGTTTACGTACAAAACCAATACTTAGACCAAGTTAAACACACTGTTCAAAGCTTAGGTGGCGCACCACTAAGTATTGGTTTGTCTGAAGATCTTGAGCATCCTGCTGATCTGGCGGTTTTCGACAGCCGCCATATCCCAAGCCAGCAACATCTTTCACAATTTAAAGAAAAAGTTCTGATCGTTGATCAGGAAGGCGTTGATTTTAGCGTGCTTAAACAGGTGAATCCTCGTTTGGTGGTGAAGTCTTCAGATCTTTCACAACTGCATGAGTTAATTCAAACTTTAAGCGCACAAAGCAGTTCGGTCTTTAAGACGGCTGATTTAGTACCTGTTGATGAAAGCAGCCAGATCGAAAGTTTAAAAAAAGAATTACAAGAAAAATCTGAATCTCTTAAGTACTTCGTTAATGAAGAAAATTTAAAAAAACAAAAAGAAAAAAAGCTTTTGTATTTCTTAGATTTTCTAAATGCAGAGCAAGACACGCCTGAGTTTATGGAAAACTTATGCGAGCTTTTATGGATTGACCTAAAAAAATTAGGTTCATTTAACGTGCTAGGTTTTATCGTAACTCTTTCGCCGCAAGATAATGCTTTTATTATCTACGACGGAAAACAAGCTAAGTTTAATTATAACATTCGCTTTCTGGGCCAAGACGAGAAACAATACGCCGTTCAGCTGGCTGATATTTTACAGCGTCCTTTAGCTGCTACAAAATTTTGGACCAGCGAAAAAAACGGCCTAAAAAGTTTTTTCTTTTTAGAAAATCGTGGAACAATTGCTTCGCCTGAAAATTTAGATTCTTATATTTCTGAACGCGTCGATTTGATGGTGATGATGATTCAGCGTCATATCGCCCAGCTTCAAACCAGTTACTTAATCAATAAGTGGAATGTCTTTGGTAAAGCCTACCAACAACCAATGCACGTGATTGATGCGAATTATACATTGGTGCAGTCAAATTTCTTTGATCAAAGCCAAAGTGTTAAATGTTACGAAAAATTAGCGGGCCGCACATCGCCTTGTGAAAATTGTCCGGTGCAAACACAGAAAAATGTAAGCCCTGTGACAATTCATAATAAAAAATACAAATCCTACGCGACAAAATTTTCAACCGATAGTGATTATTATTTCGTATTCTACGAAAGCCAAAGTGAATCTGACTTAGTGAAATCGAACATGATTCAGAATGAAAAGATGAATGTCATTGGCCAGCTGGCCAATCACTTGGCGCATGAACTTAATAATCCGTTAACGGGTTTAAAGCTAGCAACTGAATTTATTTTGCAGCAACCCCAACTTGAAGCGACGGTTAAGAATGATTTTACCGAAGTTTTAAAAGGCATTGATCGCTGCAAAAATATTATCACTGATTTATTAGAGTTTAGTTCTGATCAAAGCCCGGCGTTAACAATCGGTACGGTCGATGAGGTGATTAAAAAGACAATGCCGCTTTTAAAATCGATCACACGTACGTTTAATGTGTTTATTGATGTTAAAAGTGTGCCGGTGCGAATGAATGCCGGACATTTGCAGCAGATTATTTTTAATTTAGTTAAAAATTCTTGCCAGGCCATGCCAGCCAAAGGCTCGATCAAAATTTATGATATCGATACACCAAGCCACTATGATGTGATCTTTGAAGATAACGGAAGTGGTTTACCAGAAAGTATTAAAGCCCATCTGTTCCAGCCATTTGCCACAACTAAACAAAGCGGTGAAGGCACAGGTTTAGGTTTATACATTTCAAAAAGCTTAGTTAAGCGTATGCACGCTGATCTTTTGCATGATGCCAATTACAAAAATGGCACACGATTTATTTTAAGGTTCTTTAAATGAAATTATTAATTTGTGACGATGAAGATTTAATTCGTAAATCATTGGCCCGGGCTTTTCGTGCTCAAGGCCATGAAGTGATTGAAGCCGAAAATGGCGCCGTAGCTTTAGAGTTACTAAAATCAAACGACATTGATTTGTTAGTGCTTGATTTATTAATGCCTGAAAAAAACGGCTTTGATGTATTAGCTGAAATGACCGTTGTTAAACCCGTGATCATCATTTCAGCCTTTTCAGGCCAACAGCAGGGCCACTTTCACGCTGAAGATTATCCTCAGGTGGTTGGTTTTATTAAAAAACCTTTTGACCACCTAAGCGTTGTGATACAAGAAATGACCAGTATTTATGAGAATTATATCAGGAAAGTATAAAGGCAGAAATTTAGTCAGCTTTAAGGCCGACCACATCCGACCGACCATGGATCGAGTCAAGGAAACTCTATTCAATAAATGGATGGGCTATGTGGACGAATCTAAAGCGTTGGATCTGTTTGCAGGAACCGGAAATCTAGGCCTAGAGGCCCTTTCACGTGGCGCCAAGCATGTTACTTTTGTGGAGAAAAATCCTAAATCTGTGGATATTATTCGTAAAAATATCGAGCTTTTAAAGGTCGATAAAAGCGAACATATGGTCATTCAAAAGGACGTATTTTCGTTTATAAAGTCTTATCAGGGCGAAGGCTTCGATATAATCTTTATTGACCCTCCTTTTACAGAAAAGCTGGCTGATGACGTGATGACGGCGTTGGCAAGTAGCCAATGTTTTCATCAAAATACCGTGATCGCCATTGAAGCCATTAAGCAGGAAAAGATCGGTACCGAGTACGGCGATTTGATATGCTATGACAAACAAGATTATGGCGACAAAAGTCTTTCCCTGTTCTCTAAAAAAGACTAATCTTCATTCATACTTTTAGGACGACCGATAGGTCGGCCCTTTAGAATAAGGTCAGCCGGAGGCTGATCAAAAATGGAGCGTTAGCGATGTCGCAAATTGCCGTTTATCCGGGAAGTTTTGATCCTATTACATCAGGCCATGTGGATATTATCCATCGTCTGTCTGATATGTTCGGCGAAGTGATCGTCTTGGTTGCCCAGTCGGGTGATAAAACTTATATGTTCAGCGCTGAAGAGCGTGCTGAATTTGTTCGTAAACAATTTTCTCACAAAAAAAATGTCAAAGTAGATATCTTTCAAGGCCTGACTGTTGATTACATGAAAGCTAAGGGAGCTAAAATTATCGTGCGTGGTTTACGTGCGGTAGCTGACTTTGAATACGAAGGCACATTAGCGAATATCAATAAAAAACTGGCTCCAGAAATTGAAACGTTTATGATTTTCTCAAGACCGGAATATTATTTTATTTCTTCACGTGGAGTAAAAGAACTTGCGAAAAACGGCGGTAACTTATCGGGATTAGTTCCAGATATCGTAATGCCTGAATTAGTTAAAAAACTTAAAAAGTAATTTTTTAAAAAAGGATTGGTAAGTATGTTGTCAAAAAAAGCGTTAAGCCTAAAATCATCTCCGACACTAGCACTTGTTGCCAAAGCTAAAGAATTACAAGCTCAGGGTCACAATGTGATTTCGCTTACAGTGGGTGAACCTGACTGGCCCACTTATAAAGTGGCCGCTGAAGCCGGTGTGAACGCGATTCAAACAGGTTTTACAAAGTACACAGCAGCTAACGGTACGATCGAATTACGTAAAGCGATTGCAATGCGCACTGAAGCTGATCTTGGTTTTACTTATAATCCGGCTAAAGAAATCGCTGTTACAAGCGGTGCTAAATACGCGATCTTTACAGCACTTCAATGTTTATGTGATCCAGGTGATGAAGTTATTATTCATTCACCGTACTGGGTCAGTTATCCGGCCATGGCAGAACTGGCTGATGCCGTTCCTAAAATCGTAGATTGCAAAGCTGAACACAATTTTAAACTTTCGGCTGAACGTTTAGAACAAGCGATCACACCGAAAACAAAAGTTTTCTTATTTTGTTCGCCGTCAAATCCGACAGGTTTTGTTTATTCAAAAGAAGAATTAAAAGCAATGGCCGATGTTTTAAAAAAACATCCACGCGTAGTTGTTATCTCTGATGATATGTACAACCGCTTAATGTTAAATGGTACAGCGATTGCGCCACACTTACTTCAGGTAGCTCCTGAATTACGTGAACGCACAGTTTTAATTAACGGTGGTTCAAAAGCTTACTCAATGACAGGCTGGAGAATCGGTTGGGCTATGGGGCCTGAAAAAATTCTTAAAGCGATTGGCGATTACGCGTCTCAATCAACAGGGGCTCCATCGTCAATTGCGCAAGCGGCAGCTGAAAAAGCGTTATTACATTCTGAAGCTGATATTAAAAATACAATTGATCTTTTAAAATCGCGCTTAGATGCGGCTTTAAAACGTATGGCGCAAATCAAAGATCTGCAAGTTTACAAACCAGACGGTGCGTTTTACTTATGGATTAACGTTGAAAAATTCTTAGGCCGTAAATACAAAGGCGAAGCTGTGCAATCATCGGCTCAATTCGGAAAAATCTATTTAGAAGATTTCTTCGTAGCTACGGTTCCTGGTGAAGAATTTGGTGAGCCGGGTTACATGCGCTTAAGTTTTGCGACTGAAACAGCAAAATTTAACGAAGCCATGGATCGTCTGCAAAAGATGATCGATCAAATGTCATAAGACTATTGGGTTACGATGCCTGAATCTGCTGTCGAGTATTTTGATTAGATTTACGAAGCGAAGCTTTAATCTCTTTTTTCATTTGTAGAAAAAGTTTCTCTTCAAGGTTTTCAATCAGGCTATTCAGGTTTTTTTTATGAAGCCCCAAACGTTTACGTAGCGGATCACTCATAACCGCTGCTAAAACGCTGAAAGCTGTCAGTAAGACACCAACACCAAGTGTAGCCATATAAACTTGCGTCTGTGTGGGTGCAACCGGAAAAACATTATAAAAGGCCGACCCTAATTTTTCACCGAAGACAAAACCGGAAGCCGCTTTATCATGGGCCATCTTACGAGCGATACGATTGCCCATTCCGAAAACTCCTAAAGTTTTATCGCCGAAGAAATACCAGCCCATCAGCAACGTCATTACAGTACCGCTTAGATCCGTGATCATGGCTTGGCTTGAAGAGTATTTATCAACTTCTTTGTTGATCTCAGTTTTGATTTTAATTTCGTTTAAACTAAGTTCTTTTGTCGTGATTAATTTATTGATCGTGGGGTGATTGCGAAACTCTAAAGCCAGAGCATCATAATCAAGAAGTTCTTTGGCGATAAGCTTTTCGATTTCTTTTTGGTAACCGGTTTTTATACCAGAAGGAATTTTTTCCATAACCGGAGTAAGCTTAGTCCAACCCAGTTTATCTAAAGTCTCGACTGACTTTTTAAGCGTTAGGTAGGGAATCGACCAAAGCGCATTCAGTGGGTTAAAGAGTAAATCCAAATGAAAAGATTTTTTTTGAATAGCGATAGTCTCTTGCATCGAGAAATGACGCTCTATAAAGCCATCCACGCGCTTTTTTCGATCTTCGGTGTATTTTTCAACGCATTCATCAAGGGCGCCCAGAACCTGCGCCAGATTTCGTTCTTCCATGAAGTCAAACTCCTGCCTCTATTAGAATAAATGAGGTTTCCTAAGAAGTCTTAATAGTAAAATTCTGATCTCGTTTTAAAGCGAGATCAGAAGCGTTAAATTTGATTTTTTGTAAAGGATTTGGTCAGAATCAGCGAAAGTATTAATTCGCTTTTACGATGCGCTTAAATTCAAAAGGTTTAACGATTTTACCATCAGGCGTTTTTGTAGTGCCGCTGTCGGCAAATGTCTGTGGCATTTGTTGAATCGTCTTTTTAAATTCAGCGTTTAAAGTCGTTTGTGTGGTCATATCTTGTTGAACAGTATCAAACGCTTTTTCTGTAATTGTCGTATTTAGTTTAGTAGCTGAATATAAAGAATTCTGGTTTGTTAAAGCTTGAGTGAATTCGTTTAATTCGTTTTCTGCAGTTTGAGCGGCATTGCCAGCTTGTGTTGTTGTGCCTTGAGCCCAAGCGGGTAGTTGGTCTTCGGCAAATTGAAGATTGTCTTTATTTACTTTAATAATCATTTGCACTTCAGCCGGAGTCAGATCTACTTGCGCTAAGATTTGCTCTAACGTGTAGCCTTGGTGAGCCATTTTAGCGGCTGTTACATATAATGTTGTCTTTTGGCGGTTCTGCATTTCGCCCTGTGGGATTGATTCTTGAAAGATCTTAGAAATTTCCAGACCTTTGTTTAGCATCATTTCGATCTGCTGAATTTGCTCGTCGCTGGCAGCCATAACCTGGCGCACTTCTCCGGTCTTTTGGTCTAGGATATGAATCAGTTTTCTAACCTGTTGGTCTGTCTTATCTGATAAGTCTTCTAAGATTGAAATTTTATTTTGTAAAAGTTGTAGACCTTTAGTTAAACGTTGGTCTTCTTTTTTTTCTCTCACGCGAAGGAATAAGCTAAATGAAAGTCCGGCTAGTAAAACGATATTGAAGAAAGTAAGTAGCAGAAGCCAAATATTCACGAAGTCCCTCCTGGACAATGTTGCTCATTCAATTCTATGTCTCGGAATGAGCCGTCACAAGGGAGTCCAGATCAGTTCTAGACTACAATGACTCATAATTTCACATTTTGGACTTTCGGCGTATTACTAAAATACAATTTATGACTTACTATGAAACTTGGGGAGACGCTAATATGAAACAATTGTTATTGGGTGTGGTCGCATCTTTTACGGTGGTAAGTATGATTGCTTGCGCGCCGGTTAAATTTACAAAATCAGATAATCAAAAGCTTACTGTTGATGATGGCCCAACCGGAGTAACTATCGCGTGTAACCCTCGCATCTCCCCAAATGCAGTGACATACACGTACACGGCTTCAGGCAACCCAAGTCTTCTTTCAAATTGTGATACTGCTAATATCAACTATGAATGGATTATCAAGCGCTCTGATTCATCGGTTGTAAATGTGTCTATCCCAAATCTTTCTGGTGCAAATCCAGCCAATGTTGATTTAAGAACTTTAGGTGAAGGTACTTATTATATTTTCTTAACAGCACGTGATCCAGACGGGCAAAAAGGCCCGTACACGGCCACAACACCGCTTGAATTAGTTGTTCCAGGTTCTGGCACAGGCAATTCATTAACATGTGATCCTAAATTAAATGGTAACTTAACTTCGATCACTTTAAATTCAACAGATAATAATCCAACTGTTTCAGCAAACTGTTCTCCGGCTGCAGGATCTTACATTTGGAGCGTAACTAAAAATGGTTCAGCCATTACAATTGCGGGTTTAAGTGGAGCAAGCTCTTCACCTAATATTAAAGGTTATGGCGCTGGTACGTACCGTATCTCTTTATATGCAACAGCAAGCGGTTCAGCGCACTGGCAAACTTCGGTTCCATTAACTGTAACGGTAAATGATCCACCGCCGCCGCAAACTCCGATCTTATGTAATCCAAAAATTAACGGTTCACTGAATAGCTTAACGGTAACAACAACAACAAATAATCCGTTAATCTCTGCAAACTGTGCTCCTTCTGATGTGACGTACTCTTGGAGAGTTACTAAGAACGGTCAAAACGTAAGTCTTCCGTCATTAAATGATGCGAACTCAAATCCTGATTTCGTAGCTTTAGGTAATGGTACTTATTTAATTTACTTAACAGCAACAAAAGCTAACCATGTAACTTGGAATACAACAAATGCGTTAACAATCACTGTAGATAATTCTGGAGTGAATAACTTAACAATTGATTGTTCGCCTCGTTTTAACGTGGATTCAACAGCGATCACAATTAATAGCACTACAGGTAATCCAACATTAAATGCGAATTGTAACCCAAGCACGGTTACATACACATGGTCGGTTTATCGTAATGGTGTGCCGGTTTCAATCAGCGGTATCGGTGGGGCAACATCAGTACCTAACTTCTTAGCTGCAGGTCTTGGCACTTACTATGTTTATTTAAGCGCTAGTCAAACAAACTATAATGCCTACACAATTCCTACACCGTTAGAAGTGACTGTGGCTAATGTAGTTACACCAACACGCCGAGTGACTTTAGCTAAAGACGTACAAGTAACAGATAATAAAGTAGATATCGTTCTTATCGTGGATGATTCTAATTCAATGTTACCAGACAACAGAAAGTTAGCAGAACGTTTACAAGGTTTTGTAAATAACCTGACTTCGCAAAATGTTGACTGGCAAATGTGTGCTACGGTTACTCATTCTCAGTTAATCGGACAATACTACTACTGGGGAGCTTCGCGTAACTGGGTTGATTACGTAGGTTCACCGCAATGGATTTTAAAACGTGGTGCGGCTGATCCGTATTCAATTTTCACAAAAACTATTGATGCCATCGGTGCCGGTTGGGCAGATACAGATGACGAGCGTGCGATTAAAGCGGCTTTCTGGCATGCTGAATATGCTTCAAGCAATACTTGTTACAGAAGTGATGCATCGATTTCTGTGATTATTATTTCGGATGAAGATGTGCGCTCAGTGGGTGGCGACTCGGCACAAGTGTTCTACGGTAGCGAGTTAAAACAACTTGAAGCTGATGATCTTCCACAAGGTTACGTCAATAAAATCAAACAGAAATTCGGCATGAACAAACGTTTCACGGTGAATTCAATCATCGTTAAGCCAGGTGATTCAGCTTGTATGGCCGCTCAAGACAGTGGTGGAGCAAAATCTCATTACGGTAAGTACTATGCTGAGCTATCAAGTTTAACGAATGGTTTTACTTCAAGCATCTGTGCTAATGATTATTCAGAAAACTTAAATTACTTCCGCGACCGTATCGTAAGCTCTTTAGCTTCGATTCCACTTGAGTGTGCTCCGGTAGGTACAATTGATGTGACAGTGACTCCAGCGGTTGCCGGCATGTCAACGCGTATTGAAAATAACGCACTTATCTTCTCGCCAGCGGTTCCAGCAGGCCACCACATCGATGTTGGCTACGATTGCCCGCGTAACTAATTGAATCTGTAAAAATCCTTCGCTTAAATTTAAATATAAATTTAGCGAGGGATTTTAAAATGAAACTAATCACGTTATTAACTGCGACTTTATTAAGTCTATCAGCATTTGCTTCAACAGAAGCTACAGCTCCGCAAAAGCCTGTTGAAAAAGGCTCTATCGATTTCGGTCTTGTTCCGTATCACGGGCAGCGCACACAAGTTTTAACTTTAACAAACAATGCTGAAGAGCCTTTAACGAATATCTCTTTAAAAATTAACGGCGATTTTTACATGAAACACAATTGCCCTGAAACTTTACAAGCTCACGAAGCCTGCAAAGCTAAAATCACATTCTGGGCGACTCGCGAAGGCGGTCATTACGGTCGCTTGAAAATTGTGACTTCGTCTAAAGATTATCATTATGACCTTTACGGGTATGGTGACAGAGATCCGGTAGGGCATTTGCCTCCGCCACCAATCCCGAACCCTCCACGCCCGTAATAATAAGCTTTAAGACAATAAAAAAAGGGTTTTAGTGATGAACTAAAACCCTTTTTATTTTTTATGTAATTTTAAAATTAACGAGCTGAATCTTTGATAAAAAGAGTCATGTAGTGGCGAACTAGGTACTGAGTTTTGAACGGTTGGCCTTTGAATGACCAAAGAACTTCTTCAAACGCGCCCCATTTTGCTTCAAAGATCTCTTCATCCATAACGATCGTTACGTTTTCTTTAGCTTGCGGTTGTGGAATAGCTGTGTTTCCAACGTAGTGAAAACGCATGCTAACAACACCAGCAGCCTTGATTGAAAAAATCATTTTATAGCCGTTACGGAATAACATGAAATCAGCGTGAGTTTTTGCGATACCGTAAACTTTGATACGGCCTAAAACTGAAGGCTTAAGTTCATTGAATGACGCTGCAGCTTCGGCGAAGTCATTTTTTAAACGTAATAAGAACTGGATTGATTCGTTAACAAGAATTCTTTGAGTATCTAAACCCAAGTTCATGTCGATCATCACAGATTTTTCAAGCTGTTCATCAGCCGAAACTAATTCGCGGATCCAACCGTTTTGGTTAGGTTGAGATTGTTGGCCGTGGGTGGTGTGCGTAGCACCAGCGTGGCTAGTACCAGTACTTGGACTCATATCAGGCATTTTGTTTTTAAAAATATCCATAGGTTTACACTCCAATCGACGTTTTAGACGTACGACATCTCTCATTTTTCAAGGACACCCTAGACCTTGTCAATGGTTAATCCCTTAATTTGAAGACTGACGGCCCGGAATTCCACCGCCAATTTGCAGGCTTAAACCTGTTTGAAAATCATCCTGTGCGTATTGGGGCGATAGAGGAGCATAAACACCAAATATAAAATTTACAGGAAGTAAATAGCCCAAAGTTGTCTCTAAACGCGCTTCTGCGCCAGCACTCCAGAATGAGCGGCTCATGTTTTCAGCTTTAAGAAAGTCATCTTTATCAAAAGCGCCACCTGAAACTGTTAAGCCATCAACAACGATTGCGCCATTGACGCGTTTTAAATAATACAAATAAGTTCCTGAACCGCTGTTTAAAGTCGTTAAAGGAAAGCGGTATTCTGTGTTCAGCGTTGTCATACGCGAACCGAAAAATTGGCCCACGCCGTAACCGCGCAATACGAAATCAGGCATAGTGCTGTCTGATAAAGACGGCATAACAGCGCTACTTGTACCAAAACGGGTAGAAACTTTTTGAAACGTGTGCATAAAGCTAAGCTTAGCGTAAAGTGAGTGATCTTCTGGTAACCAACGTGAATTATAACCCACTAAAGCCCCTGTGGCTTGGTCGTAATCACCTAATAAATCGGGCGCGTCTTTTTTAGTCGATTTTTGATTTTCTAATTGTAAGAAAATACCCCAACCACTTGTTGGGTAAATATCAAAAAGTGTTTGATCGATACTTTTATAAGAAGCTTGTACATAAGGGCCGGCGTGCTGTGTGCGAACATCAGATTGTTCAACTTCAGAATATTGAAGACCCGCATTCATTGTTAATTTAGAACTGATTTTGAAAGTATCCGGAATAAATCCTAAAGCCGCTAAACTGCGATCGATAAAAATATCAGTGTTACCGATCGGTCTAAAATTTCTTGTGGCACTTAAAGTAAACGGCCAAGTAAAGGCTGAATTGATATAATCAAAATCGTAACCCACTTTTTTAATAAATGAATCGTAATCTACAGCTAAGTTATAACGGTGAATTAATAACGGGTCTTGGCTTCCGGTAACAGCTTGAAAGAAAACACTGTTGTTGGCACTTGAAGTTGAAACAAACGGAATCCAGTAGTGCGGGTATAAATATTTTAAAGATTTTGCATCTTCGATTGTGTATTCGTAATCGGCAATAGGTGTTTCAGTATATGTGTAACGATCACGAAATTTGTTCGAAATTTTTGGTAAGGCTTTGTATTGGTGTAAATCAAAACCTTGCACCTGAAAACCACCGGCTGTGTGAACTGTGGCGATCGCGTAGCCTTCTTTATTCACATCGAAATCAAGGGCTCCGGTTAACAAGTGGCTGACCGGAACTTCGTCATTGGCATTTCTGTATTGGTAAATATTTGAAACGCCGCTTTTAACTGAAGTGAAGTAGATTTTTCCGAAGCGTTTTTTTAGATGTTCAACTTCAGGAGTTGAAACTTTAAAATCCGAAAGTTTGTGGGTTGTTAAGTCGAATAATTTCGCTTGGATATTGCCTTTTGAGTCTTTAATTCCAACGAACAATTCGTTGTCGTTATACAGTGAAATTTCATGTAAGCGTTCGTTAAAACCAAGTTCTAAAAGCTGATCGATGCTTTCAGTGGCTACGTTCATGGCCTTTAACTGAGTTTTACCGTTAAACGTTGAAATAAAATAAATAATATTTCCGTGTAAATTCCAGATCGGGTTTCTGGCTCTGGCTGCAGTGGTTAATTTTTTTTCTTTATCTTCAGTAAGGTCAAAAGTGTAAAGATCAGAAAAAAGTCTTTTTGAATCAACTAAATCAATTTTGGCAAAAACAATCTTATTTTGTTCGGGATGAAATTCAAAAGTTGAAATATCTCCGTCTGGGGCTTTTTTAAATTTCTGGCGCTCCCATTTGTTTTCTTGTTTGTTGAAATTGTAAAACGCGATTTTTTTACCTTTTTTATTCGTAGAAACCAGGGCTAAGGTTTCGCCGGTTGAATTAAATCTTGGATGGCGGCCCGAAATCAACGAAGGATCAATCGGAGTCATTTGGCTTGTAGGTTCAACGCTTTGTAAAGTTTTAAGCTGCTCTTCGGCCTGGCGTTGGTACGCATCTAATGTGAGTAAATAATGACTTTCGTAATTATAACCGTAAATTCTTTCATGCGGAGCTTCGACCCAGTAAGGAAGACGAGATGCATGACCTAAAGTTAATTCGTTGATCGCTTTACCTTGATCTTTGGTTCCGATATCAGACATTAACATCGAACCAAATAAGTAAGGTCTGCTTCCGTAAGGCCACGTCGGTAACATTTCGTTAGCTTCGGCTAAAGTGTAGTGAAAAAGTTTTTTCTCTAAAACAAGCGCGCGAATTCCCGCATCTTGAAAGTAGGATTTGGTTCTTCCTTGATGGGTGAAACGGCTTTCAATTTCAACGGCCATGCCTTCTTTCCACCAAAGGGGTAAAAGAAGATTCGGAGCTACGATATTTCCAAAAACGGGTTTAGCTAATTTGTAAAGATCTTCAGCAGGATACAGCTGCATCACGTGAGCTAATTCGTGAATAAAAAGTTCTTTGGCCCATTCACCGGATTCAGATAAAGCGTCATCACGACCGGCTTGCACCGGATAGATCATGATATAGGCGTACGGAAGTAAAGTCGTAAACCCATTCGGAGCGTCGGTTGAATCGTTTAAGATCACCACGATCTTTTCTTTGGGCGCTATAGTGAAAATAGTCATTATTTCGGCATATGACTGCTCAGCAATGCGGGCATAGTATAGACCTAGGTCCTGCTGCTCAGCAGAATAAAAGATCTCAAAGTGTGGAGTTGTCAGCATTTGCCATTTTTCTCTCGAATCTCCAATGCGTTGTGCAAAAACCGCTTCAGAAAACGAGACAAGCAAAACAAAAATTAGGTAGAATCTTGAGATAAAATTGATCATGGTTGATTGTTGAATGCCAATCGGGGTTTGACAAGGTTTTACAATGGTCTAAATTGAAAATGGACGTCGTGCTAACAGCACGCAAATAATTCAGCATCTAGGAGGATATTCAGATGAATCAAAATCTTAAAAAATCACTAACTACAGTTGCAGCAGCTTTAGTAATCGCATCAATGGTGTCAGGCTGTTCTTTATTCAGAAAAAAAAGTGGTGACGGTTCATCTGGTGATGGCTCAAACATCCGCAGCGAAACAACAGCTTCAGGATCTTCTGAAACTTTAGATAACTCACCAATCAACTTAGGTGTGACTGGTTCTGATTCTGGTTCAATCGAAGGTTTAAAAACTGTGTTCTTCCCTTACGACTCTTCTTCTTTATCTGAAACTGAGTCACAAAAATTAATGGGTAACATCGAGTGGATGAAAAAAAATCCAAACGCTAAATTAACTATCGAAGGTCACTGTGACCAACGTGGTTCTGCTGAATACAACTTAGCTTTAGGTGAGCGTCGTGCAAATGCAGTTCGCCAAGTGTTTGTTTCTAACGGTATCAAAGGTAACCGCGTAACTGTTGTTAGCTTTGGTAAAGAAAAATTATTAGCACAAGGTGATTCAGACGAAGCGATGGCTAAAAACCGTCGTGCTAACTTTGTTCCGGTTCAATAATGATTAGAATTTTATTAGCGACACTGTATTTCTTTTTTGTTGTGGGGTGCGTGACTGTGCCTCCACCAAATGAAGAGTACACTCTTGCTAAGGCAGCCATTGATGCTGCCAAAGCCGTTCAAGCAGCCCGATATTCACCGGGCTTCTGGCACCAGGCTGAAGAATTTTACCGTCAGGCTAAAATTCTTTATAACGAGCGTGAATACGCCGAAGCCAAGTACTTATTCTTAAGTGCTAAAAGTTCTGCCGAAAAAGCCGAAAACTCAGCGCGCTTATTGCGCCAAAAAAGTGGAGATGTTTTATGAATAAATTTAACTTAGGTCTATCAGTGGTAGCAGCTTTGTTTTTATCTTCGTGTTTAAAAACACGTTCAGAACTTGGCGAAGGTTACCAATCACAAGTTTATTCAAAAAAACAAGCTGATAACCAAAAAGCTAATGCCAACGAACCTTCTGAAGTTGTAAAGATTGATGAAAAAGACGAATTAATCCGTAACCTAAATGGCCGTGTTGAATCGTTAGAAAATCAAATCACGCAATTAAATAAAGAAAAACAAGAAGCTGACAAGCAAGGCAGCACTGACGGGCAAAAAATCCAAGTCTTGCAAGATTCTTTAATTAAAATGGAAGCACAGTTAACAAAGCTTGAAGCTGAATTAGCCGCAGCTAAAGTACAAGGTTCTACGGCTTCGCATGCGACAACGCCTGCGCCGAATTCTTCTGATGCTAAAGTTCCGCCGGTTAAAGGTGAACTTAAGTCTTCAAAAAATACGACGTTTGATTTAGCACAAGAATATTTTGCAAAAAAAGATTTCAAAAATGCGATCTTAGAATACCAAAAATTCGTTGATGCGAATGCTAAAACAAAAAACAAACTAGTTCCTGAAGCTAAATACAAAATCGGTCTTTGCTTTGAATCAATGGGCTTAAAAGATGAAGCGACGTCTTTCTATGAAGAAGTAGCTGCTCAGCATGGCAACACTGAATTTGGTAAAAAAGCCAAAGCTAAAGTAACTAAAACTACTAAAACAAAAAAGTAATAAATAGGGCTGTTGATGTTTCGACAAATTCTTTCAGTTGAAACCAGTTGTGACGACACATCAGTAGCCATCGTGAATGCTGAGGGCTTTGTTGTAGCCCAATGTTCAGCAAGCCAAGATTTGCAACACGCGCCGTTTGGCGGTGTTGTTCCTGAAGTGGCCAGCCGCAATCATACTATCGCGCTGTTACCGTTAATCGAAGAAACTTTAAAAAAAGCGAATCTTTCAATGAATGATTTAGATGGCTTTACGGTCACAAACCGTCCGGGCCTTATTGGATCATTGATTGTAGGAGTTATGACCGTAAAAGCGCTTTCGCAAGCGTATAACAAACCTTTTATCGGTGTGAATCATCTTGAGGGTCATTTATTAGCTCCGTTTTTAAAAGATAACGAATATGCCCCACCGGCTGATTTTAATTATCCGTATATCGCGCTCGCTGTGAGTGGTGGGCATAGTTCTTTGTACTGGGTTGAAGCCTTTAATAAATACACCATTATCGGCACAACAAAAGATGATGCTGCCGGTGAAGCGTTTGATAAATTTGCTAAGATGTTAGGGCTGCCTTTTCCGGGCGGAGTTAACGTGGATCGTTTATCTAAAGGCGGCGATCGTAAAAAATATGATTTTCCGCGCGGGCTGCTGCATGAAAAAAATCTGATGATGAGTTTTAGTGGCTTAAAATCAGCGGCGCACAGACTTTTAACAAAAATGTCTGATGAAGAAAAAAAAGCTGAAATACCGCACTTGTGTGCTTCGTTTCAAGAAGCGGTTGTTGAAACTCTTGTGGGTAAAATGACTTTAGCAGCGGCTTTATTTAAAACTAAAAAAATCGTTATTACCGGCGGAGTCAGTGCTAATTCACGTTTACGTGAAATGGCTGCTGAAATGACATCTCGTGGTTATCAAATTGTGATTCCACCGATTCGTTACTGCACTGATAATGCGGGTATGATTGGTTATGCAGGTATTCTACATTTAAATGCTGGCGAAAGTTCGCCATTAGATCAGGGCCCGGCTTCAAGCTCGTATGACGCTGATTTTACAGTGAGATTGCGAGAACAAATATGAGCTTACCATTAGCTAAAGATCGTTTAAAAAATCGTATGGAAGCTCTTTCGCATTACACGAAAAAGGCTTTAGGTCAGAACTTTTTAGTTTCAGATGTGGTGATTGGTCGAATCATTCAAGCCGTTGATGATGAAAAGCCTGAAAAGTTATTAGAGATCGGCCCAGGGCTTGGGGCTTTAACTGATTTACTGATTGAAAAATACGGGCGCTATCAATTGATGGAGCTTGATTCAAGCTTAGTAAAATTCTGGGAAAGCCAAGAAATGCCCGTGATGGAAGGCGATGCTCTACAAGCTGATTGGTCTAAGATTGATTACGATATTTTAGTCAGTAATCTTCCGTATCAGATTTCTTCTTCAATTGTGATTGATCGAAGCACTGATCAGAACCAATGCCGTGCCATGGTTTTAATGTTTCAAAAAGAAGTAGCACAAAGAATTAGAGCTAAACATCACACTGAAGAGTACGGCTTATTAACCGTAATTGCCCAGGAATTTTGGGACATCACCACAGTTTCTGAAGCAGGGCCTAGGGATTTTAACCCTCCTCCGCGTGTGGCCAGCCGGGTTTTAAAATTTAAACGCAAAGAAAGCCAGATTACTGATCGTAAAGACTATTTAAAGTTTGTTAAAACTTGCTTTCAACAGCGTCGTCGCATATTAAAATCTAACCTTGAATCTAAATTACATGAACCGTTTTTGGCTTGGGTTGAAAAAAACAAGCTTTCAGATAAAGTTCGTGTTGAAGAGTTAAGTATTGTTCAAATCCGTGATTTATATTTTCATCTGAAAGGGGGCTAATTCGTGGGTATTTTAATTATTCAAGAAAACAAACAAGCCCGTTTCGATTATTTTATCACTGAAACATTTGAAGCTGGTCTTGAGTTAACGGGTAGTGAAGTAAAATCGCTGCGTTTAAAGCAGATCACTTTTAAAGATTCGTATATTTCGTTTATTAAAGACGAAGCCTTCTTACAAAATGCTCATATCGCCGAATACCGTGCAAGTAGCTACAATAACCACGTTCCTGAACGTTTACGTAAATTATTATTACACCGTAAAGAGTTAGATAAAATTTATGGATCGTTGCGTGAACAGGGATTAACTTGCGTGCCTTTAAAAATTTATTTTAAAGATGGTCGTGTAAAGTTAGAGATCGGTTTGGCTAAGGGTAAAAAGCTTCACGATAAGCGTGAGTCGATTAAGAAACGTGACGTTGATCAGCAGCTTCGTCAGGCGAAAGCTCGATCACGTTAGCATAATCAATCGCTTGGCGGGTTAAGATGCGTGAAAATAAAAAGAAATTCACGATGCCCGTCATCACCGTACATACTCCAAATAGCAATAAAACCCAGTTGCGTTCGAATTCTAAATAGCTGCGTAAGTTATACGAGTGTGGAATATTATTTTCAAAGAAAGCGTAATTTTGCAGAGACCAGTAAATCACCGGTGAAAGAACGATAGCTTGAAGTAAAGCGCTTACTAAAGCGTACTTCAAGGTCGCACCATGGCGTTTAGTTAAGCTTTGATGCTTTTCTAAAAAGAAATTCCAACGGGGCTTACGTTTTCCGAAGTGTAATCCAATCTGCATACGTATCAGTTTAAATTAAAATCTATTGTCATCTAGTCCATGATTTATAAGAATAAATATATGAAACAATATCTTTATATTCTGTTCTTTAGTTGTGTCGTTTTGGGCTGCCAAATTAAAACTGAGCGCGCCGAAGGTCCTGATGAAAGCAGTGTTTCCGCAGCTGAAAAAACAGCCGCTGAAAAAATGAAAGCCACTGATCCACGTAAAAATGAACGCTACAGCCTGACAGAAGACCGTTCTAAATTTGAAGAATTACGTAAAGATATTCCTGCTGAAATGAAAAGCCGTAATGATGAAAAAGCATTGTATATGGAATGGATGGCAGGCTATGAACGTGAACCGTCAGATATCCGTTCTAAGTATTCAGCCTTAGTTTTTAAAAAGCGCGAAAACTTTAATAAAGACATGAATCAGATTCGTGATCTTTATAACAAAGAAGAAACGAAGAAAAAAGATGCGTTTTCAAAAGCCATCGCTGAAGAACGTAACGAAATTAAAGATCAAAAGCTATCACGTGAAGAGCGCACAGAAGCTTACAATAAAATCGACACTAAAAGAAAAGACTTCTACGCTGAATTACGTGAAGACCGCGACTCCTTTGAAGCGGATTACCGCCAAAAAAGAAAAGACTTCGAAGATTACATTAAGGAAAAATCTGATGTCTTTAACGCTCAGTTAAAAGAATACACAGCGAAATTTAATGATCTGAAAAAAGCTAAAGGTAAGTAGGTCGCAAAAAGAAAATTAGTCTTCGTCTTTTTTGCTGCGGGCGATGCGATCAACTTGAATTAGTGTTTGATGAAGGGTTGATAGAAGCCCTGCCTCGATATAGCCGAATTTGATTCCCACGATCTGCATGTTTAGTTCTTGATAAAACTTAGTAAACGCTACAGTCGCATCTAAAGTGACGCCACCGAATTCTAATAACTGCACCCAAATACGAATATCTGATTCAATCGGAAGATCGATAGCACTTGTGGTTTTGATTCCCACTTTGCAGCCGCCAAGACTGATATCTTGTAATTCATATTTAAATCTTGGGTGATCTAAGATTTTAAATTCATGAGTTAAATTCATTGGCACACTAAAACGAAAGTTCGCGCGTCTTTGAATTTTATAAATCTTTTCTGGAAATTTAACTAAGTAGTAATTATCTGACGTCGACATTTTCGCACGAAAGAAATGCGGTTCGCCACCACAAGTAAATGTGCAAAGAATATTTGTCGTTTCGTAGTCGTACGGATATTTTTTAAAAATAGCTAAATCTGCGCCATCCACTTTGACGAACGAAGATTTACTGTGAATATCGTAAATTTTAAAAGTTACTTCAACATTATTGTCGGCAAGGTAATGAACAATATCTTGATAGGCGTGGCTATCAAGCGGCGTGAAATAATTCACCATATTGTTGTCCATGTTTACCCCTGCTTTATCACTGTCACCCTGGGGTGACTTTTATCCACGTTACTTCGTTTTTGTTGTGATAAAGTCTGACTATTTTAGAATCAGGTATTTTCAGTAATTTTTCAATAACTTCGAATGGGGTATCGCCTTTAAATTTGATCGTACAAACAAAATTTCTTACGCGACTATGGGCCAGCCAAAACTCAATGGTTTCATGAATTTTTTCAGGCGTGCAAATCAAATCAGAAAAAAACCACGTTACATCTTTGAATTCATCGGGGTTAATTTTAAAAGCATCCCCCTGAACGTGGGTAATATTTTTAATTTTTTTAACCTGCGGAGCTAAATCGGCGCGATCAAATGTATAAACCTTTTTAAAATACTGGCTTAAAACCCAACTCCAACCGCCAGGAGCTGCGCCGATTTCTAAAGCGCAATCATCTTGTTTGATTTTTAACTGCTGAGTCGTAAACACTTCCCAAAGTTTTAAGTAAGCTCTGTTGGGTGGAAACTCTTTATCTTCTTCAAACTCATGCCACCCGGCAGGATAAGTTTTTTCAGGCGCCAGCGAGTAAATCACTAAATCTTGGTAAGTTGTCCAAATGTAATATTTAAAGTTAAACGGTTTACTCACCGGAAACTTAATTCGCTTTTCTGGAATTTGTTTTAAACGGCCTAATAAGCTTTCAACGGCTTTGTTTTTTTCAGTTTTGTAATGATAGCCAAAGATGTTTAAGGCTTTAAGTTTTAGCTGCAGCTCTTTATCCGGAATAGCTGAATGACAATCACGCCAATGATCTTGCGCCCAGATAATTTGTTGATCTGTCGGTTCGATAATAAATAATTTTTCGGTTTTTATATAGACTTTGATTTTTTTAACCAAGAGCTCTTTTTCAAGCTCTTGGTTAAATTTAAGAAACGGAATTATAACATTGAAATTAAGCTGCGACTTTTTGAGCTGGTGATAATAATCCATGTTGATTTAATGCGTTTGTACACAGCTCCCAAAATTTTTCTTTTAATACGATCTCTTTAGCATTGTATTTCAATTTTGGAAATGTTCCTGCATAAAAATGATCGCAGAATTCATTTTCGCTTGTTCTTACGAATTTCATCAACATATTAAAATGCACATCAGTAAACGGTCCTGAAATTAACATTTTACGAAGTGCGCTCTCAGGTGTGTTAACTAAGAAACTATGTAATAGATTGCCGTCATAAATCGCGCTCATGGAGCCTCCTTAAAGATTAACTTGTTTGGCCTTACGCCAGTTACTATCTAGACTATCGGCCAGAGCAGGGCCCATATTTAATAATATTTTAAATTCAATTTAATTGAGCCTAATCACACACTTAGGTCGTCTCAGAATGGTGCAAATACCCTAGAGTGACCAAGCTTGTAACGGTCGTGAAGTTTCTTCATGAAAACGCCCTGTAAGAACCACAATTTGAGAGTGAAAAACAGCTGCTATTTTCCTTTGCAACTGGCTTGGTGTAAAACCGTAGCCCTATGGCAACAGACAATCAAAATACCGGTAATACAAATTCTGAGGGGTTAGTTCATCCTCATATCGAAATCGAAAACCGTTCGCAGGAACTTCACCGCGAATTAAGTTTAAGCGAAATCACAACCATTGCGTTACGCAACTGGCCGCTATTTTTGGTTTTATTGGTAGCCACAAGTGCCATCGGCTTATCGTTCTACAAATGGAAAAACCCATTCGTTGCTAAAACAACAATCATCATTAACGACAATCAAAACTCGCAACTGCAGTCGTTTTCAATGGCGTTAGCCGGTAATGCCAAAACAAACGAGGCAAAAAAAGCGAATTCAACAGCACAAAAACATTTAGAGTATTTTAAAACCACTGAGTTCTTACAAAAAGTTTTAGATGCCGCTAACAGCACGGGCGCCAACGCGCAGTTAACGTTATCTGAAAAATCAGGTCAGAATTTATTCATCTCACAAGTGATGAACGATAAAGTGGGAATGAATGAAGACGAAAAGTTAAAAGCCTACCAAAAATTAGACCGCATGCTTTCGTTCAAAGTTAAAAGCGATTATGAAATTGAAATCTCATCATCTGACGATCAAAAAGATTTAGCTTTATACGTTACAAACTTAACTACGACAGTGGCGTTACAAAGCTTAAAACAAAACGAAGCGTCTGATATTCAACAAATCAACGATCACTTAACAAAAGAAAAAACAGCGGTTGATGCCGAATTATTAGATTTAAATACTAAAATGGCTAAGTTTAACGACCGCCCAGAAAATTTAATGTCATTAACTTCAATGGATAAAATCGGCGAGTACTTATCAACTTTAAAAATTGAAAAGAACGCTGTGATGCTTAAACTTGCTGAAAACAACAAGTTAATTCAAACATTAAGCGCCAACAGCAATGGTCGCCGCGAGAGCGAACTTTACGGTAACAACGGCCGTATTCAGGCTTTAAAATTAGAAAACGAACAGTTACGCGCAAAGCTTGGTAATCTTCAAGCCGCTTTTGATCGTACATCATCAGAAGCTAAAGGTATGCCTTACGCAGCCCAAATGTATGAAGAATTAAAAAAACGCGCTGATCTTCAATTAGCAAGATTTAAAGAATTAACTGAAGGTTTATCAAAAGTTGAAGCGTTAAAATTAGCAGCGGCTAATAAATATGAAATCTTAGAAAAAGCGCGCATTGATAAAGTAGTGCCAGCGGTGCCATTGACTGTGGTGCTATTCTTAGCGGTATTAATGTCGCAAGTGCTTGGAAGTTTAATCATCTACTTACGTGCGATCTGGAATTCAAATATCGTAACCGCTGAATCTACTCGTAATGTGGTGGTGCTTGATAGCCATTCATTAGATCCACGTGTGATTATTGAAAACTCAAAAATCCGTTTCCGCTTACGTCATTCTTCAATGGATGATCAAGACCAAGAAAACGGCCAGACTAAAAAATTAGGTTTTAATTTTAAATCTAAAGATCAAAACGGGTAGTTATTATTTTTTATGTCTTACGTTGATAAAGACCGCCCGTCGACCTGGAAAAAATACGATGCAAGCTTCTGCACTAGCTGCCGCGCTAACTGCTGCTGCATGCCTGTAGAAGTTAAGTCAGATGATTTAATCCGTTTAGGAGTGACTGACATCGACGAAGTCACAAACTCAATCAAAAAAACCGCAAAGCGCCTTAAAAAAGAAGGCATCATCATGAGTTACCGCGAAGGCACCGAGTTCTTTATGCTCGCACAAAAAGCCAATAGCGAATGTATCTTTATGGATTCAAAAACCAGATTCTGTACAGTGTATGAAAAACGCCCCGAAACCTGCCGCAACTTTCCCGCAAAGATGGGAACACGTGTAGGATTTTGTCCGGCAGAGAAGAAATAAAAAAAGAAAAGGTGCACGCGCGCTTGACGCCAATCAAAGCGCACGTGGGGAAAACTAAATTATTTTACGTATTCAATTAAAGTTTCGTCCGTGAAACGTACTTTTTTGAAATTTTGAGTTGCATCTTCGGCGTGACGATAACCTAGGGTAGTGACCACAGTTGTTTTCCAACCAGAGTTTTCTAAACCTAAAATTTTATCGTACGCTTGTGGGTCAAAACCTTCCATTGGGGTCGCATCGATCTTTAACAGCGCTGCCGTTTCAAGTAAGAAGCCCATTGCAATGTAAGTTTGGCGTTGTGCCCAGGCTGTGTTACTTGGCGATTTCGCCACGTTTTCAACCATCATATTTTTATAACCATCTAAAGCTTCTAACGGAAGGCCACGCACTTCAGCTACGCGGTTGATATATTTTTGTACAAAATCCACATCAACTTTTTCGCGCGCTAAGAAAACCACTAAGTGGCTGGCATCAGTAATTTGTGTTTGATTCCATGAAACTGCTTTTAGTTTTTCACGCACTTCAGGGTTTTCAATCACAAGAAATTTCCAAGGCTGTAAACCATAAGAGGAAGGGGCGAGAGTTAATGAGTTTGTTAAGGTTTTCCAATCTTGTGCAGAGATCTTTTTAGTCGCATCGAATTTTTTCGTTGCGTATCTCCACTGTAAAGCTTCTTGGATTTGATTGTGTGCCATCTTTATATCTCCTATCTATGATAGTTTTAAATGTAACTGTTATGGTTACAATATGAACCTAAACCGTTTTAAATGCAACAATTAAAGTTACATTTAAACAAAATGCCTGTAAAAACGTCCTAAAGTGCGTTAAATGTGCTTATTATTGTTTCTTTTTGAGTTTTGGGTTAAGATTTTAAATATGTTAGACCAACGCTTTGCCGCTTCGGTACACATTATGGCTTTGTTAGCTGCTCACGATGAAGAGCTGCAAACATCGGAATATCTAGCTGCAGGACTGAGTACAAATCCTACAGTGGTTCGTCGTTTATTAGCAAAGCTAGTTGAAGCGGGTCTTGTGAAGTCTTTTAAAGGAAAATCTGGCGGAGTAAAAATCGCTAAACTTCCGAAAGAAATCACTCTGAAAGATATCTACAAAGCATCGACTGATAAATCGTTAATTAACTGTCGTGAAGCCGATGTTCCAAAAGCCTGCAAAGTCTCTTGCTCAATGAAAGAAATTTTCGAAGGTGTAGCAGAAGGTTTAGAAGCCACTTCTATGACTTACTTGAGTAAAATTAAGCTTTCAGACATTCTCGCTAAAGTTTAATATCTTCGTTCTTATAGTCTCACTCTGAGACAACTGTTAGCTCTCTATACAAGTGTCATAGCCAAAAATGTCCATTTACGCTGGCATCTCAGAATGGCATGCCTATAAGCCGTTAGATACGCGTACAGCGTGCCAACTTGGCGTAATTGCTGCTCTAGTTATTCGTATAACGAGGAGGCAATTATGACTCAATCATTAACGAAACAAGAAAAGCTGGTTTTAGCTGGTTTACTGGTTTGCTGCATTGGTGTTGCTTCTTTCATTACAAACTTTCAAATCATCTCTAAAACAACAACAGTTGTTGAAAACGTAATTAATTATAAAATGGGTAAAGCCACTGAAGAGATCTCAACGTACTCTTTAGATGGCCGTGAAATCGACCGCACGATCGTAAAACCAGAAGAAGAAGGTTTTATCGCTAAAACAGCCCGTAAAATCTCTCAAGCTTTAGGTCTTAAAAAAGATGCTAAAAAAACTGCGGCAGCTAAAAAAGCTGAAGACGCTAAAAAAGCCCAAGCAGCTCAAGCTAAAAAAATGCCTAAAGGTGATTTTTCAAAACCAGTAGCTAAAGCTCCGGTTCAAAAACAAGCTCCTGTGGCTAAAAACGAAACTGAAACTCAAGCGCAAGACTTCTATAACGGCGGTGGTTACGTGGCTCCAACTGAAACACCTAATCAAGCGACTCAACCTACAGAAGAAACTAAAAAAGTTAAAAAGACGTTAGAGCAAATTAAAACTGAATTTATGGCTAACCCAACTCGTGAAGCGATGATGGCTTTAGTATCTTCATACAAAAAAAATGAAGTAAACGCTGCTGATTTTTACCAATTACAATCTGAATTATTAGAATCACAAAACGATACATTAGTAGGCCACGCTTTATACGCTTTACGTTTAACTCCATCAAATGAATCTTTCAGTATGATGGCTCAGTACCAACCTTCAGCTAAAGCGGCTTACCAAACTTATATCGAAGAAGCTTTATTATCTTACAACCAGTCTTCACAAATTAACGTGTTAGGTTCAGTAATTCGTTCAGGTGATAAAGTAGTAGTGATGAAAGCTTTACGCGTAATCGAGGCTGGTATCAACAGCATCAAAAACGGGACGGTATCACAATTAGTTGATGGCCGCGGTCGCC
>CBINGM010000003.1:0-239133 GCA_966250225.1 uncultured Pseudobdellovibrio sp. | reverse complement strand
TTTTATTTGATCCCTGGAATCGAATTGATGCTGCGACACTTACCTATCAATTTACCCGGGCCGCGAACTTTTAGGAAAACCACTTCTTGATGCGGTTCCTGAACTGGCCAATTCACGCTTTCCCGAGATCTTAAAAAAAGTTTATGAAACCGGAGAACATTTCTTTTCTCATGAAGGCGTAGCCCACCTTAAAAACAGCATTACGGGTCAGTTAGAAGAACGCTATTTCGACACAACGTTCTCACGTATTGATTATGGAAACGGAGAAGTGTTTCGTATTTTAGCCACGCCAAAAGAAGTCACCGATAAAGTTTTGGCGCGCAAAAAACTAGAACAAAGTTTACGTGAACTAGAACTAGAAAAAGATTTGCGTGAAAAATTTGTTTCGGCCCTTTCTCACGATTTACGTACACCACTTGCCGCAATCAAAATGAGCGCCCAGATTTTGCAGTTAAAAAACAGCACTCCAGAAATTATTGAAAAATGCCTTAATCGCATTATGGGTAACGTTGACCGCGCCGACCGCATGATTCGCGATTTACTTGATGCTAACCGTTTAAAAGCTAACGAAGGCTTACCGGTTTTCATAGAAGAATATCAACTTGCAGACCTCGTGGCTCACGCAACTAAAGATCTTGAGGATCTGTATGGAAAAAGATTTGTCGTGCAAAATTCTGCAGGCCAAATCAGCGTGTTCTGGGATAACATGGCCGTACACCGCTTAATTGAAAACTTAGCCAGCAACGCTATTAAATACGGTTCAGAAGATACCTCTATTACTATTGGCATAAAGCGCGATAGCGACTGGATAGAAATCAGCGTTCATAACTTAGGAAATCCAATCTCTGCTGAAGATCAAAAACTTCTTTTCCATCAATATCAGAGAACTGAATTTGCTAAAGCCAGTAAACAAAAAGGCTGGGGTATTGGGCTTTCACTGGTGCAGGGCTTAGCCCGCGCTCATAAAGGTACGGTCGCCCTTGAAAGTAACCCTGATCATGGAACCACATTCACAGCGCGTTTACCGATTGATGCCAGAAAATAATTTAGAAAATATTATTCACTACAGCTAACACACGGTTTGTCGATTTAGTTTTTAACTTATGAACATAAATTTCATAAGAACTTTGAAACCAGTTTGTTTTTAAAATCTGATACGAACCAGGTTTCCAGTCATTCACCACAACATCTGGCAAAAGGCCTACACCCAGACCACTTTGTACTAATTCACCGATCACATCCCAGCTGTTAATTTCAAACATGAGCGGAAAAGCTTTACCAAATTCTTTATTATAGCTGGCTTTTAGCTTTTCAGTTTCACTGCGCGGTTCGGTTAAAATAAAAGATTTTTCTTTTATTGGCTTAGACCAATTTTTTTTAGGTCCGGCTTCAGCTAGAACAAATTGACCTTTTTTAACTACGGTTTGCGAAAGTGTTGGCAAATTTAATGTTCCGATAGTGATTCCTAAATCAAGTGATCCATCAGCGATAGATTCAATAATAGCGTTCGTTGTGCCAAAACTTACCTTGGCTGTTAAATTCGGATATTGTAAGCGTAGCTCTTTAAGCAAAGTGTTTAAATACTTTGGCGCTAAACTTCGCGAAATCCCGATTTTTACTTCAATAGCTTGGGTTTCACCAGCCTGTAAACTTTGTGATTGAAACTCGGCCGCTTTGGTTAATAAAAGCTCAGCTTGCTCTGCCACTTTGTAACCGGCTTCGGTCACCTTAAAATTCTTTTTCTGATGTATTAATAGTTCTGCCCCAAGATGCGTTTCTAAAGCTGAAATAGCGCGACTGATTGCCGGATGGGTCACTAAGTTTTTTTGTGCTGCCGCACTAATACTTCCGAGCGCTACGGCATCGGCAAAGTATTTAAGGTGGTAAAGATTAGGATATGTAATCATAAAGCACACTTTAATTGAATTTTATGTAATTTACAATTACATACGAAAAAAGTGAAAATAAGGTTATGAAAACAACTGAATTCGAATTAAATAACTTTATAGCGAACGGCCAACAGTTTTTCGAAGATTTAACTGCCGAACTAAATACCTTGCAAATCCCCGTTCTGAACCTAAAGTGTGACCACCTTTGTTTTCGCGTTGAGACCAGCGAAGAATATAGCTACTACAAACAAGCCTTGTTACAGCATGCAAAGCTTTTAACAGAAGCGATGGTTAACGGCCGCGCCATTTCAACTTTTAAGTTAGCTGTACCCTTTAAAACCAGTACTCATGAAATCGAGCTAGTTGAATTACCCGCCCCTAAGAGCGGAGCTAGCTACGAAACTGGTTTTGAACACGCTGAATTTGTGATTAACGAAGATTTTTCAGCTGTTAAAGCTAAGTATTCGCACTTAAGTTTCACCGAGGGCGGAAATCAAACTTTCAATCCCGAACTTTGTTTAAAGCTAAAAAATAATAAGCAGGCTAAGTTTCACCATCTATCACTTGAGCGAGTTATTGAAATTGAAGAAGCCAAAGTGAAAGAAATTATTTTTGATTTTGACGGTACTTTGATCAATTCGCGTGAACATATTTTTGAAATTAATCGTTTAATGCTCTCAAAGGCGTTAAACCGCGAGGTTTCGCAGCAAGAATCCATTGATAAGTTTCAGGCTGATTTTCCGAAACTTTTTGAAGCTTTCGGTCTAACTGACCCTGAAAAACAAAAAATAGCTATGGCTGACTGGGGTGTTATTTCTGATAAATATGTTTACGAACTTTTTGAAGGCGCACTAGAAACGCTTATCCATCTTAAAAATCAGGGGTATCGCTTACACCTCTGGACAGCTCGTGATGAATATTCAGCACGAAGAATTCTACAGCATCATAAAATCGAAGATTTTTTTGCGACTTTAAGTTTTGCGACAACGACAAATTCAAAACCACACGCCAAAAGCCTTCAATTTGACTGGGCTCAGGCTAAAAAAGATCAAATGATTATGATTGGCGATAGCCCCACAGATATGGCCGGCGCTAAAAACATTAATGCCATCCGTGGTGCTGCCTTATGGGACCCTTATGCAAAGAAAAGCTCACTCATCGAAACTGGTGCTGAACTTTTCTTTCACAAGATGACTGATGTTTTAGAGAGCTTTACCACTAAAACTTTGTAGGTCTAGACTTTGCAAAAACTGATCTAACTCGGCTTTACGTGGTTCGGCTATTTTTGCGCAAGCTTGTAAGCTGCACTTATCCGCCATTGATTTAGAAAAGCTTTTTAAAATACTGACTGGCGGACTGAGTGTGCCATCACCACGACCCGGCTCCTGGGCAATCGCTAAAATTCTGGCAACACCGATGGTTCCTAAAAAATCGAGAATATCAGCGTCACGAAAAGCCTGCGCTTGCAGTGATTTTGGTTTTTCGCCGTAATAAGTGTGACCTAAGATCATTTCTTTAACTTGATCAAATTTTTCCATCGGAAACTTCCACTCTTTTAACAGTGGTTCAATCAATTCAACCGATCTCACCGCATGATCAACACCTTCGGCCTCATGGCCTGCAATACCTCCTAAATCATGCAAGAAACTACTTACAAATAAAACATCGCGGTCAATGGCAATTCCTTCTTTTGAAGCTATATCTAAAGAAACCTGATAATTTCGTTCTGAATGAGCTAAACCCCATGAAGGGTGTTTGACGTTAGCTTTGGCGTATTCGTAAACCAATTGTTTCCACTTTGTATCAAGAGGAATTCCTGTAGTTGTTTGTGAAACTGTGTCGGCCATACTTTGAATTGAAAAACTTAAAGCGAATGCGATTAATAAAGACTTCATAACTCATCCTTTCGTTTGAAATACTTAATTTCTACGCCGGGATAATTTATAAAGTTACGGGAATTTTGATCGGGTCAAAGACTGACCCTAAATGCATTGCGTGAATCAGTTTAAACGAATAAGGCCATTGTTAACACATCGTCATATTGGCCATTTTCAAGCTTGATACCTTTAATTTCACGGCCTTCAACTTTAAAACCTAATTTTTCGTACAAGGCAACGGCTGCAGCATTTGTCGCATGAACCTGTAAACGCAAAGTTTCAACGCGTGGATTTTCTTTGGCCCAGTTAATGAGTTCAGTCATCAACAATCGGCCTAAACCTTTACCTGAAAATTCAGGTAAAAACGATACACCAATCATTCCATGATGAGCAATTCTTCGACGGGCACCGACTTTAAAATCGAGCATACCTACGATTTTTTTATCGATCTTTGCCACAAGTTGTATTCCATCTGCATGCTCTCTGAAATCGCGCATGCGCTTTTCCTGTGTTTCAACGGTAAAATTAAACTCATCACCTTGAGTTAACAGGTGTTTGCTTTCATTCATAATTCGGCGAGCCACTTCTAAAAGTTCAGCGGCATCACTTAATGGTGGTGTTTCAATAGAAACATCAAGCCCGTCTTTAGTTTTTTTATTTACGGTTTTAAGAATAGCCATTTTTGATTCACTTTGTCTTTTCGATAAAAAGATAAAATTGAGAATCTAAATACCTGCGCATAAAGAAATACGGTGCTGAAGTTTTTAGTTTCTTTCTGACTTCGCGAACACTCACCGGACGCACGCACTTTACTTCTAAAGTTTTTTCGCTTTCACACACTTCAGGAACTTCTTCGTCGCGGCTAAAATACTGAACAAAAATTTCTAAGCTAGGTTCAGTTTTAATTTTTTGCTGTACAGCCTCTGGTAATGGCACATTGGCTCCTTGAACGTACCAGCAGTTTTCAGCACAAGAAGAGGCTTGTGGGTTTTTACGAAGATCAAAAAGTTCTGGTTTAAAATTCGTTTGATAATTAGCTAAAGTACTTTCAGGAATATTCACATACGGTTCATCAGCCACATCTAAATACCACACGACGTTTTTAGCTGTTTGAAAATCAGGAAAAAGACGAAGCCCCACCGCCTGACCAATAAGATCTACTTTTGTACCAATTTCTGAAGGCGCAATAACTCCCGCAGGCCTTAGAGCCGCTCCTTTTTTTACAAGATAAAGCATCACACCAGAACTTACTAAAATCGCTGCGCCAAGAATCGCTAATACCGTTTTCATAGGTATGACGTTACCGCATTTTCTAAGAAAAGAAATGATCAAAATACATAGGCCAAATTTGTCTTTATAGCTAAAAACTATACAACGAGCACTCTAACCTATTAATTTGGCTAAATTATCTCTCTAAGCTGCAAAAAATGGTGTTCTTTTTTATGGAGCACTGTTTTGGGCCGTTTTTAGCTTTTTTCCCATCTATTTACTTTTTCCTGTTATGTTTCACGCCACATTTAAGCGACAAAAGAAGAAGAAGAAAGAAAAAAGAATATGAAGAAATTTAAAACTAGCCTGTTATTAAGTTTTATCATTGCGATTGGTTTCAATGCCTCAGCGCAAGCTGCGGATACACCGCAAGCCTATGTTCAATCTGATGCTGATGTTACGCGCTACTACGACAGTACATTTCGCTATTATGCAAGCAAGGTGCGACAATCTGCGGATTCAAAGGTTATTCCGACAGCTAGCTGTTCTAATAAGTACGATTTACTTCTTCAAGATGGCGTATTGGATGTAACTATCGCCTTTGGTTACATGGATGAAGTCGCTATTACTAACGTTCCGCAAATTGATAATACCGGTTTTAACCACGGCCCAATAAGAGTTTCTGATCAATCTGTGTATTTAGCCGTAAAAAACAACCTTACTGAGCCTTGCAAATACGCTAACGACAATCTTTGTGGTTTTAGTGTGGCCTCTGAAACGCAAAATGCGGTGGTCATTACAAAGAATACGATCATTGGTCATCAGTCAAAATTAGTTAGAGTAACTTTGGCGCATCCATCTGTTAGTAGCAATCATATGTTAAACGAAACACAATATAAACAAGAGCAACAAGCCAGATCGGCACAAGTAGAAAATATGTTTAAAAATGGCTTACAAAAAGGCGACATTACATTTTACATCGGCCACTCAAGAGATGGCGGCGGTCCGGATTTTTTACCACCTGTTCTTACATCAAACTTGCATGTTAACTATCCTTTATACCAAGCTAAAAAAACGGGTATTAATATGATTTTAAAAGAATTAGTTAACCGCTCTGATAACAACCTAGTACTTGGTTTATTTTCGTGTTCTTCGAAAAGACATTTTGCCGACAAAATTTTAAAAACAAAACCTGGCCAAGATATGATTTTATCAAACGACACCGTTTACTTTACTGAAATTCTTGAAGCTTCAATGGGTTACCTTAGCGGATTTATGCGTGGCTATTGCGGAAGCCAAATCACTAAGGCCGCTTTACAGTCAGATCGTACAAAATACGGATTTGCTGATTATAATTTAATTGGAGATTAAAAGAAACTTCAGCTGACTTAAGCGTAAACTTCGCCTTTAAATAACTTTCGGGCCGTTCTATAAAATGCGCCCGATAAAGGCTTAGTCTCACCATTTTTTTCTTCGATCACAGCACCGGCTGTCAAAACACCTGATGGCATACCAATTCTAACTTGTTCTTGACCGCGCGAACTCATCATCTCACAAGCGATTGATCCTTTAGTTTTTGCGGCTACGGCAAGGCAAAGTGTAATAGTTAACGGAAGAGTTTTGTGTGGTTGGCCGGCTGAAATAACTCGCGCATTAAAATCCATGTCTTGAGTTTTAGCTTTTGATAAAAAAGCGACAAACGGAACCTGACCACGACTAATAGCTTCTTCACGTGTCTGACTTACTCCCATCGCAAGTGAACCCGCAATACGAATTTCAGAAAGTTTAGATAAGACATCTTTACGCGCTTCAAGTTCTTGAGGCGATTCGTATCCTGTAAGCCCCACATCACTTGCACGTAAGATTACACACGCATTGGCTACATCAAAAAGCGACGCCTCAATTGTACTTCCATCAATTAAAGTCAAAGTATCAACCACAGAACCCGTTGGTAGAAAATTTCCTGTAGTAGCTCCTGCGGGATCAATAAAATCAAGACGAATCGGAGCACCAGTTCCTGAAACACCTGGTATTTGCAGATTACCTGTATAAACGCTTTGACCATTTTTAACGGGAAAGCGTGAATGCATAATTTTTTTGGTATTGGTGTTGTAAATTCGAACGAAAGCTTCATCGCCGTCTGTTTTTACTAATCCTTCATCAACAGCAAATGGTCCGACCGCTGAAAGCATGTTGCCACAATTACCCGTCATATCTAAGGCGCGTTCTTGAACCATCACCTGTACAAAAGTAAAATCGATATCGGCATCCGGTCTTTCTGATTTTGAAATCACGCAGACTTTCGAGACTGATGAAACGCCCCCACCCATGCCGTTAAGTTGCCTTCCGAACTCATCAGGGCTTCCCATGGCTGAACAAAGTAAATCAGTCCATTGGGTTTTATCGGCCGGTAAGTGTTCGGCTTTAATCATCAGGGCTTTGCTTGTTCCGCCGCGCATGAACGTTGCGGGAATAGAAATAGTTGACATAGTTGAATTGTAACGAATGATAGGAAGCTTGCGCAAAGCAAATTCGTTCTACGCAGAGTTTTAAAAGATTTAATTGTTGATCGGTTATTAGACTGTTTAGAATAAGTTATTATGGGTAAAGTAAAGTTATTATTAAAATGTATTTTAGGACTATTTGCCTTTTTGATCATGTGGAGTATCGCAGGATATAGCATTCCAATCCCTGATACCGAGATTACTCAGAAAGAACCTTTCGCCCAATTTATTGGACGCGAATATCGTATAAAGACTCCTACTGATGCGATGTTTTGGAATGACTTTCCAGACAAAGAAAAAATCTTAACCGTTACTATAGGTCCCGCATCTGCACGAACACGTTTTGTTACTAAAATACTGCCATTACACGTTGGGCAGAAAATTCGAATTGTGAGTGCCTGGAAGCACTTCGCGTTGGTCGAGTTTGTCAGATACTATCATGTTTCAATTCCTGACTTACAGGTACCCGTAGGCGTTCCAATTCGTCTCAAGGTAGGGTCTGATGGGATTCCTGATCCCCTTATTTACGAACCAATTAATTAGCTATTCTTTAAAATACTTCCACTCTGACTAGTAACTGGAATTTTGGACAAAAAAATCCCAAGTTTAGCACAGTTCATTTTTCGCAGGATTTGACGCTAAATTTTAAAGATTATGCAGCGATAGTTGAAATTTCTGGTTGATGTTGATGCGCCAATATTTTGTTCAACTCAGCGGATGCTTTGTCTGCTTCATTTACACTGAAATAATGAGCTTTGCCATTTTTCATGTGAATCAACAGACCTTTTTGCCAAAACTTTGGCGTCACAAAAAAGTAACGGACATTAACCTGCTTAAACCACAATTTAAAAGCAAATAGATTAGTGATTGCTCGGAAAGATTCCACATGAGAAATCTGCTCCAATGGGATGATCTTTGAATAATATGTTAGGCTCTTAATCATAAGCTTGCCATCGACCACCATCATTTTTCGTGGCATCAATGCATAAACTCCACAAGCGATTAAGATTGCGCCGAACACCCACACAACATTAGTTAGGTAATTTGATAGAAACAAGTTGCTTTGGATAAATTGCGATTGCGTGAATACACGATTCATCAGCATTTCAAAATGGATTACACCGAAATACACAGCGATCAGACCTAAAGCTTCCATTAACTTAACTGGAGGATATTGAATTTTACGAACCCACTGCAATCGATCGTGCGGAAAAGGCTTGGTAAAGAATTTACGTAAACCTATGAACGAAACGACCGCCGTTATAAAATATAAAAAATAAATATCGAAAGTAAAAAAAATGTATGGCGAATAAACCACCTCATAAGCGTGATTCGCTGAAAACGTAGCCTTTAAGCTATTTTTGTAATCATCCAGTTTAATATTCTGCAACACACTAAATGGAGACTGAAAAGAGCCGTACTCTTCCAATTGATTTTCATACTGAACAGCAAGGTTCATCATTTTTTCAGCATCACGCCCCATCAGCTGATATTGAGACAAATACAATGTAATAGCTTCCTTCATTTCAGCTTCCGTAATTTGCCCATCACGAGCTTCTCTTTGAATGTAGTCCTTTGCGATTTTGATGTTTTCTTTCAGATGCTCTTTAGGAGTTTGGAACTGGATATAACCGTAGCCATACCCACGATTAAAATTAGCACTAGAATTGGCTGAATAAGTTTGCCCTTTAATATTACGAATTTCCTTCATCAGGCGATGAGTTAAAAACTCCATATACATTTGAGCAACCTCGGCATCTTTATATGTCATATCCCAGGCTTTCACCCCCAGATAAACATAAGGATTTCCGTCATATACAGAACTACGTACAAACGGACGATTTACAGGATTCGGCGCTGGAAGTGCTGGCATTTTCTTGCCGACTTTAGCGGGCAACACACCCCATGTTTTGTAGATCTCAGCAATTATTTGAGAACGATTGTATTTGCCAGCTACAAAGAGTTTCATATTCGCTGGGTAATACCAATTCGCATAATGCTGGATCAATTGATCGGTCTGTAGTTTGCGATTCGAAAGTTGCTCTTCAGTGTTGCTAAAATTTTCTCGTTCATTAATTCCAAATTCGCTTTTCCAAAAATTTGGTTCGCGTAAATAAGAAGGATAAAGATAATCCATAGGATTAAATCCCAACATCTCTGATACCGGACCAGGGCGACCAATTTCAAGTTCGACCGTACCTTTTTCTTTTTCAACAAATTCAGGAACTATACTTGGTGACAAAATCATCTTACCGAAGCTTTCTAATAACCAAGTGCCTTTTTTAAAAGGTATCGAACCAAAATAGTTTGTCGCACGCATACTTGTTGAACCATTTGCCTCCCCGCCAGCTTCGCGGATAAGTTGCAAATAAGTCATTTCATCTTTAAGAGATTTATCGCGGAATAAAACGTGCTCAAGCAAATGGGACATACCATATTCACCTTTTTGTTCTACTTCCCAACCGACACCAACTTCCAATCGAAGCGCTGTCGTCGTAGCTTCATCACTTGGAGCCAGAAACACCTGCATGCCATTTTTAAGAGTAATGTGCTCGATCTTTTTGTAAGGGTCTTCGCCGATCTCGGCAGCTGCAAAAGTTTGTGTCGAAAAGATAAGTGCCAATAAAAAAATATTTAGTTGTTTCATGGAAATCTTATCGGAACAAACTTTTAAAAGTTTACAATCCCCATCTAGACCATAGTGTAGATTCGTGCGAGTTTTAATCGTATATTGTTAAGACATTTTATGGATGAACTTTCGCAACCCTATTCACATTCAAAAAACGAAGCTCAGACATATAAAGCTGTAATTCTGTAATAGGCTAGTTTGATAGTAGACCATAATTTACAAAACACTGATGACGATTTATCCACCGGTAGATTTTCGGCTTTAATCATCAGAGCTTTGCTTGTTCCGCCACGCGTGAACGTTGCGGGAATAGAAATAGTGGGCATGAATAAATTGTGACGAAGAAAAAGGATTTTTGGCAAAAAAATCCTGGCTTTCTCCTTGTAAAATTGAAATGACAAGGAATATTCTCGTTTTTGTCAACCAACTGAACAGTAGCAAATCCCGAAATAACACCAACTATGCTCTTATGCTATAAAATCATTAAGGTGTGAATAACCTAGCAACCCGGGCAGATGCCTCATCCAAATTTGATAAAATAATATGAATTCGATCTTCGTCGACAACAAACTCCTGCCCCTGAGCCAAAATTGGTTGTCTCTTAGCTACCTTATCAAGGAAAATATCATTTTCAATTAGTCTTTTCTCACTCAGAACACCGAGTGACTTTAAATGATTCTCATAATTAACAAGCTCATCTGACTTATTTACCCGTCCCGATTTTAACGACTGTCCAGCGGATTCCCAAGTGTACTTTTGATACTTCGTAATTACACCTGTCATCAAATCTTTCATTTTATCTACATCGCTTTGTTTCGCCACATTCATTTTTTTCAAATAGCTCCAAAACTCAGCGTGAACTTCTGGAGTCAAGGCATCCTCGCTTTGAATAACAGCTGTTAGAATTTCTCGAAATCTATTTTTTTCATCTGAAGAGAGAATGTCCACTGCAGCGGACTGATTTTTAGACTTTTTTAAAGGTAATCCACCGCTGACATAAATAGGAATTGCAAGACATGCAATTAAAGCAATTCCGGACAACACGGAAGCAAACCTCATGAATTGAGTTTTTTGCCCTTCTTTGATTTTAAGCAAATTAGTTTTTACAAAAATCCAACGAAATAGCCAAAAAATTACCAAATTGCCCAATACACCCGATAAAATATCAATTAACATGCCCCCAAAAGCCAACATATTTGGATCCGCAATCAACACCTTGTTCGTATCTGTAAAAGCTCTAAAAACATACATCAGCACCTGAACCACAAAAACAAAATAGAAAATTAATTTTCCAAACTTAGACTGAGGAAACAAAATTAGCGCTCGTCGATTTCTTGCAAGATTATCCATAAGTATCCCCTTATTTATTTCAAGATTATAAATTCAAATATCTTAAAACCATTACAATTAAGCCTAATCCATCTCTGCAGCTTAAGTAAATAAAATAATATCTATGTCGACGCACAACCAGTTTCGTATTTTAGCAGGAAAACTTCATTCACAGTCAAAATCAGAAAAATCTTCCGGCACTAGAAACTCAGGAAACATACTATCATGTTTCGTTAAAAGATTTCCCTTAGCTACAGCATACATATTAGCTTGCAAATCAAGACCATTATTAAGCTGATCTATCGTTACAACATCCATATCTGAATTGGGAACTAACCTAGAGAACAACTCAGCATTTTGACTATTAAAGTTAATACCTTGTGGGAGATAGCCAACAACAACTTGTCGCCAACCTGAAATTTTACTAGCTTCAACTACCTCTTTTACAAAGTACGTACTGCGCCCTCTAAATCTACTGATATACGAATACCCATTGAGTCCGATGGTTTCAATTCCAAATTTATCCGACTTAAAATTAACAATTTTTTCTCCAATTCTAAACTCTGTTCCTGGAATTTTAGGAGTAAAATCATCATTCTTAGAAACTATAATATACCCTTCTATAGTAAAATCTTTCGTTAAAAAAACTTCAGCATAAATGCTAGAATTACAAAACGTATGAAGTTTATATTCATCTTTTTTCCCAACCAAATGTGGAATTTGTGTCGATGATTTCAAATTTCTAATATCCAATCCTATTCTCAGCGATTTTACGAAAGCTGAGGCTGCATGCTTATCGCAGTCAAACACCCAATCGCATCTCTTCTCTTGAGCCAAAAGCTGAATTTCAGGTTCAAATATCGCTTCTGCTGCAAATAAAGTAACAGCACCAATACACGTTAAAATTAAAGTAAATAGTGACTTTTTAGCTAAATCTCGAACTATCGGTGGATCGTTTTTCATCTGTGCCTCACATGGTTCTAAACGGACGATAAACAAGGATTCTGGACAAAAAAAATCCCAAGCTTTTAGACTTGGGATTTAATATTTAAATTTGGTGAAGACCATTCTTCTGTGAGTCTTTCTTTCAGAAGAAATGGTGCCTCGGGCCGGACTTGAACCGGCACGCCCGTGTTAACGAAGCTCAGGATTTTAAGTCCTGTGTGTCTACCAATTTCACCACCGAGGCATTTCAAAAGTGAAGTTAGAATCTAAGGATTTATAAAACGTTTGTCACGCCTTTTCATAAAAAATTTAAAAGACTTTTCGTTGACTCATTTGGCATCTCGGCCAATGATGAATCATGTTGTGTCTAATGAGCAAAATTTAAGAACATTCAACATCTTCAAGGCGATAAAAGTCGCATTTTTGCCAATTTTTTTAGCGTTATTAGTCTCAGGTACCCTAGATCAGTTTATAAATTCAAAAATTGAAGTTATTTTGCGCTCGCCGCAGGGTTTATCACAGGCCATTTGGTTTTATGGTTCGGTTTCTATTTTTTCATCACTTTTCTTTCCGTTAGTGATTAGCTTTTTTGCAAGTTACGCTTTGGCTCGTTCGATCCAAGACCAAAGCTACAATCAATTCATTCCGACAACCCTTCCTGATTTTATCGGCGAGCACTTTGAACTCTCGTTTTTAGAAACACTTCGTGCTTGGGGTAAGACATTTCTTTGGACGTTTTTATTTATTATTCCGGGTATCGTTAAGTTCTTCTTATATATGCCGGTGCCGTTTGTGGTGTTTTTCTCGAAGCGCTACCAAGCTGGCGAAGTTGATGCCTTAAAACTTGCGCAAAAAATCTCTAAGAAATACTGGTTTTGGTTATTAGTCTACATGACTATGTTTACATTTATCTTACCGATGGCTTTATCCCTTGGTATGGATCAATACCGCGTCTTTCGCGAATACTTTGTTTACGCATCACTACTGACAGCGGTTGATGCGGTGATCGTAATTATTTTTCATTACTATATTTTAAAATTAATCTTAAAATTTATTAAAGACGACGATTCGAAAGGGATAGCAAATGGGCTTAATGTTTAACTGGAAAGATATTAAAAACCGCGATCACGGCTTAACGTTTGATGACGTTTTAATTATGCCGAAAAAATCTGAAATGAAATCGCGCAAAGATCCATCTTTAAGATCACGTATTACTAAAACTAAATTTTTAGAAACACCGATTATTTCTGCCAACATGGACATGGTCACAGAAGCCCGCATGGCAATCGCTATGCACAAATTCGGTGGTTTAGGAATTTTACACAGATTTATGGATACAGATAAACAAGTAGCCATGATCGAAGAAGTCAAAGCCGCTGGCGCCAATATTATTTCAGCCTCGATTGGTGTTAACGCTGATTTTAAAGAGCGCGCTCAAGCCATCGTAAAAGCTGGTGTGAACTTAATGACAATCGACATCGCTCACGGTCACTCAGTGGCTATGATGGATACTTTAAAATGGTTAAAAGATACATTCCCCGGGTTAGAAGTTATCGCTGGTAACTTAGCAACACCAGATGCAGCGATTGATTTGATCGAAGCTGGTGCTGATGCGATTAAAGTAGGTATCGGCCCAGGATCAATGTGTACAACTCGTATTATTACTGGTTGTGGTGTTCCGCAATTAACTGCGATCGCTTTATGTGCTGAAGCAGCTGAATCTTACGATGTTCCGGTCATCGCCGATGGTGGTATTAGAACTTCAGGCGATATGGTTAAAGCTTTCGGAGCTGGTGCTTCAACGATTATGTTAGGTTCAATGTTATCTGGAACAATCGAAACACCGGGCGATATCGTCAATGGTAAAAAACAATACCGTGGTATGGCTTCTAAAAAAGCGCAAGTTTCTTGGCGCGGTGATATGCCAAAAGGCATGGCCCCAGAAGGTGAATCAACTTTTGTGAACGTAAAAGGTCACGTCGAAGATGTGTTACACGAACTTTGCGGCGGTATCAGATCAGGTATGACTTACATGAACGCGCAAACAATAGCTGAAATGCGTGATAAAACTCAATTTATGGAAATGTCTTCAAACGGTATTTCTGAATCTCGCGCGCACGGAGTGAAAAACTAATAATGTCTTTTGATCCACGCCCTATCGGAGTTTTTGATTCAGGTATCGGAGGACTTACCGTTCTTCGTGAATTACTTAAAAACTTTCCCGATGAAAATTTCATTTACTTAGGTGATACGGCCCGCCTGCCTTACGGAAGTAAGTCACCGGACACCGTTCGTAAATACACCGAACAGAATATGAATTTTTTAAAAGGCCGTGATGTAAAAGCCATTGTTGTGGCTTGTAATACAGCTTCAACACAAGTATTTGAAACTGAATACCAAGGCTTACCCGTTTATAACGTGATTGATCCAGGTTCAGCTTTAGCTGCGCGTATGACTGAAAATAATCGCGTAGCTGTGATCGCCACACGCGCCACGGTAAAATCAGAAAGTTACACTAAAAAAATTCATGCTCATAAACCTGAGATTGAAGTTTTTAGCGCGGCTTGTCCGCTGTTCGTGCCACTGGCTGAAGAAGGCTGGCACGATGATCCGATCACAAATTTAATCGCGTTTCGTTACCTGCAAGGTTTAAAAGCTCATGATGTTGATACGGTGGTTTTAGCTTGTACGCACTACCCGTTACTTAAAACAGCGATTCAAAAAGTTTTTGGCAATCACGTAAACCTTGTTGATTCAGGTGAAGCGATCGCCAAACTTCTTGCGCAAGACTTTACTTCAAGTCGTTTGAATAAAAACAATAAAGCTGGTGATAAATTATTAATTTGCCTGACTGATGCAGGCACTCAGTTTGAAAAACTGGCTTTAGCTTTGGTTGGTGATTTCACAGATCAAAGAATTGTTTTCGAAACAGTTTCTGTCATTTGACGAACCTTTTTACAGCTTAAAAGCTTATCTCTCGTTTAAACTTCAGAACGCCTTGGCTTAAAGACTGCTTAAAATCTTTAAGCATGAAAAAGTCGATCGCCCGCATTTTAATTTTATTATCCGCTTTAAGCCTGGGTTTAACAGCCTGTGCCCCGAGCTCGCGCGATCAGAAAAAAGATAAACCCAATGAAATTATAACTCCTGCTGATCAAACTTTAAAAGTGGGCGATATTATCTTTCACAAAAGCCAATCGAAACAATCAAAAGCCATCAAAGAGGCCTCACAATCAGAATGGACTCACGTAGGTATTCTTGTCTCTAAAGATGGTGAATGGTACGTGGCTGAAGCCATTGGCCCTGTCGTATCAACAAAACTTCAGGATTTTATTAACCGCGGTAAAGACCAAGAATACAAGATCTATCGCTTTAAATACTTCGATGCGATCTCGATGGAAGATAAATTAATCGAAGCTATTAAAAAGCAAAACAAGGCCTATGACATCTACTTTGAAATTTCAGATGAAAGCACTTACTGCTCTGAATTAGTGTATAAAGCGATGCTTGAAGTGACTGGTCACGAAGTGGGAACCGTTCAACAATTTAAAGATTTAAAATTAAATGGTCCGCAGGTAAAAGCATTAATTAAAAGACGCTTAACTGATAAGGGCCGAACACTTGATCCTGAAGAACAAATCATTACTCCTGCTTCGCAAATGCTTGATCCGAATATGACTCTGATCAAAGAATCTCTGAAAAAATAGCCGTCTTTTTCTCTTAACAAAAGCTCGTTTTGAAACAGTTTCTGTCATCTGACGAACTTTTTTACACCCTCAAAGCCTTGGCTGTTGTTTATATTCGGTTAAGAACTGGCGTAGACCCTGCTCTATATCTACTGGAAATGAAAGAAAGCAGTACGTATATGAAAAGATCTAACATTAAATTCTCAAGCCTGATGCTAAGTTTAATCTTAGCCATTTCTTCGTGTGCTCCCAGCCAGAAGCATGATCAAAATAAAAATAACACACAAAACGCTGGCATTACTGAAAACGAAGCAGATCTTCCTCCAGTGGTCGAACACGATCTGGTTTCTACTGACGATAACTTTCAAAAAATCTTAGAAGACGAAACTAAAGCCGCTCAATACGAAGCGCCAACAAACGCGATCAAAAATGGCGAAGATTTACTTTATGTAGGTTACACAAAACTTAAAAGCGTAAAGTCAGTGTATGATAGAACTAAAAACGAATTAGAAGTGTCTGGTATCGCTGAAATCTTAAATGCTGATAAAAAAACTGTTCGTGTAAAACAAGAATTCAAAATCAAAGGTAAATACAAAGCTAACCGTGGGACAATTGAATTACGCCCCACTGAAGACAGTAAAGATGCTAAAGATATTCAAGTGCGTGCCGTAGTTACTTGTTTAAAAAGCGATCTTGGCGAAAAGTATGACTGTGCCCGTGCGATTATTGATTTATTCATCAAACATCAAAATAACTTTTATACTGAGCAGTTAGAATCAACGGCTTTTGATAAACCTAAATTTGTAGGCGGCCACGGTAAAGAAAAAGATAAAAAGCCTGAAATCGATATGGATTTAGTTGATCCAGAAGCTGATAACAATCAAGTTAAAGTAACTCCAGAAGAACCAGCTCAGCCTAAAAAAGAAGATAAAAAGCCAGTGATCGACACTGTCGTGCAAACTCCTGCAGCTTCAAAACCGGCGGTTGTTATTGATGATTCAAAAGAAGAAGCTGATCCAGAAGCTTTAGCCGAAGTTGAAGAAGGCGATGACGATTCAATCGCTGGCCGTTACGAAGGTAAAGCGGCTTTGGTAAAACTTGCGAAATTATTCTTATCAGATAAAGACATTGCCGATTTAGATTCTAATGATGGTAAACCAAAATCCAGCAAAGACGATGATGAAGATGACGATTCAGATGATCAACAAGCTGCCGTGCCTGTGCAAAAAGACACTAAAGGCCGCTTACGCCTATCAAATCAAGCTGTTGGAAGTCCTGATAACGGCCGTCTTCGTAATGCATCGTTTTTAAAAACGCATATCGATACTTATAAATTAGAAGATAAAGTCGTGATCGCTAACTCTTCAACAAAGAATTACTACGGAACCCAAGAGATGATGGAAATCTTAGAAGCGATCGGCGAAAAAGCGAACACGTTACAAAGAAACAAAATCTTTATTAGCCGTATTTCTGCTAAAGCCGGTGGAAGACTTCCGCCATCAAAATCACACCAAAACGGTATGGATGTGGATATTGGTTACTTTACAGTTCAGGGTAAAGTGCAGTTTCCGATCGTAGCTTCTGGTGGCGCGCTTAAAAAATCAGATTTCTCTGTGACTAAAACTTTAGAGGTTTTTAAATTTTTAATGACTCAACAGGTTTCACCGGTTGATCGTTTATTCGTAGACCAATCGATTATTAATAATCTTTGCCGCGAAGCTAAAAACTCTGGAAAATTTAAAGGTTCAGAAAAAGCCGCTTACGTAAAATTATTTGAAAACTTACAGCACGTTGATGGTCACGGTAACCACTTTCACTTACGCTTACGTTGTACGAAAAACCAACCTGATTGCCAGCACCGAATTTATAAGAAAATGAACAACTGTAGCGCTGGATAGTTTGCGCGGCCGAGCGGCCGCCGTTGGTTAACTTGCAGGGCTTCGCCCTGACTTAGATAAATATTTCTTGCGCGATATTTTTTAAATTATAATTACTTGCCATACTGCGGACATAAGCTCCGCAGTCAGCCATCACAAGAAGATCCATCTCTTTAGTTTCAAATAACGGAAAGTTTCTGTGAAACACATCTGATGATTCACAGATTGGACCGACCAGAGAATAGTTCACTTGGTTTGGTGAATTTTTCTTTAAATTATAAAAATGGTGATGCGCTTGATACAGTGATGGGCGCATGTTGTTGTTCATACCAAGATCTAACACCAGCATATTTTTATTTTTGATATACTGAACCTGGCAGATAAACACCGCAGAGCGCGCCACCAGAAAACGACCAAGTTCTGATAAAATATCAGCGTCAAAGTTTTTGAGTGATTCATCGTAAGCCGCTTTTAAATTATTCCAACGATCAAAGTCAGCGATCAGATCATGAGATTTATAATCAATCCCTAATCCCCCGCCCACATCAAAGCGAGTCAGTGTTGAAAACTGTTTTTTCAAATCTAAAAAATAAGTTTTCATTTTTTCAACAGATTCTTTAAACACTAACGGATCAAGAATTTGCGAACCGATATGAAAAGATAAACATTTAAATTCAACGAGCGGATTTTTTTTAATGATATCTAAACATTCAGGAACGGCTTCTAAATCAATTCCGAATTTAGAATCTTTAAGCGCTGTTGAAATATAAGGATGGGTTGGAGTTTCGATTAACGGGTTAACACGTAAACCAACATTCACCTTTTTATTTTTTTTGCTCGCGATATCGCTAATCCGGCGAAGCTCTGCTGGAGATTCAACATTGATCTGAAAAATTTGATTATCAATTGCAAATTCAATTTCAGGAATTGTTTTAGCCACGCCTGAAAAAATAAAGTCACCTGGCTTAAAACCGCATTCAAGGCCGTGCTTAATTTCACCAAGACTTACAACATCTAACCCGCAACCCGCGTCTTTAAAGAGCTTTAAGATTTCAGGGTGATAGTTGGATTTCATGGCAAAATGCAGCTGTTTAAGCTTAGTCCAAGATTTCACCCAGGCAATACGTTCGCTGATTAACGATTTTTGATACACCAAGACAGGCTCTTGGTAGTTTTTAACGGCCGAAATATCGCTTAATTTAGCGTCGCCAAAGTATAATTCGTTATTCTGATAAGTGAATAGATCGCGTGACATTTAAGCCATCTTAGCTAATGATCTTAAGAATGAAAATGATTAATTTAGGTTATACGAAATTAGGTCTTCCGCTGCATGGCTACCACTTCTTGCCAGCATCTGGAAAAGCAAAAAACCGCGCCCTTGTGATCGGCGGAGTTCACGGAGATGAGCCAGAAGGCGTTGTTGCTGCCCGTGGATTATTAGATTCTTTTACAAAAAAGTTTGATTTGGATTTAGAGGTTGTGCTTGTTCCAGAAATGAACCCTGAAGGTGTTCTTTTAAAAACGCGCGGAAACTCTAACAAAGTCGATCTTAACCGCAACATGAACACAAAAGACTGGTCTCCGGTTGCCGCTAGCGAACGTTATTTTCCGGGTCCATCAGCCATGTCTGAAGCTGAAAACCAGTGTTTAGCAAAGTTTATTGAAGACTTTAAACCAACGGTGATCTTTTCACTTCACTCATGGAAGCCGATGTTAAATACAAATGGTGTTTTACCAGAAGCTGACACAATCGCTAAGATCACAGGCTACGTGATTCAACCTGACATCGGCTACCCGACACCGGGTTCTTTAGGAACATGGGCTGGCTTTGAAAGAAATATTCCGACATTAACTTATGAAATCGAACGCGATATCTCGTTTAAGCCAATTATCGATATACATGTACCGGCCATCATTGAAGGCCTGAAAGTGACTGCAAAAAGATGAAAAACGAAATTTTAAATTTACACCAAACATTAGCTGACAATAAAGACTACCAAATCACTCAGGCCGATAAAGATTTAATCGTATCCGCAATGAATGATTTAGATTCTGGTAAAATCCGTGTTTCTGAAAAAGTAGAAGGCAAATGGATCACTAATGAATGGGTTAAAAAATCTATTCTTTTATACTTTCGTATCACAACAAACAAAGTGATTAACTCAGGCGATTTATCATACTTTGACAAAATCCCGGTTAAAAAATTCACTGAAAGCAATGGCGTTCGTGTTGTTCCGCAAGCCATTGCCCGCTTTGGTTCTTTCGTAGAAGCAGGTGCTATCTTAATGCCGTCATACGTAAATATCGGTGCCTACGTTGGAGCAGGTACAATGGTTGACACTTGGGCCACTGTAGGTTCATGCGCTCAAGTTGGAAAAAATGTTCACTTATCTGGTGGCGTTGGTCTTGGTGGCGTGTTAGAGCCCGCTCAAGCTCAACCTGTTATCGTTGAAGATGATTGTTTTATTGGTTCACGTTGCATCGTCGTTGAAGGTGTTCACCTTGAACCAGGTGTTGTATTAGGAGCCGGTGTTACCATCACAGCGTCGACAAAAATTATCGACGTGACACAAAAAGATGTGGTTTACAAAGGCCGCGTTCCTGCAAACTCTGTGGTAATTCCTGGTGTTGAGATGAAAACATACCCCGCTGGAACTTTCGGAGTACCATCAGCGTTAATCATCGGCCAAAGAAAAGAATCAACGAACAAAAAGACATCGTTAAACGATGCGCTCCGTGATTTTAACGTAAGCGTTTAATATAAAATCGGCGAGCTCAATTCTTGAGACTCGCCTTTTTCCCTGAATTGAACATCGTCTGTATGCGTAATCTGAATATTCCGCATATCGGACACTTACTTAAGGATTTGGTTATTTTCGGATATTCGCTTAAAGGAGTTATTTCTCCGCAAATACAATAAGACATTGTTGTTTTTGAAGTTGGATTTTAAATTGCAGCAACGTCTACAATGACTCGCCATAAACTTTACCAAACACATCCTAAATTTGTTCGCGACACTTTAAACTCTGCAGTCGAGAAATCTGACGAGCTGCTCGCGAAAGAAAGAGAACTGATTTCGCTTTTAACTTTGATCGATCAAAATCGTTTTTATTTACGTTATGGTTTCCGCTCACTTCGCCCTTTTTGCGTAAAAGCTTTGAAGTTCAGCCGCATTCAAGCCCAGAGAATCGTTACCGAAGTACGCCGCACACAGACGACGTTCGATTCAGGGATGTCACACGAACAAGATTAAATTTTAAAAATAAAAAAGCTTAGTGTTTTGATTTTAATAAAATAGCTGGTTCGATCTTTAATGAAGCTCGGGCCGGAATATAACATCCCACCACAGCTAGAGCTGTAACCCCTAAAACCACCCAGAACGTAAATACCGGATTTACTAAAGCGGGAATCGAAGAATCGTAATAAACCGATGGTAAAATATTTAGCGGATAGAATTGTAAGTAATATCCTGCAGCCACACCAATCAGTGTTCCTAAAAATAAACCTGATAAAGAAATCCATAACCCCATCATTAAAAACAACGATAAAGTTTTTTTAGACGAATAGCCCAAAGTTTTAATAATCGCGATATCCAGTTTTTTCTGCGACATGATCAGAGCTAAAACCGTTAAAATCGAAGATGAAGCAATTAACCCAGCAAGCCCTAAGAATACACCGATCATAGTTTTCTCCATGAAAAGTGCAAAAAACAAATCCGAATTTTTTTGCTGCCAAGTTTCAACATGATCAAACCCTTGAGCCTCTAACTGCACCCGGGTGTCATCCATCTTACCAATATCTTTAAGCCACAAATGATAACCAGAAACTTTTGAAGGGCTAGAACGAAGCGATTTAATCGAATGCTCTTTATTAAAAAATAAAAGCTTAGAATCAAGGTCATACAAATCCGTCGTCACAATACGGCGAATCGTGGCTTTTTCAAAAACCGGAGCTTCCATCGTACTTAAAAGTAAACTTTCAGCCGGAATAAGCGTAACCACATCCCCTTCTAACAAACCAAGCGACCTGGCCAGATCAATACCGACAGCAATCTCATTAGGTTGAAGCTCAAGATCCACATCAATAGCCGGATCATAAAAAGAAAACTGCGTATTCTGCTGCTGCGTCGATTTTAAATCTTTAAGCTGCTTAAACCAAAAACTGATCCCCGCCTGGTCATACCCCACAGCGCTCGTTCCACGAAACTGACCATCGATCGTACGAAGCATAAGATCATAACTCTCAAAAGGAATAACCGACATATCACTGTTAGACTCAAGAGGAGCCAGGGCCTTCTCTTTCTGAATAATAGTTAAATGCGGATCAAGCGCTAAGATGCGAGTCTTAATATTGGCATTCATGCCATTCATCACAAACAAGACTAAAAAGAAAATCGCCACCGAAAGCGTAATCGCAACAAACGAAAGCAAAGAAATACGACGAATCAAAGACGCCGAACGATGAGAAATGATCAGCTTAGTTAAAAAGAAATAGCTCAGTGAATCTCGTAACATGCGAAGATTATTAGAACACCGAGCGTAACAGCTGTCTATAAAAGCCTACCGAATGCCTAATTCTAAGTAGAATAAATTTTTGAACTCCCTCAAAACGAGTTCGGGTGTGGCGCGATTTTGCGAACGCAAAATCGTGACGCACCCGCTTGTCTGAGGCTTTGAGTGAGTTTAAAAATTTATGGGCTTCGAAATTAAAAGTGAGCCACTTTTTTTGTTGGTGCTGTTTCGTCGAAGTAGATAATTCCTTCTTCTAGAAATAGCTTGTTATGGCCAATATGGTTCATCGCCGTAGGATGATGATTCGTCATAAAGATATGACGTAAATGCCCTTGACGTTGTTTAAACTGAATAAGATCTAAAAAGTTCAGCCACTGAGCTTCAGTTAAACCCGATGCCGGGTCTTCTAATAAAAGCATTTGTGGATTCTTAGCAATCGCCTGTGTCATAAACACAAGCTTCTGCCAGCTGTAGCTAAGTTTTCCTAACTCGTTATTCAAATAAGGAGTTAGATCTAACTGTTCACAAATAACTTTAAGTTCTTCTGGCGTTGTAAATTGAGCAAAGAAAGCTTTAACAGTTACGTTTGAATGATGACGACCACCTTCAAAATAACAACCCATCACCGAACGCGGATCAACTTCGTGCTCGTCAGAAAAAATATCCTGACCATTCCATAAAAGACGACCCGAAGCGCACGGACGAGCGCCTGATAAAAACTGTAAAAATTGAAGAGACGAATTGGGATTTGAAGATTCGATAACAACCGTTTGATCTGTTGGAAGTTCAAAGTCCACGCTTTGTAGCACAGGATCTAATCCCGGTTGCACGAGAGTAACGTTTTCTAAATAGACTTGATTGATATCGATTAAATTTGCCATCGAAACTTTATCGGCTTATACGCCGACAAAGTTAACTAGACCAAAGACTGTGTAAAATAAAGACTTCACCAACTCTAAAGCAAAATCAAAAATCGATTGCTCAGACCTGGCATTAGCTAAGGTTAATTTCTTTATATCGATTGTATTCGGGAATACGTCACGAAAGATCGAATAAGCCCGCGCCATATGAAGTTGCGATGTCACTAATAAAACATCTTGGCATTTAAGTGATTCGACCAAAACAACAGACTGATGAGCGTTACCAAATGTTGTTTGCGAACGCTTTTCTAAAATCACATCGTCAGGATTAATTTCGTTATAGTACGGCCAATACGGAAACACTTCTGTATAAGTGGCCTCTTTAAAAACACCCGATACGATTAATTTTTTAATTCTTTTTTGCTGAAGAAGCTCAAAGCCTTCACGAATACGCCCCGGAGCTCCGGTTAAAACAACCGCGCAATCAGCTTCAGGAGCTTGCGACGACCAGACATTGATGGGTTCATCTTTTATTTTCTTGGCGTGAAAAAATAAAATACTCACGCCAAGTAAAAAGAAAAAATAAAAGATCAAAGACTTAGGTTTTAAACGCATTAAGCCTGTTTGTGGGCAATCACTTCGATTTCAACGTTAACGCCTTTAGGTAAACCTGCAACGGCAACAGTTGAACGAGCTGGTGGATTTGACGGAAAACGAGTCGCGTAGATTTCGTTCACAGTGGCAAAGTCACTCATGCTTGATAAAAAGATTGTAGTTTTGATCACGTTAGAAAATTTCATGTCAGCTTTAGCTAAAACAGCTTCAATATTTTTTAAAACCATTTCGGTTTGCTGTTTAATATCACCAGTGAAAACTTCTTGAGTTTTCGGGTCGATAGAAATCTGACCTGAGCAAAATAAAAAATCGCCCATTTGTACAGCTTGAGAGTATGGACCTACTGCTTTTGGGGCGCCGTCAGTGTGTAGAATAGTTTTAGACATTATCGTTTCTCCTAATAATTTCTCTTAGAAATAGAAAATAATACCTGCACGGAATGGGTCATCAGCCAGTGTGCGGATACGTGTATCTTTAACAGAAGACAATCCTAATCCGCCCTCAAAAGAAAAACCAACATTTTCTAAACCAGTGAAGAAAAACTCAACACCCATTAAAAAATTAGCTTCAAAACCGTTCTCTTTACCATCAATTGGATCTTCAAAAGTCACTAAACCAAGCTGACCACCAGCGTAATAATGCAATTGGTTTTCATGAAAAATCACATGACGGATACCCGCATTAATCTGAAATTTTGAGTAATCTTTTTTAGTATCAACACCCACACCACCCGTTACAGCTGTTAAGCCATTAACGTGATAAACAGCCGCTAACGACGGTAAAGACTCAGAGGTATTATTCTTAATACCAACACCTAAGCGCTGTGGCATTTCTTTAGCCGAAACAAGTGATGAAAATAGCGACATAATCGCAATAGTCAGGGTGATTTTTAATAACTTCATATAGCCTCCATCCTTGATAGGTTGACACTCTACCAACGTCTTGTCAGCATAAATTCTTGAGGAGAAATTATGAAACTATTAATGACGTTAGTGATCGCTGCTTTTGCTGTAACGGCACAAGCCCAAACTTTAACTACTACTGTAGGCGATAAAAAATATGACACTTATGGTTTAGCATCTGGTGCAGAACTTAAAGTCGACAGCACAACATCTGCTTTAAAACCAGTTTCTCACGGAATCAGAAAGAAAAAAGTTTTCGCTCTTGTTCCGGTCAAAGTTTATTACGCTGAATTATTAGCCGCAAAACCTGAAGCTTTAGTAAAATCTGACGATGGCATTTTAGCTTCGTTAAAAACCGCAGGCCCTGTGCAATTACGTTTAACGATGTTACGTGATTTACCGGCTAAAAAAATCTCTGATTCATTCGTTGAAGCTTTAAAAGCTAACGATGTTGCTGTTGATTCCGGCGATATGAAAACAGTATTAGGCCATATCTCAACAATGAGCGAATTTAAACAAGGCGAAATCTTTTCTATCGTAGGCAACACAGTTGGCGATAAAGGATTTTTATACTTACAAAAACCGTCTGGTGAAATTATCACAGTAACTGGTTCTGCAAAACTTCCAGAACAAATGTTTAGCATTTGGTTTGGTAAACCTGTTGACGATAAATTAGCTGATCTTAAAAAAGAATTACTTAAATAGTGCGTATTAAATTAATCTTTTTATTATTTTCGTTTTATTCAGCCTGCGTTTTTGCGCAGGCTTTTTCTATTGGCCCTTTTTCTTTAGGCCAGGCTTCTGTTGATTTAGATGTTCACGATTTTAATATCGAAAAATCTCATGCAGATATTGAAGCTTTTTTTCTAGAAGACACCATTCAGTGGTTACGCCCTGAAAACAACTTGCTTACCCCGCGGGTATTATTAAAAATTAATATTCCCCAAAAATATGCGCCGGTTTATTTCAAGATAGATCACCAGGTTATTTTTCCTGCGGGAAATGATGGCCTCTTATCGACACAGCTTTATGTAAATCTTTTTACGCCACAGAATATTGTAATTTATCAAGGCGATAAAATTTTAGATACAATTTCTATCACGGCTAAATCAGTGGCCCGTTCAAAATTAAAACAGTGGATTGACTACACCTGTTTACCGTATGAAGTGATGATTACTGGTTTTGAACAACAGTACTCTTCAACAGGCTGTAAGCTTTACCGCATTGGTTCTTTTGGTAAAGAAACTCCCCGTTTAGAAATTGCTTTTTCTTCGCCGAATTTAACGACTCCTTCAGGCGATCAACCGCCGTTTTTATTTAACCTTCAAGATAACTCAGCCGTTGAAACTGTGTTAATTAACAAATCAACAAAAGAAAAAGTAAACGTTACCGTAAGTGCAAAACTTCCTGAACGTTTACACCGTTTAAAATTTGCCGGAGGCCTTGGGCCCTACTCGGTCACAAATAATTATAATTCAAATACGAAAGGCCCAGATATTCTTCCGTCGTACATGCTGTACGGAAAATTAGAATTATCAGAGACTTCGTCGTTTAAAGCATTTGATGCTTTAGTTTACGATAGCAAATCGTTATTTAATAATTCAGGACTGTATTTTTCTTACGATTTAGCGCAGGTGTTTGATGGGCAAGTTGTTTTAGGGGCGCTATTAGGATTTCAAGGGCTTCATTACAAATATGGCGAAGGATACCCGACTGAATTTGAAGTGATTTACCCGCAAGGTTTTGAATTAACCTATAATCACCCGTTTGGTTTAACGAACCGCTATTTAAGTTACGGAATGTTTTTATCAACAACTCAAGAGCTTTACCGCAATGTATGGCTTCGCTTCGGAAGTTCAGTGTTTTATGAATTAAATTATATCACTTGGGGATCAGACATCGCCGAAATCGAAATGTGGGGCCTATCTGTAGGATTTCCGCTGTTTAAAGCTTTCTAAGCTTAAACAGCGGCGCTATTTACTGCGCTTGAAAAGTTAACTGAAATAAACCTGGCTTAATAATTAAATTAAACTGCCCTGTATCATCTGTGATATTCACATCAGAGCCGTCTTGATTTGGAAAAAACTGCGCCACAATCGCTTTAGCTTTTTCGCCCTCGTACTTGATTTGCGCCGAACGCAGACCAAAACTTCCTTGTGAAGATTTGAAGATCAAGATCGAACAGTGATAGCTGTTTTCAGCTTTTTTATTACAGATAAAAGACATTTCTTTTTGCGAAACCTGTAAAGCTTTACCGGGCCCAAGCATGCTTGATTGCTCTGGCACATTCATCTGTTCATAAAGACGTGTTGGCGTATGATCGAAGGTTCCGTCATAGCCTGCTGAAATTAAGTTAATCATATATTGCATGCCCAAGAACCGCCCCTCGGTTCGGGCCTGCAAATTAAGACTGACAAAAATAAAACCTAAAAATAATAACTTACGCATATATTAATACTTAATCTGTGGACAAAGTTTAGCTAGCACTTTTTTTAATTGCTCGTCGGTGTACTTCACAGCTGTTTCACCTTCGTTATTTGTGTATTTAAAAATTTTGCCGATTTGCACGCGGCATTCATGCTTATAAGAATCTTTAAACGTACCGGTTTTTTTGAAATCTGCCGAGGGTGCGCCACCTAATTTAAATGGCAATTCGTAAACTAAACCTTGAGTCGGCGTGATAAACACTCCCCCGTCATTTTCAGCTGAAATTTTTGGATCAACATCAACTTTGGCGTTGGTCATGCCAATTAGGTGGCTTGATTCGCTATCAAAGATAAAATCAAAGTTATAACGGCCTTTGATTGTAATTTCGCGTTCATCTTCGCTGATGTTGAAAGTCGCCGTTCTTTGGTTACGTGGAAAGAAGTAAAATTCTTTAGCACCACTTGATGTGTCTTCAGGTCCATCATCAAGAGATACGAAAACCAATAATGAATCATTTGAAACTAAGTAATCGCGGTATTTAAGATCGACATAATTATTCATATTACTTGTCGTAATATAACAATTAGTCTGTTCACGATTTGAAAGCTGATGAATTTGCGTAAGCCCCACACGCACGACTTCTTCTTTGCAGTCTTGCGGCGGAATCGCTGCAAAGATTTGCGTGGAAAACAATAACACTAAGCTTGTCGCTAAAAATTTCATAAACTTCCCATCCTTGAGATCTGTTTACAAAAAGGCTAGCGCAAAGATCTGAAATTCACAAAAACTTTTTTGCCGGCTTTGATTTCTATGACTTGCGAAGACAATTGATCACCCGTTGGAGCGTCATAACTATCTAAGCCAAGAACTTTTAGGTCATATTTCCCCGGCTTCATGAAGATGCGCGCCATTTGAATTTTAGATGGCAGCGTTGACCATTGGCGAAGATCAGCTCTATCTGCTAAGTTCATCGCAATCCACGCGACACTTCCTAAAAATTCATTCTTCTGACGAATCTGATCTGACACAACAGCTTTTGCGGCCACGCCGCCGATTCTTCGCGCCACTAAAGAATTATAGTCTTTATCCATGGTGATCATCGCCATGCGGTCGATATCATATACCGTTCTTGTTTTATTTGTTTGGGTATAGATTTTTCCTGTCGATGATTCCATTGGCGTAAGTTCAACTTGGGCTACCGTTGTTTTTGGAAATTCTGTTTTTAATGTCGGAAAACGTGGCTCATCGACACGCGGAACTTTCTTTGCGCCAAAACCCTGTTGAAAAATCACAATCACTTCACCGTTTTTACGGCCATTTAATTCTTCATCTAAAGCATTCTGATCTGATTTAAATTCTTTTTTCCACTTCTCTAAAGCTTGATCACGTCCCGCCAAGCGCGCTGAACGAATTAAATCTCCGCCAATTCCCGAAATTGTGGGATCTAACTTGTAAGCGGCTTCGTACTCGATATAGGCATCGTCGTATTTTTTTTGTGATTCCCAAATGATCGCTGATAAGTAACTGGCAAAAGGCGAAAGCTCATAGGCTTCACGGCCTTCCATTTTAAAAGATGAAATTTTGCTGTTAATTCTGCGGCATTCTACTAAAGCCGAATCATAATCACCAAGCATAAGGTAATTAATCGCATTCATGCTGTTTAATAAAAACTTTTCGTATGATTCACCTTTATACTGAACCATTTCTTCAGCACCTAGGGTTGCACCGACAACTTGGCTAACAGAATGATAATCTTTTTCTTCAAGTAAGCGATCGGCTTTAATAAAAGCATCGGCCGATGCACGGTAGTCGCCAGCAATTTGCAAAGCCATGGCGTAATCCAGCATATACATCAATTGATCTTTACCTTCAGCCTCTGATTTTTCTTTAAGATCTTTAAGGGCTTGCGCCGTTTGGCCTTGGCGTAACAAACTTTTTGTCTCATCAGATTGTGACAAAAACGAAGCGCAACCCGCAATACAAAGCATAAATAAAATAAGTATAACCTGAAGTCGTCTTTTGTTTTGCATTACTAAGATTATGTGCTTGATAAGGCACAATAGCAACAGATAGCATAAACAAACTATGATGCACCTTCCAGAGCTTATCCAGGATCTTGGTTTTATTTTAATCACCGCCGCCGTGGTGACATTGATCTTTAAAAAACTTAATCAGCCCGTTGTTTTAGGTTATTTGATCGCTGGATTTTTAGTAAGTTCGCACGTGCCCTACTTTCCCAATGTAAAAGATGTCGCCTCTATAAAAATCTGGGCCGAAATCGGAATTATCGTTTTATTATTCGGTCTAGGTTTAGAGTTCAGTTTTAAAAAATTAGCGCAGACCGGACGTTCTGCCACGATTACCGCAGTCTTTGAAGTGATCTTTATGTTGGTGTCGGGATTTATCTTTGGCCAAATCATGGGATGGAATCAAATCGATAGCTTATACTTAGGGGGAATTTTATCGATTTCATCAACCGCCATTATTATCCGTGCCTTTGATGAACTTGGCTTAAAAAGCCAAAAGTTTGTATCACTCGTATTTGGTGTCTTAATTATCGAAGACATCGTAGCGATTTTACTTTTAGTATTGCTTTCAACGGTGGCCATTTCACGTGAACTTTCAGGACAAGAACTTATTTTTTCTGGCTTTCGTTTAGGTTTCTTTTTAATTCTTTGGTTTATCGTGGGTATTTACATGTTACCGACGATCATGCGTAAAATTAAAAAATATTTAAACAATGAAACGATGTTAATTGTTTCATTGGGTCTATGTTTAGCGATGGTCAGTATTGCTACTTACGCAGGTTTTTCGCCAGCCTTAGGGGCTTTCGTGATGGGCTCAATCTTAGCTGAAACCAGTGAAGGCCCACGTATTGAAAAAATATTACATCCCATTAAAGATTTATTTGCGGCGGTTTTTTTCGTTTCTGTAGGTATGATGATTGATCCGGCGATTTTACAAGAATACGCCTGGCAAATCGTTCTAATCACATTGATTACAATTGCCGGTAAAGTGATTAGTACTTCAGTGGGCGCTTTAATTTCAGGTGTTAGCTTTCGCCATTCAGTGCAAGCCGGTATGAGCTTAGCTCAAATTGGTGAGTTCTCGTTTATCATTGCTACGCTTGGTTTAACTTTAAAAGTTACAAGTGATTTCCTATACCCGATCGCCGTTTCTGTTTCGGCAATCACAACATTTGCCACACCTTATTTAATTCGTAATTCTGACCGCTTACAAAACTTCTTACGCCATAAACTTCCAGAAAACTTTTTTGCCCGTGTTGAAAAATACCAAACTGCATTTGTTGAAGAGCAATCTGAGGCAGGTTTAGTTAAAATTTTATGGCGCGCGTACGGCTGGAAAACATTAATTAACGGCGTTTTAGTTTTTGCGATTATTTCAGCAGGTGTTCTTCTTCGCCCTCGTTTTGGTGATTATATTTCATTTGCCATTGTGTGTTTTTTATCGATCCCGTTTTATTGGGCGATGTGTTTTAGCCAGCCTTCTAAATTTTTAACTGAAACAGAACTTATTCGTTTACACCGCCTTGATATCGGTGTGTTCATCGGAAGAAACATTTTAGGATTCTTATTTGCTCTTTATGCAGTCAGCAGTTTTATGACTTTAAACTCTTGGCAAGGTTTAGTTTCATTTGCAGCTTTAACATTGTTAGTTTTCTTTGGAAGCACTTCGCAGGTGTTTTATCAAAAAATTGAAACTAAGTTCATGAATAATCTGGTGTACGAAAGCCCGACCAGAAAACCTAAACTTGCTCCTTGGGATGCAAGTCTTGCAACATTTACGATAAACCCTAACTCAAAATATGTGGGTCTGACTTTACAAGATTCAAAAATCAAAGAAACCTACAATGTCACAGTGGCGTTGGTTGAACGCGGCGAGAGTAAACACTTAGCTCCTGATCGTGGGCTTATTCTTATGCCTTATGATAAATTATATTTAATTGGAGTTGATGAACAGGTTCACAAATTAGGAGTTGAACTGGAAACTTCGGCTTATAAAGACGGAGAATCAACCACTGAATCTTATAAATTACGTTCGGTACGCGTAACTATGAACTCACCGTTTGTAAATAAAACGATTCGCGAAAGCTCAATTCGCGAAAAAACTTCGGGTTTAATTGTAGGTATTGAACGTAACGGCGAACATATTATTAGCCCTGATTCTTCTATGAAAATCTTGGTGGATGATATCTTATGGATCGTCGGCGACTACGATAAAATCAACCGTTTACGCTCATAATGTCTTCCTTTGGAGGGGCATTGCCCGCCCATTTTTTACGTCTCAAAATGAGAGTTTGAAGCCTATCCTGCGTTTAAGTGTGTCTTGATGTGTCTTGCGACCGCATTTGACGACGAGTTAGACAGCGGGGCCCGCAATAATTGTCCTTCAACAAATTCTAGGTCTTTAAAACAATTTTATCCTGTTTATAGCGTTTCAATTCGGGCACCTTTCTTGAAAACTACCTCTTCGTTAAGTTTTTTATAAACGGTTATTAATTATTAAAAACGGAGAAAACATATGAACATGAAAAAAGCTATTAGCGCCTTTTTAAGTACAGCATTGTTAGTTAGCACTGCAACTGCTGGCCCTATCGTAAACAAATTAGGTAAAAATGCGTTTAACAACCAAATCGCTGCTGGTATCGAGTTAGTTCTTGGTAAATGGTCTCAGTCAGCAATGCTAAATCCTTCTGTTGCGTTCTATGAAACATATCCGGCAAAAACATTCTTACCTTTAAATGATGTTACTTTCGTACCTCGCTCTGATGATTCAAATTCAGTTGTATTAACTGACTACGTAGCTATGGGTGCTCAGTCTGCGACTGGTTCAGCATTAGGTTTACGTATGGCTTTAGCTCCTCAAGAATCGCGTCTTGAAGCAGCTCGCTCAATGGCTGAAAGCGGATTGATCAAAACGGGCGACATCATTATCTCTACTCGTCCGCAGTTTGCTAACTCATTACAATACTTAGCTTTACAATTATTAAATACTCACATTTCAACGGCCGTAGTTGTTACTGAAAACGGAAGAAAAGTAGTTTACAACATCGACATGCCGATGGATTCAGACATGTTAGGTGGAGCTTCTGTAGGTTTCGGTAAATCAGTGATGGATTCAACTCACTTTACTGGTGATAACGAAAACTTAATGTTACAAATCTTACGCCCGCGTTTAACTCAAGCTCAAAGACAAAACTTACAAGTTTGGTTCGAAAAAGCTTTAGAAAAAGCCCGCGCTAAAACGATTTACCCTTCGTCTTTATCTTTCAACTCTGATTACAACAGCCCAACATACCGTGAAAATGGCGATCTTTCTTTCGTAACAGATACAGCTCGTCTATTATTAGGTAAGGGCATGAAAGAACACGATCACATGCAAATGTTCTGTTCTGAGTTTGCTTGGGTTATGTTATCTTTACGTGACTGTGCTCCAGATGGATCTAACTTAAAATCTTGCGTATCTGAATACTTCAAACCAATGCAAATGTTAGGTACGGCTTTCTCTGGCGGTAGCGCTTCAGACCAATCTTTATATGGTATGACTGACGGTATCCCAATGTTAATCCAACAAACTGGTGCTGGCCCGCAAGTAACAATGAACTTAATCGACTTCGCTTTACCAGGCATTGAAAAAGAAGCTAAAGGTTTATCTTCAGGCCATAAAGGTGTAGCTGCAGCAATGGCTCCGCTAATCCAACAAATGAACGGTTACTTCAAATTAGCTTTATTAGATAGAACACCACAAAAAATCGACGGTGCAAGAGCTCAGTTAAATCCGGCTTCTCCGCGTAACTACTCACCAACTGGTTTCGGTGTTCACGCAGCAATGCCAAACGAAATCAATGGTCAAGCTGTTCAACAAAAGAAATTCGACTACGTAGTTACTATTAAATACGTACCGAAAGCTAAACTTAAAGAATTACAATCTAAATAATAAAGCGAAAGAAAATACGAGGAATATATGAAAAAACAAATTTTATTTACACTAGTGACTTTGTTAACAGTATCTTCAGCTTTCGCTGAATCTGAAATCACAAGATTACAACGCGTAAAAACTGAATCTTGTGCAACGACTGAATTACAAAAAGCCATCACAGCTACTGCTGATAACGTACTTTACGCAGAGAAAAAAGTAACTGTGCTTGAAGAAAGCTTAGGAATCACAACAGCGCAAAAAGAATCAGGTATGCAAGCCAAAGTATTAGGTTCTTATCCACGTTCAAGTGTTGCTGCTCACACGAAAACAGTTAAACGTGCAGAAGCTGATGCTCAAGCTGGCAAAGTGGGCGTTACAGCTCCAGCGATGTTTGATGTGGTTTATGCCGTACAAGATGCTTCTGGTGCACAAATCGGTTCTAAGGGCCGCGTTTCTATCGGCGTAACTTGCCGTGTAGAAAAAATCGGTGGTAAAGTGGCGCACGCAGCTTCACTTTTATCTTTCGATGTGAAAGCTAAAGGCGTTAAATAGTTTTTTAAAAACCAAAACCCAAACTTTAAGCCCGGATACTTCATCAAAGTCCGGGCTTTTTTATTTTCTGGATTCTACTTTAGGCCTGAATGGGGGCATTGCCCCTAACTGGAGCAAATACTTCATCCGATAAAGTCGGTATGAAAAACATCAAACAAACAATAAAAACTGCGTTCGTTTTATTTGCCTTAACAATTTCGACAAAAGCCGCTGCTCAAACTCTTCAAGTTGGCGATATTATTTTTCACAAAAGCCAGTCTCAACAAGCAGCTGCTATCACCGAAGCTTCGGGTTCTCAATGGACTCATGTTGGTATTCTTGTAGCAAACGCCGGTAAGTGGTACGTGGCTGAAGCCATCGGTCCGGTAAAAGCAACTCCGCTTCAGGATTTTATCAACCGTGGTAAAAACAAAGAGTACAAAATTTATCGCTTTAAATATTTTAACCCAAAAACAATGACCACTGCTTTACATAATGCGATCAAAAGACAAAATAAACCTTACGACATCTATTTTGAAATGTCTGATGAAAGAACTTACTGCTCTGAATTAGTTTACAAAGCAATGCTTGAAGTAACTGGTAAAGAAGTAGGAACTGTTCAGCAGTTTAAAGATTTACGTCTTGATGGCCCTTACGTTAAAGCGTTAATTAAAAAACGCTTAACAGACACAGGCCGTGAATTAGATCCGGAAGAAGAAATCATCACTCCGGTTTCACAAATGCGCGAAACTGATTTAACTCTTGTTAAACAGTACATCAAAGCCCGCAAGTAATCGGCTTTTAATCAATATTCATCACTTAACTCCGGCATTGCCCCAAAGCTGCCGGAGTTTTTATTTTCCGGCTTCCGAACGTCCGCTCCAAATTCCGCCCCTTCATCCCGCTTAAATCTGGGCATTGCCCCGAATATATTTTGCATTTTCGTAGTGGCATGAAACAAAGCCATTACTTCTCAACTAAATATATACCACGTAAAGAACACGGCGGAGATCTTTCAATCAAACGTCGAAAATCGAAACGCCATCTTTCTACGAAAAATCCATTTCATGTGACTTTACGTAGCGAACTCGCAATCGGAAAACGCTCTTTGCTACGTCACAAAAATCTTATCTATAAAATACTTAACAAAGCTTCAAAACGCTTTGGCGTGAAAGTCTACCAGCAAGCTATTTGTGGAAACCATATCCATCTACTGATCCACGGTCGAAAAAGAGTTGCTATTCAGAACTTCTTTCGTGTTGTCGCAGGACATATCGCTCAGAAAATTCTTGAACAATATCCGCTGCTTAAAAACGAAAACAAAGACCAGCAAAATACTGCGGGCAATGCCCCCGTTGTGAAGTATCGTCGTAAATTTTGGGGAGCACTGCTTTATTCGCGGTGGGTATCGTGGGGACGGGATTTTTCAAATGTTATGAATTACATCGAGCGAAATACTCTGGAAGTTTTGGGATGGATTCCCTATAAAAGAACACCTTCCAGATACACCGCCAAACGAGGGGCAATGCCCCCACATTTGGCTGGATAAGAGAGTAAATTAACGAACGATTTCCAGGGCTTTATTGATTTTTTTATCCCCGTCTTCATCAAACGCTGTTGAAGTAAATTTAAACTTCGATGAGGTGTTATCAAGTTGTAGCACCGTGAAGTTGTGTTTACTTGTAGCTGCTAAACGACGCGGATTTTTCTTTCTTAAGTGATTACCTAAGTAAGTAAAGCTATGCATTGAACTCGAAGTAATTTCAAATGTTTTATATCCTAATAATTTTGATTCAATCTGCATTACTTCTGAAAAATGCACATCACCCGATACAAAACACACCGGGGCATTGATACGCGATAGCTGTTGGCAGATTAGCGATAAGTCTTTAGCCTGCTTGTATTCGTAAGCATCTTTTTTAAGATAGCCGCCAAAAAATTGGCTACCGTTCATTAAAAAAGCTGGTGAATTATCCGAACTTAGGGTCGCAAAAAGCTGATCTTTCTGTGTATCGCCCCACTGAGTTGAATCGTTTCTGTAAAAACGGTCATCCATTAAACAGAATCTGTAACCAAAAATTGATAACACTTGCGATACACCTACTCCACGTTTGTATTTATCATGTTCTGGGTATAACCAAAAGTTTGAGAATAATTCTAAAGTAAATTGTTTGCCGCCGTAAGAACCATCGAAGTTATTACCACCGAAATCGTGGTCATCCCACACGGCCATAACCGGAACTAAGTTTTTATGTCTGAAAAAACCAATTCTTGTGCGCGTTTCAGTGTAACGTTTCCAGTAACCTAACTGTGTACCGTCGTTGTCGTTATCTGCATAACAAGTATCACCGACTAAAAACACAACGTCGGGAGATTGATTTCCTAAAGAGGCCCACATTTGCGTGCAAGCTGATTTGAAAAAATCATTCATGCAGCTTGCAATAGCTATTTTTGGATTTTTCTTATCTGTATCAAGAGTTTTAAAGTTACGTTCATCAACGATTTTACCTTTAGAATCTAATACGCGAAATTTGTAAGTCTGACCTAATTGAAGGCCTGTGGCTTTAAAACGGTCTAACTGAAGATCTGAACCCTTCATTCCTACCGCTTGAACAGCCAATAAACTTTGTTTCGCGTTTTTACTATCAACAACTTCAAAAATAAGTTCGGCTGTTTTCGGACGTAATACGCTTAAATAAGCGAAATCTTCGAAAGTTAAGCCCTGATGAATAGGATAGGCTCCTGTGTACGCTGGTGTCGTTGCTAAAGCATTAACAGCGTCGCTGTCAGCGGCCCACACACGTGAACCTCCACCAAATGGTTTGAATGTAATTAATCCTGCAGAAAGAATACCTGAGTGTTTTAAAAAATCTCTGCGTGTTTGCGACATAGTGGTTCCTCCACTAAATCCTTCGGCGCCCCTATTCAGGGAGTAGACTGGACCTTTGTGATTCTAGACTATTGCTGGACCACTGGCCTAAATTCTGTAGTGCGATTGTACTAAACTCGTACAAATAAAAAATGGTGTAACTTTCGTTACACCATTCAAAATTCGGGGCAATGCCCCCCTTGTGTGGGAGAGAAGCGGAGAGATTAGCGAAGAACTTGGCGAACTAGTTCGTTCCAGCCAGTTGTTTTGCTGAATTGTAAATTATCGTAGCGGTTTAATTCGCTTGATTGGTATGTTGGTAACCAGATTGATAAACCAGATGCTTTTAAGAAATTATCTCCGTTATCAGCCGTTAGAACCACTTCTTTTAAAGCCGATTGAGAAGCTGATAAGCCTTCGATCGCGCGAGAAAAACCTAATGTTTGTGTTCTATTTAAAAAATCACCTAAATCGACATAATCAGAATAGTAGAAATTCATCGAGTTATTGATCGCTTTTTTAACTTCAGCAAATTGTGAAGAACCTAAGCCACGTAAACTTTGTTGTAATGTTGTAAGTGAAGCATATAAAGCCGGTAATTTTTGAAGATTCACAGCAGAGAATGTTGTATCTGGTTTATTACCGTACACACCACCATCATAAGATTTTTGGTATTCTTTAGATAATAAAACTGAAACCTGAGCCGGAGTCATTGTCGGGTTAGCAATCCATTGTTTTACAAATGGGGCGTACGGCCAACCTTCACCCGGTTCTAATTCTTGTGAACCCACCATATAATCAACTGAACCGTTGAATTCAGCACCGACTTCGATCATTTGCATTAAGCAAGCATCAGATCCGTAGATATCTACGTTGTGACCGATGATCTTTGCTGATTCTTGCATCGCAAGACCTAATTGTTCAGTTGTGATCACGTTACCTGTGTTATCATCAAAAGAAATATCACGCGCTGATACTTTACCCGTTCTGTGCCAGCCAGAGCCGTGATTCCAAACAGCTACGAAGTAATGTTTTGCAGGATAATTTTTTACACCCCAAGCGACGAAATCGATTAAATTTCTATAATCACCCATATCGTGATTTGGCATTTCCATCACTGATGGCGAAGTCACTTTATTTGGATTCGTTGATTTTTTAACTAATAGACGTTTTGTCATTTTCGATGACTGTGAACCCCATTCAACAACTAAGTTCACTTTATCAGATGAACCTGTTTTTTCCATATCGCGGATATTCATATCGGCGAATGAAGATAAGTTGTTGTGGCCATTGATGAACACTAAGAATGTCCATTCTTTAAGAGCAGAAGAATCTTCTGCTTTGGCAAAAGTAGTTGCGAAGATCGCAAACGCGATCACAAGAGTGGTTTTTAGTTTAAACATTTGAAAGCCCCCCCTTATTATTTAGTGGCTTGTTGGTGTTTTTAAACAGATGCTTACTTACTAGCGTGAACCTGTTAAATAAATTTTAAAGCCCAGAACATTAGTTCCAGTTTGAAACTGGGCCTATGTCATATTCTCTGCCACGCAAGCGCCCCACCGAAGTCTGGAACGTTTGCAGTGTTAAATTCAACGTAAACAAGAAATGCATTTTGACAGGAATTTGTGTATCGAACTGGGCCGTTTTGGCTTTAGTAGTTTAGCTTTATTGTCGATAAATTAGTCGTGAAGCTCACGTTGTCTCTATTTCGTATGTTATTAACTTCTTTAAAACCAATTTCATTTATTGGCGCGGGTCTTCTATTATTTTTATCTGGTTGTGATTTAAAAACAAATTTAGTGTCGCTGTTATCGATTTCAAATGTGCCCGTGTGTGAAATCTCTGACGGAGAAATTACAAATCCTCCATGTGAACTTCCTGATGGTTACGACGAATATTTTATTTCTGAAGAAAAATATTCTGGTCGCGGAACAGAAATTGCGTCGCAAACTATATCGACTTCTTCGACATTAGTTTACGGTGATTCTGGTTTTGAAGGTGTTTCGCTTGTTTCACAATTACCGATGGCTTGGTCAACAGGCTTTGCTGTAATGACTCTTGATAAATCTTTAAGTCAACAAGGCGGAAGCTACAATCCTGACTACATCGCTTCTAATATCGTGTCAGGAACTTCGATCTTTGGTTTAACTGGAACATTCGCGAGCACGCAAAAAGTTTACTGTTCAAATACAGATACAGCTTCTTCTACTTCAACAGTTCCTGATATTTCTTCTTTAGCTAACAACAATCAGTGTGTGGCTCCTGAAAATAACTTTATCTATACATCACCATTTAATGGTCGCGATAAAAACTGTAATTTGGCCGGTGGTGCAAACTCTCAAAGCTGTTTCGTACAAAACTTCGGTCAGGATTTTTACTTAGCTAATGCCAATTCAGTTCCTTTGGCATGTACTTATAATAACAATAACGGAACATTTTGGGATACTGTTGTCAGTAGCCCTACGTATGGAAAATTAAAATCTCCGACAATCAGTGGTATTGTTCGTGATTTCTGCCAAGTGGCGCAAAATCAATTTTTCTATCCGGATGTTTACGGCGGCCGTGTTACTGTGTGCGGACCTGTACCTAATCCTCCGTGCTGGTTAGATATTCCGCCTTATCAAACTCGTTCGGTGAATTTAGGTAATACATCGACAACACCTTTATGTCTTGAAGATCAAAATGACAACTTACCTTCTAACTGGCTTGGCGGTTTAGATGAACCTGTCAGTAAAAATTCAGCCCAGTGTTTAACTCCTGGTAACAGCCGCTATGTTTATAACACGGCTTATGATGGGCGCTTTCGCGTTTGTAACGGAACCAATTTAGGTCAGTGTTATTATTCTGGCGCCGAAGTATCGGCGAACATCAACTATATTTTCACGACAAGTGAAAACTCATCTTGTCGCACGACTTTAAATTCATGTGTAAATACATGTGCGACTGCAAAAAATACTTGTAACGCGCAGGCCGGAGCTGATTCGAATAAATGTTTTGGTCAGTATTCATCTTGTTATTATAGTTGTTATGAACGCCAAACTGTTTCGGGTGCTACACCTGTGGGTTACGCAAAATGTGCTGATAATGCGTGTACCGCAACTAAAAATTCTTGTAACACAGCTTGTGGATCAAACACGACTTGTAAAAACAACTGCACGACAGCTTACAATGACTGTAAGTATGTTGAAAATCCTCGTGCAGGTATCTGGTATCTAAATCCAAGTTATGCCTTAACTAATCCGACAACTAAAACATTGATTATTCCTGCGGGTCAGAAAAAATCAGCTTCTATTGCCCTATCAAATCTATTAAATACTTCAGCGATTAAAGCCGGTGTAAATATTTTTGGTATTACGGGTTCGTTCGGTGGTATCGGTGTTTGGGCTTCAGGTATGCATCGTGATAAATCAGTTCCGCAACTGACTTTAAATGAAGAAAATAATAACTTTGCCGGAGCTTCAGAAGATGCGCTTCCGACAACTGTGCCTAACTATTATGAGCCATTAAAACCGTACCGCGAAGTCACATCGATTATGAAAGATGACGATGGTTCAACGGCAGAACAAAATGTTCTGGCCACACCTGAGCGTTCATCATGGGGACAAACTCAGTGCGGCGTTGATGTATCACTTAATACTTTAGATAAGAAAATTTCAGACTGCGGTGCTAAGTTCGGTTCACTTTCTTCATGGGATGGTGTCGTAAGTGGTAATGCAGGCCAAGGTCGTTGGACTCTTGTCACTCGTAAGTTAAATGCGTCAACAGCGACTATGGTTGAAGTCTGGCGTGATGAAAGAACAATGATGTTGTGGAGTTCACTAATCAGTGAAGGCACAAACTGGTGTAAAGCTTCAGGCAGCAGCGATAGCGCAAACGCTTCAGTTAATAACCGCTACAAAGAAACTGATCCGTCTGGAATTTGCAACAATACAGCCAATCAAGCTCAAGATGCAGCAGCTTCTGTAATTAGCGCATGTTTAGAAGATTTAGGTTTTACAAATGTCGATTCTGATTTCACGATCAACGGTAAAGCCGATTTAAATTTATCGTCTTCACCAAAAATCCATTGGCGCGTTCCTACTCTTTATGACTACGAAGTGGCCGAATACAACGGTATCCGTTTTGTTTTACCTGATATGGGAACACAACGTACGGTGCCGTTAGTAGAATGGACCGGTACAATTAATTCAGCAAATCGCAGCGAAGCATGGGGCGTTAACTCAATGGATGGAGCGCACAGATTAATTAACCGTTCAGATTTAGCGGGGGTTAGATGTATCGGCCGCTAATGTTTATTCTTACCCTACTTCTTAATTTTACTCTTGCGCATGCAGAAGTAAATTCTAATGATTCTGTCATTGATACGACAGGATTAGTACTATGTGACCTTAATGCAATTATCACAAAAAAGTGCGGCGTATTAAATACGTCTTATGTTTATGATGTTCAATACGGCCCGCGCAGTTCAAACTATTTACAACATTACACGGCACCGGCAGAAGCTACGACGATTCAACTAGCTCCAGGCTGGCATGAAGGTAATGAAATCACATGGCAATCGGCTGGTTTAAAACCGGAAAACATTGTTAAAGATAAAAAAATCTTTGGTATCGTTGGTACGCTTGATAATACAGTTTATCCAAATTGTGACGTGAATGGTGCTGTATCACAAACAACAGCTCACAATACAAATACTTGTTACGCACCGGCTGGTAACTACTATGTTTATTCATCATACTGGGGCGGCCGTGACCTTGAATGTTCATTTGTTCAGGTTGACTCTACTTCATATAAACTTGTGAATAAATACGATGGTTCAAAACCTAAAGGAGCTTGTTGGATTAATACTACTGATACAACAACACCTGATGGTTTTAGCATTGACGGTAACGCTCTGAAAACAAGTGGAAGCCCTAACTTCGTTATTCGTAACACGGCCTCAGCAAACACTTGTCCGATGTCAGGCCCTGGAGTTGGCTTACAAACAACTTCATGTACAACTCCTGATCGTAATGACTTTAACGGCTTCTTCTACCCGGCTCAAGTTACAAGAACGATTAATGGTGTAAGCAAACTGATCAGTGGTTCTTACGGTGGTCGTGGTAAAAATTGTATCTACGGATCAAATAATGAACCTTGTTGGATTGATGATGCTGATGCGTATGTTGAAAACGACACAAACTGTACAGAAAAATCACCGGATGGAACTCCGGGCGCTTCGGGCACAGCTTTAAATGCTTATTCTTGCAAAACTAAAGGCGACGTTAAATCAATTCAAATTAATAACGGCGTAGTTTCTTCAACAGTAGGACGCTTTGTTTACAAATTACCTCAAGGCGGAAGAAACGATAACTGTGCCCAAGGTAAAGTAGGTCTTTGTTATACGACAACCGATTTAAAATCAGCGATTGAACCTGATTTAGATCCAGACAATATTCAAAGAGGTCTTGTGATTTTTGGCGTGCGCGGAACTTACGACGCACCTGAAATCGTGTATGGCAGTGGTGCGCATCGTGTACCTTCAAGCAGTACTGCTGTAAACAGAATGACTTACAAGCAAAACTTAACCGGTGAATCTAACCGTCTTGAGGCAAATCCAAATCAAAACTCAAGTCAGATTTACCCAACTGATTATCACCCGGTTCCAAAAATTGCGACTGACTCTGAAGCCGACGTAGTTAAAGTTAACCGCGGCACATGGAGCAATACTCAATGCGGAACTATTGGTACTATCAGCGCCCGCCAAGCTAACTGCGCTTCTGTTTTTGGAAGTAATGCAACTTGGAAAGGAACCGTTAAAGGTAACGCCGGTCAAACTGACTGGGAACTTATCACACGCAAACGTGATAGCGTTGATACAAGTAAAACCTACGAAGTTTGGCGTGATACAAGCACAGGCTTAATGTGGAGTTCTCTGGTTTCGACAAGTTTAAATTGGTGTAAATCTACCGGAAGTAACGGAAGAAAAGTTTTTGATGGCACTGACATGGTCTATGACCAGTTAACTTCTTCAGAAGATGATCCGTCAAATTACTGTGACAATGCCACTTATCAAGATCAAACAACGCCAATATCGGCTTGTTATATTGATCTTCCTGAAAATGGCGATCCAAATTTATTTGCCACAACGTACAACACATCAACAACTCCGGGTAAAGCAGGTCTTACTCCAAGTTTAACGGCAGCCACAGGGCGTGTGTTATGGCGTGTGCCATCAATGTACGATTATATTTTAGCAAATCATCACGGCTTAAGATTCGTGTTACCAGATATCGGTGTTAATACCGACGAAGAATGGACAGCGACAACATCAGCTTCGAATCGTAAAAATGCGTGGACATTCAGTGGTAAAACCGGTTCTCGCCAATATAAACAACGTAACAACCCGGCAGCAGTTCGCTGTATTGGTAGGTAAAAAGTGAAAAATTTTAAAATCTACCTTTTACTTATTCTTACCCTACTTACAGGCTGTACCGGTTCTATCTTAGAAGAAGAACTTTTATCTAACCTTTCACAAAAAGGTGCCGGCGGTATTGAGCTTGATGAATATATTCCACCGGGAATTCAATTCGTTGAAACAACAACTCAAGGTATGAATCAAGAAGGATTTCCGTACCTTCGTAACAACCGCACATTTAATATTAAATGGATTATCAAAACTTGTGATCCAGTGAATAATCCACAGGATGCGGCGTGCGCGAATGCTCCAACAGGTACTGCTGAAAATCCAGATCCTGGTTTTTATATCAGTCGTATCGAATACACATCTGGTACAACCTGGGTTCAAATTCCAGGAGCCACTGATCTTGGCGGATACAATGACCAAGTTCAGGGTTTTAGCTGGTCTATACCAATCACTTTAACAGACGAAGGTGATCAGTTCCGTTTTAGATTAATTACTCGTAATGCAAAACTTGAAACATTCACGGCCCTTTCAAGTAAATTTATCATGGATAGTTCGGCTCCGGTTATTCAAGCTGGCACACTCACATTTAATGGTTCTGCTGATACACCACTGAATTTAAAATCTCCGGGCGTGAATATTGATTTTAATGCCGATGATAATTTATCTCCGGTAGATAGCTTTTGTTTAAAAGATTCTGCAGCTATTCCTACAGCTGAACACTCTTGCTGGTTAAAAATCAGCTCATTAGGTTTAACTGAAAGTAAAAACTTACAAGTGCGCAACCTTAAACGCGTACTTGGCTGGATCGGCGGATCTTTTACTTTCTATTTCTGGGTTAAAGATAAATCCGGAAACTTTTCACGTTTAACAAATGATGTGGGCGATGAAACCATCGACCGCCGCACAATTTCGTATGCACCAGGGCGCAGTATCGTGTTTCTTAAAAACATTGCTTCTAACGATGATACCGTGAGCGATAATCCGCCGTTAGAAAAAACTATTATTGATGCTTCACACCCTGCGATGTTTATTAAGTGGAGTTACACCATTGATCAAAGCACGACGCTTGACCTTGTTGAGCCGTATAAAATTGAATACTCAACAGATGCTGTGACTTTTCAAAATATCACGAATGCCAGCGGCACAGCCATGCTTGACAGCGAAATTTCTGCGGCCGTTGATCAAGGCTGCCAAACGATTTCATCACAAGATCCGGCTTCGATTGATAAATGTCTGATCTGGAATCCACCAGCTAGCTTATACAACATGCCAATTTATTTGCGCGTGCATGTACGCGATTCAGCAGGCTTTGTTTATTCGATCAGTACAAATCCATTTAACTTAGCCACTTCTTTAAGTGCTGATGGTAAAGTTCAAGGTTTACGTTTTGCCGCGGGTCTTTCGGATTCGTTAATTGGCGCTTCGGCTTTAAATACGAAATTTGATATTGATATTTCATATATCCGCTCAGGTGGTAAATTAGTTGTTCACGAAGATGGCCGTATTTTTGTGTTAGATGAAACTGTCGGTGTTGTTGAAATCAGCCAATTCGATGGTAAAGCACGCGTTTATGTTAAAGAGGCTGCATCATCAGTTGATGGTTATTCGGTCGATGATCCTTCATTACTTGCCGGACGCACAGAAGCTAAGGCTTCAAATATTTTAAAAATTTCTTTGGATTATAAAGGCCGTTTACTTATTTTAGAAAATAACCGTATTCGCCAAGTGACTGATGAGCGTGACGGACAAGGAAACTTAACCGGTGTTCGCGAAGTTAAAACGATTGTTGGCTGTTTACAATCACCGACATCACTTTGCTATTACAACAACACAGCAAAAAATACGGCTTATAACGCTAAGGTTCCTAAGCAGTACTGGCAAAATGCCTGGATTTACGCGAACGAATTTACATTCCCCGGCCCGCCAGATGATTACAGCCGTATGTACCGCCATTTTACACCGATGCCTAATGGCGATATTTATTTTGCTGTTAACATGCATCCAAGTTATATTTCAACAACAACACCTTCAAGTGCGAACTCTTGGCGCGGTGTTGACTTCCGTGTTTACCGCCCAGATGCAGATCCATCGAAACCTGGAAAAATTCTTCCGTTAACTTTAACTGGCTACGGTGTTCTAGGTGAACCGTTCAAACCTATTTCTGAACTTTACCCTTCAGCAGTGGGCGGAATCACATTCAATCCGATCACCGGTAATCCAACGACCTTACATATGTTCTGGCAGTATTGCCCACCGAATACAACAGCGCAATGTGAGTACTTTACTTCAAATCATAACCCAAAAACCGGCCAGTCAAACGGAACCGGCACGCACTACTATTCATTCACATACTCACTGAAAAATTCATTAGCCAAAGGTTATGCTAACTCACACATGGTAAGATATTTTACATCTCGCCGTGGCGAACTTTACGCTTATAATACAAATCAGTTTGAGTTGAATTTAGGAAAGCTAAACACTTCAACGAACAAGTTTGAAAAAATCTTAGGTTCTACTTACAATGGTTATTGCGAAGACGGAACGTTAGCCAACTCGTGCCCGGTTTATCTTCGTGATGCCTGGGTTACGCAAGATAATACAATTTTCTTTATTGATGGCCAGCAGGTTCGCATGATCGGTGCCGATGGCCGTGTTGTGACCTTATTTGGCCGCAAACCTGCAGACCGTAATGGTTTTGAAGCGACTCTTTCAACACTGGGCCGCTTTGAAGCTTTCGGTAAATGGTATGACAGTTCAACATCAAGTGATAAATTTATTATTCGTGAACATGACAGCCAACTTTTACGCGAATTTAGCTTAGATAAAAAAATTGAAACTATTGCCGGTAACGAAACTACAAACTGGGCTCTGGCGTGGAAAGCTTCAGCGTCTAAACCAGGGTACTTCGTATCGACAAACTTAGCTAAAGATGAAATGGGAGCTTGGAGTAATTATCAAGATATGGCTCCAGCATTAATCGTTGATCCTACAAACGGTGAACCATTTGTTTTCTCGCCAGAAGCTAACCGTTCAGTGATGAAGCTTATTCGCAGTGGTCCTGACAGCGGCCGCTGGATGCGTATCTTAGGTGGTGGTAGTACATCAACACCTTACGTAAATACAAAAGGTACTGGCTCGTGCGATGGTAAGATGAATACCCAGTGCCGTGGCGATAGCACGGGATATAACGTAATGCTTGCTTACCTTCCACCAAAAGATGTTACGGTTAACGGAAACCCGGCGGTACGCCCGTCACAAGTTGTGACTGAGTACAACCGTCTTTTCAGTAATATCTGGCAGCAGTATTATATGAAACTTGTAAATACTGATTCTGGTCAACAAACTCACTTTGTTGGTAACAGTGATTTAATTACGGCCGGAAGCGACGCTGTTCACTTTCCGAATTCTTATTCGCAGGTTTCAATTGCTTCAACGAACAATATGGAAAGAACTTTAAATTCGACCCGTTATGAATACGACGAAGATAAAGATGCTTTACTTGTCGCAAGATACGGCGGAACAATGATTGGTGCGATCTCGTTTAAAACAGATGCCAATGAAAATTTTGTTGAAGCCGACAAATACTATAACGTGACACAAGTTTCAAATGGAACAATCTTATCTTTCACCCACACCGTGCAAGAAGGCGCTGATGTATTTTATTTCTGTAACAACAGTGGTCGTCTATACCGTCGTGTTGTGACGCCGACATTCTCGTCTGAAATTATCTTACCACTGCCAACGGGTATGACTTGCTTCGGTCGTACAATCGACAAATTAGTCGATACAAACAACGGCCTTATTAAACTTTACTTTCCGGCAACATTTAAAGGTCAATACATGATGGGAGAATACAGTGTTTCACTTGATTTATAAAAAATCCCATCACAGCTTTATAACTTTAGTGGTTTTAGCCACGTTAAGTTTATTCTTCACAGCCTGCCAAGGCTCGATGGAAGATATCTCAAGCCTTGAAGCTTCAAAAGGTTCTTCGACAACCGGTGATAACATTGATTCTCCGGCTACGCCAAATCCCGGTGATGAACCGGATCCGGGCAATCCAGGATCAAACCCGGGTGATGGCTCTGGCGATGGTTCAAATTCTGGTGGCGGTAATGGTAATAGTTTACCACCGGCATCTCCAGTAATTGAAATTTTAAATGTGAATTCAAATTACTTTCGCGGCGGCGTAACACAGGATTTAATCTTTCGTGTAACTTCTCGTGTAGGGGCCGTCAGTAAAGTTGAATACGTTGTTAAATGCCCAACTTCAACAGCGGTACCTGAATTTACTATTCTTACAGGTGGCGCATCAAACACACCTTCTGCTGTGACAATTCAAGATGGTGTGGTTTCAGTGGGTGCCGGCGAAGACACAACTGTTTCGTGGAATACGCCAAACTTGGTTGATGTTCGCTGTAGAAAAGTAGATAACTCTTTTGAGCAAGCTGAAAACCGTTTTAAGATTCGTATCACAAGTGTGGGTGAATCAAACTTAACAAGCTCGGCTGAAAGCCAAGAATTTCAGATCGACTCTGAAGCTCCGATTTTAGCTAATAATGGTATTTCTTGTATCGGTGCGGCTTGTGTTGTGGGTGGAGTTTCATCACTGCAAGTTTCTGGCGTGCATGATCTAGTGACTCCTGTCGCAGATATCTGTTTAAAAATGGACGATCCAACCGCTCCTGGAGTTAACGACGCTTGCTGGACACCACTTTCAACGATGGGAATTTCTGTTCCGACATTAACACCGGCTAATTTTGAATTTAATTATTTCTTAGGATTTTTACCATTCACAGCGACCGGTTATTTCTGGACAAAAGATGCCGCCGGAAATATTTCTTATCTTTCAAATGCAGGAGCCGGAACAAATGCTCTTGATAGCTTAAGCATCTCAACAAGTGGTACTACCCGTTATGTAAATGATTACGCCGCTCTTTCTTCAACATCGACAGGGCTTTACCATCACGGATCAAGTGGTGAATTTTTAACGATGTCAGATTCAAATGTACCTGGTGTTAAACACTATCTTGAATCGTCAGTAAGCTTCACAGCAACAGTTCCTGCCAACGACAGTGTTAACTTAAGCCCGAATGGTGAAATGTTTGTAAGAACTGAATCTGGTATTTCACGCTTTGACACTAAAATTTTAGATGAAAATCCTGGAGCTACGATTAAAGCATCGTTTATTTCAAACACTGGTTCTTTCACAGAAGGAGCTTTAGGTGTAGCCGCGTTTAACCACGTTAAACGTCATACAATTGATGCCAAAGGTGTTCATTGGTTCTTAGATGACGGAAAAATTGCTTACTATGATCCAAGTGAAGCAAGCCCTGCTTTAACTTATGTGGCCGGTGGCGGAACAAGTGAAACGACTGATGTATTAACTGATCCGAAAGAATTAAAAATTAATGATAGCGCTGATATGGACGCTTACGGTGTGTTTACCGTATTACCGAATCAATGGGTGGTGTTTTCATCGGATGACCCGACTCTTCCAGTGAGTTCTCCGGTGAATCGTTTTAAGCTGCGTGTTTACAAACATAATAGTGATCCAAGTAAACGTAGCGTTTCGACAATTTTTATCAGCGGAAGCACCGCTCAAGGATCAACAGATGCGTTAGTTCCGTATTCACGCTTAGCCGTTAGCTACGATCCGGTTCGTAATAATATCGCCAACATCACAGGCCGCTTCTGCGCGACAAGTTTTGTAGACGGTGTTGTTGATCACTGTGATAGTGCTAAGTTAATTAAGTTTTATGTCAGCACTAACACAAGCCCTGAATACATGGGTTCAGTTAACCGTGACAGCTTCTTAACGTTTCAGTACGGCCAAGACACGTTATTTATGATGGACTCAACAAAAGGAACCATTTCTAAGTACGATGCAAGTTCGTTTCAAAAAATTGCGGGAGCGAACAGCGCCGGATCAAGTTATTGTACAAACTTTACACCGTCTACAAGCTGTCAATTACGAGTGCGTGATTTTAAACCGATCATGAATGGCAACGATCAGGTTCTTATCATGGATCAAAATTATTTACGTATTGTTGAGCTTGGACAAGTCTTTACGATCTTCTCGGCAGTTCCTTAGAAATCTAATAATAAACCGAATTTAGTCAGATCAAACTTACGGCTATCGCCTGTTGCGGTAGCCATTTGCATATTTTGTGTTTCAAATAAGCCACCGACAATGTATTCGGTTTTTCCAAGAGTCATTTTGTATTTGTAATAGGCCCCGATTTTCATATGCGATTTAACAACTTTTGATCCTAATGAAGCCATTTCAAATTTGCCAATCACCGTATTTTTTGGGTTAATTGTGTAAATAGCATCAGCACCAAAAGCAAACTGCGATGATTGAAACTTCGTGCTTGATAAATCTTGTTTAACATCGAAGTTTCTATGCCCTGTCCAAACGCCGTAATTAAAACCCGTTTTATTATTTGAATAATAACCCACAGTTACTTTTGAATCGCGAGAACTTACAACTGCCGGATCTTCACCCATCGAAAAGCTATTGTAAAAACCAAAGCCGAATTTAAAATAACTCCACACAAAATCAGTCAAACCCGTAAACTCGTAGAAAAAACTTGATGAAGAATAGCTTGCAGCATCGCTACCTAAAGCTGATGAAGCCATACCGAAGTAAACTGACTTATCAAAACCAATTGATAAAGTGGCCGCTTTTTCTTCTAATTTTTTAACAAATACAGCATAGGTTAAAGTTTGATCTTTTTGTTTAAAACGAAAAGCCCCTGAAGCTTTACCTTCTAAGTTTCCTTGCGGAATTTCAAACGTACGGTAACGCTCACCTTTACCTGACACCTCAACAAGGTTTGCACTGCTCCAGCGCGCTTCTTGCGGAAGAGAAATTGTCACTAACCCTGGTGAAACAGCAAAATTACAGCTGATCCCCATCGGAAAAGTCACTGGCGTATTTTTAACTTCGCGTAGTTTTAATAACTCTTGCGGACAACCGCGCATCACCATCACATTTTGTTCAGGTTTTGGCTTCCACTCGATTTCATAAACCACTTGGCCCGTTTCGTCTTGAATATAAGTTTTGCCAGCTCCTGTGACCAGACGTACTTCATCGGCTGTGACCGGTGTATCGATTAATTCATCGCTAACAGCAATTTCTGGTTTTGCTGTTCCTGAAACTACAGCAGCGCCTGAAGTTAATTCTGACATCACCGTTGTTGAAAGAGTGTATTTATTCATGAACGAAAAATCAGTTTCAGGAGTGTCAGCACCCTTAACGCGGTACTTGGCCGGCAAAACGAAACCTTTTTTTAACAGGATTTCAACACCGTACACCGTGTTTACCTGATCAAGCTTAACAAAGCCTTCTTTAACAGAATATAAAACTGAATTTGCGGCTGAATTGTTTTTTACATCTTTGATAGTCACTTCGGCAAACGCCAATGATGACACTAATGATGCTAAAATAAGAGTGAATAACCGTGCACGTTGCATGTGCTATTAGGTTATTAATCTGTAATATCTAATGCAATCTTTTTTTTGCTACTACGATAAGCCACGATCAGAGCGATAACAAGTATCGGAAAACCGAAATAAACTAGACTACCAGGGCCTTCATGTTTTTCTTCTGAAGCTGGTGCTCTGTCAGGAACTACAAGAACTTTTTCTGTGCTCACTTCATTGTTTTGAGCTAACTGAAGATCTAAGTTACTTTTCTTAGTCTGGTTTTTAAATGAACCCGATGCCAAGGCTATATCGTTAAAAGTCTTCTTGGCATGATAAACTTTTACCTGTACCGAAGGACTGTTTGCAAAATCAGAGACTTGGAAACGATTAAGTGCCAACACTTCAATCCATGCGTTTTTGTAACCCACATGCTCATCTAACTTTTCTTTAAAATTAGATTTATAAAGCGTAACCATTTGATAAGGGCAGCGCTCTAATTCGTGATTATTTAAAATTTTATCTTGCTGTGTTTCTGAACGCTCAAGATCTGAATGAAAATAAACAAACTGCCCGGGCGCTAAGCCGCGCGCAATAGCAGGCTCGATTTTTTCAAGCTCTTTCGGGTTGCCACCAAGACGTTTCACAGTTTTTCGAATACCCAATAGCGTATCACCCGGTTTAACTATATAAACCGCGTTCACTGCAATTCCGTTTTTTACAAAACCTTGGGTCTGATACTGTTTCATTAATCAAGTTTCTTTAAGTTAATTTTTTTCGTTTTTTGACGATTTTCATCATCGTCTTTAAGAGTCATTTTTTCGATTAACTTTTCTTGCCCGTTTACAACCATATAAAGCGATACTTCACTTGCCGATTCATCACCGCGGCTATTGTATAAAGAAACGTTAAACGTGTACTCGCCGTCTTTTGGTGCTGTTGTTTTAAACATCTCTACACCCGGACCACGATCAGCATCGTTGACAAATTCATCCGCATCGTTTTCAGCCAATTTACGATTTTTAAAGTTAAGTTCTTGGCCTGAAGGTGTTGTAACCGTCATATCGACGTCATGACTTCTGTTCGCCCATTTTACAAATACGATAACACTGTTAGCTTCGCCAGGAGCTGCTTTACTAGAAGCGACATTACGAGTGGCCTCTTGAAGTTTAGCTTGAGACATTTTTGATGTTTGTGACATCTTAGCCATAGCTAAATCTTTTGTGCTTAATTCATCTTGTGCTTCAGCTAACTGAGAACGAAGTTTATTCATTTCAGCATTAAGTGAAGCAATAATACGTTTAAGTTCGTTGGCATCAGATGTTTCAACCATCTTTTGCATCGATTCAGTTTTTTGATCAACAGCTGTTGACTGAAAACCTTTTTCAGAAATTTTTTTAAGCTCTTTCTCAACGGCTTCAGCTACACTTTTATTTTTCATGGCGAACGAATAAAGCATCACGAATAAACCAAAGAGTAAGGTCATCATGTCAGAGTAACTGACAAGCCACTTCTCATCAACGTGAGGAACTCCGTGTGAATCATCGTGCTTTTTCTTACGACGCACTCTCTACCTCATCTTTTACCGGAGATTCAATGGATTGAGATGTCTCGGTATATTTAGCAATAAATTGACCTAAAGCTTTTCTTACAGCCACTTGCTCATGAATATCTAAACCAAAAGTAATCACTTCGATTAAAGACTCAAAAGAGGTGCCTTCTTTTTCTTTCACGATGGCTTCAGCGATTACTTCGCGGATATGGTTATCATCTTCAGCTAACTGAAACGCGTAATCGGCTAACGGTAAGAAAACAAAGTTCGCTAAACCGATACCCCAGAAAGTAGCTGTTAAGGCTACCGCCATGGCTTTACCCATCGCTTCTGGACCACCCGAACCTAAATTTGTCATCATCTGAATCATACCTGTCGAAGCACCAAGAAGACCTAATGCCGGTGGATACTTAGAGATATTTAATAAAACTTTGGCGTATGCTTGGTAGCGGATTTTGAAATTTTGTACGCGCATTCCCATGGCATCGTAAACTTCATCTGCTGTCATGTGCTTTTCGCGTAATAACAATAAACCGTCTAAGACGAACATGTGGTTATATTTACGTTTTTTCGCATCAAAGAACGGCGATTTATTTTGATAAAGCGAAGTTAATAATTCGTAGATCACTTCGATATCGTATGAGCTCTTTTTTAAGAAGAAACCGTAAATTAGAAAGTCGATAAGTTCCGAGATCATCTTAAACGAGTAAGATAATAACGTGATCGCAATCGTACCACCGAACACTAAGGCTAAGGCATGGGTATTGAAGAAGATTGTTAAATCCGAGAATCCACCGAAGATCCCCACATGCATAACAAATCCCAGAGCAATAAGACCGAACCATATTGATCTAATTTTCATAACCGTTCCCCTTTAACTCGCCACACTGATAATTTCGCGCGTACGATGTGTTAAGCGAGCTACATCTTTAAACGCGTTTTCTGTTTCAAAATTAAAATATTGCGAAGCGCTTTCAGCTACTTCACGACTGACCACGATCGTTCTTTCTAAGCTTACACATGTGAAAGCCAGACTTCGAACCTCGGCAAATGGCTGGCCAAAGTACATCATTCGGCCCGTCACCGGACTTAAATGAACTGTGGCTTTACCTTTAACTGCACTGATTAAATATGAATTAAAATATTTAAAACTTTCAGACCCAGTTCTTAAATACGATTCAACTTCTAAAACCGAGTTTAAACCGCGAAGATCTGTTTGTGCGTTGTCATCAAAAAGACCCCAGGCTAGCGTAATTGAGCTATTTAACTGCGTGATCACAACACCATTTGTTCTAGCAATTATTTCTTCAATATTCTTACGGATAAGATCATTTTCTTTGATAATATCTTCAGCCGTTGCTTCAGGGTTATCGCCGATTAACTCTAACTGAACCACTAAAACATCTGATTCAGTTAGTTCAAGGTTAACTGCTTTGAAATTTAATTTATCAGCCAAATTCACGCGTTCAAACTTTTGAATCACTTCACCGAATTTGGCACTTCTATCAACATTCACAAAAGTTGAATTAATTTGCTGAGATAACTGATCAAATTCGTCTTTTAAAACGCTATCTTTAATGACTGGTAAGATTTCACGGCGTTGCGAGTAATCTTCAAGTTGTTGTGATAAATGCTTCATTTTTTGTGAAGCGAATAACCCCATAAGTGATAACAGCACCACGATGCACGAAAATAAAATACCTACGGCCTGAGAAAAACTGGATTTTAATAAATAAACCGACTGCCAAAGATATCCTTCAGGCGATTCGGTTAAAATATAAAAACCACTCGCACTTTTTACAATTGATGCGTAATAGTTATCAGTTGTTACTTTATCTAAGTATTTTGTTTGAATAACTGATTTGTTATTTTTATTTAATTCAACAAAAGCAGGGTGTTCATTAATATCAATTGATAACGACTCGCCACTTTGAGCCATTACTCCACCCACCGGCTCAAACATAAACTGTCTAAAACCTGGAACCGGTGTAAATAAAGCCTGAAAACGCTGAAGATCAGCATAAACGGCAATAACACCTTGTTGTTCTGGCAAAGAAGTCACAATCGCTAGAAGCTGCGTTTTTTTGTCAGTCGCAGTTAGTTTTTGCACAAAATGCTTTTCAAACTGTAAGCGCGTAAAATCCAGAGGATTTGCACCCACGGTTTCTTTGATAAAATCATGAGTTAAACTTCTGTTACTGATAAAGTCGCTATTAGTGAAATTTGCAACAGCGCTATATTTACCCTCTTTGGCTACGAATAAATCAACAGCGACAAGATCAGAATCAATACCTTCAGTACCGAAGTTTTCACGTTTAACCAATAGTTTTTTAACGATATCTTGCGATGCCATCTGGTAATACTTAATACGAGCTTCGACTTCGTTAGCTTTTGTCGCTGAAGTCACATGAAGCTGAGTCATCGCTTGGTTGACAATAAATTCTTTTAACGTACTTTCAGTGCGCGACCAAGAAAGTTTTGCAAACACACCGACAATCAAAGTTAAACCTAAGAAATATTTAAACATGAGCTTCAATGTCATAAGTTAGCCTCCATGATATAGCCCACATTAATATAATGGCCCGACTGTGAAACCTTGTTGTTTCTGTTTGATGGATCTTTAAATTCGTATTCGCTGGATTTAAAAAGATAACCCACTTCAAAACGGTCACCTTGAGTTCCGTGGTTAAATAACGCATTGATTGAATAATCAATCGTGCGACCTTGTTGCAACTCTTGATTGTTAGATTGCGTCACTTGGTAGACTGGTTTTTGATAACCGACTCTGAAATCAACAGCGTAACGGGCTAAATAGTTGTATTGAACGCTGGCATTCGCAAAAAGATTTAAGAAATGCTGAGAAAAAATATTTAACTGCGTAGCTGATTGCGGATCAGTCGTTGTCTGAATTAAACGGTCAAAACCAATGCCGGCATTGACTTTATAAACTGTCGGATAAGAGTTATAGTGCGAAAATTCTTGGCCATAACGAAGATCGTAAATGAATTCGCCCTTTGCTGGCAGCTTAAAGTAGCCTGCATTAATTTTATAATACTGGTTTAATGAATCTGTAAAACCAGGGTCATTTTTACTGTATGAAAAATTAAGAACCTGACCGTTGATTTCAACTAACGATGATTGCGATGGAAATTCAGATTTATAATCAATCGTTGAAGAGATCACGTTAAAATGATGATAGTACTGCTGCGCTTTGGCTTTTACGATATCACGGTAGAATCTGTTTTCAGCCACAAGTGTGCGATCACCCTCTTTAACCGAAAAATCAATACACGCATCTGTTGAATAGATCTGGCCTTTAATATTTGTTTTTACACAGAATGTGTATTCACCACCACCCCAAGACGCCGGGATTCTAAAAGTCGTGCCATAAAATGTTAGCGTAGAAAACTTTTGCATTTCTAACGGATCAACATTTTTTTGATAAACAGCAATACCGTATTTTCTAAAGTCAGCTACATTATTCCAGCTGATTTCGCGCACGAAAGTATTGGCTGGTGTGATGACTCGTGGACTTAGTTTTTCTTTTTCATAAAGATCCACAGGTAATAATTGGGCCGCAATAATTTTACTTTGCGCATTACGTGCGATAATTTTCACCGTGTAAGAACCCGATTCAAGGTCTGGAACTGTGGCTTCTGCAGTTTTTAAATCTTTTAAAATGGCAGATGGAGCCTCACTGAAAATCTGACTTTTTTTAATATCACGAGTCGCACTTAGGGTGTTAATTTCATATCGTTGTGTCTGATAAACAGAAACTTCGTAAGAAGCGGCGTCACTAAGTGGTGTCCATTGCAATAAAGCCACATTTTTATTTTGTAAGTCTTTACCGATTCCACCGATATTTTCATCCATATTTGTAAAAGATAATTTGTAATCTTCTACCGCAAACGAGCTAAATTCACTCCAGTTAGAAACTGTTTCATCAGCAAACATCACTTTAAAACGAAAACGGTATTGGCCCTTGGCTAAATAATCTTGCCACTGAGGAGTTGTAACTTCATAGCTAGTCACCGGACCACGTGCTGGATGAATTTCAACGATATATTTTTTAGCATTCGGTTCAGCTTTTAAGTTTAAAGCTACTTTACGCTTCATCTCTGGATCGACTTTTTCACTTAAATACTTGGTGGCTGCTGTCTGCGCCGCCACAGCTGAAAGCGAAAAACCAACGAATAAGAATAATGTCGTAAAACTAATTATTAATTTCGACATTTTCTACCTGCGGCGTAATGATACCCGACTGGCCTGAATTAAAGTCTGTCGGTGGAATTAATTTGATCTTAACTCCCTGTTCAATGGGTTGATTTTGACTTGCTGGCAAGCGGTCTTTTTGACCAAGCTGAGGTTGCAAGTTTTGACTTTCGAAATAGTTATTTAATTTTTTATCTTCGACGCGAAATTTAACCTGATAATAATCAATTGGTAAACCTTGTAGGTTTAAAGAATCACCTTTATTAATTACACCCGACTTAACCACTTGGTTGTCAGCCCCTAACACTTCGTAAGGATACTGGTATAAAGCAGAAATTGATGCCGGATCGAAGTTTAAGCTGTAATTACGATCAGTAATAATCTCTTTTTTCTTTGTTTTTTCATGCTTTGCAAAAGTTAAAACCTGTTTTGGCGAACGTTTAGAAAGTGTAATTTCTTGCTCTAAGGCTTTACCTAAGATTTGCATCTTGTTGTTGTAAGGTTCAATTCTAACTTTAACTGGCGTTGTTGTATCAAGTTTTACGTTAAGCTCTTCACTATCAACGTATAAACTTTCTTTAACTTGTTTAATATCACCCGCGGCATTTTCCTGAAGATAAATCAGGGTGATTTTATATTTTGCCACAGGTAATTTTGTGATTTTTTGCCATTGTAAGTGCACAATCGGATCACGGTAGTAAAATTGCTGAGCTTCAGCATTTTCATGCCATGATAACACATCGGTATCAGAACTTGCTAACGGCGCAAAAAAGAAAGCACGTGATTCAGTGTAAACACCTTTATCACTCACTACACGCCAGTAGTAAAAACCATATTCAGAGGGTTTAAAGTTAACTTGATTTTTTCTGCCAGCATCTAGTTCACTGATCATTTGGCTATTTTTAAAGATCTGAACTTTAACCGTATCTACGTTAGAAGCTTTTGACCACTTTAAGATAAAGTCTTCCGGATTAAGAACGTTGTTAATTACTTCTTTATCCGCCGGATATATAAGGTTAATTTTTGACTGGAATTCGTTTTTCCAGAAATTGACTGGACTAGTTTCTAAAGCCGTATCATTTTCTCTGATGACGACTTGCCAATAAAACTGATTCATCGGCCAAGATTCTTTAAACCCACCGCTTTCATACGGATAAAATTTAACTAATTGTAAGTGTGACTTATCACTGCCGGCCCAGAATTCAACCCAGCGATTTTTAATTTCAGAATCGACATTCCATTTAAAAACTAACTGCGGCCCTTGTTCGTCGGTTACAAAATGAATATCATCAACCTTAAAGAAAGCTGATTCGTTCTGCGACTTAGGATCTAGTAATGGAAGCTGTGCTAACTGACCATTGCTTTGTTCAAATAAGCTAATCACTTTATCAGCTTTTTTGGTTAAGGCGATCACTGAACCCGAAGTTAAATACAATTCAAACTTTTCACCGTTCTTTTTCACCGTCACATCAGTGTAAGGTAAAATGCGCAGTTTATGCTGGCCGATTTCAAGTACAACCGAAGCTTCTAAAGTTTTGATTGTATCGTTAGCTAAAATAATCTGTCCGTGAATAGCTAATGTGCCTGACGGAGAAAGAGCTTTTTTAACAATTACTGACTCACCTTCAGTAATTAAATATCCAACAACGTCTTGTGAATTAGAAAGTTCTCGTTTAGATAAGTAAAAATTTGATAATTGAAAAGCGGCACCGCAAATTGCTGCAGTGGCCATAAAGATATATAAAAAGCTTTTCAAATTTCTATAGACAAACACGTAAACTCTATCGGAGAAAACCGTGTATTTTTAAAGAGTTACAGATTCAGTTTCGGTCTTAGGTACAGCAAAATAGCGTGAGCTGTTTACACGAATTTGACTACGTCACCAAAATCATAACAGGAATTTAACAACTGCAACCAATTTACTAGACTTAAGATGTGAAGCTAAAGACCACAGTACTGAGCGCGATCGGTATCAAGACCGTTAAAAGATGTGTTTAACCAAACATCAATGCTCTGCCCTTGGAGTAAATTTGTATTTAAATTTTCTGTGAACGTCAAATGAATGTAATATCTGTGTTTACGTTTATGAATCGTGGCCTGACCTAAATTTTTAAAATACAAAATATTAAATTCTGTGTCGTACTTAAATGTTGAAGAAAAAGTTTTTTTGATAAACAAATTATTAAAATCATATTCGCGGTAATCGACGGTGTAAGTGTTGTCGCGGTTTAAATAAAGAAAAACTTGTCCCGTTAGAATATCCGCTTCTGATTGCGTGCTTGGTACATCCCAAAGAATCGCACCACCACCCACTAAATATTGAAAAGACAAATCGCCTGCAGCACAGCTTCCTTTGGTTTGATAAAAAAGTTCATCAGGAACACCGAAGCGATCCGTGATGTAACTATGACCCCAGAAATCTTCAGATGTTACTCCGCATGAAGAAAGAATCATAATGCCAATCAAAGCTGAAATACCCGTAAACAAAAACTTCATTACCCTACTAGGCTACAAGTAGTTCTTAATAACTGCAACTATCCACTCAGAGATTTCAACAGGCTTAAAACCTAAACTTAACGCCCGATCAATGTTCACGTACCAATCTTTTTCTAAACCGTACGGCGATTTTTCATCAGCACTTTGGGGTTTAGAGTGAATCAATGCTTTTTTGCCCACATTTTGTTCAATGAATTTGATTAACTCACGTAAACGCATCGGCGTTCGCGAAGCCATATTTACAGGACCAGTGTAGTTAACATGACCAAGAAGAAATAATCCTTCAGCGGCGTCGGCCGCATGAATGAAAGACATCTGCGCATCAAGGTTTGGAAAATACACAGACTCACCGTTTTTGATTTTATCGACATAAAATTTTAAACGTTCGGTGTAATCATCAGGGCCCATCACAATCGGAAAACGCACAGCCACCACAGGCATCGTGTCTTGGTTGAAGAACACATCTTCACACTGACGTTTAGCTTCACCGTAGTTTTCTTCGCGTGTTAAAATTTTATCGTACTTATGTGTTTTAGGATTAAAATCATTTTCATGAAGATTTGCTCCTGGCGAATACACTGACAAAGTCGATGTAAAAATAAATTTCTGAGTGTGCTTCGAAAATATTTCAAGAGCCGCTTTTGCCTGATGAGCATCGAAACACACCTGATCATAAACGATATCCCAAGTTTTATGTTGCACGCTGGATTTAAATTTTTCAACGTCATCACGATCGCAGATAATACGGTCAACTTTGTTACCAAAACCATCATTTAAGTGACCACGGTTTAACACCGTGACCTGATCACCGTTTGCGATTAATTTTTCGATCAGACGTTTTCCGAAAAAACGATTACCGCCAATAACTAATATTTGTCTTGCCATAAAATTAATTTTGCCGCGGCCAAAAGATCAATGGCAAGGAATAATAATTGCAAGCTTTAGCCAGTATGGCCAAAACGCAGTTGATTGCTGATCAAGATTATTTGCCTGAAGCGCTACGTTTAATCGGTAAAGCGAAAAAAAGTATTGATATTGTTTCTTTCTCATTTGCCATTGGCAGTGCCGCGGGTAAACACGCCACATGGTCTGCCCCGTTTAAGATTGCCGAAAAACTTAAATCGGCCCAGGAAAAACACCACGATCATTTAAAAATTCGCTTTTTCACCGAAGGATTTCGTGAAACTTCATCTCGTAATAAAGTGACGGCTCAATATTTAAAAGAAGCCGGTGTTCATATTAAGTTCGGAGCCACTCACGCCAAAGGCTTTTGTATCGATGGCCGTTATGTTCTCTTTGGTTCAACGAACTTAACCCATCAATCTATTATGAAAAATCACGAGGCCAATTTATTGATTGATAATAAAGACATAGCCCAAGAATTCACCCGCTATTTTGAACATCTCTGGAAAGGCGGCAAACACGGCGGCATTACCCTTGATCTTCCATTTGCTGCTGACGGAGATTTTAAAGATCAACTTATAGAGTTGATTAACAACGCTAAAAAACGAATCGAATTTTCGATTTATTTTTTTAACCATAAAGAAATCGAACAAGCCTTAATTGAAGCCCACAAGCGAAATGTTAAAATTATAGGTTTTGTTCACCAACATCTAAGTTTTGCTCTTCCATTTATCTGGGCCAACCGATCAACGGTAAAGCGCTTAAATGCAGCTGGCATTAAAAATATTATCTGGGGAAGACCACATCTTTTTTCGCATGCCAAATACCTCATTGCCGATGGTAAACATATTGCTCTTGGCACCGGAAATTGGCTCGTGCAAGATGTGAAAATTCATCCGCAGCTTTATATTTTTTTAGAAGATAAAAATTTGGCTTTTGAATTAAATAAACATTTAAAGAAACAAATTAAAGAAGCCAAAAAAGTTAAAGGCGACAAATAGGTTGCCGCCTTTAACCAATGCCTTACGAAAAGAAATTAATGTCTAGCTGATCTGCTTGACGTAGAACGGCTGCGGTTTGATGTTTGACTTTGACGTCCGCGACCACCTCCGTGACTAGCCCGGCCACCTTTAGCAGAAATTCTACGATGTTCTTCATCACTCATGCCCGCAAAGCCACGACCGCCTGAAGAAGATCCTCTGCCTGATGAACGTGAAGACGATGAATAATCGTCATCTGATTCGTCTTCATCTTCATAACCATAGTCTTCATCAGAACGGCTACTGCTACTTCTGCCGCGGCCCCCATGACTTGCTCTGCCACCCATCGCAGAAATTTCACGTTGCTCTTCAGGATCCATCGCGGCAAAGCCACGACGACCTCTTACGTTTTCTTCTTGGTAACCTTCATCTTCGTCATAATCGCGATCGTAATCACGATACTCACGTTCGCGTTCACTTAAGTTGTAACCGCGACCTACACCACCACGGCCGCCTGAACGTCCGTAACCGCCACGTTCATAACCTTCATCTTCAATATCATCGTAATCACCATAGTCATCGTAATCTTGATCTCGCGCAGAATAAGAACGATCATCTTCGTCAGAGTCTCTATAACCCCAACGTGCACGACCTCCTTCTGAAGCAATACGACTTCTTTCTGACGGGCTCATTGACGCAAAGCCTTGGCCACCTCTAGATCCTTGTGATCTTGAAGAAGATGACGATGAACGTGATCTTCCGCTTTGTGATTGACGCATAAAATCTCCTTTGTTTTAAAGTTTTGAACTTTGATAGCAACAACGAGACCGCGATTTTTTGAGTCAAAAAATCTGAGGTAAGCGCAATATAATTTAAGTTTTTTTAAGTTGCTTTAAACGTTCTTCCTGACAAGGACGTGCATCTTTAGGTAATATGACTGTAAATGTGGTTCCGTCTTGTTCAGTGCTGTGAACAGTGATTTTTCCACAGTGTGCTTCGGTGATTCCCTTAACAATAGTAAGTCCAATTCCCCAACCGAGCTTTCCACTGACTTCGGCTGAACGTGTTCTTGAAAACTGTTGAAACAAACTAGACATATTTTCTTTAGGAATAGGTTCACCGCGATTTTTAACAGAGATGCTGACATCGCTGTCGTACTCAATAGAAATAAGAACAGGAAAATTTTTTGCACCGTATTTTATAGCGTTGCTGCAAAGATTTTCTATAATTCGGCGAATTCCACTCGCACTCCAGTAGCCTTTTACAGAAATCGGGCCCGTTAAAATAAATCGATCACCATGAAGACTTGTTAAGCCATCAATGGTTTCTTGAACTATTTGTGACAAATCACAGTGTTCAATCTGAAGAGAAACGCCATGCCCTGAACGAATACGGCTTGTATCTAAAAGATCTTGAATCATGCTATCACAGCGTTTGGCATTAGCGACGATACGATCAGCCAGTTTTAAAACTATGGTTGCATCAACAGCCTTTGACTGCAGTAACTGCGCCGACATATCAATAACCGAAAGGGGTGTTCGTAAATCATGCGTTAAGGTATTAATAAACTGGTCTTTTAAATTTTCGATCTGTTTTTTTTCGGTAATATCAAAAATCGTAGCAATCACCCGCGGTGGCTGACCGGGAATCAGTGGATACAGTGCTCCTGAAATCATGACCCAGATAGGAGTTCCGTCTTTTTGAATGTAACGTTTTTCTATATTCCATACTGTTCCTTCAGGAATCTGCGATAAATCTTCAGGAAGCCGATTAATAGTTAAATTATTGTCATCGGGATGTGAAACTTCACGCGCCGTCATTTTTAACAACTCGTCTGCGGTGTAGCCCAGCATTTCACAGAAGCGTTTATTCACTTGTAAAAACTTTCCTGTCGAGACATCGACAATGGCTTTTCCAGCAGCAGCCAATTCAAAAATAGTTTTAAAAACCTGTTCTTTTTCTTCAAGCTGTTTACGAACCTGTCGTTCTTGCTCAAAAATAATTTCAGAAAATTCGCAAGCGGCTTTGCTTTGCCCTGCTTGTAAAACATCTAAAATAGTATCGCGAGATAAAACATCTAAAGGTTTTTTCTGTTCTAAAATGTCGAAAATAACTTTACGAAGAATATCGTATTCACGAATAATATGCTCGATAGTAAACTGCGTGGTTGCGGCGCGATCAACCGCATGTTCCTGAGAAATAGCTTCAACCTTCGCCACCACTGACCCATTTTCTTGAGCTTTCTTTAGTGCAAGACTTAGCTGATCTAAAAACTCTGGCAACGAATCAATTAAATGGGGCTTACTTTCTTTTTGTGCTTCACTAAATTCACCGCGTACCAGATATTCCCACCGGGATAAAATTTCTTTTTTGGATTTTTGCAGCTGGTTAGCTGTGTCGATAGCTTGATTTTCCACAAAAAGATTAAAAAGCAAAAAATAGGCCCTATCGCATCGAATAATAAGCACCTTTGTTTGTATTTAGTTTTCATCTAGCCATTCTCGTTGATAACAAGCCCCAGAGATGCAAAATTTCTGACTCATGAAAACGTATTTTGCTTTTGTTCTTTTATTCTTAACTGTGACAGCTAAGGCCGCGTGGGATCTTAATGACGTATCGTATTTAATGCCATTACCCAAAGTTATTGGCCCCGATAATTTACTGCGTATCAAAGATGAAGGCCCGAATGGATTACTTTTACCCCGTCAAACTTTAAGTGTGATACCACCACTTTCTCCGGTGATGAGTTCAGCGGAAGCTGAAGAAAATTTGCGCGTGATTGCTGTACGTATTGACCCGTGTTTTCCGCTTCCGACACCGCTGGCTTGCCAAAAACAACTTCGTTTAGTGTGGCAGCCTTTAGAAGTGGGCTTTCGTCAGCAAACTTCTACTGTTGATGCCGCTTTACATAGTTTTTATGTTTTAGGTGATTCTGAATTTAATGAGCTGTTAGCAGATCTAACAGCTTGGAAAAATAAATTTAACCCACAGACGAAGGCTCTGCCGTTACAAGTTCACCCGGCTTGGAAAAACGAAGGTGATCAAACCCCTAGTTTAATCGAATTTAATTCGATCGTAAAAAAATATGCTGGGGTTACAAAACTTACTCGCGTGACTTCAATGGTTGTGCGTGGTGCGGGAGATATGTGGGCCTTTGCCGGGTTTTCATTTACCGATAATAAACTTAAACTTTTTATGGTTCCCCGTTTAGATCGCCAGTCACAGGCTTTTGTTAACTTTGCTGTGCCCGCTGATCATTTTGAACGTGGTATGATTTCACCACAACCAAGTGGCGAAGATTCGTTTTCAAAAATCACGACAAACTCTGATCGCTACCAAGTGGGTGAAACAACACCAGAGCACGAAGAAGTTATTCTTCAAGAGTTACGCGCTATGCACCGTATAGAAAACCCACACACATTTAATCCCGAGAATATGGACTGTGTTTCTTGTCATGTGGCTATGTCGGCGCGCTCGTGGATTGAAAAAAACCGTTCTGATTTAGGTTTGCAAACCATTGCTGACGCTTTTGCGTATAAAAACCCTGGGTATAATTTAGAAAACAAAAGCACTAATATTCATAATACGCAAAGCCTGCGTGCTTTTGGTTACTTTGGTAATGAACTAGCCATCAGCCAGCGTGTGATTAATGAATCTGCGGCCGTTGCTGATCAGATTAATCAGTACGTTGAAAGTTTAAAATAGCGTAAAATATTGACATTGATCGGCTCCTCTACTAACTTGGCGTTGTTATTAAACAATAACACGCCGATTTGAGTGCAGCTTGCGGGCGAAAAACAGCTAAAGCGTTTAAGAAGACCTATGGATCATTCGTATCCTTCGATGAATCTTCTGTCTTTAATGTCACATACTCAAATCAGCCTAAGGATAGGTTATGTTTGAGAAAATATTAACAAAACTGCAATTAGATAAAGAAACTTTTTTAATTAACATACTTGTTACAATGGCGTTAATATTTATTCTTTATAAGGCCAACTATGTCTGACGTCGTACAATCAATAGAACCCTGGATGGTTTATTTTTTTCTAAGCTTTGTCTTAGTTTTTATTCTTTTTATCGTTGGCTATTGGACGATTTATTTTAAGTTTTTTAAGAAAGATAAGTAAGCTTTTACTATAATGTCTTTTTCTCTAGGCCTAACAGAAATTCTTTAATATTTAGTCCTCCGGCGTAGCCACCCATTTTTCCGTTTTCGTTAATTACTCTGTGGCATGGAACAATAAGACTAACCGGGTTTTTGCCGTTTGCTGTACCAACAGCACGACAAGCTTTAGGATCTTTTAAAGCTAAGGCAATCTGTTTGTAAGATCTCGTTTGACCGTACGGAATTTTTTCTAGTTCAGCCCAAACTCGTCTTTGAAAATCTGTGCCTTCCAGTTTTAACGGAATATCAAAACTTTCTCTCTTTCCAGTTAAGTACTCACCTATTTGTTTTTCGGCTTTATCAAGCATCTTTGATTCTTTAGATCCTGTTTCTTCTTTTGCAATTTTTTGGTCTTTCCAAAAAACGCCATAAAGAAATTTTTCTGAAGCGACCAAATAAAGGGGGCCTATTTGAGTAGTAATTTTTCTTTGCGCTTTTTCCATAGAGTTTAATTCCTATTCTACTTTAGATTTTTTAACAGATTTCTTTTGAAGTGTGCCTGCATAATTTCGCCAAAAAAGGGCTGCTACATAGCCGCGCCATGGCCTCATCGTCTCAAGAACATCTTTCGGATGAATCTCTAAAGCTCGTGCCAAAATCAGATCGCTGGCTGGAAACGTATCGGTATCACGCAAGGCTTTTAAAGCGATATACTGAGCTGTCCAAGGGCCAATGCCCTTGATAGCCAAAGCTTTTTTAAAAAACTTCTCCACATCCTGAGTGGACTCTAAAGATAATTCGCCATTTTCAACAGCCGTTGCAAAAGCTACGAGCGTTTGTTTTCTGATACTCGTTGTTTTTAGAGTTGTTAGATCAGCTTTGATAATTTGTTTTGGTGTTGGAAAAAATTTAACTGATTTACCACCGACTAAATACTCTGAATCAGTTCCAGCTAATTCAATCAGATCATGAACAAGGGATCTTCCGCGCTCAATACTAACCAACTGGCCTAATATTGCAGAAATAGCTATTTCAAATGGATCCCAACCAGACGGAAGACGAATTCCCGGAAACTTTTTTAAAAGTTTTTTAATTTCGGCATCAGATTCTAAGCTATTGGCAATAACCACCGGATCAGAATCCAAATCAAAAAGATTTCTAACTCTAGAAATAATAGAATGAATAATGGAAGTATCTGGAAACTCAATTTCTACAATTAAAGAAGAAGCTTCGGTGCTGTTTGCGATAGCGATATGCCCGGTTTTACCGTTCATCGTAATCACTCGGTGCATTTTACCGTTTTCAAACCACTCTAAGCTTCCTGTGCGATGATTTTCATAGGTTTTCATTAACCCTTCAAAATCAAAAGGTGGACGATATGGTATTGAAATTTTAAGCCCATCGCGATCACTGACTTTGTCTCTGCGAATTTCACGCGGAGCTTTTTTGAAACGATCTTTAAAGGCATCATTAAAGCGCCTGATTGATGAAAAACCTGAAGCAAAAACAATTTCTGTTATCGGTAACGCCGTTTCAGTGATAAGTTTTCGGGCTAGATTTAATCGGTTTTCAAAAGAGAGCTGTTTAGGAGTCTTGCCAATTTCTTCGGTAAAAAGTCGGCGTAAGTGTCTGGCTGTAACACCAAACTGTTCAGCAAAACGATCCTCATCAAATTCAATAGTTTCTTGCGAGTTTAAAATCTTAACCGCACGCTGAACAATCGCCGATTTTCCAACCCAAGCTGGTGATCTGGGTGCGCTTTCTGGTCGACATCTTAAACAAGGTCGATAACCTGCTTTTTCGGCTTCTAAATGGCTATGAAAAAATTCAACATTTTCACGCTTAGGCTTGGCCGGACAAATTGGTCGACAGTAAATTCCTGTTGTTTTCACACCAACAAAAAACTTTCCGTCAAAGCGATGATCCCTTGTCGCCATAGCCTTGAAATAGATATCTTCTTTTTTCATACGATCATTCTATAACAGATCGAAAGCTTATACTGGCTATTTTCGGACATTATCGTTTTGCATTAACGTAATGAGTCTGTTTTTAAAAGCAACGCAGGCAATCTACATAAATATTTTGACAAAAAGCATAGCCAGCTTTCATATAACCTCATGAGACCATCTAAAGTAGCTAATTTAATGAACCTGGCCGAAGTTGTTGCACAAAGATCCCACGATGCCGAAACGCACGTTGGTGCCCTGCTTGTATCAAACAAAACAGGAGCTATTTTAGCAACCGGTTTTAACGGTTTTGTTCGCGGAACAAAAGATAATGAGCTACCGAACACACGCCCAGAAAAATATCCATATATGGTTCATGCTGAACAAAATCTTATCGCCAATTGTGCCCGTCATGGCATTTCAATGGATGATTGCACGGTGGTTTGTACACACTCGCCATGTGTGGTGTGTATGAGATTATTATTTCAATGTGGCATCACTGAAGTACTTTACAAAGTTTCGTACACTGACTCTGAAAAAGTAAAAGAGATGAAAGATATTAAAGTCATCGAAATTCCGACCGAAGAACCTGATATTAAAAAATTACGATACGAAGTATAGAAAATTAATAGCTACGAAGTAGAGAAGAAAAAATTGGGGCGACCGACGGGGCTTGAACCCGCGACACTCGGAATCACAATCCGATGCTCTACCAACTGAGCTACGGCCGCCACAGAATGAGTTCAAATTTATAATGAACTTTTCGCCCATTGGCAAGAATTTGAACCTTAAAACTATTAAAAGCCTGTTTCGTGGGTAATTTTGGCTAATTTTTCAGCCATTTTATGGGGTAATACACCCGTTTGACCGCCCATTGATAAGTGATAGGCTTTTTAGATATGAAAACTTTATTCTTTTTATCAATCACAACCCTAGTTTTATCAACAGCTCAGGCTCAAACAAAATCAGCTTCAGCTACCCCAACAACGACTAAGACGGAGACTAAAAAAGTGGAAAAATACAATCCAGAAACTTGCGCCTTTCCTAAAGATGACGATGCTTTAAAAAAACTTTTAACTCCCGAGCAGTACGCGATCACAAAGAAAAACGGAACTGAGCGCCCGTTTGATAATGCGTACTGGAACAATCACCATCCAGGTATTTATGTGGATGTGATTTCTAAAGAACCGCTTTTTTCTTCGAAAGATAAATTTGAATCAGGTAGCGGCTGGCCAAGTTTTACAAAGCCTATCGCTAAAGATGTGGTCGTTGAAAAAACGGATGATAGCCACGGTATGGATCGCACCGAGATTCGTTCTAAGCGCGCTGATTCGCACTTAGGTCACGTATTTAACGATGGCCCTAAAGATAAAGGCGGACTTCGCTACTGTATGAATTCAGCGTCTTTAAGATTTATTCCGTTAGAGAAACTAAAAGAAGAAGGCTACGAAGATTATTTAAAATTATTTTCGGCGAAAGAAATTTCTGACGCGCAAAAAAATCCGTATAAGAAGTAATTATTCCCAGTCTAATAAAACTAAACGTCCGTCAGGAGTTAAAGCGACCTGACGGGCTTCATTCACTAAAGCCATATCACGCACATCTGCTCTAGGACTTTGTAATGAACTTACACGGGCTGGATCATTCGAACGTTTGGCAATCTCTGGCGCCATTTTCGTAAATTTATCCCACACCGCTTGAAGTTCATTAAACTCTTTTTCATCAGCATCAGATAATTTTTTACCCGATTTTAAAGCGTACAGGCGATCTTCGACCTGATTTAACGTCATACGAATTGAAACACGCTCATTCACGATATACTCATAGTTTTTACCGTGATCATAAACCTTAACCACTTCTAAACCAGGAATACCTTCGTACTTATCGCGTGTTTTAATGTAAGTTTCTAAAAATTCTTTACCCGTTTTTTTACCCGACACACCTGATGTTAAATACGGAAGACGCAACACTTTGCCCGAATCTTTCAGCGCGTATAAATTAGAAGTATTACCGGCACCGATATATTCGCCTAACTCAAAGTTTTCAACTTTACCGCTGTTCGCTGACGGAGCTTGCACGACATCACCTTTTTTAAGACTTGAAATCACATTATCGTACTGCGAACGTTTAAAATTAATTTGTCGTTCTGTTTGCCATGCATTTAAACGCGATGGCTCTTGTAAATGGCTATCAGCTAAATTAACCGTTACACGATCTTCGATCGCTGCTGGCTTACGCTCTAGACCGCGGTATTCGCTTAAAAGTTTTTGCGCGTTACCTTTTACATCGTAGTGAACGGCATTTGGAATTTCTTTAGTTTTAAGCCAAGTCGCAAAACCTGGATCATTTTTATAAGCTTTTAAAAATTCAACAACTTCAGGCGCTTCAGCTTTTTCGTTATCTGAACGTTTAGCAATATTTACGATCAAATAATCTAAAGACGCTTGAGAATGGCGTTGATCAAGTTTTCCGGCTTCAGTACTTGCGAGTGTTGATACCGGTTTTGGCTGAGAGATTTTAAAATTCTTAAACGGTTCACCATGTAGACGTTCTTCGTGTAAAAGCATACGCTCCATACCTTTAGCCACATCAGCTGCCGGTGAATCATTGGTAAAAACTAATTTTTTATCATGACCTAGTTCATCAGTGAATTTTAAAGTCATACGTTCAACTAAGCCGTTGGCATCTTTTGTTAATTCAACATGGTCTTTGATATATTCAGTTTGCTTTTCTAAACGCTGAATAGCTCCACCCACAAACTGGCTTAATTCTGTCTGTTGAACTTTGTTAAGCTGTTTTGAAGTGGCTGCATGCTGCTGCAAAGTTTGTAACTGGCGCATTGTTTTTTCAGGATTACCGATCAGCATTTCATTCGGTAACTGTAACCCTTTATTCGGCGGAACACCGATTTCACGAATCGCAGTTTTAGGGCTAGCAGCTAAAGGAGCTCCACCTAATTCATAAAATATTTTATCTACCCCGCCGCGTGTTCCCTGGCTTAAACGATCGAATGTCGAATGCACAATCGCAGCCGGAGTTTGTGGCATTGGGTATTTAGGTTTTACCACACCCGATGGTAATTTTTCGCCGTGATCAAAAATAGAATTGGCAAAAAACACTTTGGCTTTAGGATGTTTAGCATTCGCTAACGATGTTGGAACGACATTTCCTGATAAAACGCCCCAGAAACCATCGTCTGGACCGTTATGGCCAAGATTTGCTAAAAATCTTTCACGAAATTGTTCAGAAGTAATATTTCCTGCATTTAAATCGCGAATCGCTAACTGCATTCCCGGTAATTCGTGTAAATATCCACGAAGCACCGGCACTTCAGCAATGATGTCTCTGATTTCCTGGTTTGAAATTTCTGGATTTAGTAAACTCGGATGCGCAAAACCTAAATCCGCTAAAATAGACTTAACTTCTTTCGTTGCCGGTGTTTGTGCCGTGCCACGAATTGTGTCGAATAATTCTTCTGACTCTTTTGTATTTTTTAAAAGTAAGTTTTCTTGAAACTTCGCAATTTTACCTACGTCAGAATCAAGCATACCGAACTTTAAACCTTGAAAGTCGACTTCGGCCTTACTCATCACTTTAGCGACCACCGGATTACGAGTCGCTGTGATTAAGTCTTGTTGGTGCAAAATAGATTTAACTTCTTTGGGCGATAAATCAGCACCCTTTAAAGACTCTACATAGTTATCAACCTGAGCTTCTAACTCGGGAGACGACTTAGAAACTCTGCCTTCAACTTTTTGCTCGACTGGAAGCTTAGAGCTAGGCGCTGCTGGCGCTTCAACGGCCGGAACACTGGCTGGTACACGCTGAGTTTTTTTGAATTTATCCGGATCAATAATTTGAGCTGGGTTTTGCAATAGATCTTCAACTGTAAGATCGGCTTGTTCTTCCATTTTAAGCCAGCTATCTTTACCACCGGTAGATTCAATATCAGCTTTAAGCTGATATTTTTGTGATAAGAACTGTTGCTGTTTACGAATCACTAAAAGATCGATCTCTTTATTTTTATTACCGTAGCGTTTAACTCCGTATAAAATACGATCGTACTCGTAACCTAAATTATAGTACTGATCTAGAGCCACTTTTTTAATTTCGTTTTGATCGACTGATTTAGCTTTGGCTAAGACCAGCTTTTCTGTCGCCATACGAGCCACATCATTATTATCAGAAATAAATCCGGCACGAATTGCCGCTTTGGCATTGGCTTCGTTTGACCAGAATGACTTAGCCGAAGAACCTAAACTTTCGTACACCGTATCAGCCGAAGCACGATAGTATGGAATTGCCAAATCCATATCGCCGGTTTTTGCAAAATCATTGGCGATATTTGAAGTCATGCGGCTGAAATTTTCAGGCTGCAACTGACGATCGATGCGGTTTAAACGGCTCATGATCTGACGTTGTTTTTCAACTGTCGGTGTTAACGGATGCCCTGAGGTTAATTCATTCACATCACGTAAACCGTAATTGCGCCCGCGCACAGCTAAAACTGAATCAAGATCGTTCACAAGATCTTTTAATTGCGGATTAGAATCAGCGGCCTGTGCTTTAACTTTATCAGAAGCTGGGTTACGTGAATTCACGCGTGTATCAGCCAAGAAACTTCCGCCTTTTAAAGGTTCTGGACGTTTTGGTACTCCCACTTTTAAACGTAGTTCTGCTAAGTACGCTTTATCGTAATCAAGACGGCTTTGCGCATTTAACATGTTAATCCGCTCTTGGCGTGAAAATTCACGAAGCTGCCCCATGGCTTCACTGCGCGACATATTTACCGGTGTTGAGAAATTTACTTTCACCGGGCCATTTTTTCCAGGCACATCGTTTAACGTCACTTGCCAGATCGTAAAGTTCGCATTTCCTGAGCGTCCGACATCTTTAGCCACCAATGAACCTAATGAATCATCGATATGATCTAACGATTCACGCGTGTCGTTAATGAAAGCTTGTCTACGATCAATACTTGTTTGCATGTTTTCAATATCACGTTTAACCGCACGGTTTGGTACACCTGGGCGACCAGCTTTAGCTTGTGTGATCACTGTCTGTTTATCGACAGCAAAATTCACCGTAGCCGCTTTGATTTCATCTAAAGAAAAACCTTTTTCATAACCTTGGGCTGATAAAGCCCCTGATTTTGATTTAAGAGTTAAATCACCTTTTACGCGGTCAGTTTTAGTGTGTGAAACTTCATGAAGTAACGTCGAAAAACGTTCATCGATCGTACGATCGGTATTAATATAGATAGCCCCTTCCGGAGTCGTTACTCCGTAGCTATTTTCTAACAATGGATTTGTTGAATCATCATAAGTTACGTTGTTTTTGGCTTCGATTTTTTTACGTGACTTAGCACGAAGCTCGGCTAACTGCACTTCGTCTTTAGCGTTTGCAAAATCATTTTCAATTTGCGCGCGAATGGCTTGCGGGTCACTGCTGCGCGCGCGTTCTGGTTTAATACCCACAAAAGCCGAATTCGCATCACCTAACTCACGATCAGTCATTTTTTGTAAAACAACGGCATTGTCTTTTTTTACACCGACCGTATAAATAATTTCGTTATTTACCTTATCACGGCCTAATACTAAACCTTCGGTCTCTGAACCTACGGGTTTTGGTAATCTCACTTTATCACCTACACCGGCTGTTACCACGTAATCACCGGTTTTAAGTTGCGATAATGGTTTAACAATAACCGGAGTTACCGCGGGAGTTACAATGGATGCTGGTGCACGGGATGTATCTTTTGCTTGCGCTAAGGCTTCAACACCTTTAACACCACCACGTTTATACGCTTCAAAAACCGCACGTGAAGTGACATTACTTCTGCGTGCTAATTCTGAAAGAGCTGTTTGTGGTTCAGCATTTAAATCCATTTTATCTACAGGGCGGCCTTTACCGACAGCTTCTTTAGCTGCGCGGTGGCCTTCATCTAAGATTTGTTGTAATTCAGCATTTGATTTAGCTTGGTATTCGCTACTTCGTTTAGCGTCAGCTTTAACTTTCTTTAAAGCTTCTGGTGTATTGGCTGCTAATAACTGATCTTGCGTTAAATGCACTTGGTTAATAACACCTGTTTCATCAGCGTATTCTACGACATAAGTTTTTGCTAAACCCGGTTTGGCTTCAACTTTTGAAAGTACACGACCTTGACGTAATTCACCATTACCCAATGGAACCACGATTTCAGGATTATTCTTCATGTCTTTTGTAACTAAAACCGGAGAATCCGGAGAAAAATCAATTTTAGCTGCTGTTTCAGTTTTTGCCTCAGGAAGTTTATTACCCCATTCACGTAAAACTTTGGCATTCGCTGTATCTTCTAAATCAGTTTTATAAATTGTTGTTTCATTACCATTAGCTTCGCGTAACACGAAACCGCCGTTTTTTGTTGGACCTACAATAAATCCATCTAACTCACCGGTGCCGTTAAATTCGCTGATCACCACACGATCACCCACACGCGCATCAGAAGCTTCAACTGGTACAGGTTTTTTAAACGTGTTCACTGAATTAATCGGCGCTTTGTTAAGCGTTAAAGTCTCTTCGGCTGAAGCAATCGCTCTGCGGTTTGGATCACGCGTAATGCGCGTGTTTGTCACATCATCTAAATCAGATTTGTAAATAATTGTTTCAGTGCCGTTCGCTTCACGTAAAATCATTCCGCCATTTTTAGCAGGACCTACGATTTCACCACGTAATTCGCCCGTTCCATTAAATTGATCAATCGTAATACGATCACCGATGCGCACATCACTTGGTTCAACTTTAATAACCTTAGCTAATTCGGCCGGGTTATTACCCGCAATACCTTTACGTAATAAAAGACTTGTCTCAGCGGTCGTAAAACCAGACTTACGAAGAATTTCAGTTTTCTCTCTTAAGTCTTTCGCTGTGTAATCAAAAAATCCACGTTCAGCGCCACCGACTTCATGAGCCGCCATGACGGCATCTTTCTGCGCCTGAGTTAACGGGCGTTTAACATAGGCTTGCGCTGCACTTACACGCGATGCCGGGTCTAAATCGCCATTAACTTTTAATTCCGCTGTAAGGCCACGGTAAAATTTAGCGTCACCAGAAGCTTGCGCACTTAAATTAAATTCTTTACCTCGAGAGTCTTTAACACGCACGGTGCCGTCTTTATTTTTACGCACAAAAGTGGCGTTAAGATCTGATCCACCCTCAAAGTTTTTCAACTGAACTTGGTCGCCGGCACGGGCCATTCCTGGTTTAAGTGTAGCTTGCGCTACGATCTCGTCACCACGAGCGGCAAAACCAGAAACTTTATCATTTGTAATACGCGGCGGAACAATCGCCTCTAAGCTTTGACGAGGAATCGATGGTGTTTCTGGTGTCACTTGACGTGCGTATAATGGCGCACGGTCTGTAAAGCGATTTAATAAGCGGCGCTCTGATAAAGATAGCGTCGAACCATCGACATCAGCTTTTCTAACTGCTTCAACAAATTTTTCAGCGTTTGAAAAATCACGTGCATTAACATAACCACCACGCGGGTTATAACTCATACTTTGACGTAGTAATTCAACATCAAATTCTTTTTTACCCGGAAAAATTTTATCAAATAAAGCGTTAACTTCTTTTTTTGTACCCACAGAAGCATAATCTAAAGCTGCTGTTTTGTTTTCATCATAGATTCCAAGTTCACGTGCCACACTTTCACGTTGGCGCGGATTTAATTTTGAACCTTTTAAACCGTCTTGTTCAGCTAAGTAATCTAAACGATTACGCGCTTCACCGGCGGTTTTTGCAGCGTCTTCAATTTGTGAACGCGCTGTTGGCATAGCTGAAACAGCTGGCTCATCAACCGAAGCTATTCTTCTTGAAGAAGCTGGAGCTGCAGCAGCAACATCAGCTACCGCATCAACTTCTACATTTAATCGCGGAAGAAGTGCCACATCTGGATTAGCTTGACGCGCATATAATGGCGCACGGTCTGTGTACTTATTTAATAAACGTCTCTCAGATAATGTTAAATTGCTTACATCAGCTCTTTGCACAGCCTCGACGAATTTTTCAGCGTTAGCAAATTCACGGGCTCCGATGTAACCACCGCGTGGGTTGTAACTCATTGTTTGACGTAATAAATCTTGGTCAAAAGTTTTTTGACCTGGAAATAAACGTTCAAATAACTCACGGGTTTCTTTGCGAGTAGCCACTGAACCGTAATCCATAGCCGAAGCACGGTTAGCATCAGTAATACCTAACTCGCGGGCCATGTTATCAAACTGATTCGTATTAAACTTAGAAGCTTTTAAGCCATCTTGTTCTGCTAAAAAGTCTAATTCATTACGGGCACCACCAGCCTGCGGTGAATTATAAATATCTCCGGCACTCATTGAAGAAACTGAAGATTTTTTACCCTGCACTTGTGGTACGGATTTGCGCGCTACTTTCATTTCTTCGTAAAGAGCGTTAACTTCTTTACTTTGACGTTTTGCTAATTCTTCTAAAGCTTTTTGCCCGTCGATATCAATTTTTTTAGTTTTTAAAGTTTTATCTGGTTTACCGCTTGAACCATAACTCACATCATAGCGGTCACGCGCGCCGCGGCCTTCTGCCTGGCGTAAGCTATCAGATACGATTTGTTCTAGTTCTGCCGAAGATTTTTTTGCAAAACTAGCACGGCGTGCATCACGAATTTTAGCTTGGCGTAAAGCTAACGGCGTATTCGCACGTTTTAAATCAGCCTCGTTCATACGAACAACCGTCACAGGTTTTCCTGGAGGATAAATTTCAACTTCGTACTGACCTTTGGCATTTGGCCCACTGATCACTTTACCCGGATACGAAATATCTTTTCCTACGACCGGAACATTGATCACCGGATTTTCAACTTTAGGTGGAAGCTGAACATTGGCTTCAGTTAATTCTTTCGCTGTTTTTCTGGCGCGGCCAATGCCAACACCTTTTTGATAAAATTCAACTTCGTAATATCCGTACTTATCCGGGCCACTCATCACAGCACCTGGATTCGTACGGCCCGTATTACCCATTGGAACCTGAATTTGTTTTCCTTTTACGATTTCAAATTTAGGAACAGCAGCTTGTTGTGAAACAATCTGCACATCATCTAAGCCTGTTCCGCCAGTTACACCCTTACGTAAAAGAAGGCTTGCCTCTTCATCTGTAAAACCGGCATCACGTAAAACTTTTGTTTTTTGTTTTAAATCAGTTTTTGATAAAGAATAAATTCCTTTATCTTCGGCGATTTTATGCGATTTTACGATCGCCGCTTCTTGCGCTGGAGTTAAAGAGCGATTTAAATAATTTTGCGCTGTTTTTACACGATCAGCTTCATCAGCAATTACTAAATTCTGTCTGACTTCGGATGGAAGCTCACGACTAAATTCAGCACCTTTAACTTCTGACTTTGCCAGGTCAAATTCTTTGCCGTTTTCATCTTTAACACGAACAGTTCCGTCGGCATTTTTACTGATAACGCTGGCTTTTAAATCACCACCGCCTTCAAAATTTTTAACTGTGACTTTATCACCTGGGCGAACAAATTCTTCTTTTAATTTTACATCTTCTGGTAACTTGGCCTCATCAAGTAATTTAGCCTCATCAGCTTTAGTAGCCTTATGAACTAATTCACCCGGAGGTAAGTTATTTCCAATTTTAGCCGGAGTCGCTGAAGGTTTAGCATTTAATAATGGATCTGGTGCACCATTTAAACTTAAGCGTTCTGCGGTTTTAACTTCGCTTCGAAGTAAATCAAATTCTTTACCAGTATAATCACTGACACGTAAAGAACCGTTATCTAATTTTTTTACAACGGTAAATTCGGCGTCTTTGCCACCTTCAAAATTAGCAATACGAATTTTTTCGCCCTCAACAAAGCGTGCGTTTGTTGTTGTGTCGATCACGCCGGTTTCTTCTATAGCTTTTGCAGTTCCTGTTGAGGCTTTATTTGAAGACGAACCTGAAGTGTTAAAAATTGAAACTGGCTGCGCTTTGGATTTAGCAACTGGTGCTGCTGTTTTTCCACTTAAAGCCGCCATTAACTCATCTTCAATTTGAGTTGTTGAATCAACTGCTGGCTGAACTGAAGCCGGTGATCGCCCGCCGCCTCCACCGCCAGATGAACGTGGCATATCGGTAGAAGCTATTGAGCCACTGCCGCCACCGCTGCTTCCGATAGAACCACCACCACCCGTATTAAGCTGTACTGATGCTGTCGGTTGATTCATCGCTACATTTGTACGTGGCTGTTCAACACGTGGTGCTGATGGAGCCGCTGCTGACATCCCGGCCACATTGTTACTAGAACGAACTTCAATTCGAGATGGTGTTGGCGTATTATATGAAGTTTGTGTTGGTGTCGGTGTTTGAACAGACGAAGGTTTTAACCCCACAGCTGCAAGGTCTGCTTGTCGATCGCGGCCATTACTCATGATTTTGTAAAATTCATCACCAAGACGGTGACGCACTTGTGGATTACTTTCAAGAAAGTCACGCATATCGACATCGCGAGATGCCATACTGCCATCAGCTTTTTGATAGGCCATTTCGATTTTTGGATTTTCACGAGTTCCCGCAAATCCGACAAACTGGCCGCTCGTTTTATTTCCAGAACCCGTTGGATCTGGCATTGAAAACCGTTGACCTTGATGTGCAAGTTGAAATTTATCTAAAGCATCGCCGGCTGCTTTGCCACCAGCACCCATCGCTCCATTTGCGGTAGCGCCCGATGGTTTACTTGTAACCGCCACATGTTGTGTGGTATCTGCGGTGCCATTATTTTTTGGCGGAGCTTCTTCAGTGAAAGCACGTAATTCTTCTTTTTTCTCAGCCGTTAATTTTCCATTTTCTGGAGCTAAATCCGGATTTGGCTGTGTTGGCTTTTCTGTATTTGTAGTGACCGGTGGTGTTGGCGGCTCAGTAGTTTTACCCGCTACTGGAGTTTCAACGGGATTGTCAGTTGGCTTACCCGCAACTTCTGAAGGTGTATCTGAGGTCTGCGTTGTATCCACAGGCTTATCTGCTGGTTTGTCAGCTGGCTTACTGGCAGGTTTTTTTGAACCATTTCCTTTAGCGTCAGCCACTTTTGTATCAGCTGGTTTATCCGCAGGTTTTTGATCTTTTGGTTTTGTTTCAGATTTATTTGCACCGGTTTGTTCTGCTTTTCCTGCAGCGACTTCAGATTTTGCCGGAGTCGTTGGTGTAACAGTTGATGTCGATGGCGCATCTGCTTTTTTCACAGCACGAGCAACAAACGGAACAGCTCCTCCCACGAACGGAAGTAAATCAGCTCCCGCTAATAATGAATCAACTAAACATCCACTACTTGTTTCACGAGCAATACTGACCTGTGATTTTGCATTGTCACAGACCATACTTTTTTGTTTTTCTTGAACAGATAAATTTTCTAAAGCAATCGGCGAAGTTTCCATACAAGACTTGTACGCTTGTTTTGAACTGCCTTGCGCGAAATAGCCATCAACAGCCAATGATCCCGCAAAAGCTCCACGACGAGTGGCAATCGCAGTTTTACTTAAACCACCGATGACTTTGGCTCCGGCTGCAATTGAACCTAAACCCGCTGTAACAATAGTTAAACCAGCATCAACGGCCGCGTTATCGACAACACTTTTTGTTCCTGCACGGTCTTCATGACGGTCTAATAAACAACTTTCCGCATCGTAATAGGTTTTAAATTCCATATTCGCGCGCTTATCTTGAAGCTGTGGAATTTTTGGCGGATCTAGTTTTGCAAGTTCAGTGCGAAGTTTTTCAAAATCACATTTTTCGTTTTTATCGCTGTTATCGTAAATTAAACATCTGAAGTTTTGTAAGTTATCTTTGTACGCTGTCGCTAAGGCCGTACGGTTAGCCTTAAGTTGTTCTTTTAAAGCTTCTTTGATTTTGTCAGGGCCTAAGTATTTTCTGGTCGACGAACGCGGTTTTGCTTTTTCACGGGCGATTTTATCAAAAATATCACCACGCACCCATGGAACGTCATCTTTAATCACTTCGATCGCTTTAGCGATGTTACCGCATTTTTTGGTCGCTTCTTTTTGCGATGTCAACGTAAAGCCACCGCGCATAGCACAGTCTGCTGTACCGCCGGCACATTTAACAAAAGAACTCATTTTACATTTCGTTTCAGCTTCTTTTAATCTTTCGATTTTAGATAAAGCATCAACTGTTTTTTGAACCTGTTCATCTAAACGTTTACCAGCATCCCCCCTGCAACTGTCGGCTTGCGTTTTCAGATTACTACAACTGGCTTTGATTTCTGGTAGATACTTCGGACATTCAATCCCATCAAGTGTTGAAGTTCCTTCTGTTACAGAATCAATAAAAGCAATTTCATCAAGCGCTGATTTATTAAAACTTTCCATGCGCGTTGCTGCTGCGTAGAAACGAGTTTGAATAACTTTCTTTTGTTCGGGAGTTAAATCTTCAGACGAATTACAACCGTTAATGCTAGAAGAAAATTCCGGAGAAATAGTTGAAGAAAATTGTTTACTGAATTCTGAACTTAAAGCTTCAGGTTTTTCATACTGAGTTTGAACACCTTTACCACTCATATAATTTTGGTAAGCTGTGACTGACGTATTACAAGTTTTTGCTTCAGAGTTAAATTTGAAAACGATTAATGTGGATTTGTCGGTGTAATCATCTTTTACCCAATCTTTTAACAAAGCCGGGCACGCGCTTTTTTGTAATTTAACATCAGAAGATTGCGCACTTGAACTTGGTTTTCTATTTCCCGCAGAAGAAGATTGTTTTGCACCACCAGAAGTTTCTGCTGCTGTTGCAAAAGGAGAATTAAAAATTAGCGAAAAAATGACCAAAAATTGTATAGCGCGCATAGGCACTATATCGGCAAAATCCCTAAAAGAATTAAGGATTTACAGGCTGTCGAAAGGTATAGATTTAGGCTGCTTTTTCTTTAAGAATTACTACAGGTAATTTCATGAACAGATCAAGTGGTAAAGCTTTAGAGTATAACCAACCTTGAGCATAGTAAGCGCCTAACTGTAATAACGACTCGCGCTCTGCTAAAGTTTCTACCCCTTCGGCGATAATATCCATACCTAAAGCTTGCGCCATGAAGACCATAGACTTCACAACCGCTAAAACTTTTGGATCTGCGTTTACTTTTGAAACAAATGACTTATCAATTTTCAGATAACTGACTGGCATTTGTGATAAATATTGTAGACTTGAATATCCTGTACCGAAATCGTCGATCGAAATGTGAAAACCTTTGTTTTTACATTGATCTAAAATTTCAATCGCCACAACACCGTTCATCATGACCCGTTCAGTCACTTCTAACTTGATGTTTTTTGGATTTACTTTGTGCTTCCACGTTAGTTTTTCAAGATCCATTAAAAAATCAGGGTGAGTAAACTGACGTCCGCTCACGTTGATACTCATGATAAAATCGTCGCCAAACGTACCTTTGATTTTATGAAAATCTTGGAAACAACGTTCAAAAATCCAATGGCCTACTGAAACCATTAAAGATGAATTTTCTAAAAAGTCGATAAACTTATCCGGTTGGATATAACCAATCACTGGATCTTTCCAACGGATTAAAGCTTCTGCGCCAACCACTTTTGAATCTTGCATGTTCACGATCGGTTGATAGAACATTTCAAATTCCTGGTTGTTCAAAGCTTCTTGCAAACGGTTTTCGAATTTTAAATTTTCGAAACCATCCATCACGGTGTCATCTTGGTTCATGTTGTCTTCGTTACCGTGAGTCAGTGATGAGTTGTTTTTACGTACACGATTCATCATCACTTTTAATAATAATTGAACTAATTGATCAGAGCCCTGAAAGCGTTCGATTAATTGATCTTTTGTTACAACATTTAACACTGTATCTTCAACGGCTTTTACCGACGCTGAACGCGGTAAAGAATCAATCAGTGACATCTCACCGAAGATTTCGCCTTTTTTGATATGAGTTAACGGAACTACTTTTTGATCGATTTCAAGGTAAACAAGGACTTTTCCACTCTCAACAACATAAGCACAATCGCCGGCCTCACCCTGTTTGAATAAAACAGTGTCTTTAGCGATTGAAATTTGTTTCTTTAACGTACTCATGGAGCTTTCCTCGTAACATCCTATCGTCACTGAAAGCGATTGAATTTACTGGATAGAGGTCTAGTTCTTGGCGTGTCCTAGGTCTAAAACTCTACCAACATGAAACAGTCCTAATTTTATTAATCTATTTTTTATTTAAACCGAGAGCTTTGCAGGTCAAATAATCGTACAATTTCAGCGGAAAAAGTTTGGCTAAATACCAGTTACGAAATTTTCGCGGAATCGGCGCGTATCTAAACTTTGGCGTAGCACTTGTCAGAGCTAAATTGATGTCGTGAACAACCGCTTCGACAGGCAAAGCGTGATCCACTTCACTGCTGGCAAAGGCTAAAAATTTACGAAAAGATTCTTTGTATTCTGTGGCATCGTAAGCTTTCGCAACAACATCAAAACCTTTACCCCAAATTGGCGTTTTAATTGAGCCTGGAGCGACGATTGATACTTTCATTCCGTACAGATTTAATTCACGGCGAAGTGATTCAGAAAAGCCTTCAATCGCGTGTTTACTGGCACAGTAGCCACCTAAAAATGGCGTGCCATTTTGCCCAGAAACCGACGAAATATTTACGATGCGGCCGGCTGAGGTGCCCGCGTCAGTTGATTTTTTTAAAAATGGCAAAAGAATTTGCGTCATCTTAAAAACAGCAATCAAATTGATGTTAATAATGCTCTGAAATTCTGAAAAACTTTGATATTCAATGGGGCCTGCTAAAGCAACGCCTGCGTTATTCACTAAAGCATCGATCCGAGTGATATTATTCTGTTTTAAAATTTCAGGAATTTGATCAACTTTAGCAAAGTCGGTGACATCAACTTCAATACCTAAGAAATTTTTTGAAAAATTATTTTTAAAGTACTCACCGTCTTTTGTTTTGCGGTAAGTTCCGATCACAAACCAGCCAGCCTTTAAATAAAAATCAGCAGTGGCAAAACCAATACCACTGCTGACTCCTGTAATAAATAAAACTTTTTGGTTCTGAGAGTTCAAAGACTACTACTCTAAGAAAACTCTTTTAAGCATACGAGCGTCGCAACGACCTTTGAAATCGTGATCAGCTACGCGTGTTTTTGGTGAATTTTCTAAGAAACGGCGAAGACCTGGATTGTTCACTTCGATCATATTTTTGATCGCCACATTGTCTGGCCCGTGTGAAAAACCTAATTCAAATAATAAAGACCAGATACCGTGTTTCCAGTAAGCGTAATCTTCAAAAGTTCCATCAGCTGGGTATAACACTTCAGTGTTGTTACCTGTTGTGTAACGGCTTTCTAAAGTCGCATCAGCTACTAACTTTTTGTAAGTGGCATCATACGGCGTTGAAAGATCTGTTGTCGAAATACCCCATGGGTAAACAACCGCAGGCCAGTACGTGTGAAGTGTTGCTGAAATCTGAATATTTTTTTCGTCGATAAAATTGGCTAAAGCGTTCGTCGATTTTAAACGAAAAGCTTTATCGGTTTTACACGGAGACGGATAATCGCGGTTAGCATCAACTGATGAACTTAAGTTTTGTTCATAACGGCTGTTACGGTTGTAACCAGTAACGTTTAATACCGGAACGATATAAACTGTTTGTCCTTCAATTGGTTTAGCGGCTAAGTTTTCTGCAAAACCTAAAGCCACAGCTGTTGAGCCGTATTCATTACCATGGTGAGTTGCTACCACTAAAGACGCTGTTTCACCGTTTCCAATTTTGATCGCTTTAATTGGTGTACCTTGATCGTTCGTACCGATTGTGATGACTTGAGCTTGCGCTGGATTTGCCGCAGCGATTTCATTTAACTTTGCAACAGCTTGATCATACTTGTTCGCCGCTGGTGCCCCTTGCATTAAAAACAGAGCCAAGATTCCTTCTAACATCGGGATCTCCTTATCCACTAATTGTTATAAATAATACCCGCCTTCGCGGCGACCATCTTGTTAATCGTCTTAGGGATTTCATTGTTTGTTAAGTAATTTTTGATTAACAGCGATTGAATTTTTAAAATTTCTGCTTTCGGATAATAGTGCGTCAAAATGTCCATGTAGGTTCTTCCCTTTTTCGCCATGTACAAACTTCCCCACTGACACAGCCCTACACCGTGACCAAATCCGCGCCCAGTGAATGTGACAGCGTCATCGCTAACTTCAACCGTGTCAGGCGAAGAACGAATTTTTGAAAAACCAAAAACCTGACGAAGCTTTTGAACACCCCAGTCTTCAAAGCGCACAAGTTTTTTCTTAAAGTACGCCGCCTCAAAAGTCTCTTTCTGTGCGAATTCTGAAGCTGGAACTGCAAAGCTCCATTGATTGCTCGTGCGATTTCCGCACCATGGATCTTGCGTTGTTCCTAAATCAACAGCGCCCGTCCACACTTTATCTGCGGGTACGGTTTGGCCCCCGCAATCAGAATGGTAAAATGTTTTAACCACTTTTTTGTTTGATGAAAGAACCACGTCGTCAGTGGCCATTACTACTTGATAAGCTTTTGCTGAATCAGTCCATTCAAACACCTGATCCATCTGATCGTTTTCGACATGAAATAATTTATCGCGGCGTTCGCTCATACGAGAAAACAAATACGAACGGGCAACGACCGCTTGTGCTTTTAATGCTTCAGCGGGCCACGCTAAAGGCATTTCTTTAGAAACAACTCCCGCTAAATAATGAGTGAGCGGAACCACTTCAACCACGTCGAACTTTCCGTTTTCTTTATGAACCACTTCATATTTACGAATATGCTGGCCAAAGTTAGCGGTTAAGTTTTTCGGATACTGGGTAAGGTCTTTTTGAATACGTACGCGCACAAACGAATACTCGGAAGGATTGTTTGCCAAAGCCTGAGCCGAAAGAAGTAAAACAAAAGCAAACGTAACAATAAAATAACCAGCACGAAAAACCATGCTTTATTTGATCAAGGAGTCTGTCTAAACGACTAGGAATTTTTAGCCTACTGACTGAAGACTTGGCCGTGGGTCTAGGTTAATGATTTATACTTCTGCATAACCTGCTGGAGAAAGGTCCAGGCTGTGGCTTTTAGATTTTTATTAGCGTGCATAGCTTGCGGTGAATATGTTTGGTCAGCCGCTGTTGGATTTAACACTAATTCAAATTCAATAACTGAAGTTAGTGAACCTTTTAAAGATAAGTCTTCAACTTTGATATCGGCCGCAGGAATTTTTGTCGCCGCTAACATGTTATTTAAAAGTGTATGATCTTCGGTCGTGAACTGGTTGAAGTTTTCAACCCACACTGTGATTTTTGTAGCCGCACTCACCGCTTGTTGGGGTGCTGATGCAGGAACAGGATTTAAAGTCTCGTCTGACTTTAAAATCTGGCTTACGCCCAACACATTTTTGAGATATTTCACATAGTCTTGCATCGTTGATTCACAGGTATAAAACGCCTTTGTCATTTTTTCAAAGACTCTTTTCGGCACTCAAATCAAATATATGGGCCAAACCCTCTATAATAGCTTAAACCGTCGACTTTTTTTACAGATCCTTTTTACAGAGTCAAAAATCATAACATCTATTTAATTTGGTTACGGAAATGTAGATTTCTAAAAAACAGATAAGGAGTTCCCCATGAAACTACACTCTCTATTCGTAACAGGCTTAGTTGTAATGTCAGTGATTGCTTCGGCATTACCAGCAAAAGCAACCACAGCTTCTGAAGCTTTAGAATATGACAGAATGACTGACCTTTCTATGCCAGGTTATTTAGAAGAATTCGCGGATGCTTTAAATGCCGCACAAATGACATTCAACACGTCTTACCCATTATCAACAACTGAAGTAAACGATGAGTGCGTAGCTTTAATGGATGGAAAAATGATTTCTGGTGATGTCGGTCGCGCGCTATCTACAATTTTCATCGACAACTCTTCTAAATTAGATGATTTAGTTTCAGGTGGTTCAGTAAGCTCTAAATACTGTTCGAAATATTCAAAAATGACTGTTAAAGAAAAATCTATCGTATGGGTATTTATCTTAACAGCGATGGCTCACTTTGAAAGTAGCTGCAGCCGCACAGCAAACACTAAAGGTCCAAACGGAACTGTTTACGGTTACTACCAATTACACCGCGGTAAAGAAGATTCTTACGATGGTGGTAAAGGTTTTTGCAAAAAAGGTGATGCCGGTAAACCAGTTGCAGCCAGTAAATGTACTTTAGGTATGTTAGAGAAACAGTTTGAAGTGCGCCAAGGTGAATTATTCTCGGCTAAATCTTACTGGGATGTTTTACGCCCTCAAGGTCACGCGAAAAAAGCCGGTATTATCAAAAAAGCTTTAATGCGCTCAAGCCTTTGTAACCCACAAACGATCTAATCGTAGATCTACTCATCTGTTACTTCTGTTGAGTCCGCAGTTTCACTGTCGGGCTCATCAGAGTTTAAATGAATCAAAATTCTTTCTGCCAACACCCGATTAAAAGTTTTAAGTGCCGCAATTGTTTCTACGTCAGATTCTTTGATGGCTTCAACCGACGGAAAAGCTTTAAGTAACAACGTTTTACGTTTTTCACCAAGACCTGTGATCGCATCTAACTCACTTGATAAACTGCGCTCTTCACGACGTTTTCTATGAAACGTGATCGCAAATCTATGCGCTTCATCACGAATACCCGTTAAGATATGTAACGCTTCTGAATTTGATTTAAATGTAACTGGATTTGAACGCCCCGGAAGAAAAAATCTTTCTTCAGTTGATTCAACTTCTTCAGCCTTAAAATCAGCTTGGGTTCGGGCCTTAGCTAAACCCACAACTGGAATATTTGTTTTACCAATCTCTTGTAAAATACGAACGGCTTGTGAAAGCTGGCCTTTACCACCGTCGACCACTAATAAATCAGGGTCTTCGTACTCGGTGTGTTTAAACCTGCGCGATAAAACTTCGTACATTGATTTAAAGTCATCAACACCTTCAACGGTTTTAATAATATATCTGCGGTAATGATCTTTACTTGGCCGGCCTTCTTCAAAGACCACTTGGCTTGCCACCGTTTCAACACCTTGAAAGTGCGAAATATCAAAACACTCAATACGCTGAGGAATTTTTGTTAAATGAAGTTTGGTCTTAATCTCATTTAAGCCTTTTAATTTTTCTTCTTCTTTTGAAACGAGCTTTTCAAAATGCGCTTTGGCATTTTGTTCAGCCATCTCTAAAAGTTTTTGCGCTTTTTGATCGTGGCCATAACGAACAACAACTTCTTTACCTGAACGTTCATGTAAGACGTCATGTAATAATTTATTTAAATCGCCACCCAGATCAATCACGGTTAACACTTCATCAGGAATAAAGTTATCTTCGTAATACTGATTTAAAAATGATGTAAACCATTCAACCACAGATTCATCGGGTGAAGTAATATCTAAACCACCTAGATAGTGCGGCCTTGCCCCGATCACACGCCCTGAACGCACGTGCAGCGTTTCAACAACCACGCCGCGGCTATCGCCATGAAAGCTGATAACGTCTTGATCAAGTTCTGAGGCATCGTTAATGACGGATTGTTTTTCTAAAATATTTTTAACCGACCACATCGAATCACGAAGTTTAGCGGCCACTTCAAATTTTTCTTCGTTAGCTGCAGCCATCATACGCGATTCGATATCTTTAATTACTTTTTTACTGCGCCCTTTTAGAAAGTCTTTAGCACCTTCAACTTCTTCGCGGTAATCAACTTTAGAGATGTATTTTACACAAGGTGCCGTACAACGACCAATTTGGTACGTCATACAAGGACGCGTGCGTGTTTTAAACATATGATCTGTGCAATCGCGGATTTTAAACACACGGTTTAAAAAACGAATCGTTCCCCACACAGCACCACCTGAGGTATACGGGCCAAAATACAATGCCCCGTCTTTATGAACTTTTCTGGCTAAATATAATCTTGGAAAATCTTCGCCCCACGAAAGTTTAATATAAGGGTAAGACTTATCATCTTTAAGACGAATATTATATTTCGGGCGATGTTTTTTAATAAGCGAAGCTTCAAGTAAGAAGGCTTCGACCTCAGTCTTAGTTAAGATGTAGTCGATCTTATCGATATTGTGAACTAAGGCTTTGGTTTTCGCTGAATGATCGGCTGAGTTTAATAAATAACTGCGCACGCGGTTACGAAGATTTTTGGCTTTTCCGACATAGATAATTTTATCTACGGTCGATTTCATTAAATACACACCAGACTGGGTCGGAAATTCTCTGACCAGCTCTTTCAGTGTTTCAATTTTTAATAAGCCTTCTTCGTATTTACTCATCAGTTATTTGTTCTTCGCTTTACTCATCACTTATCTTTGGTATCCGTAATGCCCGATTCTTTTTCACCTAAATGCGCGTCACGTACTTGCAGTTCTAAAATCTGTAAACGTTTAATTTCGTCACGCACTTTTGCCGCTTCTTCGAATTCAAGTTCAGCTGACAAACGTTTCATTTTATCTTTTAGCTTATTAATTTCATCTTGAATTTTATTAGGCTTAGCCGAAAACTTCGCCATCTTTTCAGCGGTTTTATCTTTTTCGCCTTTTAGCTTGTAAGCACTAACCGATCCATCAAACAGATCGCCAAGACCTTCTTTGATTTTCTTTTTAATCGTCTGCGGCGTAATACCGTGTTCTTTATTGTACGCACTTTGAATCGTACGACGACGAGCGGTTTCAGCCATAGCTTTTTTAATCGAATCAGTTTCACGATCAGCGTATAAAATCACATGCCCGTTGGCATTACGGGCTGCACGACCAATTGTTTGAATTAATGATCTTTCAGAACGTAAAAAACCTTCTTTATCGGCATCTGTAATACCCACTAACGACACTTCTGGAATATCTAAACCTTCTCTGAGTAAGTTGATGCCCACTAAAATATCAAATACCCCTAAACGAAGATCACGAATAATTTCGGTACGTTCAAGTGTATCGATATCGCTATGAAGGTATTTAACTTTCATACCTAAAGATTCAAAGTACTCGGTTAAATCTTCGGCTGAACGTTTTGTTAACGTCGTGATTAACACACGTTCACCTTTAGCGATACGTTCGCGTGATTCTTTTAATAAATCATCAATCTGAGTTTTTACCGGACGAATTTCTACATTCGGATCAATCAGACCTGTTGGGCGAATAATCTGTTCGATAATTAATCCTTCAGATTTTTGTAATTCGTAGGCCGCCGGAGTCGCTGATACGTACATCACTTTATCCATGAGCTTTTCAAACTCTTGGAAATTAAGCGGTCTATTATCTAAAGCCGACGGCAGACGAAACCCGTGTTCAACCAGGGTTGACTTACGAGCGCGGTCTCCACGGTACATGCCCCCGATTTGCGGAACTGTTACGTGCGACTCATCGATAATCGTTATAAATTCTTTCGGAAAATATTCAATCAAGGTCGGAGGCGGCTCGCCCGGCCCGCGGCCTGTTAAATGGCGTGAGTAGTTTTCAATGCCTGAACAAAAACCAATTTGCTCCATCATTTCGATATCGTAATACGTGCGTTGTTCTAAACGCTGAGCTTCTAGAAATTTAATATTGGCTTTAAGCTCGTTAAGTCTATGACCTAATTCATCTTGAATAGTTACAATCGCTTTTTTTAATGAATCATCACCCGTCGCATAGTGCGACCCAGGGTAAATACCAATCTGATCCATCTCTTCATAAACTTGGCCTGTTAACGGATCAATCCAAGAAATTTTTTCGACATAGTCTCCGAAAAATTCAATGCGAATCACCCGTTCTTCTTCGTACGGCGGGAATACTTCAACCACATCACCACGCACACGAATCGTACCACGGGTAAAATCCACGTTGTTTCGGCTATACTGAATACGGATCAATTCACGCAAGAGATCATCACGTTTTATTTTTTGCCCTTCGACAACATGAACCATCATGCCTTCATAGGCTTCAGGCGAACCCAGACCATAAATGCACGATACACTTGATACAATGATCACATCACGGCGATCAAAAAGCGAACGCGTGGCACTGTGGCGCATACGATCGATCTGTTCATTAATCGCTGAATCTTTTTCGATAAAGGTATCTGTTGAAGGAACATAAGCTTCAGGTTGGTAATAATCGTAATAAGATACAAAATACTCAACCGCATTTTCAGGAAAGAGTTCTTTCATTTCTGAATAAATCTGTGCCGCCAAAGTTTTATTCGGGGCCAAGATTAACGCTGGCTGATTTAACTGCGCAATAGTGTGCGCCATCGTAAAGGTCTTACCTGATCCAGTAACACCTAATAACGTCTGATGCTTTACTCCGTTTTGAAAATTAGAAACCAGCGTTTCGATCGCTTTGGGCTGATCACCCGCTGGTTTAAACGGAGACACTAATTTGAAGTTCTTCTTAAAGGCTTTCTTTTTAGCTTCTGCCATAACATAATATGTTAAGCCTAAATACTAGGCCTTACAACCCTAAGCCTCCTTGACCACAGGCGCCACTCATAAATGGCGAACCTCATCTGGTTTATTCCACCAATTATTATTTAAACCGTCGTAATAAGTAATCGGTGCCGAGATTAATTCTTCGGGCGAAACGTCTTCAAGACATGAAATTGCCACAGAAACATAAGAGCCCCCCATGTCTTCAACATAGCCACGTCCAAAGGGACGACAACCACAGGTTCTACAAAAAAGATGATGCGCACTGAAAGTTCCGAACTGGTAATCCGTTAAATTCTCAGCCCCAGAAACAATCTCAAAGGCCTCAGGTTTTATAACAATTCCCCAACCGCGAACTTTACGGCAATAGGTGCAATTACAGCGACCTGTTCCTTTGCTTAAGTCAATTTTTGCTTTGATTTTTACTGAACCACAGTGGCACGAGCCATGATAAGTTTTTTCAGCCATATAGAATTCCTTTCTTGAATCCATGTCTTTTATACTTTTCATTATCGGCTTAAATATGTCATAATATGGCATATTTGTTTGTAGAAAGAATTATGGCTAAAAGTACTTATCTTGCAAAGAAACAACGCCTCGATAGACTCTTAGGAATCCTTAAGAGTGACGATCATTCTACAACTGAAACAATTGCTAAAAAATTGAAAATCAGCCACCGCACATTAATGCGTGATCTTGATGAGCTTCGCGCCTCAGGAATTCCGATTGAAGCCGACCGCGGTCGCGGCGGAGGTTTACGTTTAAATTCTCAGTGGGGTTTAGGTCGTTTACAGTTAAATCACCAAGAATCACTGGATTTAATTTTGTCATTAGCGGTTATGGAAAAACTAAAATCACCGCTGTTACTCACTCACGTAAGGTCTTTACGTGATAAAGTTTTTCAATCTTTTCCCGATGAGCATCGTAAAAAATTACAATCTATTCGCAAAAGAGTTTTAATCACCGAAGTGGCCGAGACTGATAAGCTCGGAAAGCCCGCAGAGATACCTGCAAATGTGCGCAACGCTTTACAAGAAGCCTTCTTTGATATGAAGGTGCTTAAAATTTTCTATCAAGATGCCAAGAATAATATTACTGAAAGAAATATCGAATCGCATTACTTACTTTTAAGTTGGCCTTTTTGGTACATCATCGCCTGGGATCATCTTAGAAACGACATGCGCTCATTTCGATTAGACCGCATTACCAAAGCGCAAACTCAAAGTGAAAGCTTTCACCTGCACCATCAAGAGTATTTCACTTCAAAAGTTCAAAAATTTACAGAAAGTATTTAACTACTTGCTCACTTCCCAGAAGCTGCCTTCTGGTGTATCGCTCACGTTGATGTTCATCGCCGTTAATTTACCGCGAATCTCGTCAGACTTCGCGTAATCTTTTGTTTGGCGGGCTAATGAGCGCGCTAAAACTAAAGATTCGACTTCATGCTCATCAATACCCGCTTTAGCTAAAAGCTTTTGATCTAACGAACGTAAGAACTTTTCTGCTGGCATTTGGAATAACGCCAACATCTTACCAAATTGCATGATAAATTCTTTAAACTGTTTCGCACGACCCGCTAGTGTTGGATTAGTTTTCATACCCCGCTTAAACTGGCCGTTGAATTTACGAATCTGTTCAAACATCACGGCAAAAGCTTGCGGAGTACCGAAGTCATCATTGATATGTTCCATGATTTTTTCCCATGAAGCATCAAGCTCTACTTGGTATTTCGGATCAGCATGAGCCTCATCAGAGATAAAGCTATCTGCTAAAGCTAATGAAGAATAAACGCGCGCTAAACCTGATACCGCTTGCTCGATCGTCACATCACTAAATTCACCCACACTTCTGTAGTGAACCGATAACATCATCCATTTATAAATTTCTGGATGGTGTTCTTCTAAGAACGTACGCATGTTAACGATGTTACCTAAAGATTTAGACATTTTACTGCCGCTGAAATTTAATAAATTCCAGTGCATCCAGTAATTCACGTAGTGTTTACCCGTGCAACCTTCAGATTGCGCAATTTCATTTTCGTGGTGCGGGAATACTAAATCTAAACCACCACCATGAATATCGATCTGATCACCGTATAAACCGTGAACCATTGCTGAACACTCAATATGCCAGCCAGGTCTTCCTTCACCCCAAGGCGAAGCCCAGCTTCCGCCTTTAAGATCTTCATTTGGTTTGCGTGATTTCCATAAAGCGAAATCCAGTGGATGATGCTTTTTATCGTTGGCTTCAATACGAACGCCCACTTGCATATCTTCTAATTTACGGCCTGATAAAGCGCCGTAGGATTTAAATTTATCAACGGCAAAGTTCACATCACCATCTGCGGCGTACGCACTGCCGTTATCAACAAGCTTTTGAATGAACTCGATAATTTGCGGCATGTACTCTGATACTTTTGGATTATGATCATGCGTACGAAGCCCAAGATCTGCGAAATCTTTTTTATATTCTTTAATGTACTGTTCAGAAACTTCTGAAGCTGTACGCCCTTCTTCAATCGCGCGGTTAATGATTTTGTCATCAACGTCTGTGAAGTTTAAAGCGTAGTCAACTTTATAACCTAAGTACTCTAACCAATTTCTGACGAAATTAAAAAACACCGGGCCACGAAAATTTCCCACATGAAGAAATGAATAAACCGTTGGACCACACACGTACATTTTAACTTGGCCCGGAGTAATTGGTTTAAATTCTTCAGTCTTTTTCGTTAGAGTATTATAAATCTTAAGCATTCTAGATATCCTTATCCTAATTTTGATAAAATTTTATTTGAGCTTGCTCAATACTTTATCGACGCGCGCAAGTAAACTTTGTTTCGTCATTAAAGGAACTAACAACTTCACTTCTGTTCCGTGAGGTTTTCCGATAACAGCCACACGGATCGGCATAAATAGATTTTTTCCTTTAACGTTTGCACCAGTTTTTACCGCATTTTCAATTGCCACGAAGTCAGCTTCAGTGAAAGTTTCTGTCGCGTGAGCTTCGATTTGGTTTTTCCAAACCGTTAATACGTTCTTAGTTGGCTCCCACGATAGGGCTTCGCTTGATTCATCACTAATTTCAAATTTTGAATCATCTAAAGACTGATAAAGCGCAACAGCATCGGTTAAAATTTCTAATTTCGGCTTAAAAGTTTCAACTGACTTCATTTGCCATTCAGTTGTTGAAGCTTCTTTCGGTAAATGAATACCCGCTGCAGCTAAGTAAGGTTTAATCTGATTCCAGATCGTTTGATTGTCTTGCGCACGTAAGTACTGCGCATTCATCCATTTAAACTTCACACGGTCAAACACAGCCCCTGAGGCATTTACGCGATCAAGCGTAAATAACTTAATCATTTCATCCATCGAGAAAATTTCTTTTCCTTCTGGGTGAGACCAACCAAGTAAGGCCATAAAATTATTTAAAGCTTCTGGTAAATAACCGTCTTTCATAAACTGGTCGCAAGCTACGGCTCCTTTACGTTTAGAAAGTTTTTGACGGTCATCATCTAACACTAATGAAATATGACCAAACTGCGGCGTTGGCCAATTCATACCTTCGTAGATCATAAGTTGACGTAAGGTATTTGGTAAATGCTCTTCAGCGCGTAACACGTGCGAAATCTTCATCATGTAGTCATCAACCACACAACAGAAGTTATAAACAGGCATACCGTCTGAACGAAGCAATACGAAATCACCGACCATATCTGATGGAAAGCGAACCTCGCCGCGGATAAGGTCATGAAGTAAATAATCTTTGCGTAAATGTTTTGTTCTAAAACGAACAACAGCCGTTTTACCTCTTGCAAGTTCAGCTTTAGCTTGATCTAAGGTCCAAGTCTCGTAAGGTGATTCAACGTGAGCATTTTGATTAATCGCTTTTACACGCGCGCGTTCAGCTTCCAGCTCTTCATCCGTCATAAAGCAGTAGTAAGCCTTACCGTTAGCAATTAATTCGTCAGCAACTTTTTTATAAATCGCTAAACGATCCGACTGACGGTATGGTCCATACGGGCCCATATCTTCAAGCGTAACTGGGTCAACGCCTTCATCCCAGTTAAGGCCAAGCCAAACCATATCTTGAATCATCATTTTTAAAGACTCTTCTGTTGAACGAGCTTGGTCAGTATCTTCGATACGTAAGATAAATTTACCGTTATTGTGTTTTGCAAATAAAAGATTAAATAACGCTGAACGAGCGCCACCCACGTGAAGATAGCCTGTTGGGCTTGGGGCAAAGCGCGTACGAACTTCAGTAAAACCAGGATTCAAAGTAACTGTTGCATTAACGACTGACATGAGGGTCTCCAAAAACGAATAAAGCCTAAGTGTTTAACTTAGGCTTTATATTCTGTCTTAGAATTTAATTTGAGTAAACGATTACTACTTCGAGTCCAAGATTGTACGCACTTCTTGGTCTTGGTTCATCACGTCTTTAACGTCAGCAGCTAAATTAAGCTCTTTTAAAAGGTAGCTTTTCGCTTTTTCTAACATTTTCTTTTCGCCAAAGCTTAATTCTTTGTCGACTTTTAATAAGTATAAATCACGTAACACGGCAGCGATCTCAAAAACTGAGCCTGTATTGATTTTATCCGTGTATTCACGGTAACGACGGTTCCATGTTTGCGTGTCGATTTTAACGTTTTTATCTTTAAGGATATCAACGACTTTGAACGCTTCTTCTTTCGAAATTAGAGCTCTAAGACCAACAGATTTGATATTAGCCGCAGGGATCATAACTTTCATACCGGTCTCTAAAATGATAACCGAAAAGAACTCATGCTTAGCGCCTAAGATCTCTTTAGTTTCGATCTTATCAATCCTACCGACTCCGTAGCCGGGGTATACCGCATGGTCTCCAACTTTAAACTGTGACATCGATCCACCTCATAACACATCTTGAGCAAAAAACCCACTCATGACGTCTAGATGTTCTAACACTTTTGACACCTCCCATCAATGAAATGATCAAAAAACGACCAAGAAAGTTAAGGGGTGTAAAAACTACCTTGAACTTTCGACTACTCTTTTTACGAAGTAACCATCTACGTCACAGTTTTATCACTCTGTAAATGGGGCATCTCGGGTCTTGTGGGCCTAGCTAAACAGGCCTACGATTTTTAGTGGTTTTTTAAGCTTAAACTCGTGTCTTAGGGCACGCGAAAGGAATGTTATGAACTTCAGAAAATTGACCTCTGAAATGATCGGAACCGCATGGTTAGTCTTGGGTGGTTGTGGGTCCGCAGTGATCGCAGCAGCTTTTCCTAATGTAGGGATTGGGCTTTTAGGTGTGGCCTTTGCCTTTGGACTAACTGTTTTAACAATGGCTTATTCGATTGGAGCTATTTCGGGCTGCCATCTAAACCCAGCTGTCACCATAGGGCTTGCAGCCGCAGGCAGACACCCTAAAGCCGAAGTTCTACCCTACATTGTCGCGCAACTCATCGGTGGAGTCATCGGCGCTGGAATTTTATATTTAATCGCCTCAGGAAAACCTGGTTTTGATGTGGTCGCTTCGGGCTTTGCAGCTAACGGCTACGCAGAACATTCGCCCGGTGGCTATTCGATGATGTCAGGCTTTATTACTGAGTTAATTGCGACAGCGTTTTTTCTTTTTATCATCTTAAGCAGCACAGATAAAAAAGCACCCGCAGGCTTTGCACCACTTTCGATTGGTTTAGCCTTAACCCTGATTCACTTGTTAACGATTCCGGTGACGAACACTTCAGTCAATCCGGCGCGAAGCCTGGGCCCTGCGCTGTTTGTCGGAGGATGGGCTATACAGCAAGTGTGGTTGTTTTTTGTAGCTCCGATTTTAGGAGGCGTCTTAGGTGCTATCGCTTATGGTGTAACCGTGAAAGATAAAGAACCTGAAAGTAAGTTATATAAAAAGCCAGCTGAAGCTGCGACTTAAAATTAGCTATCCTACGCCCGCAAGTGCTTGCGGGCCGTAGCTTTTAAGCAATTCTTCGCGCACAAGTTTATTTTCAAGTTTTTGTAATTTAGGATCACTCGCTAACAGCTCAAAAGCCGCATCACGGGCTTGTTTTAAGATTGCAAAGTCGCGAACTAAGTTTGCGATTTTAAAACCCGGAAGACCTGATTGGCGCGCGCCCATAAATTCACCCGGGCCACGAATTTCTAAATCGTATTCGGCGATTTTAAAACCATCGTTAGTTTTTTCCATAAATGTTACGCGGTCTCTGGTTTCTTCACTGACCGCATAACCCATAATCATCACACAAAAAGATTTATATTCACCACGCCCTACGCGACCGCGCAACTGATGAAGCTGCGAAAGACCAAATCTTTCGGCGTGCTCGATAATCATTAAATTCGCGTTCGCTACATCGACACCGACTTCGATCACCGTGGTTGAAACAAGCACATCGATTTCGTGATTACGAAACTGAGTCATGATTTCGTCTTTTTCAACGGGTTTCATTTTACCATGAAGTAAGCCAAATCTGATTTTTGGGAACTGATGTTTTAGCTTTTCAAATTCTTCGGTGGCGTTTTTAAGATCGATCTTTTCACTCTCTTCAACAAGAGGGTAAACGACATAACACTGACGGCCTTTTTCGATTTGTTCAGCCATAAAACTCATAGCATTTGAGCGTTTTGCTTCAGTCACCACACGTGTTTGAATCGGCGAACGCCCGGCTGGCATTTCATCAATGATAGATACATCTAAATCACCGTACACAGTCATCGCCAATGTTCTTGGAATCGGAGTTGCCGTCATTACTAAAAAGTGTGGCGACTGGCCTTTTGATTTTAAATAACCACGTTGGGCTACGCCAAATCTATGCTGTTCATCAATAATGACCAAAGCTAAATTTTTAAATTGAACCCAGTCTTCAATCAGCGCATGCGTTCCGATTAAAAAATGAATTTCACCGGCGATCAGTTTTTCTAAAAGTTCTTTACGCTCTTTAGTTTTGGTTTTTCCAGTAAGAAGCCCTAATTTTAAACCTAACGGCTCTAAACGTTTAACAGCATTATTATAATGCTGCTCTGCTAAGATTTCTGTAGGGGCCATCATACAAGTTTGATAGCCAGATTCAAAAGCGTAAAGAGCCGCCATGAAACTGACCATGGTTTTACCAGCACCCACATCACCTTGAACTAAGCGGTTCATGGGTTTACCTGATTGCATATCTTTTTTAACTTCTTCAAAAGCTTTTCTTTGAGCGCCCGTTAAAGCAAAAGGCAATGATTCGATTAATTTTAAATTCATGGTGTCTTTATTTTGAACCGCGACACCTTTTTCATTTTTAAGACCCATTTTTTTCGAAGCTAAATATAACTCTAACCAGAAAAATTCTTCGAAAATAATTCGTTCGTGCGCCTTTGAAGTTAACGTTGTTAAACCTTCTGCATTTTCGATTTCAGGAAAATGAATTTCTTTTAACGCCTGCTTGCGGGAGATTAATTTATTTTTTTGCATGAGGCTTGGCGGAAGAATTTCTGTCGGCCAATCTTTTAATTGCAGGTAAGCAGACTGAATCATCTTCTGCATTTTGACAGAACTAAAACCTTCGATTTCAACGTAAATCGGAAGTAACTGATCCACGTTTTCTTCATCAGGCACGACATCTTTAATATCGGGATGATGAAATTCTAATTTACCACGATAATTTGTGACTTTTCCGATAATACGAACTTCAGTGCCCGTTTTAAATCTTTCAAAATAACCTTTATAAGGTGTACGAAAAAACTTACAGCGAATTTGCCCAGACCCATCGCGGATAAGCACGTCATAAATTTTTCTAGACGATCTTCCCATGGCGTAAGAGCTTACACTCATCACCGTCGCTTTTAATGATACCAATTCATTCTCTTTAAGTGATGCAATATTCCTAGCCGCACGTCTGTCTTCAAACGCTCGCGGGTAATTTTCTAAGAGGTCTTTGATGGTTTTTATCCCATTTCGAGACATAAGGGCGCCAAGTTTTGGCCCTACCCCTTTTAAATACTGAATGTCGGTCTCGAAACTTATAGGCATGAATATATCGTATTTAAGAATGAGAAATAGTCAAAGTTTCCTTACATTTTTTCCGATATGTATTCTATGAGCACCAAAGGTTATTTCAGAATTCGTTTAAGCACAATCCGTCCTTCCGAGGACATTCCATTTGCTATTTACATCTACATCGACGGTAAAATGGTCGAATATGTTCGCTTAGGTGATAAATTAGCGGCAGAAAAAATTGTAAGTCTGCATGGCCGCGATACCGGTGAATCATTTTTTGTTGAGGAAGTTAACAAACCGCTTTACCGCGATTACGTTAAAGACTCGATGAACTCATCTAAAATTAACAATGATCAAAAAGCCACAATCTTACGTGAAAGTTCAATTGCGATCTTAGAAGATCTTTTTGAAGCTCCGGATGTGGGCCAAGCGATCGAAGAAACTAAACCGATCGTCAAAGATCTTTTAGAGTTTATGGAAAACGCGCCTGAATCAGTGGGCGGATTAATTTCTTTATCAGGACATGATTTTTACACTTACAATCACTCTTTTGACGTGAGCATTTATTCTTTAGGTTTAGGTTCAGCATTGGGCTTTGATAAAAAGACGATGGAAGAATTAGGCTTAGGCTCATTATTTCATGATGTAGGTAAGCGTATGGTGGCCTTAGATATTTTATGTAAACGTGGGCCATTAGATGATTCTGAATGGGTGCAAATGAAAATGCATCCGCAGTTCGGTCTTAAGATTTTAAATGAATCTCCAAATATCACAGACGGTATTAAAGCCGCTTGTTATGAGCACCACGAATCGTGGAAAGGTGGCGGCTACCCGCAGGACCTGTCAGGACAAGAGATTCACCCGTTTGCCCGTATCGTGGCCTTAACAGACACCTACGATGCCATGACAACTCAGCGTTCTTACAACGTGCCTATGCGCCCTGTTGAAGCTTTAAACATGATGAAAGAAAAGCTCACGCATAAGTTCGACCCAGAAATGTTAAAAGCCATGTATTCCGTCTTATTCAAAATGGACGGCGCCGCTTAATAAAGGTAATAAAGGTAGGCCGTCCCTTTTTCGGGAGCGGCGTGCCACGATTCTTGCCCCGGACATTCCGTAATAATTGACACTTTTGCGAAGCCTTTCTAGCGTTAGAGCTATCAAGGAGTATTTCGCTATGAAAACTATCGTTGCACTAGTTGCTACTATTTTATCTTTATCGGCTTTCGCTCAAACTCACCGTCCGACACCTCAACCACAACCTTTAATTCTTGGCGAATGGACATCAGATAATCCGCTTTACAACGGCAACGTTTGGATTTGGACTCGTTTTAATTTTACTGAACAAGATATGACTTTACACGCGACATGCGAGTTCAAAGGTCAAAACGTAAATCTTACTGTGGGCGTAAGTTCACAAGTGGCTTACAACGGAAACTTAATTTACATTTATGAAAGAAACCAATCAGGCACTAATGATGGTTACCGTTACTGCAACGCTGCTTTATCTCCGTCAACTTGGGAATTTTACTTCACTGGTGGCGATGTGAACCACGCGATTATTTTTGCACCGGTTCCGTACCAAATGCGCTTTCACGTAACTCGCGTGATGCCTGAAGATTTAAAATTAAATTAATCGTGTTGGCAGACACGTATTAGTCGATACGTTTGATTGTAATAGATCCTACGTAACCTTGAGCTCCATAAGAAAGGTTCGGAGAGATCGTGCCATCAGGAGCGCCGCATGTAATGAAATTACCGGCGCTTAATGTTCCCATAAAGTTTGATTCTGTAAAACCACCTGGTGAAACAGAGTGATCATGACTCCAGATTGCATCTGCTCTTGTTTCCAGTGCGCTACGATCACCATTTAGCGCAATTCCAACATACACACTGGCTGTATTAGCCGCACGATGCACACAACGAACCTCGTAAGTTCCCGCTTTTAAAATAGTACAACCCGTCGTGCTCGATGTACAATCAATGCTCGATCCCACATGATAACCGGAGTTGTAAACACTAATGTAATTTGCCGAATGCGATGTTGGACCTTTTTTAAAGCCCCAAGATTTTTGCCCGTAAATTTCACCTGTAACTTTCAAGTTACCCGCAACTTCTAATTTTTCTGTTGGCGCTGCTGTACCAATACCCACAGTCGCAGCTGACGTTACCACTAATGTATTCACACTTGAAAAACCCGAAGCTGAACCTCCAGCTCCAAACACCAACGAAGCACCGCTATTATTCGTCCACATACCGGCGTAATAAATATAATCTTTCATTAATACACCGCCACCGAAAGCGTTTCCAGCCGAAGGACCAACCATAATAGCTGAACTTACATTCACCGAAGGATTAAAAGCAGCAGTATTACTGACGGTTAATGCATTTGTGGGAGCTGAAGTTGAAATCCCCACATTACCCACATTATTAACAATAACTGCGGCTGTATCTCCAACCGGATTATATAAAGTATTTTCTTTGGTTGATTGAGTAACAGCATAAGTACCACCAACTAACCAACCAGCAATCTCCGCATAAGGAGCGAGGGAATTATTTGAGTATGTGACCTCAACCGCTTTTGCTGTAGAAACCGTACCTGACGATGCCCCCTCGAAGATCGCTGTATAAGGTTGGCGATAACCTCCGTAATAAGCCTTCATTAAACCTAAACGGCGAAACGACGATCGTAAATTTGTTGTAACCTGACCTTCCCAAGAATCATATGAAGTCAAAAGACCAATTTTATTTCTGTCTAAAGCATCTAAAGCTATCGCCAGATTATCTGAGTCTATCAAACTTCCGTAGGTGTCGTAGTTAAAAGTACTTACTAAGCTGTAATCAGCTTTATTTAATACTGTAAACGTTAATCCACGACCATTATCATTAGCAATGGTTGTGTTACCCACCTGAACAATACGGGGTGCTGAATTGTGGGCGCCTGTACCACGAAGATAAATCATTGTTGCACTTACGCCTGTGGTGCTTGCGATAAGTCTTCCGCTGAATTTAATATTGCCGGTCACATCAAGTTTTTCAGTTGGCGAAGTATTCGCAATACCTAAGTTTCCGTATTGATCAAGGCGCATTCTTTCACTGATTCCCGACCCACCACCGGCTGTTGAAAACGCCATGTATGTTGGTTGGCTACCCGTTGCTGTACTCCAAGTTCCAACTGAGAAGGCGTCAATCCCAGCACCAAAGTATCCCGAGTAACTTCCTGAAACAGCCGCATTACCAGTAAATCTGACCGAACCGATCGAATCCCCTGATATCGTAGGCGCAGGACTTGCCGCAGTTCCTTGTGAACTTCTTAGTTGAAGCATTGGATAACCAACGACTGTTCCACTGGCATAGGTATCAATAAGGATGCGGGCTGAAAGACCTTCACTGCCAAGAACGTGAAGTAAGTGAGAGTTGGCGTTGACCGATGTGCTTAGTGGCGTTGAAGTATTATTTGTAACCGTAAGTTTTGAAAGCGGAGTTGAAGTCCCAACGCCTAACGAGCCCGATGCCGTTAAACGCATTCTTTCTGTATAAGTAGTTCCGTTGTAAGTTCCGAAAGTTAATTTTCCGCTATTACCAACACCTACGGGATAATACACTGAATGTTCGTAAGTTCCGCCGGCCATATCCGTACCTAAACCCATCCATGCTAAAGGATCTGCATCCAAACCATAAGTTTGAAGACGTGGTCCGCCAGCAAAGCCTCCACCAATCATAATGGCAGCACTTGCTATAGAAGATTTTTGCACTTGAAGAGCCGCCATAGGTGAAGCGGTTCCAATGCCGATGCCAGTACCATCGACACGCAAACGTTCTGTATTATTTGAATACAGAGATAATATTCCGTTAGCCCCGCCAGAACCCGGCGAGAATAAACCTGTGTCGCCATCTAAACCAAAACTGTAACCGTTTGTTGAGTTATCGCTATTATTAGGAGCCCCTTGATTTGCACGATAGCCAGTGGCCTTAACTTGCGCAGCCCCACTAATTGTTCCGTTGACATTTAAATTTTCGGCAACACCTAAGCCACCTTTAACAACTAAGGCCCCTGTTTGAGCATTGGTTGAAGATGTCGTACTTGAAACGATCACTGAGCCTAAAGGCGTCATTGAAATATTTCCTGTTGAAGAAAAATTTGAAGCGTTGGCGATTGTTCCGCCGCTGGTCACTGTAGCAATCGTGCGACGCGTGTTTGTTCCATCCGTTAAATAGAAATTAAATCCATCATACTCAATCGCACCGGATGCTGGTGATGAAGTAAGAGTTCCTGAAGTCAGTTTTAATGGCGGAGATGTATTTGTTCCTCCACCAATATGAAGCTTAGCCGTCGGAAGCGTTACACCAATACCTACAGATCCCGCAAAATGGTTAATCGTGTTAGATCCCGCCGAATAAATATTATAAGTTTGTGAAGCTGTTACGAAACTTTGATCTGAAATGTATAAACCATAGTTAGTACCTACAGTGCCTACCGCGCTATCGATAAGAACACCGTAGTTTTGGGTAGTGATAGCCGACATCTGCTGCGCTGAACCGAAATAACCACCGATCTGCTGGGCAACAGTTCCCCCAAAATTGTAAGCGCGCCCGTAAACACCGAATAGGGTCGACACCGTACCGGAACTATTTTGAATCGCTAAAGCAGCGTTAGCGGCGACCTGACCCATCGCACCTGATCCCTCATTTTGCGTGATCACGTAATCGCCAATTATACTCATATAATTTTTATCGTTCGTCGACGGATTTTGCGTAAATTGCAAATGCCCCATGGCAGTACTTGTCGAATTTGCTGAAGCATCAAATTTAATTATATTTCCATGACCAAAGGTCATGGGGTTAGAAAAATCAGTAATAGTATCTTGTTGAATTACTGGAGAAGTATAACTCACAACACCGCCCAGCAACGGCCCCAGATCAATGTTCCCGCCCACCGGAGGCGTATTACCAAAAACAGTCGGCCCTTTAAAATAAGAGGAACCCGAAACGGCTAATTTGTAATTTGGATCAGTAGTCCCAATTCCAACGTTACCGTTATTATAGCTAATTGAAGTTCCACTTGTAACCCATTGTGAATTCGTCACAGAGGATACAGCCGCAGCTAAAGCTGTTAAACTAGCCGTGTGCACTCCAACTGTATTTGATACGGCATTCAAATCCGCATTTAAAGTTGTAAAAGAAGTAGCAACTGCACCAATATTTGAACTTAAAGTTGAATACGACGTAGCTACCGTACTTGTTAAACTAGTTAAACTTGCACTATCGGCTTTATTCGAAAAACTTAAATAATCCGAATTAGAAATTAAACCGGCGGTAACTGAACCCGTCGCAGCCAATGGAAAATTAAATGTGTGCGTCGTTCCAGTTGATGAAACATTCGGAGTCACCCCCGCAGTTCCGACGGCAATTGTTTGCGAACCTGAAGTTAGACCATTCAACGACATGATGCCAGAACCTGAAACGCCAAAAGCTGTCCATGAGGTTCCATTACAATATTCAACAACACCTAAATTATATCTTATTGTACCTGCATTCACCGAAGTACATGATGCCGCATCTGTACCGATGCGCACACCACCCGACACATCTAAGCGCGCAGCCGGTGTTGAAGTTCCTACACCTATGTTGCCTGTGCTTGTGATCCGAAAGCGTTCAACGCGAACTCCACTTGTACCGGTCTTAATTAAAACGCCTGTCCCTTGTGAGGCCGTATCAGTCATGAAACTGAATTGGGCGTTATGGGCATAAGATGATCCGTTATAGGGAGCACCGAAAAAACTACCGACGATATCGTTACTTTGAATAGCCGTTGGAGATGTGAGCGATGTGCGCGATGTTCTGAATGTGATTTGAGAATCGATTCCCGTCACATCGCCGTTATAGAAAACCAAAGTCGAAGGGCCCGTCTGAGATGAAAAGCGTCCGCTACCTTCAATATGCAAAGTGCTTAAAGGATTAGAAGTTCCAATGCCCACCGAACCCGACGTATAAGAAATAGTTGTGCCACTTGTTGACCATTGTGAAGATGTTATTGCCGCGAAAGACGCTGCCACAGAATTTGAAAGACTCGTCACAGAATTCTGAAGACTAGATACTGTCGACGAAACGGCATAGACCGTTGCAGAAACCGAATTTACTGTTGATGAAACAGAAGCCACATTTGAATTTGCAGCAAATGCTGCGGCGGAAACTGTCGAAAGCGAACTGTTAGTTGAAGTTAAAGTCGCGTCATCGGCCGGTGTATAACCAAGCGCCGCTGTGATTGTCGATGACGTGACCGAACCACCCGATCCACCGGCAGCCACACACGAAAATGAAGAGCCGTTATAGAACAAGGCCTGGCTGGCCGAACACGTCGGAAGAGTTGCTACCTGCACGAAGTCAGAAGCCTGCTTTCCGGCTAATGTTTGCGAATCGTTCGCGTACATTGCATACGGAACGGCGTTGATACTCATCGCGGGTAACGTTTGCCACCCTGATCCATCATTAAACTGCATCACGATTTTACGAATATCATTGGCTCCCGGAGAATAATTCGCCGGACCACCAGAATCACAAGCTAAAAAAGGTGTGATATTTGAAAAGACCTGTTCAAATGTTGTTCCCGACACCGGAAAAATTTTTAATCCTGTTCCAAGTGAAAAAGAAATCAGCCCACTTGATGAAGCCATGCTGACGTTCGAATAGGTTTCAGAATATAAAGCGCAAGTTCCCACCGGGTCTAAAATTGTAAATTTAAAATTTACGCTGGGTGCTTCTAACGGATAACCATCGGGCTTTACGATTTTGGCTTGATAAGTTGTGCGCGATGGGCCCGCAAAGGTGTAGCTTGTGTTGAAACACAAAAAAAGCACCAAAAACAAATATTGAAAGCGCGACAACCCACGTGAATTCACATTGCAATTATCGGTGTCTTTTGTTTTACACTTGAGATGTAACGACTCAGAATGAGACGTTATTTCGGTTAAATTATAAACAAACTTTTGGATTCCATTTTAAAAAGCATTTTTGTGCTTTTCGAGTGACAAGATCCCTTTGAAAGTCTTCGCTGGTTAACAATTTCCAGGGCTTTTGCGGTTCAGCCAAAGCAAAACGGTTATTTTGCCCGCGTAAAGACTTCTTTAAATCGCTGACACTGCGAAGCTCGATATTATTAATTTCCAAATAACTTAATAACCATTTCCATTTTTTATTTTCAATGGCATCAGCTTTATCGTTTAAAAGAACGATTGTTTTATCGGGATGAATTCCTTTACTTGCTAAGCGCTCAACCGTTTGCAAAATATCCGGATCAAATACGCGCGTTTTCTTTTTCGGATTCGTTAAAACTAAAAAATCTTCCCACCAAAGATTTTGTGAACCTTCAATATGAAATGATTCGTATAAAAACGGATTACGCGTATCAATCAAAACCGCTTTTTTTTCGTAAACGTGAGCTGATTCGTCGATCACTTTCGTGGGCTTTTGTTGGCAAGCCCACGCTAAGAATAGAACTAAAACTAACGAAAAAATTTTCATTAAAAATTACTTCGGATTAACAATCTTCATTGTTGGAAAGAATAAGATATCACGGATTGATGGACAGTTAGTCATGATCATCACCACACGTTCAATACCGATACCTACACCACCTGTTGGTGGCATACCTGTTTCAATCGCATGTAAGAAATCTTCATCCATTGGATGCGCTTCTTCATCGTGACCACGGTTCGCTTCTTGTTGTTTTAAACGCGCGCGTTGCTCTTCTGGATCATTTAACTCAGAGTATGAGTTACCGATTTCCATACAAGCTGCAAACGGCTCAAAGCGCTCAACAAGTTTGTTATTATCACGGTGAATTTTAGTTAACGGAGAAATCTCTACCGGGTGATCCATTACAAATGTCGGTTGCCATAAGTGTGGTTCAGCCGCTACTTCAAACACTTTCATTTGAAGTTCGCCTAAAGATAATTTATCCATCTGCATTTTTTTAAGTTTAGCCGGTTCTTCATTTTTTTGAAGGTAATCAACTAGTGCAGCGCGATCTTGTGGATCAACTTTCGCGTGAATTTTAACCCCGTCTAAAACAGTGATTTTATTCCACGGCGGAGTGAAATCGATTTCTTTATCTTGGTACATCACCTTCATCGAGCCAGTCACTTCTTTACAGACCGTAGAAACTAATTCTTCGAATTGTTTCATTTGATAATTGTAATCAGTGTACGCTTCGTAGAATTCAAGCATTGTGAACTCAGGATTATGAGTTCTATCAATACCTTCATTTCTAAAGTTCTTACCGACTTCGTAAACTTTTTCAAAACCACCTACGATTAAGCGTTTTAAATAAAGTTCCGGAGAAATTTTCATAAAAAGCTTCATATCTAAAGCTTTGTGATGAGTTGTAAATGGCGTTGCCGCAGCTCCACCGTATAACGGTTGAAGTGTTGGCGTTTCAACTTCCATGAAACCACGGTCATCTAAGAATTTTTTGATCGCTTTGATGATTTTAGAACGAGTTACGAAAACTTTTCTAGAATCTGGATCAGAAATTAAATCTAAGTGTCTGTGACGGTATTTAATTTCTACGTCTTGAATACCGTGGAATTTTTCTGGAAGTGGTTCTAACGTTTTAGTCAGAATCTGAAATTTTTTAACGTATAAAGATAACTCACCTTTTTGTGATTTGAAGATATAACCTTCTAAACCCACGATATCGCCAAGATCGATTAAATCAAAACTAGCGCGGTCAGCTTCAGATTGTTCTTCAACTTTGATGTAACACTGTAAAGTTCCCGTTTGATCCTGGATATTGAAGAAGCTCGCCTTACCCATTGCACGTAAAGTCATTAAACGGCCAGCAATACGGAAAACTGTTTCAGTTTTCTTTTCGCCCGCGTTCAAGTTAGAAAAATCACGGATAAGCTGATCGATGTGAACATTCTTATCAAATGAATAAGGAAAAGGATTAATACCCTTTTCTTTAAGCGCGTGAAGTTTTTTTCTTTTCTCGGCTTTAATTGGATTATCGTGAATAGCGTCTGACATAGTAGTTATCCTTAACTATTTTTAAAAATGCGACTGCCTATCTAGCAGTCGCGAAACTTACAATTTATTATTTTAATGGTTTTCCAGCGAAAGTTTCCATCACGTTATGTAATAACTCGATAGATTCTTTTTTCGGACGTTGGAAAGCATTACGGCCCATGATTGAACCAAAACCACCGCCTTGAGCGATTTCTTTGATTTCAGCTAATAACTCAGGAGTTCCTTTAGCTTCACCACCAGAGAAGATCACGATGCGTTTTCCGTTGTAGCAAGATTGAACTACGTGACGAATACGATCTGACATTGAAGAAACTTTGATGCCTTGAGCTTCGTAAACTTTTTTAGCTTCAGCTTGTTCGATATGTGCACTTGGTGGTTTTACTTTGATGATATTTGCACCTAACTGAGCTGCGATATGAGCTGAGTAAGCGATTACATCGATACCAGTTTCACCTTCTTTAGAAATCTGTTCACCGCGAGCGTATGACCAGATAACTACCGCAAGACCTGCTTTTTTAGCTTCAGCAGACGCCTTAGCGATTTCTTCGTACATGTTTTTTCTAACCGCAGAACCCGGGTAGATTGTAAAACCGATACCTGCACAACCTAAACGTAAAGCATCGTCTACAGAAGAAGTTAAAGCAGAAATTGGATTTTTAGATCCGTATAAAACATCTGAGTTATTGATTTTTAAGATTAAAGGAATTTCGCCAGCGTAATCACGCGCACAAGCTGATAAAGCCCCTAATGGTGCCGCATAAGCGTTACAACCAGATTCGATCGCTAAATCAAAGTGGTAAGAAGGATCGTAAGCATCTGGATTTTTGGCGAACGTACGAGCAGGGCCATGTTCAAAACCTTGGTCAACCGGAAGGATAACTAATTTACCTGTTCCTGCAAGTTTACCATGATTCATCATGCGGGCCATATTTGTTAATACACCGATATTTTCGTCACCATACCAGCTTAAAATCTCACGTACACGTGGGGTCATCTACTATCTCCTGTAGTTAGTTGGCGCTAGCCAACTTCTGTTGTTTGTTTAGACGCAGAAAGCCTATCGAAAAAACCTATGGCAAGCAAAGAATTACGAGTAAAAATTTGAATTTTCGCAGTACACCTGATAAACCAATAGGCATGAAAGTTACATACGAAACTACGCCAAATCCAGCGACATTAAAGTTTGTTTTCTCTAACAAGATTGCAGATCAACAATCTGACTATCCAAACGTTGAATCAACAGACACAAGCCCTCTAGCTGCCAAAATTTTCGGCTTTCCGTGGGTTTCTAGCGTCTATATTGGCCAAGATTTCATGACAATCACAAAGCAAGACTGGGTCGACTGGTCAGTTATCGCTCAACCGCTAACAGGCTTACTTTCCGAGCATGTAACTTCGGGCCAACCCGTGTTCGTTCAAAAAACCGTTGATCCAGATATCAACGAAAATGACTCAGCGATCGTAAAACAGATCAAAAAAGTTTTAAAAGAAGAAATCCGCCCTGTTGTAGCAATGGATGGCGGCGATGTGGTTTTTAGTAAATACGAAGACAATGTTCTTTATATTCAAATGAAAGGTGCTTGCAACGGCTGCCCGTCGTCTCAAGCTACTCTTAAAGATGGCATTGAAGTTCGTATGAAAGAAGCTATTCCTGAGATTAAGGCCGTAGAAGCTATTTAGGTTATCTTACCATCTTACTTTGATTGTTATGTACGGGCATTTGTCTTTATTCATTCCCATGTTGGGTGAGGTATCGATAATGCAATTTGCTAACTTTGCGCCGATGCTTACAGCCACGTGAGGTTTGGCTGGGTCTTGTTCGCACATTGATTCTTCAGCGGGCCAACCTTCAGTGCGTAGTTGATTATAGACTCCAAAACAATTTTGTTGGTCTCGGGTATCGACCACGATCACCTTTTCTGATCCGGGTGTTGTTGAAACTTCTTTTACGATTTGTTTCCATTGTTCTTTTGTTACGTAACGGTCAAGAATCGAAGATTCAGCGATCACTTTCTTAACTTCAGGCGAGATCTCTCGAGCTTGGCGTTCTGCAGGTGTTAGCTGTGCATAGGCCGAAACAACTGAAAGCAAAACAATTAAAAACGATTTTAAAAATTTATTTTTCATAAATGCCTTTCAGTTACCACTTAAATTCGATCGTAAAAAATGGACACATTTCTTTTTTAACACCGACATTAAAATCAGTGCCCGCGTTACAGTTCGACATTGTAAAACCAGCGCGACCGCTTTTTATCACCTGAGTGCCAAAGATCTTATTAATATAAGGACGAAGTGTTTCAGCCGAATTTAATAATAACTTCGCACCAAAACCTAATTTACGAGATCCTAAAACCTCGCCGTTATTAGCTTCAACTTTTTGGTAAAGCTGTAAGAACAACTCGCCAATTAATGAACCAATCACCGGAGTTGCCCAGAGGTCATTCCACGAAGGTATTTCAAAGGCTGATTCAACGCCGTACTCCCAAAAGAATGTCGACATTAAAAAGCTATAACCAAATGATTGCAGTTTTGAATAACCCGAGATACGCGCAGCTTGATAATAAATAGAACCAGAAATAGGATGTAATACGAAATTCACGAACGGACCATCTTTATCTCTGACCGGACCTTTCTTCCAATGATCTTGCACCTGGTGTGCTAAACCATTTTCTTTTAATCCTTTAACATCCCAACCAGAACTGTCTGCGTCCTGCGAAGCAAAAGCCGCCACGACACCACCACTTAATAAAGCAATGTTACGTGTGCGCTCGTAAAGATCTTTACGGCGTTGGCTTGGTTCGCCATCATTTTTAAATAAATTAGGATTATTCTGAAAAATCTGCTGTTCACGAGGTAATGAGTCTTTCGTGACTTCAGTTCCTAAAGTCACCGACACGTAAGGATTATTCGCGTCTTGATTACACATTGAAGGATTTGCTGGCCAACCCTTAGCCTGCAAATGCGTGTACATCTTGTAGCAACCTTCGCGGTCGCGGGTATCAACCACAATCACCTGCTGGGCCAGAGTTTTTGCAGTCACTTCTTTAACGATCTGTTGAAATTGTTCTTTCGTCACCCAACGGTCAAGAGGCGATGATTCAGCGATAATTTTTTTAACTTCAGGCGAAAGCTCTTGAGCTTGCCTTTCAGCCGGTGTTAGTTGCGCCTGGGCTAAGACACCACTTACAGAAAATGTTAAGGCCATGGCCGCTGCGAATGATTTAAAAAATGCTTTTTTCATACAACAAATTTCTATTCAAATTCACGACCAGCTTTAAGTTAACCTACTGATTTTAGGCGTACTTTTTTGTTATGGGTGGCTGCCAAAAACCGGCGGCTGTCAAATCTGTGAACAAGAAAACCTGATCAGAACAAATCTACAAGATTTGGTTGGGAACATTTTTTGTAAAATTCGGTTCCGAGGTATTATTTTGAAACTGAATCAGATCGCTAACTATTTTGTAGTTCTCGTGTTGTCGGTAGCCGCCGGCGGTCTGTATTTCGCGCCGAAAAAACAACCTAAGCCCGTAGAACAGTTAACGCTTCCGTCTTTAATCAGTCTCAATTTGAACCAATCTGTTTTCTTAACCAAAACCTTTGAAAAGACTGAGTTTAATGGCATTGCTGAAAATCTTATTCGCGAACAACAAATTGATTTTAAAGCCCGCCTGTCTCCGGTTTATTCAGGCTTAAACGCTAACTATTTAATGACCTTCTTTGAAACGACAAAATCAACACCTGAATCCCGCGACATTCAATTCGTTATCTTTAAAAGATTTCAAGACCACTACCGTATCGTAGCTACATTAAAAGTAACTGATATCCAGCAAGACTCAATTAAGCTGTCTTTCGGATCAATCGATTTTTTAAATCAAGAGCAATTCAACTTAAACACATTACAATTAGCACAATCTTTAGAGATTGAAGAAAACTTCTAGGGGCTTTGACATGAAAAAATTTATTCTTAGCTTACTTACCTTGTTAGCCGTACAAAGCGTTTTTGCTGACAAAATCGTTTTCTTAGACGATCCAGAAGATTCAATTAAAGCCCGCGCCCAATTTATTCTGACAGCTGAGCGCGAAATCCGCGTTCAATACTACACAATTGAAGATGATGAGGTTTCAGCCTCTGGTTTAAGTTTATTAAAATACGCGGCTGACCGCGGTGTTCGCGTACGCATTATCGTAGATGCGATGAACAACCTTATGTCTGATGAAAAACAGGCCGCTTTATTGTTAAATCCTTTCATTGAAATTCGTGAATACAATAATTTTAAAATCTACGCCCCGTTTCGCTATTCTAAACGTATGCACGACAAAGCTTTAATTATTGACCGCCACGCCCTAATTTCTGGCGGAAGAAACGTAGCTAATGGTTATTTCGGCCGTGCTTCAGATAACGACGATGAACCAAAACCAGTTCTAGAAGACACTGACGCTTTAGTTTTAGAAAGTTCAGCCATTGATCACGCAGCCGCTTACTTTGATAATTTATGGAATTCAAGTTTTGTTAAACCCGTTGATCTTGACTGGAAAGACAAAAAACAATTAGCCGAAGGCGCTTGCGACGATAAAAGATGGCAAGGTGATAACGGCCAAAACGAATACGACAATTGTGAATACCGCAGAAAACGTAATGTTAAAAAAGTTCAAGAAGCTAATTTAGCCTTAAACGATGCTTACAGAAAAACCATTGCTGAATATGGTATTCCACGTGGCAAAAATGAAGTTTTATCTGACTGGGATACTTTAGCTGTTCGCACAGGAAACGTTAAATATATCTATGATAATCCGGTGGGACAAAGTTCAAGTTTAAAAAAACCAGAAGCACTTCAAAACAATATGGCCAAACAGCTTTACCAAGCGATTGGTCTTGCCCGTAAAAACGTGGTGATCGTAACTCCGTATTTAATTATCACACCTGAACAAGCTGAATTATTTAAAACGTTACGCGCACGTGGTGTAAAAGTTGAAATTTTCACCAACAGTTCTGATTCAAACGACGTTATTCCAGCACAAGTCGGCTTTAGACGCACGGCCCACTTAGCCCTTGAGCAAGGCGCACAAATTTGGACTTATAACGGACCAGATACACTTCATGCAAAGATGGTTCTGATTGATAACCAGGTTTTATTCGTGGGTTCATTCAACTGGGATTTCCGTTCGCAAAACTTAAACCGCGAAGTGGGAATCATTGCTGACATCACAGCTGTTGAACAAGAAAACCATCTACAACAAGACGTTCAGGATAAATTAGCCCGCATCATGTCGCGCTCAACACCTTATGGTATGGAAAAGAAAGCTAACGATCGCATCGGACGTTTAAATGAAGGCCAAATCAGAAAATTAGCTAGCATGATCAGAAGCGCTAAAGCCAACACTTGGTTATGGGAACTTTTATTCCCGTTAATCAAAGGGCAATTATAATCGAAAAATAAATTCACTCTCTAGCGGCCACTCGTAATCATCAGTGGCCCTGTAGCCCCTAAGCCATAACACATTATCTTTGTAACGAACGTAAAATCCATCCGGGTAATCTTCGTCTTTTTCTGGGTTTACAGAAGCAATAGTTATATAGGGCCCTTCAGGTTGATCCATGTAAGCTAATCTTAGAAAAGCTCCTAAAGATAAAGGGCAAAGCCTTAAACCCAAACTTAAAGCGCTCTGAACGATATCAGAATAAAAAGAAGGTTTAGTTAATTGCAAATCCTGCAAATTCACTTTAACCAGATCAACTTGCTCTACACTTTCGCTTACCTTAAAATCCGGATGCTCAAACAGCGTGTGCGCATAAGCATTAAACTGGATTCCTTGAGCAATAAGATCAGCGATTAACTTTTCTTTACTGGTTCCACCGATAGAAATACGTTTAAAAATTTCAAAATTGGCCATTTATTTTTCTCAAAAAAAAAGCCCACACCCCGTAAAGGATGTGGGCTTAAAGTATTTAACTTATTGACCTAATACATACGCGAACATTAATGGCGCGCAGATAGAAGCGTCAGATTCAACGATGTACTTAGGTGTATCAACACCTAATTTACCCCAAGTGATTTTCTCGTTAGGAACTGCACCAGAGTAAGAACCGTATGAAGTTGTAGAATCAGAGATCTGACAGAAGTAACCCCATAATGGAACATTATCTTGCTCTAAATCTTGATCTAACATTGGAACAACGCAAATTGGGAAGTCACCGGCGATACCACCACCGATTTGGAAGAAGCCGACATTTTGTTTTTTAGCAGCTAAGCCCATGTACCATTCAGCCCAGTAAGTCATGTACTGAATTCCACCTTTTACAGTGTGAACATTCTTGATGTTACCTTTCATAACGTGACCAGCGAAGATGTTACCCGTTGTTGAATCTTCCCAACCCGGAACAACCATCGGAAGATTTTTTTCAGCGGCAGCTAATAACCAAGAATTTTTTGGATCGATTTGGTAGAACTCTTTTAATTTACCGCTTAGTAAAATTTTGTACATGAATTCATGTGGAAAGTAAGACTTACCTTCTTTATCCGCCTTAGCCCACTCTTCGTAAACAGCGCGCTCGATACGGCGGATAGCTTCTTCTTCAGGAATACAAGTGTCAGTTACACGGTTTAAGTGACGGTCTAATAACTCTTGTTCTTGCTCTGGAGTTAAATCACGGTAGTTAGGGATTCTCACGTAGTGATCGTGAGCTACTAAGTTGTAGATATCTTCTTCTAAGTTTGCACCAGTACAAGAGATCGCGTGAACTTTACCTTGGCGGATCATTTCAGCTAAAGATAAACCTAATTCAGCAGAACTCATTGCACCAGCAAGAGTAACTAACATTTGGCCACCGTTATTGATATGCGTTTTGTATCCAATAGCAGCGTCACGTAAAGCAGCCGCATTGAAATGTCTGAAGTGATGATCAATAAAATTTGTAATAGTCATTTTATAACTCCGTTTAATTTATATAATATAAAATTTGAGAACGTTGAAATTTAGCCTAAGTCTTTCCATGAAGGAAGGGCTTTTTTCTCTTTTTTCATCTCGTACCATTTGTAGAGAGTCACCCCAACAACCGTAAGACCCGCTAAAAAAACCACTAATGAAAAACCAAAGAAGATCACTAAGCTCATACTTGTGCCGCCACTTGCGCCTGATTTTGTGCCATTACATCACGCACAACCCAAGAAGCCATTGTTAAACCAAAAGCACCTGTTACGAAACTGGCTGTTCCGTAAATCACGCTTCTGTGAATGCATGAATGCGGATCGTATTCACCCTGTGGGCAAACGCATTTGAAACCTTGGCCGTTGTCGTATTTCAATTCAATAGAAGGCATTGGTAATTCATCAGAATAAACACACGGAATACCAAAAGCACCGCGACCACGTGGAAAGTTATACTCTTGGCGTAAAATTTTACGCATTGAGTGCGCTAAAGGATCAACTTCGGTTTTTGCAAGGTCTGCAATCTTAATACGAGTCGGATCCATTTTCGCCGAAGCGCCACAGCTTGTGATTACTTTTAAATTTTGTGTACGGCATTCGTTTAACAAGAATGTCTTTGCTGTTAAGTTGTCGATACAATCAACGATGTAGTCAGGTTTAGCTGATAAAATTTCTGCTGATGTGTCTTTGTTGTAGAAAATCGGTTTAGCAATCACTTCAGCTTGCGGATTAATTTTGCGAAGACGTTCAGCCATGATCTCGGCTTTTTTCTTACCCACAAGACCTTGAAGCGCGTGCAATTGGCGATTGGCATTTGTAATACAAATTTCATCGTGGTCGATTAAGGTGATTTTACCAACACCTGAACGCGCTAAAGATTCAGCTGCCCATGAACCAACACCACCAAGACCTAAAATCATCACGTGAGTGTTAAAAAGAGTTTTCATATTTTGATCGCCCACAAGACGACCCATGCGGTCGAAACGGCGGTGCAAAACGTAGTTAGTTTCTTGAATCTCAAACGGTTTAGTTGGCTGAATTTCCATAGGGAAATACAAGTACCAAAGATAAGCCTAAGTGAAAAGCATTTTGAAGTTTTCGGTGGTTTTTTCTAAGACCAAATCTAAAGGCATTTGTTTGATTTCAGCGACGGTTTTAGCCACAAGTAGCACAGATAATGGGCTATTTTGCGGTTCCACCCACCCTTCAGGCGCCTGATCCGGGCACTCGCTCTCTAATAGAAGCTTTTCGATAGGAATCGCCTTTACGGCTTCCATCAATTTTTTGTTTTTCTCATGGGTGACGGCTCCGCCCACCGAAATCAAAAAGTTAAGATCCATATACTGTTCAGCCACTTCAATCGAAGAGTTAAAGGCATGAACCATTCCACCAACTTCATCGGCTTCCCAGATATTTAAAACTTTCAAAGCTTCACTGTGCGCGCGAACCACGTGAAGCACCAATGGTTTTTTAAAAGCTTTGGCTAACTGAATTTGATTTTCAAAAAACACGATCTGGCGATCACGCACATCATCTGAAACATTGTTCGGGTTTTGAATATACTTTTCACGAAAATCTAAACCCGTTTCGCCAAGGCCTGAAGCTAAGTTAATAATTTTAGCTAATTCATCCATGGCCTGTTCACATGTGGCTTCATCATTTTCAGCGACAAAGTACGGATGCAGCCCAAAAGCATTTTTAAAATTTTTTGGAAACTGTTTTTGTAAAGCGATCTGGCGCAGCCAGCCTTCAGGGTTCACACCGGCTTCCATAAAAAGATCTATATTTTTATTTAATGAATCACGCATCCATGTTTGGCGCAATTCTTCAGAGACACGCGGATCTGTCCAATGACCGTGACAGTCGCAGTACATTTTAGAAACCTAATTTTTTCATCAGGTCGTCGATTTCGCTTTGCGCTTTCAGAGAGTTTTGTTTACTAAACTGTTCTGAAATCCAACGCAAACGCTCGATGAAATTGGGGCTAATCACTTTTTTAAGTTCAGCCATCGGTAGTTCAATTTTTTTAATTAAAACATTCAACGCTTCAACGGCGTCTAGCAACAACGCCACAGTCACATCATAAAGTTTAGAGTTATCCTGAATTTCGGCGGCTTTATACGCTACGACTTTACAAAGAGATGTATAATCCGTGACTAAATTCAAACCATGGTCTGGCTCTGCCATCATCGCAATGCTCGCCGAAGCTCCCATGATGCGGTCAATCTTATTAGCGAAGACTTTTAAACTTTCTTTCTGCGAAAAGTCACCTTCCATCTCTTCTAAAAGCTCAATGCTTTCCGTGATGATGGTATTGGACTCTTCGAAAAAATCATTCAAAATATCTGCATCTAATGACATACTTAGAAAAGTCTACCAAAAGAGAAAAGAATGGCAAAGGATTACGTATCAATCAGAGTTAGTACCCTCCGCGGCGATCAAAAAATCGACTTTGATGCTTACCTTAAAATTGATGAAAAATGGATTTTGTACCTCCGCCAAGGTGACTCTTTTGAAGGTACCCGCCTGGAACGTCTTAAAACCAAAAAGTTAAAAAAGATGTACATCTCAACTGAAGATGAAGGCCGTTACCGCGATTACATGCAAAAAAATATCGAAATGGCTTATGACGATAAATCAGGAAAAGACATCAAAACCCGCTCTGAAATCATTCAAGGCGCTCAGCAAAACAACGCCGAAGAAGTTTTTGAACGCCCTGAAAACGCCGAAGCTTATGTGGCCGCCAAAGACGCCTCTGCAAAATACGTAGACTTTTTAGTTAAAAACAACGATGCCGTTAAAGCCATTGTCTCTTTACCGAATCTTGATCAAAGCATCGCTCACCATGGTGTTACGGTTTCAACTTTAGCTGTAGCGCTCGCAGAACAACTTAAACTTTTCGATGCAAAACAGCGACAACTCTTAGCTTTAGGCGGATTGTTACATGATTTTGGTCACTACGATACCCCAATTAAAATTGCCCGCCCTATGCGAGATTTCTCAAAAGAAGATCTCGAGATTTACAAAAAACATCCGGTTGAAGGCGCACAAAAAGTTAAAGATAAAAACCATATGGATTTAGCCGTCACAACTATTATTCATCAACATGAAGAAAAGTGTGATGCTTCTGGCCCGTTAGGTTATTCAGAACAACAAATTGATCCGATGGCTTTAGTGACAAGTGCTGCTAACACCGTAGATCGTTTGATGACCTATGAAGGCTTGGGCCGTGAACAAGTTGTAAAACATTTAATGGTTCAAGAAATGGGTAAATACCCGCTCGAATACATCCAAACTTTGGGTAACATCTTAAAGTCCATTTAATCCGCCGCTAATTCCTAGACCTAAGTATTATCACATTTGAAGTCACAAATGCCGATAACAACTTATGATTTAACGTCGTTTGACGACAGGAGTTTCTAATGAAGCCATCTTCATTTGTTATGGGTTTTGAAATTAAAACAACACGCGGACCAGTGTTAAAACCAGTTTCGTTAGAAATTTGGGATCAAAATTCACGCTTTGCTGAATTCACTCCCCACCCTCCGTTAAAATTTCAAAATGACTCTTTAGTGGGTTTACAATTTCAAAAGTTAACGAACTTTTTTAGTGCCCCAAAACAAAAAGATTTTATCAACCACGCGATTGACGAGTTATGCCCGTACGCAACTCTTTTTTATTCAAGCGCTGACCGTCTTTTCAAAATTCAAGAAAAGCTTAAACCAGTTGATGAAAAATTAGTTCAGGCTTTCGAAAACCAGTGGTTTTCTTACTGGGATGCTCAGGATTTCTCAAAAGGAATTAACTTTAATAAATTAGACCAAGCCTTTGATATGCTTTCAGAATTTGAATCTCAGATGAAAGCGCCTTTAATGTATAATTTTAGCTTAAAGTTTTCTAAAAAATTCAATGATCATTTACTTTCAATGTACTCATTTTTATTTCATTTACGTTCATTGATTGCTTTAGATCACAATATTCATATCGACGATTCATCATTTGAATCGGTTAAATGTGATTCAATTTCTGACTACTTACCGCGCGCTGATTTTACAACAAACGATGCCCTGGTTTACTGGCAGTTCAAAAAATTAGCGACACCATTTGTGGGCCACAAAGATAAAGATGTACGCATTGAAAAGCTTTTCGTTGAACCTATGCAGCGCGCTTTTGACCAATACAACCACAACGCCTGCGCTTTGGTTGATCAGTTGCCGCAAGACGTTCTTTCTCACCAAGCAAATGCTGACTTAGAACAGTACCTACACCAAATCCAAATGGACTGGTTATTAGGTTCATCAGCGGGTTTATTATTCCGCGTACGTGAAGAGTTATTTGGCTTACACCATGGTTATGACAAAGTTTTCTGGCCAGAGTCTTCAGGCCAAAAACCTAAAAAACCAACACACTTTAAAGTGTGCTTTGAATTAACAGAACAAGATTTAGGCGTTAAAAAAATCGCCTAGCAGCTGTGAGCTGGAATGCTTACAGCATTACAAACCAAAAATTTATAATTTTTTTTGCGGCCGTTCTACAAAGCGGCCGCTTTTTTTGACGAGCGCCATTTCATAAATAAGTAAACCAGTAGCGCAATTACACACAGACCTAACACCACAAATTTAAATTTACGTAACACGCCTAAGATATCTTCACCGTAGTGAGCTAAGATTAAAATCTGAGTTGGCACTGAAATCATTGCCGCAATACCGTCAACTAACGCAAATTTCCAGGCTGGAAACTTCACCATACCGCAAGCTAAATGCCCCGGAAAACGAATGCCCGGTGTGAAACGAAAAATACCGCAGGCTAATGATCCGTATTTATGCGTCCATTTTTCGATTCTTAAACGACCTTCAGCCGAGATCACTCTTTTAACTGGCCCCCACTCAAACACGCGCGAACCGAAAAACCGCCCTATCCCGTAAATTAAAAAATCTGACAGAAAGACGGCAAAGAATGCGACAATCGCAGCGGTTGTTGGATGCACAAAGGGAGCATTTGGAAATGGCGGCGGATACTTATCTGGGTTTGCCCCCATATAAGCTAAAATACCCACAGACACTAAAGTCACTTCTTCGGGAAGCGGAAGGCCCACGGCCGATAAAAGCATCATTACGATCAAGAAAAAATAAATCCACCCCGGCTCATAAGCGTATGGGGCTAAGCAAGTTAACTTGTCTGCATTGTTGAACAGACATTGCATGGTTTCTTGAAACATCTAAATATAATGAAACGAAATGTCCGCAAAGTTAAGGTCTTGAAGTAAATAGGTACAGTGTGCTATCTGAAGTCTGGCGAAAGCGAGCTTTACAATGCTTAAAAACCAAACTCAAATCCAGTCTCAAGGCTTCGAATACGGAGTTAAGCATTTTAATAGTCCAAAGTCTGGTGCATTGAACGAAATTATCTCTGAAGTTTTAGAGATGCCGCTCGAGCAAATTAATTTTCTAATTCAATTAGGAAGTGTTTACGTAAATAGCAAACGCGCACTAGAGGGCGATAACGTCACAGAAAATACGCACATTCGTGTGCACACAAAACCACGAAGATACAATGTGAATTATGACTGGAAATCACGCATTGTCTTTGATCACCAAGATTTCGTGATTTTAAATAAGCCTAATAATATTCCAAGCCACCCGTCTGTTGATAATCAAATCGAAAACTCACTCACACAATTATCGCTGGCTTTAAACACAAAACTTTTAATCACTCACCGCTTAGACACTTTAACTGAAGGGTTAATCGTTTACGGAAAAAACAATCAATTCGTAAATAGCTTTAATACTCAGTTACAAAAAAAGCTGATCACGAAAAAATACGTGGCCTTAGTTGAAACCACAGAAAAGCTTCCGAATCATTTAGTGCATTACATGGAACCATCACCACGGGCTCCAAAAAAAGTTTCACAAGTGGTCCATGAAGGTTGGGATATTTGCGAACTTAAAATCGAACAGCAAAAAATCTTTGATCATTACAGCTGGATCAAAATTGATTTATTAACCGGCCGCACGCACCAAATCAGATCACAGGTTTCAGAAATGGGTGCTCCGATTATCGGCGACAGACTTTACGGTAGCCGCCTAGGCGACAATGAAAATAAAATCGCCCTACGGGCTCAAGAGATTGAGTTTACTTGGGCAGGACAAAGCCACCAGATCAAGATTTCAGAAGATTTCGAGATTTAACAAATAAAAAAGCGATCATCTCTGATCGCTTTTTTTTTAGTTCAAATTTTCTTTAGGCAGATCTAAAAAAGCACGCCGTTCGTTAAGATTGTGTAGCTCATCTCGTCGTCTTTTTTAGCTAACAAGTCTTGTTCACGCTGAACACCAAGTGTAAAACTTAATTCTTTCATTGCGCGAACTTCTAAACCCATGCGGTAATCAAGAACGCTTGATCTGAAAGTATCTTGATTGTTCGCACCAGAAGCATTTGACCAGCTTTCGATAAAGTTTAACGCTGTCTTAAAAGAAAACATTTTGTCTAACGAACGCGATAATTCAACACCGTGTTCAGAATCAGCGGCTTTTGTCGTACGAATTTTACCCGCAGAATTTACGTATGAAGTTGTTCTTTGAAAGTAATAACTTGGCTTAGCGTAAAAGCTTAACTCTGTATATTTAGCAAAGTTCCAACGTAAAGATTGCTCTAAACGAAGACGTGCAATCATACCTTCTTCTTTTGAACCATCAGAAGTTGGTAAGTATAAACGCGGAGCAAATCTGTAGCTCATTGTAGAAGGTAATGATTCTTCAAATAAATTTGAAAAAGCCGCTACAAATGAGAAGTCGCGAATACGCGCTTTATCATTTGTTTCTCTGCCAGAATTCGTTGTGCCTTGAAGAGCATATCCAAAAGCAGGACGAGCTGAGATACGGAAATCATCTGAAATTTTATAGTTAAATGAGACGTAAGAATCGAAAATATCAAATGAAGAAAATTCTCCGGTTTGGTTACTTACGGTTTGGCCACCAAGAAAGTACCAAGTAACACCGAATTTGCTTCTTTCGGCTTTCTTTTCGCCCACTGAAGCGGTGTTTGTACCAGCTGCTGTTGATTCATTTTCGCTTTGAGCATTTGCAAAGCTTGCTGCAAAGATCATCGCTACCAATAATACGCCTTTTAACTTCATGATTCCCCCATAAGTCTACCGGACAGAGTTGCCTGCATGTATATCACAGCGCGGTAAAAATAGTCCAAACTACCTTTAAAATCCGGTGTCGATTACTGTCATAACATGGAAAAAATACAAGCTCTTTTTAAGATTCAATCAAGATTAACTATAGTCGCTTTTATGTCGCTTTTAATGGCTTTTACAGGCTGTACAAGTAAAGACACAAAAGGCGAATCAGGCGCAAAAACCTCTACAACAGACATCATCAATCCGGATCGTTTAGCTAAGGCTGACGACGAGATTTCGGTAATGACGTTTAACGTAGAAAACATGTTCGACAACGTTCATGACAAAGGCACTGAAGACTACCCTTACCTGCCACGCGCTCAAAAAGGTTCTGCCGAAGTGACAGAGTTTTGCATGAAGGTAAAATCAAAATTTTTTCGTGAAGAATGTAACTATAAAGACTGGAACGACGAAATCGTAGCTTTTAAACTTTCACAAGTTGGAAAAACTATTAAATACATCGATCATGGTAAAGGCCCAGACATTATCTTAATGGCCGAAGTTGAAAATCTAAATATCTTAAACCAACTAGTTGATACCCAACTTCAAGGTTTAGGTTACCAAACACGTGTCTTAATCGAAGGCCCTGACTTACGCGGCATTGATCCAGCGATTATTTCAAAATTCCCTCTTAAAGGTAAACCTATCCTTCATGTGATTCCGTACCAAGATAGCGACCCAGAACAGCTTAAATATGCGAAACGTTCGCGCGGTGTGATTGAAGCCACGGTGATTTTACCGAATAAAAAAGAGTTAACACTTATGGCAGTTCACTTTCCATCGCAAGCCAACCCTACTGAGTGGAGAAAACAAGCCATTGAGTTCGTAAAAAACAAAATGCTTGAGTACGAGAAAAAAGGCCGTGCAGTCATCGCTGGTGGTGATATGAATACGACAGCTACTGAAGAAGGCCGTCATGGTTACTTCTCTAAAATTTTCAGCCAAGCGGGCCCGGTGTCTCATCTAGTAGGTTGTGATCACTGCAAAGGATCTCATAACTACAAAGGCGAATGGTCATTCTTAGATGTGATGGTTTACGGAAATTCAATTTCTAAAGCAGGATTAACTTTAATTCCGGAATCAATTCAGACTGTGATTACACCTGATAACAGCCTTCACGGATCACCTTTACGTTTTGACGACGAAAAAAAAGAAGGCGTTGCTGACCACTTCCCTCTTTATTCAAGACTTAAAATTTCAAATGTAACTAAGAAAAAATAATCTTTACAGATTATAAAAATAAAAAAGGCGACTTACTTACCGTAGTCGCCTTTTTTTATGAATTAAACTTAACTGATTAGCGTAAAAAACGAGTTAAATCCACTCTTGGGCGGATAGAGCAATCTAGCGCTTGCGAAGTTGAATTCTCGATAGTTAATGAAGAGTCTACGATTTTAACTAAAGTCGCTTTTACTTCTGTAGGTTTTTGCCCTTTTAAAGTTTTACCATCACGAACGACATTTAATTCACCATTTGCACTTACACATGAATCTAATTTCACAGATAAGCTAGGGTTCACATCTTTTAAAGTGATGGCACCTGTTCTAGCGCCATGCATACGAGCGTTCACTTTTACCGCTGTTACTTTAACCACTTCGTTTAACATTTCAGAAGATCCATCCCACGCAAATTCAAGTTTGATTTGAGTGTTTGAGTAAGCGTTTGTGTTTTTAGCCAAACCTAACTCTTCAGTTTTTTCGATTGTTAAAACATATGATCTTTCACGTACACCTTTAGAAATCACAATACGATCGCTCATGTTATTCGAAGAAATGAAAGGACCTTTTAAAGAGCTTTCTTTAAAGTGTTTTGTTTCTAACTTTGTGTTTTCTGATTTTAAAACTAAAGCAACTACTTTGCCGTCTTGGTCTTTTTCTAATTTTTCGATGGCGTAGTTAATACGACCTGCAAATTGGCCTTTTACTTCACTCTCAAGGTATGAATCTGTATTCATATCTAAGACGTCCGGTTCAAACTTACCTGAAGTGATTGATAGGTTTTGTAGTTTGGCATACTCAGGATTTAAAACTGATTTTAATAAAGCTAAACCTTCAAAAGCACGGTCTAAGCTTAAACCTAAGTATCTAGCCTGTTCTGTTTTATCACCTTCGATATTTAGGGTTTGAACGTCACCTGAGCCGCCGTTACGACCGCTTGTTAAAAGCTTGTCGTCTTTTGGTGCGCATGAAAATAAAGACGTTGTTAAGATCGCTACTGAAAGCGTTAAAACCAGTTTCTTTTGCATAAGCTCATCCCCCGAAAATTGGTGCGCCACTGGTATATCAAAACTTATAGCAAAACGCCCATAAGAATATGGGCCTTAGCCGATTCTTAAAGAATTCTTGAAAAAACTACCTGTTTTTTAAGCTACGAATGAAGCTCTAGGCTTGAACGGATTTCGTTCCAAAACCAATTTAAGTGGGGGTCTTGCGATATAAACTCATTAATTGGGTTTGAGTTCAATTTTAGACGTAAACGTAAAAAAGTCTCCAAATCATCAAAACCCGGCCCGATCGTGACCACATTAAGAGTGTCGATGGTCGCTAGCTTTTGAAAAATTTGTGTTAACTCAAAAGCACTGTAGTCGTTGCGTTTTAAAATTAGATCAGGCTCGATTCCGTTTTTCATCCAACGGCGAAAAAGTGCATTTTGCAAAATCGATTTTAAATGAGTTTTTTGGTGATAGTTTAAAGAGCGGTAAACTTGTGTTTCATTCATCACGGTGAATAAATCACAACCGATGAATTCGTCTTGTGACTTACGTAACGACTCAATAACTTCCGGGATCCGAAGAAGTGATCTTCGAATCAAACAATCGTCAATGAGTGCTCCGTCCGTGAAGTAAATGACCGTCATAGTCCTAGATCTAAGGTTAGACGATCTAGTCTGGGTTTACCAGCCCTTGGCCGCAAATCACAACCTAGGTCTAGACTTAAACCTAAGGTCGTGAATCACCTAACAACGAGAGTCTATCATTGTTATGCTGAAAACTGGAAATTGACTATGAAAAAACTGAGCGCGCAACAACGAACGACCATCCAAAAATGGGCTCTTTACGGGCTACTGCTTTTCATTGGCTTTACCGCAGCCGACTTAGGAATTATCTACGTGCGTGAATACTTCCTTCCGCAATCAGCTCCTCCGAAAAAAGCCCCTAAACAACAAGCTGGTGGATACGTTGATAGAAGCCAGTATTCAACTATCACATCGCGAAATTTATTTTCTTCAACAGGTACAATTCCTGATCCTTTAGCCGCTGTGAACGAAGCCCAACAAGAGCACAAAGAAGATATTCCTGTTCAATCTAGTTTACCTTTAAATTTAATCGGAACACTTGTTCACTCTGACCCCTCAAAATCGGTGGCGGCGATTGAAGTAAAATCAAAAAACATGTCAGGCTCTTACATGGTGGGTGCCGAAATTGAAAACATGGCCAAAGTTGAAAAAGTTGAACGCGGCATCGTGTATTTCAGAAATTTAAATAACGGTAATTTAGAATATATTGAAATCGCTCGCGGCAACACAAAAGTTAATTTCGATTCAAGCCGCCCTTCTGCGGGCCCGGTTAAAGCTGGCGGAAAAGAAATTCAAGCTATTGGTAACAACACATTCCGCATTAAACGTTCAGATTTAAATAAATATTTAAACGATTTGTCAGGTTTATTAATGCAAGCTCGTGCGCTTCCTAATCGTGACCCTAACACAGGCGAAATCAACGGTTATCGTTTAGTAGATTACCAACCAGGATCAATCTTTGAACAAATGGGTTTACCTCGCGGAACACTGATTAAGTCAGCTGGTGGCGAGCCGGTAAACAGCATTCAAAGTGCGATGGAAATGTTTAATAAATTAAAAAAAGAAAGCAAAGTTAAACTCGGCGTAGAGGTCAATGGATCTGACCAAGATTTTAACTATGAAATTCAGTAAAGAGGTAAATGATGGCCTTTAAAAGAAGTTTAATTACAACCGCTGTAGTTACTAGCTTTTTAGCTTCGCAATTAACAGGAAGTTATGCGTTTGCTCAATTTGAGGATTTTCCTCCTCCACCACCAATTGATGATTTTGCGGCACCTTCAGTGGGCGAAATGCCTCCTCCTCCGCCGGCAGTGCCAAGCGCACCTCCATCAACAAACTTTGGTGGTAACCGCGGCGGCAACACTTCTGCCCCTCGTGGTGGCGGATCTGATAAAGTGATTTCATCTAAAGGAACTAAATCAACTGTTTTATCTGATAAACAACGTGAGAAATTTGCGAAAGCAAATCCTGAAGATATCACATCTGAAAACTTTCCGGAAACAATTGAATCTTTCGATTTCCCGAATGTAGATATCACTGACATTATCAAAGCGATTTCTGAATTAACAGGTAAGAACTTTATCATCGATTCAACAGTTCGTGGTAAAATCACAATCATCGCCCCATCTAAAATTACAGTCGCAGAAGCGTATAAAGCTTTCTTATCATCTTTAGCGATCAACGGTTTTACAATCGTTCCTTCAGGTGGTTTCTTAAAAATCAGAAATGCGAGATCTGCGCAACGTGATGGTATCGATATCTATTCTGGCTCTTACTACCCGAACGCCGATCAGATGATCACTAAAGTGGTTCACTTAAAACATATTTCTGCTGAAACACTTAAACAACAATTAGGCCGTTTATTAAATTCATCTTACGGTGAAATCGAAGCTTACCCACAAACGAACTCTATGATCATTTCAGATTTCGGTTCTTCAATTGACCGTATCATGAAGATCATTAACCAATTAGATGTTCCGGGTTTTGAAGAGCAATTAGAAGTTGTTGGTATCAAATACGCTAAATCTAAAGACATCGCTGAACTTATCGATAAAATCGTTAATAAAGGTCAAAAACCAGCAAATACTGGTGGTTTTAATGCCGGCGTTCCGCGCTTTAGCACTGGCGGCGCTTCTTCTGGTGGTAAATCAGGTGGCGCAGCCTCTTTCTTAGTTTTTCCAGATGATAGAACAAATTCTTTAATTATCGTTGGTAACCGCCCTGGTATCGCCCGCGTAAAAAGATTAGTTGCCCAATTAGACTTTAAAGTGCGCGCTGAAGACCAAGGTGGCGTTTACGTTTATTACGTAAAACACGGTAACGCTGAAGACATCGCAAAAACTTTATCAGAAGTTGCGAAAGAATCTGCTCCGAAAGCGGCTCCGACAACAGGTTTTGGCTTTCAACCGCAAGGTCAAGCTGCTGTTCGTGAAGGTTTATTCGGTGGCGAAGTTTCAATTAAATCAGATAAAAATACAAACTCATTAGTTGTTTCAGCAAGTAAACAAGATTACGAAAAAGTTTTATCAATCTTAAACAAATTAGATATTCCACGTGATCAAGTGTTCGTTGAAGCAATCATCATGGAGATGAACCTTTCAGATGGTTTAACTTCAGGTGGTGGTTTAGTTCAGTTTAAAGAAGGCGGCGGTAAAGCCGGTTTCGCATCATCTGCAGAAGATGTATCTGATGTATTAAATCCTTTATCTGGCGCAGGCTCTGCTATCTTAGGGTTTTCAAACGGTTCAGTCAGCGTACCAATCGATGCGGCTAACCCTTCTAAAGGTAATACAACTGTTCCGAACTTACTGGGTTATTTAAAATTCGTAAAACAATTCGGTAAAACGAATATTTTATCAACTCCACAAATTATTGCGACCGATGCTCAAACAGCAACGATCGAAGTGGGTGACAAAGTTGTAACAAGAAATATCGTAACTCCAGGTACAAATGGAGCTCCTTCGCAATCTTCACCTGAGTTTGGCGATGCAACGATTAAAATGGAAATCAAACCGTTTATCTCTCCAACATCGAATTCAATTCGCATGGAGTTCAAACAAACAATCAACCAATTATCAAGCGTACAAGTTCCGGCAAATTTCGCGGGATCTGTTCAGCCACTTGCAACGCGCTCTATCAATACAAACGTTGTATTAAACAATGGGGACACTGCGGTAATCGGTGGATTGATGAAGGATGAAGACTCAGAAGAAGTCAGAAAAGTACCTATTTTAGGTGACTTACCGATCTTAGGTTGGTTCTTCAAATCGAAAAAATCAACTAAACGTAAAGTGAATATGTTAGTGTTTTTATCGCCAAAAATTATTCGTAATCGCGCAGATTCACAAAATCTGTTATCATACAAAACCGATGAGCGCTTACGTTTCTTAAAACAAAACGGCGGTAAAGATCCTTATGGTTCTACAATCGATAAAGTTTTAAAACGTGAACGTGTTCCGCAGTCGACAGGATTTGCAGAGCAAACCAATAGACCAGAAGCAGAACAACCGCAAATTAAAAAATAATTTAGGAGTTTTAGGTTTTAATGGCTCAAATGGATATTCCACTTTTATTAGGTAAATCGACAACGCTGACAACTGATCAGATTAAGTCGGTTTTAAAAAATCCGGCCACTTCCCGTCCCGTAAGTGTGGGAGAAACTTTATCTGCACGCGAATATTCTACCGCTGAAGATTTAGTGGCCGATCTTTGCCGCGAGCTTGGCTTAGATTTTGTTAAAGATATCGCAGTGAGCGAAATCTCTGCAGACCTAGTACGTGATATCCCGATTAACTACGCTAAAACCCAAGGCGTTCTTCCGTTTAAAGAAGAACCAGATACACTTTTCGCTTTAACCTCTAATCCGGTTAATACGAAAGCTTTAGATGATTTAAGAGCTTTATTCGGAAAACGCATCAAACCGATCGTAACGACGACTCAGCGTCTGCAAGATGCGATTAATCGTGTGTACGAAAAATCAACTTCGAATTTATCTGGAATGGATGAAATCGAAGATGATGAAATGGATTTAGAAGATCCGATCATCGACTTACTTGAAGCCGGTGAAGATGATGCACCCGTTATCAAGTTAGTGAACTCAGTCCTATTTCGCGCGGTCAAAGAAAAAGCTTCTGATATTCATATGGAGCCGTATGAAAAAGATATGGCCGTTCGTTACCGTATTGATGGTAATTTATATGATATCTTTAAACCACCTAAGAAGCTTCAAAACGCGATCACTTCTCGTATTAAAGTTATGGCGAATTTAAATATCGCCGAAAAACGTTTACCTCAAGATGGTCGTATCCCGTTAAAAGTCGGCGGTAAAGATATTGATATTCGTCTATCGACTGTTCCTACAACTTTCGGTGAACGTATCGTCATGCGTCTTCAAGATAAATCTTCGCAAGTGCGTGAATTACAGCACGCCGGATTTTCACAAGAACTTTTAGATACTTTAGATGATATGATTGAAAGATCGTACGGCATCTTACTTGTAACGGGTCCAACCGGTTCCGGTAAGTCGACAACACTTTATGGTTGTTTATCTAAATTAAATAAACCAGATATTAATATTTTAACGATCGAAGATCCGGTGGAGCAACGTATTCACGGGATTGGCCAAGTGCAAGTGAATGCAAAAATCGGTTTAACATTCGCAGCCGGTTTAAGATCGTTTCTTCGTCAAGATCCAGACATTATCATGGTGGGTGAGATTCGTGACTTAGAAACAGCCGAACTTGCAATCAACTCGTCATTAACGGGTCACTTAGTGTTATCAACGATCCATGCCAACGATGCTGCCGGTGCCTTTCCCCGTTTAATGGATATCGGGGCTGAACCTTTCTTAATTGCGACATCTATTTTAGGAATTTTAGCTCAACGTTTAGTGCGTGTATTATGCCCGCACTGTAAAGCGCCGCACGTTCCTTCGCAGTTTGAATTAGATACTTTAGGTATCACTGCTGCTGAAGCAAAAGGTGCTAATATCTGTAAAGCGATGGGCTGCGAACACTGCGGACAAAAAGGTTACGTCGGTCGTACGATTATCGCTGAACTTCTACCCGTGACAGATGATATCCGTTCACTGGTGATGCAACGTAAAGATGGTAATACAATTAAAAAATTAGCGGTTTCAAAAGGTTTTAAAACTTTCCGTGATCACGGTATTCAAAAGGTGTTAGCGGGAATCACAACTATTGAAGAGCTATTAACTAACACACAGATTGATATCTAATTATGCCATTATACGAGTACAAAGGCTTAAGCCGCGACGGAAAAACAGTTAAAGGAACACTTGATTCTGATAATTTAAAAACGGCGCGCACCAAGTTGAAAAAAGATGGCATCTTTGTTGTCGACATCAAAGATAAGAAAAAAGCCGCTGGTATTAAAAAATCAACGATCCGTTCAACGGGAAAAGTTCCGGTTAAAGATTTATCTTTAATGACTCGCCAATTAGCCACGTTAATTAAAGCTAATATTCCACTTGTTGATGCCCTAACAGCTATTTCTGAACAAGTTGAAAACCAAGTCTTATCTGAAGCGATTGCTGATTGTAAGAATATGGTGAATGAAGGTCAGTCGCTGCATAAGGCCTTATCTAAATACCCGCAGGTGTTTGATAAAATCTATATTTCAATGGCTGAAGCCGGTGAAATGTCAGGTACTTTAGATGTGATCCTTCTTCGTTTAGCTGAATTCACTGAAGCTCAAGCTGAACTTCGCCAAAGAGTTGTGTCGGCTATGACCTACCCAATTATTATGTTGTGTGTGATCACCCTTGTGATGTTCGGTTTATTTACAAAAGTTTTACCTGAAATCTTAGCGATCTTTGATTCAATGCCCGACATGACTTTACCGGTAATGACTCAATATATCGCAGCTATTTCAAAAGTGTTTGTTGAAAGCTGGTATTGGATTGCCGGTTTTATTATTATTACTGTGTTAGTTTTCTTAAACTGGAAAAACTCAACCGAAGGCCGCAAATCTTGGGATGCGATTATTCTTAAAATTCCGGTTGTGGGTGAAATTACCCGCATGGTCGCGATTTCTCGTTTTACAAGAACACTTTCTACGCTTTTAGCCGGTGGTGTACCGATGTTAAGTGCTATGGATATCGTTAGAAACGTTGTTGATAACCACGTTTTAGCCATGGCCATTGACGAAGCTAAAAGCAATATTTCTGAGGGTGAATCTATTGCCGGACCGCTTAAAAAATCAGACCAGTTTCCACCAATTGTTGTTCATATGGTAAACATTGGTGAAAAAACCGGTGATCTTGAAAATATGCTGACCTTAGTCGCGGATGCCTACGATTTTCAGGTCAAATCTAAAATTGACGGTTTAACAACATTGCTAAATCCAATCATGACTTTATTGATTGGTATTGTGATCTTTGTCATAGTAATATCTATCATTGTTCCGATGTTCGATATGACATCTAAATTAGGGGGATAAACCACATGAACTTATTTAAATCTCAACGCTCAATCTCAACTATCTCTAATTCAAAAGGTTTCTCGCTTGGTGAAATCATGATCGTATTAGTTATCATCGGCGGTATCATGGCGATCGTGTTACCAAAGATTCAAGATGGTCAGAAAAAAGGCCAAGTAAACCAAACTAAAATGAAAATGACTGAGATCACGACTAAACTTAATGAGTACTATGCTGAGTGCAGCAAATACCCTACTTCATTATCGTTTATCACTGATGACGATGCTAGCTGCAAAAACTGGACATCAAATCCTAAATTAAAACATCTTTTAAAAGATGCTTGGGGATCTGATTTCCAATACGCAACTGCTGGTAACGGTTACAATCTTTCATCTTTAGGCGCCGATAAAAAACAAGGCGGTTCATCTTTTGATAAAGATTTATACTCTGACGAATCTGTCGGTGGCGAAGAGTAATTTGAACTCTTTCCGTAACGAAAAGGGCTTCTCGTTAATCGAAATTATCATCGTGATAATGATCATTGGCGGAGTCCTTTCTGCTTCTTTATCGCGGATGAACTTTAAAAAAGTTGATAACCGCACCGTCTTTCGCGAAATCGTTATCGCTGTTAAAGAAATTCGCAACCGCGCTAAGCTTTACAACAACACTTACCGTTTAGTTTTTAAAATCGACGAAAAACAATCTAGTTTTTGGGTTGAAAAATCGACCTCTAACACGCTGATTGATAAAGAATTTTTAGCTAAACAACGTGAGCGCGGCGGTAAAGAAGACGATAAAGCTCCCCCATCACCTTTTCAGGTCGACACAACCTACCTTAAAAAAGAAAAACTACTTCCTCCAGGCTATATCGTTAAACAGCTAGAAAGTGGCCCACAGGATGTGGTTATCACTGAAGGCTTAGCTTATATCCATTTCTTCCCGCAGGGCATGATTGAGCCCGTAGGCCTACAAATTCAAGATCCGAAAAAAAACATCTGGACACTTGTCTTTAACCCTCTCACAGGTCAAGCTGATATCATAGATGGCGCGAAAGCATTGCGAGATTTAAATCGCCAATAGTTGAGCCCATTTTTGGTGTAGATGAAATTAAGAAATCAAAAAGCCTTTACGTTAATTGAAGTTGTTCTAGCTATGATGATCATGGCTTCGGGATTATTTATTTTAACGAACTCATGGGCTGGCACCTACAACCGTCTTAAAAAAACGCAAACTCAAGTGCAACTGGCCGCGCTGTTAGAGCGTAAAATCGTTGAACTTGAGCGTGAATTTAAAGGCCAACCTTTAGATTCGATTAAAGAAGAAGACACCGGCGATTTCGGTTCAGAGCTTGAAGGCTACACTTGGGAGATGAAATCGCAAAAAGTTGAATTTCCTGATTTATCAGGAATTATCGGCGGTGTTGGCGAAAATCAAAACTTAGATTTAGTTTCAATCATGAAACTTTTTTCTGAGCATTTATCTAAATCAGTTAAAGAAGTTAAAGTGACAGTCACTTACAAAGACAAAAAAAAGCCCATCACTGTAGATGTGGTTTTTTACGTAGTTGATTATGACCGCCCTCTTCCAATGCCAGGAGGTGCCGGTGGTTCGTAATCGTCGTGCGTTCACATTGATTGAAGTTATTTTAGCGATCAGTATTTTAGCGACACTTTCAGTTTTAGTTGCGACAGCCTTAGGCCGAGCGCTTAAAGCCCGCACGAAAATTCAAGCTGAAGTGCAAGATGTATCAGGTCTTCGTGATGCCGTAAAAATTATGCGTGCTGATTTGTACCAAGCGTATAATCATTACGATTTTGAAAAAGAAATTATCGATTCAGCAAAAAAAACAACGCCACCGCGTCCTGGCCAACCGGCAACGCCTACTCCGCAGGTTGATCCGAATGCTCCCTCAGCGCGTGAAAATAAACGTGAAGATCCAAAAACTGATTTTGTGGGCGATACTGAACAAGTTAATTTTGTAACATTAAATAACGGTCGTTTTTTAGCTAATGATATTCAGGCTGACTTTGTTGAAGTGGGTTATGCTCTTAAGCCTTGTAAAAATTTAACCAAAGATACTTCAAGCCAGTGTTTGTTTCGCCGTGTACAAAAAGTTTTAGATGCTGATGTCACTAAAGGTGGAACTGAATCTGTGCTTTTAGAAAACGTGAAAGAATTTAAACTGCGCTACACGGGCGAATCAAAAAAAGATTGGCAAAAAGAATGGAAAACCGTTGGCGGCCAAGACGATTCGGTGAAAGGAATTTTTCCTGACGCTGTTGAGATTACTTTAGCAATTGAACGTGAATTACAGGGTAAAAAACGTGAGTACTCGTTACAATATGTGGTACCACTGCACTTTCCGAATAATCCTCCGAAAAAATCGGCGAACGCGGCTTCAGCTAATGGGGCTGCGCCTCCGGTGGTAGGTCAGTAATGAGTTTACAAAAAACTTCGTGGAAAACACGACTCAAATTTAATCCTCTAGGTCGCACGCAGAAATTTTCTAAAAAAGGTGTCGCGTTACTACTCGCTATGACTTCATTAATTTTAATGGTGTTTGTAGCCAGCGAAGTGTCAACCGATTCAACCATTGAATACGTTGTTAACTCTCAAGAAATAAATCGTATTAAAGCGTTCTACTCAGCCCGCAGTTCTTTAGATTTAGCTTTACTGCGCGTTAAAGTTTACCAACAAGCTTCGCGCATGAATTTACCACCAGGTTTTTCGCAGCAGATTAACCAAATCTGGCAATTCCCGTTTGCGTGGCCTCTACCAATCAGTGCAGAAACTTCGATTGCCACAAAAGATGATGTCGAATCAGCAGCAAAAGCTTCGATTTTTGATGGCCAGTACACTCACACAATTACCGATGAAGGTTCAAAAATTGATGTGAATGATTTAGCTTCGCCGTCTAAAACATTACGTGAGATTACGAAAAAACAAATTTTAACGATCTTTGAATCTAAAATTCAAAATGACGAAAAATTTCGTGAAGTTTACCAAAATTATAATTTCGGTGAATTAGTTAACCGTATTGCCGACTGGATGAGCGAGAAAAATTCTTCTGAAAATGGTGGCGATAAACGCCAACCGTTTCAAAGTTTAGGTGAAAATTATCCGCCAAATCGTGGTTTTAGAACTTTAGATGAAATGCGTTTGGTTCCCGGCATGACTGAAGAGTTTTTTAATCTGATGGCGGGTTCTGTAACGATCTACGGATCAAAAGCGATTAACCCCAACACCACAACCAAAGATGTTTTAAAATCTCTTGATCCAGGTATTACTGACGAAGCTATTACTGAAGCTTTAGAGCGCCGCGATGATCCGGATAAAGGCGGTCCTTTTAAAGGAGCTTCTTCAGATGAATGCCGTAATGATTTTAAACAATTCATCGAAAGCCGTGGTTCTCGTTTAGCTCCGGAATTTGATAAAATCCCTTTTCAGTGCGACTCGGTGGTGAATTTTAAAATCGAAGCCATCGGCATGACCGGCTCTGGAAAAGGTGCTGTGCAGAAAAAAATCACAGCTTACGTGATGAATACCCAAAAAGCTGCAGCCACTATCAAAAGCTATCTTGATAAAGAGAAAAAAGAGCAAGATGAGGCCAACGGCATTCAGCCAAACCCTGGCGCAAATCCTGGACCTAAAACCAGTGCTCCAGCACAAGATCCACTTCCCAAAGGTCGACCTCGTATCGTATACTGGACAGAGCAGTAAAAAGATTTTTCTGCTTTGCAGTAACGACACGTTTTAGGAAGGAACAACATGCGCGCACTTGGTATTGATATTGGCGAAGATTCAATCAAGATTGCCGAAGTTGTTCAAAATAAAAAATCTGTTTACGTAACAGCCGTTTACGAAAAAAAACTTTCTCAACAAGTTACAGCTCACGATCGTGAAATTGAAGCCATTGAATATGTTCGCTCGATCGCCCCGAAATTAGATTTCGGCTCTGCCCGTGTTGTGATGGCTCTTAAACAAGACAAAGTCACTGTTAGAAAAAAACAATTCCCGTTTTCTGATCGTTTAAAAATTTTAAAAAGTTTATCGTTTGAAATGGAAGAAGATATTCCATTTGATCCGGATCTTTGTTTATTTGATGCAAAAACAATTTTAACTGAAGGCTTAGCCGCTCACGTTTTAGCAGTGGCTGCGCCAAAAACTCATATCGAAAAATCTTTAAGCTTAGCGAAAGATTTCGGTGTTGAGCCCTACACTTTAACTGTAGACGGTATCGCATTTGCAAATCTCTTAGAAGCTTGGGATCAAGCTCCTCCGCAGTACCCGACAGCCCAAGGCCCTTTAAGTTTTAATCCTGACGAAGATGTTCCTGCTGTTGAAACAACTGAAGATGGAACAAAACTTGGAAGCCCGATTACAGTAACTTTAAATATCGGTCACAAGAAAACTTTACTCTTAGCGCAGATCGAAGGCCGTTTAGTTTTTGTTCGAAGCTTAATGTGGGGTTCTGACTATATCATTCAAGAGTTCGTGCGTAAGTTTCAACTTCCGTACCTTGATGCCCAACGTATGTTACAAAACGAAGCGGCCTTATTACTTTCTAAATCAAACCAGGATTTTGAAACAGCCAACACCGCTTCAACGATTGAAAAAAGCATGCGCGATTTAGTGCGTGATTTACAAATGTCGTTTTTAGAACTTCAAAGTGAATTTCACGGTGAAATTAAAAACGTTTATTTAACTGGTGGTTTATCACTTCTTCCGAATGTGGGTTCTTTTTTAACTCAGCATTTAGAAGTGGCTTGTAACCCGGTTTCTGTCTTAGATCATTTAATCGATCAAGGCACGATTCAAACAAACAATATTCCTATCGAAGCGGTGAAATCACGTTTTGCCACAGCGGTGGGTATTGCGATTGAAGCTTTTAAAAAACCGAAAAACCCTGCTCTTCAATTTATGAAAGGCGAATTTGTTGCTGAAAACAACCGCCTTAAACAATTTTGGACAGACTGGGGCTTAATCGTAAAAACAGCCGCTGCGGCTGTGATCGTTTTCTTTATCTGGGGAAGCTTTCGCGAATCAATGACAACGACATTAGCTGAAAAAGGTGACGAAGCACTTTCAACTCAAGCTAAAAACGTAGCCCGTCTTCCGCGCAAACAAGCGAATGAAAAAGGTGTAAAAAAATACATCAGCGAAAACAAAAAACGTGCACAAGAATTTAAATTGTTAAGCCAAGTGGCCAGCATGAATTCAGCGTTAGATGTTTTAAAAAAAATCAGCGAAGTGTCGCCTGACAAGTCACAAAGTAAAATTGATATCACGCAATTACAAATCAGCGATGATAATGTAAAAATCGTAGGTTATGCCAATTCTCCGCGTGAAGTGACATTGTTAAACCAGCGTTTAAGCACAATGGCTTTAAATAAAAAAGTTTTAGAAGAAACTCCGACATTACCAAGCCAGCCTAACCGCGTAGCTTTTTCTTTAAGTTTAAAAACTGACCGAGGATTACTTAAATGAGTCGTTTAGATGAATTAAAAGATCAACTTAAGACCTCACTTCAGACAACTTGGGAACGTATCCAGGAATCAGAAGCTTACAATCAGCTAAATGATAAATACCAAAACTTAAGCCCCTCAGGACAAAAAATAGCCCAGGTTGTAACCGCTGTTGTACTTGCCGGTATTGTGTTCTATTCACCGATTAGCCAATTACAACTTTCAAGTGAATTGCTGGCTCAATTTGAAGAAAAAAGAACTTTAATTCGTGATTTATTTAAAACTTACCGTGAATCTTCTGGTGGCCTGCAGATGGCTCCGGCCCCGCAGGCCGGCGAATTAATCTCGACAGTTCAAAATTCGCTGCAAAGTTCAAAATTAATTCCGGAACAAATTGTTTCAGTAAACACAACACAGGCTGAAGGCCGCTTAATTCCGGCCAACTTACAACAAGCGGTGGTTGAAGTTAAATTAGCTAAACTTAATTTACGTCAGATCGTAGATATCGGTGCGCAGCTAGCAAATATTTCGCAAGCGGTAAAAGTAAAAGATATGTTCATGCAGGCTAACGCTGAACTTGCCGGTTATTTCGATGTAACTTACAAACTTTACGCTTTAAAAGTTCCAGAACCTCTTCCAGAGCCAGCTCCGGAACCAGTTAACCCTAAAAAGAAAAAAGCTAGCGAAGGTGAAGAATAATGATGGATTTAATCATTAAAACATTTCGCTTTATCTGGTCGCAGAAATTTAAAATTCTGTTCACCTTAGTTTTTACTTTAGTGTTTTTATTTATTTTATTTCCGTTTAAAGATTTAAATGATTTTATTTCAGGCCAGGTTTCACGCCTGACTCAAAATGCGGTGTATCTGCAATTTGAAGACATGCACATCAATCCGGCTACGGCCGCGATTAGCCTTGATGGAGTATTAGTTGAAACATCAACGATTGATGGCTTAAATGTAAATTCAATTTCAGCGTCGCCTTCACTCGCCGCTTTATTTAAACGCCAACCGGGCGGAAAATTAGTCGCTGAAGGTATCTTCGGTGGAAATGCACAGATTAAACTAACTCCCCTTGAAACTCTGGAATCAGGGGCTTTAAAAGCAAATCTTGAAGTAGCGACAGAAAATATCTCGTTAAAGAATCTTCGCGATACAATGAAACTTTCGATTCCGCTTTCTGGTTCAACAAATATTACCGCGAATCTAACGGCTGATATGTCGTTTAAAGAACAACCCGATGGCGAAGTATCGGTTGTGATTGATAACTTTGAAATGCCTTCAACATCTTTAAATACTCCAAATTTTGGTGCAGTAACTTTGCCTGAAATCAAATTCAAACAAGTAGATGTAAAAGGTAAATTTTCTAACGGAAAATTAATTATCGAAAACGCTAAATTAGGAAACCCGTCTGACGAATTATCGGGAACAATCAAAGGTGATATCGCGATCACCATTCAAAATATCGGTGGCCAAGCGCGCCCGATGATTGGTGGTTACAATTTCAATGTAGATCTGATCGCGAAACCTGCGTTCGTGCAAAAAGCCGGTTTTTTCTTAACGCTAATTGATCAGTTTAAAAAAGAAGAAAAAGGCTCAAGCCGTTACCGTCTAAAGCTTCAGGCTTCAAGCACGGATCTTCCACCATCAATGCTTCCACTAAATTAATTTTTATTTGCAAGTTTTGTTTTTCCTTGATGTGATATTTTTACTTCAAGGAGAAACATCATGACTAAATTATTTTCTATCGCATTTCTTGCAGCTTCGTTATCTTTCACTGGCTGCGCTTCAATTCCGAAAGCCGATCCAACGCAAGACAGTCAGGCAAAACAATTTCAATCAGAAAAAGATAAATCAGTGATTTACGTTTATCGTAATGAGTATATGGGTGCTCTTGTAAAAATGGATATTGGGGTTAATGATCAACTCATCGGAGCGACGAATGGTGGTTCTTATATGCGCATAGTCGTTCCACCGGGAAAACAACGACTTTCAAGTCATGCCGAAAATACAGATTTCGTAGAGCTTACAACTTCACCAGATAGAATTTATTATGTATGGCAAGAAGTTAAAATGGGTGTTTTATATGCGCGCACAAAGCTGAACATTGTTGATGAAGCTACAGGTCGCACAGCCGTTGGCCAATGCAGTTTAGTTAATCATATTCAGCCAACAGCTCAGCAAAACTAGGAACTTTTTAAACTCTTTGCTGTAAAATCAAACAGCAAAATCCGGATTACGCATGACTGCATCAGCGCTAAGCAATTTAACAACATCTCGTGCTGGTGCGCCTCTTGTTCTATTTAGTTGACTCAAATTCACGCCCAAAGGACAAAGAAGAAGGAGGGCATATGTCTGGAATTAACAAAGTAATTATTGTTGGCCGTTTAGGTCAAGACCCTGAAATGAAAGCTGTGGGCCAAGGCTCTACAGTGACTCGTCTTAACGTTGCTACAAGCGAATCTTGGACAGATAAAACTGGTAACAAGCAAGAGCGCACTGAATGGCACCGTATTACGGTATGGGGTAAATTAGCCGAACTTTGCGGTAAGTATTTAGCAAAAGGACGCATGGTTTACGTAGAAGGTAAACTGCAAACTCGTTCATGGGAAGACAACGGACAGAAAAAATACGCTACAGATATCGTAGCTTCAACTGTTCAGTTTTTAGGTGGAGCTTCAACTGGAGCTGGCGCTGGTAATAACAATTACCAAAACGATTCTTCTATGAACCAAGGTGGCGGAGATTTCAATTTCCAAGATTTCGGCCCGGAACCTAGCTTCAACCAATCAGAAGACATCCCATTTTAATTATTACTTCGTTGCTGCGGCTTAGGCCTACATTTAGTAGGGCCTAACCCTTGCGCCTCGTACTAATTAAAATCACTGATATTTACTGTTAAAAGCCTTTTCTTTTTTGAAAAACACGCTCAAACTGAATGTGTGGAAAAAATGAAAAGGCTTTTTTTATTTTTATTTCTTATCGCTACAGCTGGCTCGGTCATGTCGTGCTCGATTTATAAATCAGCCGATCGTAACAACTTTGAATCTGAAGCTCCCACTTTTAAAATCAAAAGTTTACAAAAAACGACGTGCTCTGGCCAATCGCTGGCTTCTGAAGCTTCGCAAAGCCGCTTACTAACAACCATCGATGATGAATTTTTATGGGAACATAAAATCCAGCAAAATTCTTTTTACGAATCAACTGATTTAAAAGGCACATACTGTTTGTATGACGTTACTTTTGAATAAAAAATTTTTCTTAACATTGGTGATTGCTTTTACAACCCTATCGGCTGAAGCCTATAAGGTGAAAGACATTAATGGCAAAAAAGTTTTAATCGATCTTGAAGGTGAAAAACTTTTTGAAGGTGATGTCGTCATTTCTATTGATAAAACACCCAACGGCCCCGAGATCGCAGGCTCTGCCAAAGTTTTACAGGTTCGCCAAAAACAAGCGGTCGCTATTATTTCTGACGGTAAATTCGTGATCGGAAAAAAAGTGGCCCGTAAAGCGGCCGAACCTTCAGCCGTGGAACAAGCTAAAGCCGCGGCTAAAGAAACAGCTAAACCCACAAAGGCTGAAGCTGAATATCCTGAAGATGAAGAAATTTACGAAACATCCGAACAGCGCCGCGATCGTATGCGCTTAGCCGGTGAAGACACGATTGTTTTTCGTCGTGATATGTTAAAGGTGTCTTTATTAGGAGTTTTTGCCACAGATAAAATCTCGGCCAAACAAGCCGACGACACATTGCCCTTTCAAGAGTGGGAAACTGTTCCGATGTCAGGTTCTGGATCTGGCTTTGCTTTAGCTTTTGATTACCCGTCTCATTGGGGTGTTACTTTACGTGGTGTTGTAGGCCACGAAAAACTGAGCGTTTACGGAAGATCTGTCGATAACAATGTCTGCGCCGGAAAAACGTCGTCAGATTGTATGGCGAATATTAATTACCTGACCCTGGGTGGCCATTTACGCTTTGATTTAAATGTAAGCCGTTTAACATTATGGGCTGCTGGCGGAATGGTTTTCAAATCCCCGACCTCTAAAGAAACCACGGCCTTACGCCAAGAAGACATTAAAGTGGCCAATGCCATCGTAGGCAGTGCCGGCCTTGATTTCGCTTTTAATAACCGTTTCTTTATGCCTCTAGCGTACGAATACCATTACTCCCTTAATAAGTCTGATACGGTTCCTGTAATCGATCACAGCGCATTTATGGTGGGTTTTGGAGCTAAATTTTAACAGGTTCGTAAACATTTTATAGCCTTCTAGGCCTGCGTAGATTTTAATCACATTTTGCGGTATACCTCTGCTGACAATAAAAACGGGGGTCATTTCATGGTAACAAGTCTTAAACAGACAATGGATCAGCTCGCGCAATTAGTGATTAGCGATCCAAATATTGAATCTGCTTTTTTAGCAACTCTTGGCAATATGGAAGAGGTTGCAGCCCGTGAAATCATTAAAACCATCACCCATGAAACTCCTCCACAGGCCTTAGTTGAAATCACTCAACATGCCCAAGACGAACACCGCCATGCTTTTCAACTTCGCGCTTTAAAACCCGTAAAACTTTATTCTGATCTTAAATTCTACGCGATGGAAAACGAACTCTCTGAAATCGGTATTAACTTCGTGTTAGGATTTTTTGGCCAACAATTATTACTTAAAGCCCGCTCGGCCAGCCGCTTTGCTGGTTATGTTCACGGGGCCTTAACCATCGAACAAGTGCCTCTGCAAATGTATACGGCTTATTATAAACTTACAAAAAACGAAGCGATCAAAAAAGGTTTAGCTGTAGTTTTAAAAGATGAAGCTGATCATTTAGCTTTAGGCCGTAAGTTTTATGAAACTTTATCTGTCGAAGAGCGGTTTGATATTGATGAAATTAATAATATCGAAGCTGAAATGTGTGAGCTTTTAGGCCGCCGCATGATTCAAGTGATTGAGAAAAATTTAAATCCTTCTATTTCAGAAACAAAATCTTTAGAAAATTCACTGACGAAAAGTCGTTCACGCTTAACAACCTGGATTTTAGCTTTAGCTGAAAATGAAAATAAAAATGCACGCCCGCAAAGTGCCAAAGTTCTTGAGGATTCAGTTCTGTTTATTACCGGACAAACTAAAGAAGCTTTTAAAGTCGATTTAACTCCGGATCTAACAGCGCTTTCAGATTTTAGCCCTGAACGTTTACACCAGCATATGTCAGCGTTAGCGTCTGAAACAACATTGATCGGTGTAAGTTACGCTCTTGAACAAGCCACACGCCAATTAACTTCGGTAAATTCAAATTTAGCGGGTGTTTCGGTATGAAAACCGCATTTATCTTTCCAGGTTTAAATGGGCTGATCAAAGCTGAAGATCGCCTGCGCTATTTAAATGTTCCTGAAGTGGCGGCGCGATTAAGACAAGTTGAAGAAATTTTTAAAGCGCAAGCTAACCACGAATTTAAATTTGAACAATACCTTCAAGGCAGCATGCAAGAGATTTATTCGGTTGAAAACATCAGTAAAGCCGCAACTGCTATTTGCGCAATTCAAGTGGGTGTGTCTGAAAATTTAATGAATAAAGGCATTAAACCTGATTGGACTTTAGGTTGTTCATTAGGTGATTTAGCCAGAGCCGTGATCAGTCATGTTGTCAGCTTTGAAACTTGCATTATGGGCTACATTCGTTTTGCTGAAAAACTTCAAGGTATTGAAAAAATCGGTGCTAATGTCGGCGTTTCAAAACCTGCAGGAGCAGCCTTTACTCAAGATGAAATTGTCGAAATGCAAAATTTAGGTTTAGATGTTTCAGTGATGACTCCTAATTTTTTAAATATAGGTGGCCGCTATCAAGAGCTTGAACAATTGCAAATGATCGCGAAAGAAAAAAGATTTCGCACAGTTAAGATTTTAGACTACCCGGCTCATTCAAGATATATCTCACCTTACGTGCATGCGGCCGCTTTTGAAGTTAAAGACATTCAGTTACAAACGCCGACGAACCGTGTTTTTTCATGTATCTCGTGTGATGAGATCACCAATACCGATATTATGAAAAGTGAGTTGATGTTAAACATGACTCATCCTTTACGCTGGGGCGAAGCGATTCAAAAACTTGAAACTCTTGAAGAAGAAATGCGTTTTATTAATGTAGGCCCGTGCAAAAGTTTAACTAAAATGATTCCTGACTTAAATTTAAAATCGGCAATTTATGAAGCTGACGTATTTTAGTGTTTCCGGAAAAGTTTTAAAAGCGATGTACTACGGTGTACGTTTATTCTTGCGTCCGCATGAGTTAAACACGCTGATTCAGTTAGCCAACCAGCTGACTGATCTTAAAGCTTTTGATGAAGCTGTGTTACACGTTAAAGAAGATCCGCAAGCGAAGCTTTTAATTGCTGAACGATATTCACCACAACCACTGGATATAGAAAAACTTAAAAGCTGTGCTGAAGGAAGTTTTGGCCTGGCTTATTACAAGCATATGCAAAGTTATGGTTTAACACCCTATTTTGCGCCCGATGTGAGTTTGGCGAGTGAAAAAATTTATCTGCGCGAACGCCAGCGTGTGATTCATGATTATGTGCATGCGCTATTAAATATAGGAACAACAATTGAAGAAGAAGCCAAGCTTAACGCCATCTTTATGGTGAAAGGCTGTAGCCCTTTTACTTCGGTGATTGTGGCCGGGGCTTTCTTTCATTTTTTATTTAAGCGCCCCAGCGAGTTGGTCAAACTAACCCGCGAAGTCAACCAAGGTTTTAACTATGGTGAAATGCTAAAAACCCCTTTTGCTTTTCGTTGGGAAGAACACATTCACACGCCGCTTAGTGAAGTTCGGGCGCTAATGTCGGCTCGTACAAATACTTCTGAATCACCGCAGTTACAGACTCACGCGTAATAGGTTTACTTAAATAATCATCAAAACCTTTTTTCAGACAGATTTCACGATCACCACGCATCGCGTGCGCAGTGACGGCCACGATTTTTGCTTCGCAGTTGTTTTCTCGTAAAATTTTAACAGCTTCAAAGCCATCCATTTCAGGCATTTGAATATCCATTAAAATCACATCAAAAGTTTGCGTTAACGCTTTTTCAATCGCTTGCTGCCCGTTTTCTGCAGTTTGCGTTTTTAAACCACGCCCTGAAAGAAGAAACGTTAAAAGTTCACGATTATCTTCGGAATCATCAACGATTAAAATTTTACCTTTGGCACCGTCTTTAGGTTCAGTAGCGGCTGTGATTTCTTGTGGATTTGTTTCTACTAAGGCTTTGGCATATTCGATTGTGCGCACTTCTTTATGATCCGGTAGCTCGTCATAAGAGATATCGACATAGATTAAAAATTCAGAACCTTTTCCCGGTTCACTGCGGATAAGCTCAACGTTTCCACCCAATAAGATAGCCATACGTCGCGCCAAGAATAAACCTAACCCCGTGCCGCCGAATTTGCGTGTCATTGAAGAGTCTAGTTGGGTAAAAGGCATAAACAGATCTTTAATCTGCTGTTCGGTCATACCGATTCCCGAATCGCTGACTTTAATTTCTAAACGGTATTTTTTCGGAAGATATTCACGCGTAGCCACATCCACATGAACAAAGCCGGTATGGGTAAACTTAATCGCGTTACTGATCATGTTCATGACGATCTGGCGTAACCTATAGCTATCAGTCATGATATGTTCATCCATGGCTGATTCAATCGTTACCGTAAAATCCAAATTCTTTTCCTGGGCGCGAATCGATAAAAGCACACAAATACTATCAATCAACTGCGGTAACGAAAAGCTGGCTTTCACGGTTTCTAACGTATCAGTTTCTAGTTTTGATAAATCTAAAACTTCATTCACAATACGCAAAAGCTGATTTCCGTTGCGGCGGATTGTTGAAACATACTGCGAGGCTTTTTCTGAAATAGATTCATCTTCTGAAAGCAGCTCGGCAAAACCCAAGATCGCAGTTAGCGGTGTGCGAATTTCATGGCTGATATTAGTTAAAAAAACTGATTTAGCACGGCTGGCTTCGCTGGCTTTCGAAAAAAGCCGTGCATTTTCAAGTGCAAAAGAAATCCGCTTGGCTAACTCTAAAGCCATATCTAAATCAAACATCGTGTAATGGCGGTCGCTTTTTTTAGAATAAAATGAAAGGGCTCCAAAAATTTTTCCGTAATATTTAAGCGGAACGATCATCACCGAGGCGATTTCACTTGTCTTTAGGTCTTCGATCTCGGGTGAGTTGATCTGCTGCAAAAGCTCAGGTGTTACCTGCGTATAAAGCTTTGGATGCCCTGTACGAATAACATAGCTGGTTCCCTCTTTACCTGCAGCACTGATTTGCCATTTAGTGGATTCAGTCTTAATAAATTTATTATTTTGACTGTCTGTACTAGCGACAATCACACGCTCAATAGATAAATCCTGTTGCGCAAAAAGGTCTACGACAAACCAGTCAGAATAAAATTGATTTGTTATGGTCGCCACCGCCCGCAAAATAGAATTGGTATCCAAAGATTCACTGATGGCCGTACTGATTTGTGATAAAAATTTTAACTGCGCAGTTACTTTTTCAGCTTCTGCCCGTGCACCACGCTCTAAAAGCAGTTGTTCACTCTGCCTTTCAGAAATTCGTTTTTCGGTAATGTCTTCGCTTATTCCTAAAATATATTCTATTTCGCCGGTCGCTGAAGGCAGAGGTAATTTTCGTGTGTTAAAAATGCGGCGGCCTTTTTGAGTTTCGATTTCATCGTCATAACTTTGTACCGTAATATTTTCTTTAATAACTTTTAAATCTGTCTCTAGACAGTTATGAGCCTGGTCCGGTGGCATAAAATCGCTATCGGATTTTCCGATAATAGCCGTGGTCGGCATACCCATCACCGTTTCAAAGGCTTTATTCACATAAACATAACGAAAATTTTTGGCATCTTTAACAAAAACGACGTTAGGAATATTTTCGATAGCGGCTATAGCGAATTCTTTATTCATCTAATAGCCTCAAAACTTTTTCAGGTTCGAGCTTAATAATACGGTTTATGCTCATGAACCCAAACAAGTGACTTCCTGCATAGACCGGAGAAAAAATACGCGGTTGTAAAATCGCGTAAACCCCTTCTTTCGCGTAAGTTTCACGAACCTTATGCTGCGGAATATACGTGGTATCAACAGGCTGGGTAATTTCACCGTTTAAAAGTGAACGGCTTAACTGATAAAGCTGAATATGAATATCGTTATCGCGCGAAAAAAGTTCCGCCCACGGACGGCAAAAAAGTTCTTCGAGCGAATAAGTACAAATATTAAAAAAATTAAAACTGGCTATGACAAGCCTAGAATCTAAATTCCAGACATCGACGATGTCGTGTTTGGTAATCGAATCGACAACCCAAGCCGGAGCATGTAAGTTGAACTTCTTAAAAAACGTACGAATTAAATTTGCAGGCTCGGTCACTTTTAAATCATGAGCCTGAAGATCTTTGGCAATCTCAAGCAACGTTTTCATTTGCTCGATAATCGCTTCTCTTTGATCTTTTGATAAACTTGAATAAAAAGGTAACCCAGGTTCTTCAAAGGGAATAATAAAAAGTCCTTCTTTGCCGAGAACTTTTTGTAACTTCACACTTAAATCAATAAACTCGTTCTTCACTTAACAACCTGCTTTTAGACGGCTGTTTTTTCTAACCTTTCGAGAAAGAACAATCAAGTTATGGGCCTTCATGGGGCAAGAATTCCCCAACATTTAACTAGATTTTAACTGTGATTTTGATCCCAGCGGTCCGAAGCGTTTATCAGACCTGCAAAACCTGAAATCCAGGCTGAATCATCGTTTAACGATTCGGCCATGACGAAGTCTTTACCACCCCAGTTTTTGAAATTTTGCTGAAGCTCGATATTGATTTCTTCTAAAGTTTCTAAGCCGTCGGTAACAAACGCAGGGCACGCGACAACCACCGATCTTACACTTTTATTCTTAACTAAATTTTCAGTGGTTTGTTCGGTCGCTGGTTCTAACCATTTTTTGGGTCCCACACGTGACTGAAAACAAAGAGTGTATTGTTCAGATTGCAAACCTAAGCGCGCAACTAAAAGTCTTACAGTTTGTTTGCACTGGGCATAGTAACATTTTGAATCATGGTCAGGGCGGTCACAGCAATTTTCTAAATCACAACCTGTCGTTTTTTTAAGTTGCGAAACCGGAAGCCCGTGAAATGAAAACAGAACATGACGGTCTTTTTGAATTAACGGTTTTAAACGATTTACCCACCCGTTTAAAAAAGCTTCGTGATCAAAAAAAGGTTTTAACGTTTTTACGTTTTTTTGCCCTGACCAAAGTTTTTCAATAGCCGGTAAAAGCACATCAAAAGCTGATCCGGTTGTCGCCATGGCAAATTGAGGGTACAGCGGAGCCACTAAAATTTCGTCGTAGTTATTCGATTGATACGGCTTTAAAGTTTGTTCAGCATCAAGTTCGCCGTAACGCCAATGGATGACAACATCCATATCAGATAAGTGTTTTTTTAAACCCTCGGTAAACTTAGTCGTTTCTACCACTAACGGCGAACCTTCAGCGGTCCAAATATTATGATACTTTTCTGCCGATGGCTTTTTGCGGCGCCAAACGATTCCTAGATTTACGAGAATAAAACGTGGAAACCACGGTATATCTAAAATTCTTTTATCCATCAGAAATCGGCGCAGGTAAGCACCCACTTCTTTAGGTTCTGGCTTTGTAGGGCTTCCGATCTGACTTAGAATTAATAATTTTTTACCCATAATGTACTTTAAGTTTTTTCGCTAAGGCGATGTTTTGATCATAGATTTTAGCTAGACCGATTTTTCCTAAGTAATTTCCTGAAAGATAAATATTTTCTTTAGCCAAGGCTTTGGCTGAAAGCTTATAAGCTTCAACAAAATTTTCTAATTGCTGGTTATACGCCGGAATCGCTTTTGGCCAGCGCACGATATGAGCTTCTAAAGATTGACCCTGATTTGGAAAAAGACGCTGGCGATCCATAAGCACGTGCTGTTTAATTTGTTCATCGCTGAACTTTTCTAGGTCTTGGCTAATAATCCAAGTCTCTGACGGGTTCGGGCCACGGTTTGAAAAAATGCAGGAATTGATCAACACGCCTGCCGCAAAAAAATGTTCAACTGGCGGAAACAGACAACCAAAGCCTTCTAAAGTTTGAGCCTCTTTAGGCCAAACCAATGTCACCGTTGTCAGTGGCACAGGTTGGATTTGGTTTAAACCCTGAACTTGGGGAAGCAATTTACAAGCATCCCAAGCCGAAGTGGCAATCACCACCACATCATTTTTTTCTAAGTTTAAGTCTTTTAAATCGGTAATCTCTTGCGATTTAATCACAACGTCTTTTTCAGCTAACTTTCGTTTTAAAGCTGAAATCAATTCACCCATTCCGTTTTTAGGCGCGTAGGTCACGGGTTTATACTTTTTAGCTTTTTTAAATGCTGTCACCGCTTTAAAAGATTCAAGCACCGCTTTGGCATTTAGATGTTTCGGAGTTAAGGCAAAAATCCCCTGCACCGCTGAACTTAAAATCACATCGGTAAAAGGTTTTCCAAAAGACTGTGTGCCCCATTGTTCTAAAGTTAGATCTGAAGAAATCTTCTGTTTTAAAAAAATCTTTTTAAAAATAAATTTAACAGCGGCTAAAGCCACTTTAACTGTTTCAGTAAAAGTTAAAGGCCAGCGGCGCGGTCTTTGATTGTGAAAGATAAATCTTTTTTTGGCTTCTTGCTGAGATGACTGAAATTCGACACCAAGTTCTTTTGATAAAACTTCTAAGCGAGGCGTCCACAAAACCCCGTTCGCAGCTGTTTCACGTAAATGTGTGGCTGTTCGGTGTGAACTGATAAGCCCACCGATTTGATTTTTTTCGTAAACCGTGACCTTGAAACCTGCTTTTTGCAGCTCCCAAGCCAGAGTTAACCCCGAAAAACCAGCACCAACAATATGAATCATAAAGACTGCGAAAAAATACGTGTTTGTGGTTTGTTACGTTTTAAATGTTCATCAAAGAAAATACAGATATTACGTAAAAACGGTTTACCGTTTTCAGTGACTTTAACTTTATCACCTTCAATTTTAAGTAAATTATCTGAAATCATTTCTTTTAAAAATTCCGGAGCTAATTGTTTTTGTTCCGGCGTCATCACGACTTCGTACGTTGTCATTAACGATAAGATCTGCTGTCTGCGGTCTACATCTTCATCTGTTAAAATATGACCACGTGAAGTTGGAATTTGTCCGGCATTTAAAAGTTCTTCGTATTTCGGAAGAAGTTTTTCATTCTGGTGAAAGCTTTGTGGTGATTCAGAAATTGAGCTTACCCCAAGACCAAGCATAACTTGTGATTTTTGATCCGTGTAACCCATAAAGTTGCGGTGAAGCTTACCGTTTTTCATAGCGATCGCCAAAGCTTCATCAGGTAAAGCAAAGTGATCCATACCCACTTCAACGTAACCAAAGTTTAATAACTCAGTACGCGCGTATTCATAAAGATCACGTTTATCTTTTCCTACCGGAAGATCTTCATCTTTAAATAAACGTTGCGCTGGTTTAATCCACGGAACTAAAGCAAAACTGTATAAAGCAATACGGTTTGGACGAAGTTTTTTCGTTTGTTCAATCGTGTGCTTCATCGTTTCTAAAGTTTGTTTTGCTAAACCGTAAATTAAATCGTAATTCACTGACGTAAAACCGATTTCACGCGCATAGCGAGTGATACTTTCAGTTTCTTCAAATGACTGTAAACGATTTACTAATCTTTGAATTTCAGGGTTAAAATCCTGAACACCTAAGCTGATTCGGCGAAAACCCAGTTTGTATAATGTTTCTAACTGTTCACGGTTCGTGCGACGTGGATCAACTTCAATTGACCCTTCAAAATGTTCATCACGTTTTGTATGTTCTAAAATCGGCGTTAATAACGCTTTTAAATGCTCTGCCGATAAAAACGTAGGAGTTCCGCCACCTAAGTGAATACCTTGAAGCTGTGCTTTTGAAAAATCAGGCACAAGTTTACGGTATAATTCCCACTCTTTTAGAACTAACTGCACATAAGGATCTTCTTTTTTATGATCTTTAGTGATGATCGTATTACAACCACAGAATGTGCAAAGACTTTCACAGTACGGAACATGAATGTACATCGACCATGAATTTTTACCGCCATCTAAACCGTTACGTAAGTGGGCCAACCACTGCTCTTGCGTAGGGGCTACACCCCAGTACGGAACTGTCGGATAACTTGTATAACGAGGGGCTGGAATATCGTATTTAGCAAAAAGTTGTGAATCATTCATGGAAAACCTCGCGCGTGATTTGAACAAAACGTCTAACGTTAGCTTCAGGCGTTTTAGGTAAAACACCATGGCCAAGACCACAGACCCAGTTAGATCTTTGTTCAGGAGTTAATTTTTTAAATCCTTCTAAGTACGTGCGGTACGTTTTTTCAAACTCATCAGCTGATAAGAATAATAAGGCTTGATCGAAGTTTCCTTGAACGAAGCCTGGTGTTGAAAGTTCTGTTTTATTTAAAATCGAAGGTAAATTCCAGCGGTGGTCAAAACCCATACCGGCCCATGGTAAAGCCAAGAATTCAGGTGTAAAAAACGCACGCTGTGTGCCTTTTGAGTAATAACCAAGTTTATTGGGGTAAGCTTTCGCTAATTCAGCCATTAAAGGCGCAATCCACTGTTGGTAAAACGCAGGAGATACTTCACCGGCCGCTGTATCAAAAATCATAACTGCGTCAGCACCACCTTCAAATTGAATACGAATATTTTCTTTTAAAAGTGGCAACATGATTTGCGAAAATTTTTGGAATAGGTTCATGTCTTGTTTAGATTTGATTAATGAACCTGCGTGTGAGCCTTCAACGGCATAAACAAATAATGTCCAAAGACCACCGATAAAACCGATCACCTTTTTCTGTGCCGGAATTTTTTCGCGGGTTAAGATCATCGCTTCTTTTTGAAAAGACAGTTTAGGTAAAGCATCTGTCCACGGAACAAGTTTACCGATTGTACCTTGATCTAATTGAAACCCTAAACGAGGGCCATGATCAGTGTACTCTAAGCCCATGCCTAAGGCTTCAAGCGGGAATAAAATATCGCTGAATAAAATTGAAACGTCGAAATCAAAATCCTGCACAGGGCCTAAAGCCACTTCTGAAGCCAGATCTGGAATTTTACAAAGATCCATAAATGAATGCTTTGCACGTAAGTTTTGATAGTGTGAGTGATAACGGCCTGCTTGGCGCATCATCCATACTGGAGGAGCTTTAGTTCCGGTTTTTAAAATCATAATTTTTCTCCTGCTTGGGCTTTACTTTCAAATACATAACCAACACCGCGAACTGAACGAATCATCTGTTCATCAGTGTCACCGATTAAATGACGAAGACGAGCGATCGCATTGTCAATGGTACGGTGGCTGGTTTCGCTATCGGATCCCCAAACCGCATCAATTAATTGATCACGGCTTACCGGCGTTCCTGCTTGGCTTGTAAGATGTTTTAAAATTTTAATATCATTCACCGGCGGATATTCGATAGATCCATCCGGTTGGTAAACAGCAAAAGTGGCAAAGTTAATTTTTACTTTACCCACTTCAACTTCAATTTGGCTGGCGTGCGCTTCAAACACATGGCCAATACGTAAAAGTAATTCTTTTAAATGAAATGGTTTTGGTACGAACTCTTGAATACCGATTTCGTAACCTTTAAGGCGTGTTTCTGGATCACCCTGCGCTGATAAAATTAAAACCGGTGGCTTATACGACAAGCTTTGAATTTTTTCGACTAAATCCATGCCGTTGCCATCAGGTAAGCCTAAGTCACAGATCAATAAATCAAATGTCTCTGTACTGATCAGATGTGTGGCTTTAGCTAAGGTGTTGGCCCATTTCACATTGTAGGTTTTGCTTAAACTTGTTTTTAAGCCTTCACCTAAAACTGGATCATCTTCAACAAGTAAAATATTTTTCTTAAAAGAAGGGCTCATCTAAGCACCCTTTCCTTTAGGCAAAATAACTAACACCATCAATTGCGAATTTTGACCTAACTTAAATTGAATTTGACCAGAAAGTTTATCGACTAAGAATCGAGTTAAATATAATCCCAAACCATTACCGTGCGATGATTTCGGTTGGATAAAGTGTTTTCCTAATTGCTCTAAGTCACCGACAAAAGCTTCGCCGTTATCTTGAAACTGAATTTCAAAATGACCATCCACTTTTTTGACCACTAACTGAACCTTTGTGGCTTTACCGTGAATCACCGCATTTTGAATGAGATTACGAAACACACTACGTAGTGCTAATTCATCAGCGTAAACAGCCGCATCAGAGGTCATACTGATTTCGATTTCGGGCCACTCACTGCGAATGACGGAAAAGATTTTTGAAATCTTCACATCTTGTAAATGCATGGCTTGTGTTTCACCACGCGCTACCCACAATGAATTTTCTAATTGTAGATCAAGCTGGTTCATATTTTCGCCCAGACGGTTCAGCGTTTGTTGGTCAAAACCATCGCGCAATAAATCAGATTGCAGGCGTAAGCGTGAAATTGAAGTTTTTAAATCGTGAGCGAAGTTTCCGAAAAACAAACGAATCTGTTCGTGGCGCTCTAAATCTTTTTTAGCTAATAAAATTAAACCAATACCACCCACAATCACTGCTAAAAGAAAAAATAACCCTTCAGACATGATCATACGGTGCGAACGAGTGTATTCTTCAACTGACAAAAGTGATTTTGTAGTCTCAAGCTGGCGCAGACTTAATAGCCACCACCATGTCGTCAAGGCCCCGATGAGCACGAGCCACATGATCGACATGTAAAAGCGCAGTCTGCTTTGCGAGAGAGCTTTTAAATTCACGCTAAAGATTCTCCCATGATTTTCACCATGTCGTTGATGATATCTTCAGTGTGCGCTAACGATAAGAAACCGACTTCGTAAGCGTTCGGTGCTAAATATAAACCTTTATCTAACGAATTTAAGAATAACTTTTTAAAAGTTTCTTTTTGACCCGCAGGAATTTGTTCAACTTGACGAATCGGTGATCCATCAGCGGTTTTATTGTGTAACCAGAATAAACTTCCGTAACGAACAAAGTTTAACGGTAAATTTAAATTCTTAATTAAATCATTTACTTTGTTTTCTAAAAGCTGACCGCGTTGTTCCAAAACAGCCCAACCATTTTCGCGTTCCATTTTTTCTAAAGTCGCAAGACCTGCCACCATCCCGACAGGGTTCGCACTTAAAGTCCCCGCTTGGTAAACTTGACCAAGGGGAGCAATTAAATCCATTAAATCACGACGGCCGCCGTAACAACCTACCGGAAATCCACCGCCTAAAATTTTTCCGTAAGTGGCAAGATCAGGTTTAATTCCTAAAACTTCAGCCATACCGCCTAGGGCTACACGAAAACCTGAGATCACTTCATCAAAAATAACTAATGAGCCGTTGGCTTTTGCAAGTGCGCAGGCTTTTTGGATAAATTCTTTACGTTGAATTAATAAACCATAGTTTGCTGGAAGTGGTTCCATAATTAAGGCTGCGATATTTTTACCTTCGCGCGCAAATACGGCTTCTAAAGCTTTTTCGTCATCTAATGAAACCGTTAAAGTTTCTGAAGCCGTTTGTGCCGAAACACCTGCACTTGATGAAGCTGTTTCACCGGCTAAACCAGAACCTGCTTTAACAAGTAACGAATCGACGTGCCCGTGGTAACAGCCTTCAAATTTTAAAATTTTAGTACGGCCTGTGGCTGCACGCGCTACACGTAACGCTGACATCACGGCTTCAGTACCAGAAGAAACAAAACGTAACTTTTCAACCCATGGAACTTTTTTCTGAATCCACTCACCTAACAGTAACGAGTAAGGTTCGCAGGCACCAAATGTCCACGCGGTATCGATCATCTCCATCACTTTAGACTGAACTTCTGAATCACGGTGACCTAAAATCAACGGACCAAAGCTTTGGCAGCAATCGATATATTTTTTACCTTCAACCGAAGTTAAAAATGCTCCTTGGGCTGATTTAAAAAATACGGGCGCACGGCCAAGGCCAGCAAAAGATCTTACCGGAGAATGAACTCCACCGGGAGCTACCTGTTTTGCGCGTTCAAAATAATTTTCAGATGTCATGTTATTCATTTACGACTTCCAACTTTCTTCATTCAAATAAATATATAAATTTTGATCTGTGCCTAAAGTGTCTTTTAGGTTTTGCCACGTTTTACCCGGGCCACAGGCATGAGCACAATTTAAAAAGTTCTGTTTTTGTGAAGTTTCAAGTGCAGCTAAAACCGCTTGAAACTGGCTATGACTCTTCCAGTAGAAGAAATACTTTCCAGAAGCTAATAAATCGCTCTTAAGCTTGCCGATTTCACCATCTGCCAGCTGAATTTGCAGATCGTACGTTCCGGCATTTGACGCTAGTGTGTGCGTCAATGTAACAAGCTCCGGCTTAGTTTTACCAATAAGCCATTCAATACGTGGGTCTTCACTTTCACCAAGACCTTCAGCGCAGCCATTTACCCAAACACCTTTTTTCGCTAATTTTTCCCATGTGCTTGTGCCAGCGGCCCAAACAACACCTTGGTATGAGCTAAGATCAACTGATCCCGCGGCTTCGCTGCGTGCTACCCAAACCATGTCGGTATTGGCTAAAGAAACATCGGCTGGCTTTTGGTTACGGATAATTGAAAAATTAAAACTGTGTTTTACTAAATCAGCAGGCGCTGACTTCGTCGGTAAAAGTTTACGCGTATCTAAGATTTCACCTTTGGGTGAAAGACCTTTCACCGTTAAGATTTCACCATAACTGCGGTTTAAGACCGCGACACCGATTTTTTGGTGGCAGCCACCGCCGTAACCAGAAAAAACTTTTCTTTCATGAACAACGCTTGAAGCCGTTTTCTCGCAGTGAATTTTAGCAAATAATTCTTTTAAATCTTTACGATCACTTCTGATTTCAATCGCCAGGGCTCCTTGAGCTGCCGCATTTGGATTTTCTGAAATCGGTGGAACAATCCAATTGCACTTAGCCAAGTGGCCACGAATTTTTTCTTGGACAGGTTTAAACTCATCGTAGGGATGCGCTAATAAACGATCAATGGCGGCTTTAGCCAAAACTAAACCATCGATAGATTCATCATCGGTCATTTTTTGTAAACGTGTCGGAATATTTCCGCGCACATTGGCGAATTCAATTTTTTCTGTCGTCCATGGGAGGTGTTTAGATAAAAACGGAATTAAGTTATACTCACGACGTGGTGACGAAGAAAAAATACGTAAAGTTTTTTTCTTTAAGCTCGATTTTTTAATTAAAACTAAATCACGCTGATCCGCACGCGGAAGAGTAGCTACAATTTCGGTTCCTTGCGTGTGCTCTACCGGAAGATCTTTCCACGAGTGAACGACGAAATCTAATTTTCCGTTGATTAAGTCTTGATAGAAATCTTGCGTGAAGACGCCCTTTTCAGGCATTTTCCATAAAGGATCTGTCAGATTTTTATCACCTAAAGATTCACGAAATACGTATTCGATATCGACGCCTAGAGATTTAAGGGCGTCACCCACTAAGTACCCTTGCAGACGAGCTAAATCGCTCTGTCTGGCTCCTAAAACTAACCGCATAAGTCTTCCCAACCGAAAGGACGTAATGTCACCTTATCCATTTGAGCTAAGCGCCACTGTTCTACAGCGGCAAACGCTTGCTTTTGTCTGGAAGCTAACAAATCCTTTTGTTGAGAGAAAAATTCCATCACATGTTCTAACGTAATCCACGATTCAATTTGTGGATCACGATCATTAAATAATTTAGCATCACGGCGTAAATCGATCACATACTTCCACTTGTTCGTAGAATTTGAAACGATCGTTTTTAATTGCTCATGAGAAATAGGCGCCGCAATCACTAACACTTCGCTAGAAGGTAAAGTGTTCTCTAACGGATGAAGAGATAGTTTTCCACCCGCTTCAACAAAGTGAGAAAAATGTTTCATCACCTGGATTTGCGATTTTTCTAAGTTGCGCGCAAACACTTGCACGTTCTTAGCTTGTAACCACGGAAGCACGTCTTCAACTAAAGAACCGGCTCCGATGATTTGTACATTGTTTTGATTTTGTAAAACACGGCGTAAGTAACCACCGTAAGACTGCGAACCAAAGTTGTATAAATATTTTTCGCGCACTTCTTTGATTAACGAAAACCAAACTTGCATGCGGGATTGAAATTTCTGAACCCAATCATGTTTGGCATTTAAGTTAATGAATTGGCGAAACTGGCCTAAGATTTCTGTTTCACCGATCACTGGTGAATGCAGACCGCATAACACTTCAAGTAAAAAACTTTCAGCTTCTAAGCCGTTCATAAAACCACGGCCATCAGCCACAAAACCAGTCTCATCTAAGTAAAAATAAATTTTACGGCGACAAGTTTCCCATAATAAAACAGCTTTGTTATCCACGATCAGTGGAGCTAAATAACTATGTTCCTGTTCAATGGGCTGGTGCCAGAGCTTAAGCATGTTTGTACCATACCAAAGATTCTCAATTAGTTTGTCACAAGTTTGTCACCGCCCGAAAAAAAAGTTGCTATTTTTAACGAGGTAGCTCAATTTATTCTCGAAAGTAGATGGATGATTTTTATGCACAGACCTAGACGTTTACGCCAAACAAGCAATATTCGTGAGATGATCGCCGAGACAAATTTACATGTGGCCAATTTGATTTACCCCGTCTTTATTTGCGACGGTGAAAAGATTGACCAGCCTATTCGCACGCTTCCTGGGCAGTCTCGTATGAGTGTTGATGTTTTGAGTGAAAAAATCACCGCTTGGAAGAAATTAGGTCTTAAAAATTATGCACTTTTTCCAAAAATCGAAGACAGCAAAAAAGACTCTCGTGGGTCAGAAGCTCTTAACGATAACGGCTTACTTCCAAAAGCGATTAAACATCTTAAACAAAATCATCCAGAAATTAGTTTATTTACCGACATCGCTCTTGATCCTTATTCATCAGATGGCCACGATGGCATCGTTAAAAACGGCGAAATTTTAAATGACGAGACCGTGCAAATTTTATCGCAAATGGCGGTTAAACAAGCACAGTGGGGCGCGGACTGGGTCTGTCCTTCGGACATGATGGATGGCCGTGTGGCCGCTATTCGTGAAGCTTTAGATGAAAATGGTTTTACAAAAACTAGTATTCTTTCTTACACAGCCAAATACGCTTCAAGTTTTTACGGCCCATTTCGCGAAGCTTTAGATTCAGCTCCGAAAGCGGGAGATAAAAAAACTTATCAAATGGATTTTAGAAACCGCACTGAAGCTGTTCGCGAATTATCGTTAGATATTTCTGAAGGCGCAGATATGGTGATGGTAAAACCAGGACTTCCGTACTTAGATGTTGTGGCTGATCTTAAAGCGCATTCATCAGTGCCTGTGGCTGTGTACAATGTGAGTGGCGAATATGCGATGTTACACTTCGCAGCCCAAGCTGGTGCGCTTGATTTAGAAAAAACTATGATGGAGTGCATGTACTCATTCCGCCGTGCCGGAGCGGATGTGATTCTAACTTACTTCGCTCCTGAAGTAGCAAAGGTCTTAGCCCACAAGGGAGCTTAGCGTCGCTAATCCAGACTAGCTCACCAAATAAAATCATGATATTTTTTGTAAATGTCAGATAATAAACCGATCGACTTCCAGGTTCTGTTTGAAAACATCCCTGGGTTGTTCTTAATTTTAGATCCGCAGTTTAACATGGTTGCAGCCAATGAAGGCCGCCTAAAAGGCACCAACACTTCGCGCGATACGATCGGCCGTCCGTTATTTGAAGTTTTTCCTGACAACCCTGATGATACTGACGCCACAGGAACTTCAAACTTAAGAGCCTCTTTAAACCGCGTCCTTCAGACAAAAAAAACTGACACAATGGCCGTTCAGAAATACGATATCAAAAATGAAGACGGCACTTTTGTTGAAAAATACTGGAGTCCGGTCAATACACCAATCTTAGATAAAAACGGAAACGTCATTTATATTATTCATCAGGTGGAAGATGTGACCGAGTTCGTCATGTTAAATAAACAGCGCGAACAGCACGAAGCATTAAAAACCAAAGCCGGTCAGATGGAAGCCGAAATCATGCGCCGTGCGCAGCAGATTCAGGAAACTAATGTTCAACTTCGCACTCTGAATGAAGAACTTAGCAAAGCTAAAGAAGCGGCGCTAAGCAGTTCGCGTTTAAAATCAGAATTCTTAGCCAATATGTCTCACGAAATCAGAACACCGATGAACGGAGTACTTGGTTTATCGGGCCTATTGATGGACACGCAGTTAACACAGGAACAAGGGCGTTACTGTGCCGGCATCCGTAAATCTGCCGAGAGCTTACTTACGATCATTAATGACATCTTGGATTTTTCTAAAATCGAAGCCGGCAAGTTAATTTTCGAAGAAATTGATTTTCACTTTTCACAGATGATGCATGATCTTCAGGATACAGTGACTTTTTCAATGAACGAAAAAGGACTATCGTTTAAAGTCGAAGTCGATCCAAACATCCCAAAAGTTTTAGTCGGAGACCCGGGTCGTCTTCAGCAAGTTTTAAGAAATCTGATTTCTAATGCCATTAAATTTACAGCTGAGGGTTCTGTGACCTTAAGAGCTAAATTAATGAAAAATGAAAACGGAATTTCAAAACTTTATTTCGAAGTTCAGGACACTGGCATTGGCATTAAAGACGAAGACCGTAAAAAACTTTTCGAAAAATTCTCTCAGGCCGATCAATCCATGACCCGCAGATACGGTGGAACGGGCCTTGGCCTTTCTATCTGTAAAAACTTAGTTCAGATCATGCACGGAGAAATCGGTTTAAACAGCGAAGTCGGAAAAGGTTCAACTTTCTGGTTTACCGCTGAATTTAAAAATGGCAATGAGGCAGCAGTTAAGTCGGAAGCGAATCAAACAGCTTATACGCAAACAAAAATTACCGGCCGTGTGTTGATCGCAGAAGACAACCCGATCAATCAGACTATCGCGGTGAAAATCGTTGAAAAAATGGGTTGTCATGCTGATGCTGTAGGTAATGGCCTTGAAGCTGTAAACGCCCTCAAGAATTTTCCATACGATTTAATTTTAATGGATTGTCATATGCCTGAAATGGATGGCTTTGAGGCCACTAAAACGATCCGCGAATTTGAAAAAGAAAATAATAGAAAACCTATTCCGATTATAGCTCTTACAGCAAGTGCTATGAGTTCTGATAAAGACCAGTGCTTTCAAAGCGGAATGAATGACTATTTAACAAAGCCCGTTGATATTCCGCGTATTCACAGCGCACTACTTAAGTGGATCCCGCAAAAGTAAGTCTTGAATATCGTAGATGTAAAATCCATCTTCGCGAAGTTCATACTTAACATCGTTTCCGATCACATCAATACCATAACGCTGTCCCCAAGAAGCTGATTCAGTCACGGGGTTCTGGCGTTTTTGAAATGCAGGTCTTGGATCAAGTTCAATGATATCGGTAATTAAGGCGCGTAAATTATTTTCGCCTTTGGGATCACGTTTAGAAATTTCGATTGAGGCTTGTTCAGAAAAAATAACTGGAAATCTTGGAATAGGCTCAGAAGCCCAACCTGCATTAGCTTCAGGAATTGAATCAGCATAAGGAATGTAAGGTTTGATATCTAAAACCGGAGTACCATCAACAAGATCTACTCCACCGACGTGAATTTCAGGGCCACCTTTCGCTTCTAAATCAATTTTTTCGATATTAACAGCCGATAAGCCAATAGGATTTGGACGATGCGGAGAACGCGAAGCTAGAACGCCAACTTTTACGTTTCCGCCTAGTCTTGGAGGGCGAATACTGGGCTTCCAGTCTTTGCCACCGTGATCGTGAAAAACAAAAACTATCCAAATGTGAGTGAATTCTTCTAAAGAACGAAGAGCCGTTTTTAAATCGGGATCAGGGTTGATCTTAATCACACCTTTGGCTTGTGTCGCAAGACCAGGCTGGCGCGGAACTCCGAATCTATCTTTAAACGGAGTTCGCACCACACCTATCGCCGAGAATTTAAATTCTTCGCCAAGGGGTTTCATTATCTTGGTAAATTCATTACACCTAATTTAATCACCTGACCGTCGATGTCAGATGTTTCAGTGTGTTTACCTTTTGGTTCAGCCGATAAGCTCAAAATATTTAAATTTTTAGTTAACGTTTCGCCAACGATCATTTCTTTGTGAGCATTTAAAGCTTCTAGTAAAGCCCCATCACAAGCAATCTCAAGTGTGATCTTATCATCCATCTGGAAGTCAGCCGTTTTACGAGCTTGTTGGATCTTACGCATAATTTCGCGAGCTAAGCCCTCACGTTCCTGCTCTGGAGTTACCGTTGGATCAACTTCGATCGATACGATCTGATGCACAGATAAATTAGCGTTATCACCCTTAGGTGCACGACGAATTTCAACATCAGCTAAAGTGATCTCTTCACCTTCGATTGTGACAGAGCCGCCGCCTTCAAGCTTTAAGATATTTTCTAAAGATAAAGCCATGATACCGGCACCTACTGATTTCATTTTAGGTCCAAGACGTTTTCCAAGTACCGGGAAATTTGCCTTTGCCGTTACTTGAACGAATTGATCTTCATTCGGGTTGTAAACAACTTTTCTAAAATTTAATTCATCGATGAAGTAAGGTTCAAACTGTTTTAAAGTTTCAAGTAAAGCCGCACTTCTGTGAATGATCTTGATTTCATTTAACGGAATCTTCGCTTTCACGCCGATTTTTTCACGGTGATTACGACCTAACGTCACAAGAGTATCCATTGCTTTTACGGCTTCTTCTAATTCAGGGCGAAGCATAGATAAATCAGCTACCGGAAATGACTCTAAGTGAACTGAATCTTTTTTATTCGCTAAGACTTGCGCTAAATTTTTGTACGTGACTTCAGACATAAACGGAGCAAACGGCGCCATTAAACGTGATAACGTAACTAAAACTTCGTGTAAAGTTTCGTAAGCATAACGTTTTGTTTCAGGCATACCGTCTTGCCAGAATAAACTTCTGTTAAAACGGATATACGTGTTCGTTAAGTCTTCGATAAATTGAAGTAAATGCGGAACCACGTTATACAGACGATAAGCGTCCATCTCTTTGTGCGTGTTCGCAATCAAACCATTTAAGCGTGATAACACCCATTGATCTAAGATATTCGGAGATTTCTTCGCATCTCCTTTTGGCGTGAAGCCATCAATGTTGGCGTAGTTTGCAAAAAACGAATACGAATTCCACCAGCGTAATAAGATCTTACGAACGATATCGTAAACACCTTTTTCAGAGAATTTTAATTCTTGCGCTTTTACAACCGGAGAATCGATTAAGTATAAACGTAAAGCATCAGCTCCGTGCTGATTTAAAACTTCCATTGGATCTGGATAGTTTTTTAAAGACTTAGACATCTTACGACCGTCTTCTGCTAAAACTAATCCATTTACCACGACGTTTTTAAACGGCGCTTGATTAAATAACGCTGTACCGATGATTGATAATGTATAAAACCAACCACGCGTTTGATCTAAACCTTCAGCGATAAAATCGGCTGGGAAGGCTTTTTTGAAATCTTCGACTGAAGTTTCAGGGTAACCCCATTGAGCGTAAGGCATAGAACCCGATTCAAACCAGCAATCTAAAACGCCATCTACACGTTTAAGTGGAGACTTTCCTGTAGGAGATGGGATTGTGATTTTATCCACAAACTCAATATGCAGATCATCTACTTTTTGGCCCGAAAGTTTTTCTAATTCATCACGCGAACCGACACAGATCACTTCGCCCTCTGAGTTTCTCCAGATAGGAAGTGGCGTACCCCAAAAACGGTTACGCGAAATCGCCCAGTCACGAGCGCCTTCAAGCCAGTTACCAAAACGTCCATCACGTAAATGATCAGGAACCCAGTTTGTTTGTTTGTTGTTTGCAATTAAGTTTTCTTTAATTTTTTCAACGTTTACAAACCATGAAGAAACCGCACGATAGATTAACGGCGTATCTGAACGGTAACAGAATGGGTAACTATGTTGGATCGTATCTTGTTTAAATAATTTTCCCTGTTTTTTAAGATCAGCGATAATATCTTTATCGGCGTCTTTTACACGCTTTCCGGCGTGATCAGGAACTTCTGATGTAAACATACCATCGTCATCTACTGGATTTACCAGCGGGATGCCGGCCTTTGCACAGGCATAATAATCGTCTTCACCGAACGCTGGCGCCATGTGGACCACACCAGTACCGCTATCAGTTGTTACGTGATCAGAAGAAATAATACGGAACGCGCCTTTATCAGCACGATCACCGAAGTAAGCAAATAACGGCTCGTAAGTTAAACCTACAAGTTCACTGCCCTTCATCATCTGAAGAACTTCAACTTCGTCAGCGTGCTTTTTCCAGATCGAAGCTAATAACGCTTGCGCCACGATCAATTTACGACCCGTCGCTTTTTCTAAAACCTTAACGTAGTCAATGTCATTGCCAACTGCTAACGCTAAGTTAGATGGCAATGTCCAAGGCGTTGTCGTCCATGCCATAACCGAAGTATCAGGTGTGTTCACAAGTTTGAACATCACTGTGATGGCCGGATCTTGAACCATTTTATAATTCTGGTTGGCTTCAAAGTTTGAAAGAGATGTCGAGATTCCTACCGAGTAAGGAACAACTTTGTAACCTTCGTAAATTAAGCCTTTTTTGAAAAGTTCTTGAAACACCCACCATACAGATTGCATGAAAGAAACATCCATCGTGAAGTATGGATTTTCCATATCGACCCAACGACCCACTCTGCGAACTGTGGTTTTCCATTCTGTCGAATAACGTTTTACAATCGAACGGCAAGCGTCGTTGTAATTCGCGACGCCCATTTTAAAAACGTCTTTGCGAGATTCAATTTTATGAGTTTTATTGATTTCGTATTCAACAGGAAGACCGTGACAATCCCAACCGAAACGACGAGGCACTGTGTACCCCTTCATTGTCCAGTAACGAGGAACAACGTCTTTAAGTACACCGGCCAGTAAGTGACCGTAGTGTGGAAGACCCGTTGCAAACGGAGGTCCGTCATAAAAGCTGTAAGTCTTTTTGCCTTTTGGATCTAAGCTTTTAGCAAAAATTTTCTCCTGATCCCAGAAATCCAGAATAGTCTCTTCTTGCTTGGCAAGATTGACATCGGGTTTAACGGCTGAGTAAGGATTTGAACGTGTGTTTGCATTTGTCATAGGTCCTTAATATTTAACAGGTTTTAAGAGAACTTGCACGTCCTGAAAGCCTCGTAAATCTTTAAGTCTTACCTTTGTTTGGCGACGCGTCAGCAAAGCTCGGCGAATAAGCAATTTTTTGTTATTTGCAAAAGTCTTACTTCACTACGAATTCGATAGAATCTAAAATTTGATACGCCTCTTTTTCAGAGAAATTTCCTTCCGGAAACACGATAATGACCATGTAAAGGGTTTGGCCTTTAACGATATAGGCTGCGCGAATAAGAGTTTTTTGTTTTTCAACAGTTGTATTATAGATCGCAATGTAGCCATCGTAAGACTTACCCTTTATCGGCTCAAAATTTGGCACTGGAGTTTGATCCCCGAGCTGTTTTGCCATGGCGTTAATAGAACCCGTAGCGGCCCCATCGAGTGAAACTTTCACTTTGTCTTCGTAAACAGTTTTAACCACGTTCATTGTAACTTCGCCACTTTGCATGGCGCGAACTTGCTTAAACTCTTTCACCATCACCTGAACTTCGGCGGGCACCTCGGGCATCTCCGGATCTGATTCAAGTTTAAACGGAGACTGAAATTGAATATCGCCAAAAGTTTCTGCGTGCCATTCAATAACTGGTGATTTAGCTGACTGGGCATTCTTGAAATACATACCCAGATAAAGCCCGAGTAAGATAATTCCAATAAAACGAATGCCCTTACCCATTATTCAGTCACGCGCTTAACGCCGATAATACCTTTGATTTTTTGCAGAGCTAAAATTGAATTTGTTAACTGAGTTAAATCTTTAACTGAGATTTCAAAAATACAAACCGCTTTTTTATCGCGAGTTGTTCTGATCTGTGCTGATTCAATATTAATACCCTGAGCCGAGAACGCCTCTGACATTAATTTTAATAATCCCGGAACGTCCTGACCGATCACCTCTAAGCGCACCTGGCGCTCTTGGCCCACAGCCGCGGTTTTGGTCGTCCACGCCACATCCACACGGCGCATTTGATCTAACTCAAACACTTTATGGCAATCACTACGGTGGATCATAATACCCTTACCGCGCGAAATAAAACCAGAAATCGGATCACCCGGAATCGGTGCACAGCATTTTGCAAAGTGAACTAAAACATCATCCATGCCATCAACTGACACAAGAGAATTTGTTTTACGTTTTTTACTTTTCGCAGATTTTACAACTTTCTCCATGAAAGAAGCTGATTCTGCGGTTTTGCTATCCACAACTTTTTCTGGAGCTTCAGGAACAAGGGCTGAAACTAAATGACGAGGTTCGGTTTTACCGTAACCCACTTTAACAAATAAATCGTCAGCATCAACAACACCACTGTCGCGCGCATACTTTTCAAAAATTTCGCCTTTAAGATATTTAGAAGCGGCCATGCCGAATTTTCTAAACTCTTTCTCGACAAGGTCTTTACCCATGGCAAGAGCGTTTCTGCGTTGTTCTTCTTTAACGAACTGGCGAACTTTTGATTTCGCTTTATTGGTTACAACAAACTTTAACCAATCTTTTGAAGGTGTTTGCGTTTTAAGAGTGATAATTTCAACACGATCACCGTTTTGCAGAACGTGTTTTAATGGAACCATACGGCCGTTAACGCGAGCTCCGGTACACGTGTTACCTAAGTTCGTGTGAATTGCGTACGCTAAATCTACCGGCGTTGAACCTTCTGGAAGTTCTTTTACATCTCCACGTGGCGTGAAAACGTAAATATCTTTTTCCATTAAGTCAGTTTTAATAGTTTCTAAAAATTCATCTGAAGAATCAGCTTGCTGATGAAGCGATACTAATTCTCGTAACCAATTCGCTTGTTGTAATTTATCACCCGTTAAGTTTCCGCGCTCTTTATAATTCCAGTGAGCCGCGATCCCTTTTTCGGCGATCAAATGCATTTCTTCAGTACGGATTTGAATCTCGATACGATCCCCACCAGGGCCGATCACTGTCGTATGCAGCGACTGGTAGTTATTTGATTTCGGCATCGCGATGAAATCTTTAAAACGGCCCGGAATCGGCTTCCAAATCGAGTGGATATACCCAAGCACTTCGTAACATTCAACGACGCTACTTACGATAATACGAAACGCTAATACATCGTAAATCTGATCGTAATCAAGATTACGTGAAGTCATTTTACGGTACACTGACCATAAGTGCTTAGATCTGCCGTAGATTTTATAATTTTTAATATTTGATTTCGATAATACTTCGCTGACATTTTTTTTAACTTCTTCGATGTAGCGATCAGTGTCAGCTTCAGTTTTTTTGATTAATTGAACAAGTTCGTAATATTTATCAGGGCGCGAATATCTAAAACAAAGATCTTCTAATTCGATCTTTAAAGCACTGATACCGATACGGCCCGCAAGCGGACAGTAAATTTCTAAAGTCTCTTGCGCGATACGATTTTGTTTTTCATACGGCATGTGGTTCAGTGTACGCATGTTGTGAAGACGATCCGCAAGTTTTACTAAAACTACGCGCACATCTTTACCCATTGATACGATCATCTTACGAATATTTTCGCCTTGTTTTTCAAAGCTGTTACGAAAATTCATCTGACCGATTTTCGTAACCCCATCAACTAAGTACGCGACCGTTTCGCCGAATTCACGTTTGATATCTTCTAAAGTTACATCAGTGTCTTCGACAGTATCATGCAGTAAGCCTGTCATGATCGTGTCCATATCAAGTTTTAGATCAGCTAAAATTCCCGCAACATTTAACGGGTGTGAAATGTAAGGTTCACCTGATCTGCGCAACTGCCCTTCGTGGGCTTTTTCAGAAAATAGGTAGGCGCGTTCAACGATTTGTAAATCAGCCTGAGGATAGTAAGTTCTGATCTTGGCTAATAGATCTTCGACGGTTTTCACCGGCTTTGTAGGTAGGCGATCATCTAGATGTGAAGTCGAAGAAAAGTCAGACATTCCTTATAGAATAAATGAAAAAACCCGCCTTGTGAGCGGGTTTTTAACAAATTTTAACTGATTCGGACCTAAGCCTATTGTCGTTTGTTTGTCTCCGACAAAGCTTATTTATTTAAGTCTTTTAACATATCTTCGCGAGCTGTCGTTTCATCAACTTTAGTGTCGAAAACCACGTTACCGATCGCTACTTCACGTAATGAGTTAACAATGTATTTATTGTTACGAGTCGCCACTGTGCACTCGCCACCTTTAAGTAATTGCTTTGCACGTTTAGCTACTAATAAAACTAAAGCAAAACGGTTAGGAACTTTATCTAAGCAATCTTCAACGGTTACACGTGCCATACGATCTCCTGGAGCTGGTTTTGATTTGCTTTCAGCAAACCTTTGAAAACCCTAGTTATACTCGTAAGTGCTCTAAATTTCAAGGAATTAAGCTAGCCAGCCGTCTACGATCTTCTTAAATTCGGCAAAAGAGCGATTAAAATCGTCATTAACGATTCTCACGTCAAATTCGTGGGCCTTAGCCATCTCTTTTTCAGCATTTTGCATGCGCACTTCTAGATCCGGAGGAGGATTGCCATCACGCTTGATAACGCGGCGTCTTAACTCGTCCAGCGATGGAGGCAGGATAAACACGGTTTTAGCGTCAGGGTATTTGCTTTTAAATGTTGCAACACCTTGGATGTCGATATCCATGATCACCACTTTACCATTCGCCCAAGCCTTCTGTAACTGCTCGTACGATGTGCCGTAGTGGTTCGTGTGAACTTTAGCCCACTCAATAAAGAAGTTTTCTTTCTTCTTCTGTTCAAAATCTTCAGGAGTAATAAAGAAATAAGGCTTACCTTGGCTTTCACCTGTGCGCATAGAGCGAGTGGTGTACGTAACGACGTCGTGCAAACGGTTGTCTTCAGCGGCTAATTTTTCCACAAAACTGCTCTTGCCCGCTCCGCTTGGAGCCGCAACGATGATCATTCTTGTAGATTTAGCTTTGTCGTTCACGTCGGTCATAATTATTCTATGTTTTGTACCTGTTCTCTGATTCTTTCGATAAGTGTTTTAGCTTCTACAACAGATTCAGTGATTCCGGCAACCTGACTTTTTGATCCGATGGTATTAACTTCACGCAATAATTCTTGTGTATAAAAATCAAGCTTTTTACCTTCAACAATCGAGTTCTCAATCAACTTTTCAAAGTTTTTTAAATGCTCTGTTAAACGAATCAGCTCTTCATTGATATCAGCTTTCTCGAGCTGAATAACGATCTCTTGAGAAATGCGTAAAGGATCAACTGACTGCCCTACGACTTCTTTTGGTAAACGTGATTTGATTTTTGCTTCGAATTTTTCCTGAAGGATTTTATTGGCATCATCACGTAATTTAGAAATTTTTACGACGTGCTTTTGAAGATCTTTTAAATTTTTTGAAAGATCTTTTTTTAAAGCTCCACCTTCGCGGATTTTTTCTTGTTCGAATTTTTTTAAAGCCGCTTCGAAAGCTTTTTTAAGAAGAACAACTTCTTGCGGATTTAATGTGTCGACTTCTTCCATCACGATCACATCGGCTTGGCGCGAGATCAAATCAAAGCGAACCGCTTCGTTCATTTTTAAATCTTTAGCTAACTTCTTAAAAGATTTTAAATACTCTTGCGCAAGACGCGTGTTGATCACGATCTTACCTGCTGTGTGGCTCGCTTTTAATTTTCGTGAAATATAAATATCAACTGTTCCGCGTAAAGCGTATTCGCCCAGTTTTTTCTTAAGATCAGATTCAAAGATAAAATAAGGTTTTGGTAAGTGAAAACGAGTTTCTAAAAAGCGACCGTTGACCGCTCTGATACTAATCTCTAATGCCACTTCGTTGGTTTGGGCCCGGCACAGACCGTAGCCAGTCATACTTTTCATTTATAAATTATCGCGTGCTTTATTCTTAGGCGTCAAAGTTTAGTTTGCTAAGAAGTCCTGAACTTTTCTCTCGAGAACCCCAAAATCAGGGGTGAAAACACCCGACCAAAGTATAGCTTCATCGCGCTTAAACCAAGTTTTCTGCTTTTTCACAAGCTTCATCGTGGCTTGCGTGATCGCTTGCGCTAGGTCTTCACGCTTAAGCTCGCCTTGCAAATACGCTTTTGTTTCATGATAACCCACACTAGAAAGTGGCGCCCAGTTTTCAAAACCGCTATCTAAAAAATGTTTAGTTTCTTCGATGATTCCATCATTCAGCATTTTTAAAGTGCGCTCGTGAACACGTTTGGTGAATTTTTCTTTATCATTTGTTTCAAATGTTAAACCGATTTTCATCGAAGGGTACGGAAGTTTATTTTTATTATCAGCTGCGGCCGAATTTTTAAATTCAGACATTTTTAAATTAAAAGCGCGTTTTACTTCTAAAGCACGACCTACACGGTAATGATCATTCGGGTGAAGTTCTGTTTCCGGGTCAAATTCTTTAAGTTCGGTAAACATTTTTTCAGAGCCGAAAGTTTCAAAATCAGCCAGAACTTCTTTTTTAATTTCTTCACTGACTTCAGGTAAGTCGTACATGCCCTTTTCTAAAGCTTGAACATAAAAACCAGGTCCGCCCACGACAAAAAGTGGTGATGTGACTTTTCCCGATTCGATCAGTTCATAAAAATCGCGAATGTACTGCCCGGCTGTCATTTCATCGGGAGCTTTCACGTAAGAAAATAAATAATGCGGAACTTGTTTTTTCTCTTCTTCGCTGGGGGCTGCTGAACCCACAATTAAACCTTCGTAAAACTGCACACTATCAATATTGATAATGCTTCCGTTAAACTTTTTCGCTAATTGCATCGCAAGCGCACTTTTTCCAGATGCCGTCGGACCAACTACAAAGATAACTTTAGTTTTTTCACTCACAGGGTGCGACCAAACTGTTTTTCGATGTCGTTGAATGTAAATTCAATCGAGACCGGGCGTCCATGCGGGCAAAAAGACGATAACGGAAATTCATCCATGGATTTTAATAATTCAACCATTTCAGCCTGTGAAAGGCTTTGTCCTGCGCGAACCACTGAATGGCACGCCATCGTTGCAAATAAATCAGCAATCGATTTTTCTAAAGAATAGCTTCCACCGTAATCAACTAAGTCAGTGGCCATTTTATCAAAAATTTTTGGTAACGCCGCTTCTTTAACAAATAGCGGAGCCGATTTTACACCGATCACCGAAGGTCCAAGGGCTTCAATTTCAATTCCCATTTTGGCGATATTTTCAGATTGCGCCAGCAACGCTTCTGCTTTTTCAGGAGATAAATCAATCGCTAACGGAAATAAAAAATCTTGCTGATCGATAGCTCCGCCTTTCCATTTACGCATTAACTTTTCAAAAGCTACGCGTTCATGAGCGGCATGTTGATCAACTAAAATCATACGGTCGTTTTTTTGACAAACTAGGTAAGTTAAATTTAATTGTCCTAAAACTTGTAAACTTGACCAGTACCCGCCAACTGCTTCAGCTGCAGCGACCGGAGTTGAATCCATTTTTAATTGCGACAATTGTTCAAGCGCACTTAACTTTGTTTTAAACTGGGTATTTCCTAATGATGAACCAAGATCTGTAAAGCGGGTTTGATCTTGCACACTCATTTGTGGCATTTCGCGCACGAAAGATTGGTAACTCGCTCCAGCTGGTGGTTGAGATTCAAAAGATGATGATGGCGTCGATTCAGTTTGCGCCACTTTCGGAATCCACGGCGCTAATTCTAAACCTTGTCTAACCGCCCCGTGAACCGCACGGAACGCATCAGACGCATCTTGAAATTTCACCTGTGATTTTGTCGGGTGAATATTTACGTCGATTAAATCCGGAGCGCACTCTAAATCAATCACCACTTGCGGGTATTCGCCGTGCATTAATAAACTTCTGTAAGCTTCGGTGATCGCCGCTTGTAAACCACGATCTTGAATCCAGCGTTTTTGCGCAAAGATCCAAATATTTTTAGAGGTCTTTTGCACATCATGCGGAGAAGAAAAATAAGCTTTAACTACGTACGATTTAAAACGGTTTTCTTGCGTGTAGATTTTATTTAACCCTAAAACCTGCGAAGCGCGCACTGATAAGTCTTTAGCATCACCAAGAGATCTAAAAAATAAATCAAGTTTACCGTTTTCAATTAATTTAAATTCAACATGCGGGTACGCCAGTGCTAAAGCACGAATCACATTTCTGATTTGCGCAAGTTCGGCTGAATCTGATTTTAAGAACTTTAAACGGGCCGGAACATTTTCAAATAAGGCATCAATTGTAATTTGTGTGCCCGTATCAATTGATGATGGCATCACTTCGCTGATCAAACCAAAATCAGATTTAATTTGAAAGGCTGATTTGGCTTTTTTAGCTTTACTCATTAAGGTTAATTTTGAAACCGCAGCCACCGAGGCTAAGGCTTCACCGCGAAATCCGTAAGTTGATAAATTCCAAAGATCGTTAGTTTGTGTGATCTTGCTGGTTGCGTGACGTTGCAAAGCTAAAGGCAAATCTTCTTTGGCAATACCATCGCCGTTATCCGTGATCTTGATAAACTTACCGCCAAAATTCACATCAATTTGAATTTGTGTCGAATTTGCATCGAGCGAGTTTTCTAAAAGCTCTTTCACTAAATGTGACGGACGCTCAACCACTTCACCAGCGGCAATTTGATTCACAACATCGGGAGATAAAACCTGAATAGAAGACATGGGCCGATTCTAATAAGGGCCAATTCACCAATCAAGAAATTAGAATAAGAACGCTACGCCAAAGCCGCCGTAGCTTTCTTTATCCCAGAAATAACGTAAGCCTAAATCAATCGTAACATAGCGGCTATGAAGCATGATTCCGGCTTGAAAATCTAAACCGGCTGTTAAATCTTGAAGGTTATACGTGCTTTGTGGGCGCAATGGGGCATCTTTAATCGTAAAATACGAATAACGCAAAAAAGGACCCGCCCCATAGCGAAATGAAGTGTTTGAATTTAAGGCAGAAACACTCGAAATTCCTGCGCTGCCCCAAAAAACGGCGCCAGAAGTTTTAGCTCCGGTTTTTTCTTCGTAATAATCTGGTGCTTTCGGAGCGATCATCAAATCATAAGCTAAGCCGGATTGGTAATTTCCCTGCATCGGTTGAAAACGAAAACCAAAAGCTTGAAGATCTGCCACTTGGTTTCCACCCATAGTTTCTTCATGAAAATTAATTAACGAAAATGTAACACCTTTGTAATTGATGTTTGGATTTTCAGTATCATCTTCTGGCGATTCTTCCTCTTCTTCACGTTTAATACGTTTAGCTTTTTTATCTAAATCATCGCCGCGAAATGGCGTCTCTTTAACGGTTCCAACGCCTTCAACGTAGACTTCAGTGTCTGGAATGTAGCCGATAGTACCGTCTTTAAATTTAACTTTATAAAATTCGCCGTAAGTTTTTTTAGACACCAGAAATGTTTCGTCAGGATCAACAGTACCTATTGTCGCCGAATCAAAATCGGCGCTACCGTAAACATCGGTATCGGGATTTAAAACATGGGCTTTGTTTTGCGCAAAGACGCACTGAAAAGAAATAAATACGAATAAAAAAACTAGTGAAGCTAGACGCATCACCAGTAATTATTAAATCAATGGATTAACCGCGCAAGGATAAATTTTCACCACGTGGTTGAGTGTTTTCAGCTGGGGCGCGGCGTGTAGCTAAATTCAAAGCTGGTTTTAATAAATATTCCGGGCGCTCTGAACGTGTTTTCATAAAATCTTTGATTTTCGCTCCGGCAAGTTCTGGGCTTCTTACATAAATCACCGGATCAAAACCGCAGTGCTGGCACACCATTGATTGGCGCCAGCGAAGTTGCGTAGCACTCTCGCCCACCACCAATAATGTTCCTAAAATAATTAAACCGCGAATATCAGGCTGATGCCAGATAGCATAGGTCATTACATAACTTAAAAGCACCATGCCTACGATTCCTGACAGACTCATATGCTTACTTGAATAAACTTTGCGAGTATTCTTACAAAAAGCACAGTAGCAGGATTTACGGTTTTGCACTTGAATCATATATTTCCAGTTTGCCAAAGAACCTGTTTATTTTCTATTCTGACAGTGCCCCCTTTTTAAGGATTGGCCCAAAGCCAAGCGATATTCAGGCAAGACATAAGCGAGAACGATGAAGTTAGAACTTAAACCAAACTGTTTATTGACTAAACGCCCTCTGAAACTGGTCTCAGGTCCAAAGAGCATCTTCTTTTACCAAAAACCCTGGGGGGATTTGCCTGAAGTTCTTTATGAACACGGCTACCGCGTATCCGTGATGCAGCTGCCTTTTAACAATAAAGAGCTGCGCCAAAAAGCTTTTAAAAACCGTCTGTCAGAACTTGATAACACCCACATCATTATCGATGAAAAAACCTATCAGGAATTTTCTGAAGCTTTAAAAAATGTGAATAATTCAACCATTAATATTATTGGTGAAACTTTCAAACCGAACTATAAAACTTCGTCGTTAGCTTATAGTTTACACCGCCGTTGGCTTAATTTTTTAGGCTTTAGCGTGACTGAACCAGAAAATTTGTTCGTTAATGCGGATAAAATCACTTGGTATGCCTTTATAGATCACTGCGTGAAGCTGGCAGAACTTGATTTCCTCTCTGAATAGATGCGATAATTGCATCTATATGAGAGAAGTTAACCCGCAGATGAATAATCCACAAAAAACCAATGTTAAAGAAATTCTGAATTATCTTAAAGAATTCGTAAAAAATCCAGTTTTGAAAATTACAGAAATTCCTTCTTGGGATTGGATGTCTTTAATCATCGTGCAAATTACTTTTGCCGTTGTGTCTGGCGTTTTAGCCGGAGCGATTAAATTAAATTTATTACGCGCTCTTTCAGGTATTTTCTTAATGCCGATCGTTTCAACGGTATCGAGCATGTTGCTGACAACATTTTTCTATTACTATTTTCAGTTTTTTGAAAACCGCACTGAAAGCTACCGCAGACTTTTTGCGTTTGTAACTTTAGCTTCGATTCCGTTTTATATTTTTCAGATCGCCTCTGAATACTTTCCACCGGTGACGCTGATCGGTTTTGGTTTTACAAGTTTACTGTGTGTGGTGGGATTAACTGAGAACTTTCAAGTGGATCGTAAACGCGCTTACCAAATCGCCGTATTTTTGTACCTATTAGTTTTAGCGACTTGGTTATTAAATAAATATATTTAACCGACGAAGGAGATAATAGATGAGCCAAATTCAGACAAAGTCTAACAGAATAGCGACTTACTCAGAATTTTGGTTTTTCTATCTGCAAGAGCATTCTAACGCAACAAACAGAATGCTTCACTTTATCGGAACAACTTTTGTTTTTATCTTTTTAATCGCTGGCTTAGTCACTCAGAATTATAAGTTAATCTGGCTCTGCCCTATTGCCGGATATGCTTTTGCCTGGGTGGGTCACTTTAAAGTCGAACACAACCGCCCGGCTACTTTTAAGTATCCGCTGTGGAGTTTAATTTCTGATTTTAAAATGTATTTCTTTTTTCTGTTTGGAAAATTAAATAAAGAAATCGAAAAATCGAAGACTTATAAGTTTTAGCCAAAATACCCGTTTGTTCTCGATCTATCTATTTATCTGCTCTTGTTTTCGTAAACTAGGGTTTCTTTTCAAAAAACGCGTTTACTGCCGCTTCATGATCAGGCGTTCTTTGCGCGATTCCTTGAAAGGCTGCCAGTAAATCTAAATTCACTTGCAGATCATGACGATAAGCTGCTTTTAAAGATTTTTTTGCCATTTGAAGAGCTACCGCCGGAAGACTTGCAATTTTAGTGGCAAGCGCCGAAGTTTCTTTTTCCAGATCAGCTGTTTCAACATAGTAATTCATTAAACCAAATTCATAGGCTTTTTTGCCGCTGATAATTTCTGCGGTCATCGTCATTTGCATGGCTTTTGAAAAACCCACGATACGAGTTAAGAAAAATGTTCCCCCATCACCCGGAACTAAACCTAATTTGGCAAACGTTTCACCAAAACGTGATTCTTCACAACCGATACGTAAATCACACATCATTGATAAATCACAACCAGCCCCGATGGCTGCGCCATTGACCATGGCGATAATTGGTTTTGATAAGTCTTCCATGCATTTAGGAATTTTTTGAATTCCTTGCATATAGCGCATACGTAATTCGTTTGAATCGCCGTGAAACATGCCTGATTTATCTTTCATGGCCTGCACATCACCACCAGCTGAGAAAGCTTTACCTGCCCCGCGAATCACGATCACTTTAACATCCGGATTCATTTCAGCTTTAAAAAGTGTCGCCGTTAACGAGTCGATCATTTCATAGCTGATCGCATTCATTTTTTCTGGATTATTTAAAGTAATCCAAAGCTGATTCTGGTTTTTAATCTCGGTTGAAAGGTGCGCTAAATTTTGGGTCATAATTTTTCCTTCAAATTTATTAAATCAACGAAAACGATAAATAAAATACACCTTCGGCTTTAGGTACATTCATTTGATCTTTAACTTTATCATACGCCTCAGAAAAACGCGGGTCATTATTAGAAAGCGCTTTTGCAAATTCTAAGTTATTTAACGCTTGGGTGCGATCACCCTTATTCCAGCCGGCCCAGGCCAAATAGTAATAGCGTAAAGCCTGAAGTTTACCTTCTTCTTTTACATTCGGAAAAGTTTTAAGAAGTTTAGCTTCACCATCGGCTGAATGAATCAGCGCATACATGTACATTTCGCGAATTTCCAGATCCCGCGGATTAAGGCCGTAAGCTTTCACTAAATATGAAAATAGCGGTCCACCTTCAGCGTAAACTGAAGGTTTTTGGCCAAAACCCAAAGCTTTGATATAAACTTTTAACGCCTCAAAGTTATTCGGGTACAACTGAATTAATGCTTCGGTCATCGAAAGCATTAACTGCGGATTTTTATTTTGCTTTAACATCTGGGCCTGAATTTTTCGTTGTAAAGCGGCCTGTGGTAAACTTCGAATATCTACCCCATCAGGGTATAAAAAATCAGTGACGTAAGTTTGATAGATTTTAAGAAAAGCCTCGCACATTAGCGACTCAATGTTTCCGGCAATGACTGAATTTTTAACGCCCAGTAAACAACGTTCAAGCGTTGCCCGGTCAACAGATTCATTCACCATAAAACATTTTACATTGTATTTTTGCGGATTATTTTTACGCGCTTCAATGATTTCTGGGTACGATTTTTTTTCTAAAAGATCTTCGTGCTGGGCGCGGCAATAGGCGCTTTTTAAAAAGTCTTCTTGCGACGAGGCTGTATTAGAAAGTGCCGGTGTAGTCTTCGGCACAGCTTCACTGTTATCAGCAATAACACCAGTAAAGTTATTTGAAAAACCGTACCATAAAACTACGGTCGCAATCACGGCAATAGCAAAGAGAATATTCCTTGCTACTTCCTTCACTAAGCTTTACCTGTTGATCCAAATCCGCCAGCCCCGCGAGCCGTATCAGATAATTCTTCAACGACATGAAACTGGGCCTGAATGATCGGGCAAATCACGAACTGAGCACAACGCTCTTGATCGTTAATTGTGATCGGCTCTTGACCAAGGTTCACTAAGATCACTTTAACTTCGCCACGGTAATCAGCATCGATCGTACCCGGTGTATTTAATACAGAAAGACCTTGTTTTGCTGCTAAACCACTGCGTGGGCGAGCTTGAATTTCATAACCTACCGGAATTTCAAAAGTTAATCCTGTTGGAACTAAAGCACGCTCCATGGGTTTTAAAGTTAACGGTTGGTCTAATTGCGCACGCACATCAAAGCCACTGGCACCATGAGATTGGTACGCCGGAAGTTCACCTTTGAAATGAGGCCATTTTTTAATTTTAACTTGCATCATACGTAGCTCCTTGCAGCTATATCTAACTGCGCTTTCGCCTACCGGCGTGAAAAGTCGATCTCATTCACCCACGGCTTCATTTTAGAAACATGAGGGCCCATTAGAATCACGGCCATTTTTTCCAGATCGAAGTGGTCTTTAAGATAAGCTTTAATTGATTTTTCGTTCACGGCTTCAACTTCTTGAATAACTCTTTCAACAGAACGATAGTCTTCAAAAATCATTTCATTCACACCCAGTGATGTCATGCGGTTTTCGATATCGTCAGAGCCCATTAATAATTGGCCACGAACCTGCGTCTTAAATAAATCTAAATCAGATTTTTTAATGCCGTCTTTTTTAATTTTTAATAATTCATCTTTAATCGTGTTAATAACTTTTTTAACTTTTTTCGGATCAGTTCCGGCATAAATCGTGATGTTGCCTGAATCGACTTGCGTATTTAAAGATGAAAATACACTGTAAGCTAAGCCCTGCTTTTCACGCACAGCCTGGTAAAGTTTCGAAGTCATTCCGCCACCTAATAACGAGTTCACGATAAAAGCTTCAAAGCGGTATTTGTCGTGAAAACTTGTTGCCGGTAAGCCCAGTAAAATATGAACCTGTTCAGACTCATCGTCGTAAAATTTACGAGCCGCTTTCCAGCGAGGTGCACGACGCGTGTCAGGCACCGTAAACTTCTTACGTGAGCGAAACAGCTTTTGCGCTTCAATCACTAAAGCATCGTGCTCTAACGGCCCTGCGGCAGAAACGATTAAGTTACTGCCTTGATAAAACTTCTTATAAAAGTCATACACACTTTTTTGCGTAAGCTTTGAAAGAGTTTCTGCTTTTCCTAAGATCTGACGGCCTAACGGATGATTGGCATAACTGTGTTCAAATAAATAATCGTAGATAATTTCTTCTGGAGAATCATCGCTCATTTGAATTTCTTGAACGACAACTTTTTTCTCTAATTCAAAATCTTTCTTAGAGATTTTCATATTGCACACAAGATCAGATAAAACTTCTAAACCGGTTTTCCAGTCTTCTTTTAAAACCGTGCAATGATAAGTGGTGTGTTCACGTGTTGTGTATGCGTTAAGGTCTCCACCTAATGATTCTAAAGATTTTGCGATTTGATAGGCGTTGCGCTTTTTTGTGCCCTTAAATACTAAGTGCTCTACAAAATGCGACATGCCGATTTCTGAAGGATCTTCGTCACGCGTGCCGGTTAACACCCACACGCCTAACGCCACAGATTTAGAGTGCGGATGATATTCACTCACCACACGCACTCCGTTAGATAAAATTGATTTTTTAAAATGAGATGACAACTTTATGTCCGATCGGCTTCGCCAATACCCTATTTAAAAAACTACTGTAATAAAGCTTTACGAGAAAGTTTAATACGGCCAGAACGATCTACTTCAAGCACTTTTACATCAACCATGTCGCCTTCTTTAACAACATCAGTCACTTGTCTTACGCGCTCGTTCGCAAGTTCAGAAATATGTAATAAACCTTGTGTATTCGGTAAGATTTCAACGAAAGCACCGAATTCAGCCACTTTCATAACTTTACCTTTATACGTTTTACCTACTTCAGCCTCAGCACAGATCGCTTCGATCATAGCAATTGCTTTTTTAGTCGCTTGAGGATCTGCCGATGCGATATTGATTGTACCGTCATCTTGGATCTCGATTTTTACGCCAGTTGCTTCAGTGATTCCACGGATAACTTTACCGCCAGAACCGATAACTTCGCGGATTTTGTCTGGTTTAATTTTGATTGTTTCAATACGCGGAGCAAATTCAGAGATTTGACCACGAGGCGCTTTCATCACTTTTTCCATCTCGTTTAAGATATGTAAACGGCCTTCTTTAGCTTGGTTTAATGCTGTTTCCATAACGGCGAAAGAAACTGAATCGATTTTGATATCCATTTGTAATGCTGTGATACCAGTTGATGAACCAGCTACTTTGAAATCCATATCACCTAAGTGATCTTCATCACCTAAGATATCAGATAAAACCGCTACGCGGTCGCCTTCTTTAATTAAGCCCATCGCAATACCTGCAACGTTAGCTTTAATTTTAACACCGGCATCAAGTAACGCTAATGTACCCGCACAAACTGAACCCATTGAGCTAGAACCGTTAGATTCTAAAACTTCAGACACGATACGGATTGTGTATGGGAATTGAACGTGATCAGGAGTAACAGCTTTGATCGCGCGTTCTGCTAAGTTACCGTGACCGATCTCACGACGACCTTGACCGCCAAAACGACCTACCTCACCTACTGAGTATGGAGGGAAGTTATAGTGTAAGTTAAATTTACGTTTAACAGTTCCGTTTAATGTTTCTACTGTTTGTTCGTCATCAGCAGTACCAAGTGTAACAGTACCTAAACATTGTGTTTCGCCACGTTGGAATAAACCAGAACCGTGAGCGCGTGGTAATAAACCAACTTCACAAGTGATTGGACGAACAGTTTTTAAATCACGGCCGTCAATACGAGAAGCTGTATCTAAGATTTGTGAACGAGCTACTTTGTACTTGATGTCTTCAACGATTGCAGAAACTTCTTTTTTACGTTGCGCTTGAAGTTTTTCATCAGAGATTGTTTTTACTAATTGAACAATGGCAGCTTCTTTAGCCGCATCAAAACCAGCGTAACGATCTTGTTTTACTTTTTGAGATAAAGCTTTAGTGATCAGTGGCGTAATTACATTTTCAGCTTGAGTTCTGAAATCTGCATCAATCACTGCCGGAGTGAAAGCACGTTTAGCTACCGAACCCGTTTTTTCACGTAACTCTTCTTGCATTTGTAATAATGGCATTAAAGATTGGTGACCGAATTTTAAAGCAGCTAAAGCATCCGCTTCAGAGATAAATTTCGCTTCACCTTCAACCATTAAGATACCGTTCTTAGTACCAGATACGATGATGTCCATATCTGATTGAGCTAATTGCTCAGGTGTTGGGTTTGCAATGAATTGGCCATTTACGCGACCCACTTGGCAAGCGGCTGTTGGACCGTTGAATGGAATATTTGAAATGTGTAATGCAGCAGATGCACCTAATGAACTTAATACGTCCATTGGGAATGAACCGTCAGCAGACAAGATCGTTGCAACAACTTGTGTGTCGTTTAAGTAACCTTCTGGAAATAACGGACGGATCGGACGATCGATGATACGTGCTGATAAAATTGAATCAGTTGATGGTTTACCTTCACGTTTGAAGTAACCGCCTGGGATTTTACCGATAGCGTAGTATTTTTCGATGAATTCAACTGTTAATGGGAAAAAGCTTTGATCTGGTTTTGCTTCTTTAGCAGATACCGCAGTAACTAAAACCATGTTGTTGCCGCAAGTAACTAAAACTGAACCGTCTGTTTGTTTTGCTAAGCGACCAGTTTCTAATGTGATTTGTTTTCCTGCGATTGAAGTTGTAACTGTGTTGACCATGTTTACGAGGTCTCCTTTTATTCTTTTTTTGGGAAACGTTTTTACGAAATTTATTAGCCGTTTCCGCTATATAATTTTGTTCTTCTTTTCGTACAGACATTTAGCCACACAATGACTCATTCGCCAATGACAAAAACGCCCGAAATCGGGTTTTTCGGGCAACAAAAAAGGCTCACTTTTTAGAGCGAGCCTTTTTCAGTTTTTAAGATTTTTCAGGTGCGCGTCAGAGGACTAATTAGCGTAGTCTGCCGGATTCGACTTCTTGTTATCTGCATCATTACTAGGCGAAATAACCTCGTTTATCTGATCCGCTTCTGGCACCTTCGCAAATTTGCTTAAATTTTTAATTTTGTTCGAATACCGAGGGCACGCTTTACGGTCTCCTAAGTAACCATCAAGTAAGTTTGTAAAGGCATATCCTGAAATCTTGTGCGTGCCCGAACCGTAAGAGGCGCATAGGTAAGAGTCTGCATGTGAAGTTTTATTAGCTTTTAATGAATCAGAAACCATGTCTTGGATTTCTGAATTGTTCATTAAAGAATTCATCATGATTTCTGATGTGCCCGCACCGTAAACCGGCGTTGTGCCCATATGAATTTTATAAAGGCAGGCATTGGCCATGGGTTCATTCACTCCGAATTTTCCGTAACCGTTAAAAGATTGTGCCGTTAAAGCCATTTTCTCTTCAGGAAGTTTTAACCCTGCGCCCCGCTCCTGCGCTCCGGCAAAGCGGTTTGCCATGTATTTATGAGCGATCAAATCTAAAATTTTAGCGCGAAGCTCTGGCCCCGGATAGCTGTAAACTGCGTTTGGCTGTTCGCGAATAGGCTCGTGAACAAAGCCCGACGTTTGCGTTTTTAAAGTCATACAGCAATCATCTTCGCGCGCTTTATCAGTCAAAAAGAACTGAGCACTTTCGCCTGCGGCAAATTGGCTTTCCATACAAACTGTTAAATCTTTACCCTTGGGGTCTTCAGTGAATTTTTTAAGACGAGGACTGCGATTTTTAATACGGTTTAAACCGTTATCAAAACCAACACGCACCCGATCACACCCCATCACATCAGCCACAGCAATCGCATCTAAAGGCACCGTTCCGAAACTTTCTGCATAAGATTCTGCAGAAGTCATGTTATCGACAACTTTTTTATTTGAAACCACCGGAGGGTTTTCAGTAAGCACGATCGCCAAAGTTAAGTACGGATCATTCCCCGCTTTGATGGCGGCATCGATAATATTTTTTACCGTTTTACGGGAATAGCGGGTTGATTCTTTGCTTTTATAATAATGGTCATTCGGTGTTGAAAGTGTAATTAACTCAGACGATTTATTTACTTTTTTTGAGTCATAACAGCTTAAATAACCATTTGATAAAAAAGCTTTACACTCATCAGAGTTCTGAACTAACGACACATTTTCAAAGCGTGTTAATTTTTTACCAAAACAAGAAACCTGGTAATCAAAAGCTTGTGCCTGAATTCCAAAAGCTAAAATTAAAAGTGTGGCGAATTTATTTTGTTTCATACACTTTTGTTTCTTTGTTGAATGTCCATTTCATTTTTGCTGATCTAACATCGCTGGCTTTTGTCTGCGTCCAGATCTCGGGAAGATCTGAATCTTTGACTGATTTTGTATCTACAAAAACACCGTCAATCATACCGGCAAAATCAAAACTGCCATTTAAATTTTTAACGAAAGCATAATATGTGCACGAACCGACACCACAGGCTGAAGATGAATTTAAAAGAATCACCCCGTGTTTGAAGTCTTTATCTTTTTGTAAAACGATACGTCTGATATCTTCAGTTTTTACTTTTTCTTTTTGCGCCACATAGTCGGCTAAAAAAGATTCTTTTAAGGTCGTTTTCGTATTTTGCGAAAACGCGCTGATTACGGAAAATAGCACTAGAAAAAATGAAATTTTCGTCATTCTTCTATTTAACCATTTTTTCTGATAGTTAGCTAAAAGACATCGCCTTCACAGGACTTTTGTAAGACTCGACTTTGGGCAGAATTTTACAGGTGCTGATACTCGCCGGGCATAGCTTCAATTTCCAGAATAGACAATAATTGCTCTGTAGTATCCCATTTTGAAACACCGCTAAAAATAAAAAACCCAGATTTTTCAACCTGGGTTTTTCGAAATCTAATTTTGTCAGTTAGATTATTTACGGATATCTAAAGCTTTGATTAGAGATTCGTAACGAGAAGTGTTTTTAGATTTTAAGTAATCTAATAATTTACGACGTTGGTTAACGCATTTTAAAAGACCACGACGACCGTGGTTGTCTTTTTTGTGAGTTGTGAAGTGAACAGTCATATCGTTGATACGAGCTGTAAGTAACGCAACTTGAACTTCTGGAGAACCAGTGTCTAATTCAGCTGTTTTGAATTTTTTTAAGATGTCTGCTTTTTGTTGTTTTGTAACTGCCATTATATGCTCCTTCGCACATGGATTGTTTATTGCCCTCTCCGAATCCCCGTCATGACTGACTTAAGACCCCGATTTGTGGGATGAAAATTTTTAGCAATTTCGAGGGGTTATGGCAAGGATTTAATAACGGTCTTGCCGGAGGCAAGCTAATATCTAAAGCCTCGTTTGATCTTAAAACCGACTTCAGGCTCTAAACCAATGATTGCCAAAACCTGCTTGTTATCTCTGGAAGAGGCAAAAACCCATTGATCACGCTCAGGATTAAAGAGAACGATTAATTTCGATCTGAGGTCATGGCTGATTTGGCCATTGTTTAATAAAACCTCATCATGGCCATGAACCTTGATATTACGAACCCCGCCAATAGCTTCATTAATAGGCACAATAGTGTTGGCTAAATCCAGACTTCCGGCATCTTTTGCAGCCATTAAGCCTTCTAACCCCGGGGCCTGACCCACGGTAAAATCGTGGGATTTTGTCCGGCGAAGGGCTGACATCGTAGCACCACAACCTAATTGCTCGCCTAAAAGTTTAACCCATGAACGGATAAAGCTGCCTTTTGAACAATGCAAATGAAAGCTATAACGGTTTTCTTTTTCCGCTTCTAAGTTTTCGATGTAAGTCACATCCCAGAATGTCATCGACTTTGAGGGAATTTCAACCTCTTCACCTTCGCGCGCATATTCGTAAAGCTTTTTACCGTCGATTTTTTTCGCCGAAAATAAAGGAATTGGAAGCTGCATTTCTCCGAGTAAAGCCAAAGCTTTCGCAACAACTTCATCTTTTTTTACAGCCACGGGAGTTGTTTTTTCAACTTGGCCGGTAATATCTAAAGTATCTGTTTCAATACCAAGTTGTACTTGCACTTCGTAGGCTTTATCGCCTTCAGTGACAATCGAAGAAAGCTTCGTAGCTTCGCCAAGTAACACAACCATCAAGCCACTCGCCAAGGGATCAAGTGTTCCTGAATGGCCCACTTCTTTTGTTCCCGCTAAGCGACGCACTCGTGATACCACATCGTGCGAAGTCATGCCCGATGGTTTATCAACGAGTAAAAGCCCGTGCAGGCTTGTTCTTGGTTTTGATGGCTTAGGTTGGTTTGACATTAGTTTTCTTCGTCTTCAAAGTCGTCGTCATCATCTAATGACTCGCCTTTGCTTGGGTTCTTGCTGATTTCAGAAATGATTTTTTCAACCTTCAAAATTTTCTCAGTTGATTCATCTGCGAAGAACGTCAATTTCGGAAGATACTTCATGTTAAGTTTATCGCCAATTTCATCCTGAATCTCAGGAGCCCAGCTTTGTAAAATTTTAACCGCTTCAGCTAAAACTTTACCTTGGGTTGCTGCTTGCAAGTCTTCAACGTTTGTTTGAAGAAGACTCACATAAACACGCGCCTGGCGTAAATCTGCAGGAATTTGCACGCGTGCCACAGTGATTAAGCCTGGAAGCTCGCGCTGCAGGCGTTGAATAATAAATGTCGAGATAACTGATTGAACTTCACGTTCAACGCGCGCCACACGGCGCCCGTCACCCATATTTTTCATAGAAAAAACCCTCCGCCCGAAATTCGCTTTCGGGCCTAGGCCGCATAACAACTAGTTAAGCGGCGTAAGTTCTCTTGCGATTTCTTCCTTGAGGTAAGCTTCAATAGTGTCGCCCACTTTAATATCATTGAAATTCTCGATGCCGATACCGCATTCAAATCCTTCTTGAACTTCTCTAGCATCATCTTTGAAACGTTTTAATGAAGATACTTTACCTTCGTAAACGATCTTACCTTCACGCACTAAGCGTAACATGTTCGAACGTTGTACTTTTCCTGAAGTTACGAAACATCCCGCAATTGTTCCAATTTTTGGAACCGTGAATGTGTTGCGCACTTCGGCTGTACCCATAACTTTTTCCACCACTTGCGGAGCAAGTAAACCTTGCATCGCTTTTTTGATGTCATCCATCATTTCGTACACGATAGAGTATGTTCTGATATCAACACCTAATTGCTTAGCTTTTGCAGCTGCATTGTTATCTGGGCGTACGTTGAAGCCGATAACAACACCTTTAGATGTTTGCGCAAGTAAAACGTCATTTTCATTCACGCCACCAACAGCAGCATGGATAACTTTTGTTTTAACTTCTTGCGAGTTGGCTTTAGCTAACATTCCTTGAATCGCTTCTAGAGAACCTTGTACGTCCGCTTTTAAAACGATGTTGAAATCTTTAACTTCACCTTGAGTTACTTTAGAGAATAAATCTTCTAATGAAACTTTCTTCTGAACTTCTTTTTCTTTTTGGATCGCGTCTTTACGGATGCCAACAACTTCTTCAGCTGTTCTTTCATCTTTAACAACGTCGAAACGATCACCGGCACCTGGAACACCTTCAAGGCCTAACACCTCAACTGGCATACCTGGATTAACGCGGTCAACGCGTTCACCGCGGTCGTTAGTTAATGATTTCACACGGCCTTTCATAGCACCAGCAACGATGTACTGACCTACTGTTACGTGACCATCTTTAACTAAGATTGTTGCAACCGGGCCTTTACCTTTTTCAAGTTTAGCTTCGATCACAAGACCTGTTCCTGAACGCTCAGGGTTAGCTTTAAGTTCTGCAACTTCAGCTAATAATTTAATATTTTCTAATAATGTATCGATACCTGTTTTTTTCAATGCAGATACTTCAACGAAAATCGTGTTACCGCCCCATTCTTCAGGAACGATTTCAAGCTCTGTTAATTGTTGCTTGATACGATCTGGATTAGCCCCTGGCTTATCCATTTTGTTCACGGCAACGATCATCGGAACACCAGCCGCTTTAGCGTGGTTAATCGCTTCAGCAGTTTGTGGCATCATACCGTCATCAGCAGCAACCACGATAATCGCGATATCTGTTGCATTGGCACCACGCGCACGCATAGCTGTGAAAGCCTCATGGCCCGGAGTATCTAAGAATGTAATTAAAGATCCATCTGGAGCTTTAACCGAGTAAGCACCGATGTGCTGAGTGATACCGCCGGCCTCGCCTGCAGCTACGTCAGCAGAACGGATAGCATCAAGTAATGATGTTTTACCGTGATCGACGTGACCCATTACAGTTACAACCGGTGGACGGATGATTAGATCTGCATCTAAATCACCGAACGCTGTTTCAACAACAACGTCTTCAGCTGTTTTGAATGTGTTTTCTGCTTCCCAACCAAAATCAGGAACAGTTAACGCTACTGTATCGAAATCTAAATCAGTGTTTACGTTAGCCATAACACCGTTTTTCATTAACACTTTAATGATTTGAGCTGCTTTTAAGCCCATCTCTAAAGCCATATCACCAAGCTTGATTTTACCGTTCACTTTTAAAACACGTTTAGAAGCTTTCGGCGTTGTGATTTGAGTTTTCATCGCATCACGATTTAAAATCGCTTGTTTTTTCTTAGGTTGGAAAACCATTTCACGCTTACGGAATTCGACAGCGTTGAAGTTTGAGTTTAATTCTTCTTGCTCTTTTTCTTTAGCAGACATTCCGCCTGATTGAGAGAACGTGCGCGCTTTTTTATCGCGGTCACGGTGAGAATCATTATTAAACGGTGTAGCTCCTGGATCTGGGATCGTTTGTTGGGCTACGAAACCTGGGCGAATATTACGACCACCGCCAGCACCCGCTGGACGAGGACCAGAAAATCCACCACCGCCGCCACCTGGGCCGCCCGGTCCACGTTGGAATCCGCCACCGCCACCTGGGCCACGTGGTTGGAATCCGCCACCTTGACGATTACCTTGATATCCACCTGTGTTTGTCGCACCCGGAGGAGCTTGAACACGGCTTAAATCCATGCGGCCGATGATATTTCTTTTTGAAGCTACGGCTGTAGAGCTTGCTACTCCACTATCACCGATGGCTACTTCTTTTTTACGAGCTACTGGAGCCGGCGCTGCTGGAGCCGCTGGCGTTGCCGCCGGAGCTGCAGGCGCCGGAGCACTTGTTGCTGCCACAGGAGCTGTTTCAGTTTTAGTTTCTACTACTGGTTCAACAGCAGCAACTGGTGCTGCTTGAACTGGCGCTGCTTCTTCGGCAACAACTTCAGCTGTCTCTTCAGGTTTTGAAATCACGCGTGCTTTGACTTCAGCAACTGGTTCAGCTTCTTTTGTTTTACGACGAATTACGCTTGATTTTGGCGCTTCAGGAGCCGGAGCTTCTGCCGCTGCCGCAGCTTTTTTCGTAGTTGTTTTTGTTGCAGCAGTTTTAGTGGCTGCTGCAGCTTTCGGAGCAGCGGCTTTTTTTGTCGCTGTCTTTTTCGGCTTTTCTTCTGCCGCAGGCTCAGCCGGCGCAGAAAGTTTAGCTTTAATAGTAGCTAACATTTCTGGCTCAAGTTCAGCCATGTGATTTTTAATCGGTAGGTGCCATTCTTTGATTTTGTCCATCAAAGCCAGCGGTGTCATACCGATTTCTTTTGCGAATTCAAAAACTTTTGGATTACTCACGCGTTTTGTTCCCTATCTTAATTCTCGTCCGATTTTAGCTTAGATAATTCAGCTTTTAACTGATCTTCTGCTCTTTGTTTTGCTGACGATGCAGCTTCTTTAGCAGCTTGCGCTTGCGGAGAAGTTGGAACCGGTGTTCCACTTGCTTCGTATTTTGCGATTAAAGCTGCCGCATCAGAAATTAACTTCTGAGCTTTGTCTTGTTCTTCATAACCAGGGATTGTCATGATCTCTTCAACTTTAGCTTTTGCTAAAGATTGGAAAGAACCAAAACCTGATTGAAGAATGTTTTGAGCCATTGTTTCGTTCATGCCCGGCACTAACATTAAATTGAAAATTGACTCAGCAGTTCTTGATTGAATAGCTGTTGAAGAAACGATGTCTAATTTCCAACCTGTTAATTTCGCAGCAAGACGGACATTTTGCCCTTTTTTACCAATCGCTAATGATAATTGCGAATCTGGTACCACGATTTCCATCTCTTTATTTTCTTCGTCTAAGTAAACTTTAGAAATCTCAGCTGGAGCTAAAGCATTACATGCAAAGCGTGTAACGTCTTCGTCCCATAATACGATGTCGATTTTCTCGCCACGTAATTCCTGAACGATATTTTGTACACGAGAACCTTTCATACCAACGCAAGCGCCCACTGGGTCAACTGAGTTGTCATTAGAACGAACTGCGATTTTAGCACGTTGTCCTGGTTCACGGGCTGCAGACATGATCTCAACGATATCGTCGTAGATTTCTGGAACTTCCATTTCAAATAATTTAACTAAGTAACGCTCATCTGCACGTGACATGATGATTTGTGGACCACGTGTTGTTTGACGAACTTCAGCTAAGTAACCTTGAATGCGGTCACCTGGTTTGAAAACTTCGCCAGGGATTTGTTCACGTGGCGGAATGTGAGCTTCTGTACGGCCTAAGTCTACAACGATCGCGCCTTTTTCAACACGACGAGCAATACCAGAAGCCACTTCGCCTTTACGTTCTTCAAATTCAGAAAAAATAATTTCGCGTTCAGCATCGCGAACTTTTTGTAAAATAATTTGTTTTGCTGTTTGAGCCGCAATACGGCCTAAATCGCCAGACTCTAATTTGATACCGATTGAATCATCTAATTGAGCACCTGGATCAAGTTTTAAAGCTTCATCAAGAGGGATTTCAACTTCTTCGTCGATGAATTTTTCGCGTTCAACAACTTCTTTGAATTCGTATAATTCAACTTCGCCAGACTCTTCATTGTATTGCGCTTCGATTTCACGGTAAGTACCGTATTTTTTACGAGCAGCAACAAGCATAGCTTGCTTAACAGCTTCAACGATAACGTTTTTATCGATACCTTTGTCTTTACCAACTTGATCGATAACTTTTGATAGATCGTTAATGTTTAATACATTATCTGCCATAATAACCTCTCTTTATACCCAGAAGAAACATTCTATTTCTTCTTAGGACCTTTTGTATTCTCTTTAAAATCAAATGTTAATTTCGCTTTATGAACAAGGTTCAATGGAACCTTGATCGTCTCTTGCCTGAAGTCGAAAACTAATTTGTCGTCTTCAACGCCTTTAAGCACTTCTTCAAACTTCTTCGTTAACTGAATCGCTTTTTCTTGGGCTCCTAAAGAACCTAAGCTTTGATCCAATTGCACGTAGATCTTTTTACCCACCACTTTTTCGAAATGATTTTTCGTTTTTAAGTGTCTATCCAAGCCCGGAGATGAAACTTCTAAACTGTAAGCGCCACCAGGAACTAACTCCTCGCCGCCTTCTACGTCTAAGATCGCATTCAATTCGCGCGCAACATTCGAACAATCTTCGATACCCACGCCCGCTTGCGAACCGTCCTCTAAAGTCACCACTGGTTTATCAATAAAGATTCTTAAAACACGACCGTTGCCGGAACCAACCACTTCGATATCGTAAAGTTCACACCCTTGTTTAAGGCAAATATCTGTGACTATGTTCTCAATTTTTTTAAGCCAAGCTTCTTGTCTAACTTCCAACAACGAATCCTTTTTCGGTTCGATCAACCTTCGGTCGACCACTTCTTTTAACAACCCCTGAAAATAAAAAAAGACCTCAAAGGGTCTTTTTTCGAAACCTGTTTTGGATGAGTGTCCAAAATGGTTGAGGCCAAAAAAAATGGGCTTATGGGCCCATTCATGAGACCAACCTAACAAATGACTGTCAGAAAGGCAATCTATATATGTCTATATATACTGAAAGGTCAGGGCGTCTGAGCGGTCGGCATAGTAGGCTTTACGAGTTCCGATTTGTTTAAAGCCTGCCTTTTGATATAAGTTAATCGCAGAAAAGTTTTGGCTGTGAACCTCGAGCAGAAGCGGCTTAGACGCCTTGCGACTTTTGTCCTGCAAATCATGCAAAAGAAGGCTCATAACGTTTTTACGGCGTGCCCAGCTGGCAGTTCCCAGTGCCATGATCTCGATCGCATCTAAGTTATCACGATACGAGATAAAGCCACAGATGCGGTTTTGTTCATCACGGCAGATTAAAAATGCCGACATTAAAAGCTCAGTTTGGATATTTTCCATCGGCCAATTGAACTCGGCCTTGTTGGTGACCGAATCATAAATATGAAAAAAGAGCTCAGTAAGCTCTTTATATTCCGAAGGCGATGCGACTTTTAAAGTCATTAGATTTCCACCCCAGTGAATATTTACGTTTTAAAACCACTAGCCAGGCAATGATCGCCTGACGATTCGATAATTGGCGCTCTTTAATTGTTACTAACTCAGCCACACGAAAAAGTTTTTCGATTTCTTTTTTTACATTTTCAGCTTTTTTAGCATTTTCTGGATAACGATAGGTTTGCATAAAACGCTCAACCACTTCAGGATTGGCCTGAATATCTAATTGCTCGGCTTCACGTAAAGCTAAACAGCTAAATAAATAAAATTCGGCGTTGGTTTCAAAAGACTTACGAACCGATTCGGCAAAAAAACGATCCATGGGTTTTAAAAGGTCTTCAAAGATTTTGAAATCGTAATTCGTTTGCCCCTGCCCGTTAAGATCAAAAAGTAACTCATCAACCAGCACCACCGTGCCCACTGGTTTTTGCGCCGCCTGGGCCGACGAGACAACTAACAATAAAGAAACAAATAACAAACGTAAGAACATACAGTTATCTTAAATAAAAAAGGCCAGCTCTGTAAAGCTGACCTTTTCGATTCAGGTAGTAAATTTGGAAATTAGAAATTAACGCGGGCGAATAAACCAGTTGTGAAGTATTGTAACTCTTCAACCGGAGTAGAACCAGCCGCTGTTTGACCGCTTCTTTTGCTTGATAAGTTGAACATGTACTTAAGATCAACACCAGCAGACATTTTAGAATTAAATTCTAAATCAACACCGGCGATGATACCTAAATCGATCGCGTGTGATGTTCCGAATTCAGTTCCCGCTGTACCGAAAGTTGTGTTGTTGTTAGCCACATACTGACGGTAAGAGTAAGAAACTAAACCACCAACTACCGGACGAACGAAACCACCGATTAATTGGTACTTCGTAGAAAGCATACCTTGATATTGGTTCATATCAAATTCAGCGATGTACGGGCGACCATAAACATCAGTTGAACGACCGTAAACATCGGCGTAGTGAGCATTTACTGTGTAGTTAGAATACATGAATGAACCTTCAACTAAGAAGTAATCAAAACGAGTACCGAAACCAGCACCTAAAGCATAGTTACCTTTGATTGATTCGATATCTGGATACTGACCAATACCAGCATTAGCTGTGAAATACTTTTGTTCTAAAGAAGGCTCGATCGCTTTTTCATCTTCAGTTAAAGCCGCACGAACTTCTTCACGAACTGCATCGCGAGTTAAAGTTTCGTTTTGGTTAATGATGATGGGTTGTGGTTGAACTTGTGAAGACGGAGCTTGCACAGGCGCCACTTGTTGTTGAACAGCTTGTGGCTGTTGTTGTTGGTTTTGAAGAGCATCAAACTTATCACCGAATAAAACCGCGGCACGTTTTTTCTCGTCTTCCATACGGCTTTGTTCTAATTTTTCAACGATACGAGATTCAGTTCTTAATTCTTCTTCTTGGCGGCCACGGCGGATAGCGTCTGCGCGTGAATTGCTAAGAGGCGAACTTTCAACCGTAGTTTCTGGTTGTTTTTGCACAGCTGGTGCAACTGGTTGTTGCGGAACCACTACTGTTTGAGTGACCACAGCGCCTGTTTCAGCTTTAGGTGCGTTTTGAGTCGATGTATTTTGTTGTTGATACATCTGCTCGATTTCTGAATCCACTTCAGCACTTAAATCGTTTCCTGAAGTTTGTGCGATAGCCATTTCAGCAAATACTAGATTTACTAAAACCGCAGCCGCGATGATTAATGATAGTTTCATAAATACTCCCCTGATCCTTTTTTTAAACCTTGTCTTTTTACTACAGGGAATCAAATTAGCAACCGAAGTGCCAAAAAATGTAGCTTTTTCCAGGTCGGTGACAATTCCTGTAACTGATTGGAAAGACTGATTTTTCTTTATGAGAGTTCAATTAAACGACTTTTAGTCAGCATGGAAAAAGGTGACGACCTTTAAGCCAAGCTTGAAAAAAATACTTGAATAGAACGAAGTGCTACCAGTAAATTAGTAGCACTTTTCTATCTATATATTGTCGGTGCCTCGGTGATGAAATTGGTAGACTTGCTAGACTCAAAATCTTGTGGGAGCAATCCCGTGCCGGTTCGATTCCGGCCCGAGGCACCAATTACTTCTTTTAAGACAATCAGTACCCCGAACCCTTTTTATCTATTCACGCAGTTTATATTTATCGCGAAGGGCTTGGCTGATCTTCTTCCACTTCTTTTTTTCTTCTGAAGCTAAAGCTTTATCTTGCTTTCTTTGGGCGTGGCGCACTTCACGCAATAGCTTTTGGTAGCTTTGCCAACGCTCTTCTTCAAGCGACCCGTCTTCTAGAGCTTGAATGATGGCACAGCCCGGTTCAGTTTCGTGCTGGCAATCAGAAAAGCGACAATGCTGAAGTAAGGCTTCAACTTCTTCGAACTGTGAACTTAAACCTTCTTCGTGATCAAGTAACTGCAATTCACGCATACCTGGCGTGTCGATCACTAAACCTCCGAAGCGGCTTACAAAAAGCTGGCGCGAAGTTGTGGTATGTTTACCTTTATCATCATCTTCACGAATGCTTTGGGTTTTTAAGCGCTGCTCGCCGATTAAGTAATTCACTAACGTTGATTTACCTACTCCCGATGAACCTAAAAACACCGAAGTTGTGCCTGGTGCTAAAAGTTCTTTAAAGAAGTTAGCATTTTCAAAATTTTCTTGTGAAACAGCATACACCTGTAACGTCGGAAAACTTTTTTGCACCTTCTGTGAAAGTTCACTAGCCGATTCAGCTAAGTCAGCCTTTGTAAGGAGTATAATCGGCTCAACGCCTGCATCCTTGATTAACGTGACATAGCGCTCGATTCGGCGAATATTTAAATCATCGTTTAATGATGACGTAATAAATCCGTAATCGACATTGGTTGAAAGAATTTGGCTATCGCCACTTCCGACCTGTTTACGTTTAAGCATACTTTTGCGCGGTAGTATTTCTTGAATGATCACACGATCATCCGAGCCAGAAGCTTTAGCTAAGATCCAATCACCTACTGCCGGAAAATCTTCGCGACCCGCAGCTTCGAACTGTTTTTTACCTGTAACTTGTCCCCAAACTTTATAATCTTGTGAAAATTGAATACGATAAAGATTTCTTTCTTCGCAAATAACACGGCCAATTTTCAAACCGTCTGAATTCATTTCGCTCAAATGACTTTCAAAAAAGCCGTTCCAGCCATAGTTAACTAAAAAGTTCTTTTCAGAACTCATGTGTGTACTCCTTAAGTTTTAATTGAAAATAAAAAACAAAAAACTTGAAGAGACTTCTTTAATTAAGATTTAAAATTATTTTTATCTGCTATGAGCAGGTAATTAAGCTTGATCAAGAAGGCTCTTGTTATTGATTTGAATGTACATACGAACCTCCTTGGTTGATGTGTTAACAGTAAATGAGTTTTTAAATATTGTCAATTTTTTAAACCTAAGGGCCCAGCAAGACATACGGATCATAACCAAGACGTCTTAAATTGCTCCACTCATCGCGAAGAATTCCACGCACGTGCGATAGATTGGCTCCGTTACCACGACCGCCTACGCAGCTTGATAACGGCGAATAACTATTTTCATCACAGTACTTTACCCGCACATTTTGCGGCAATGGCGAAATAAGATTTAACCACTGCTGTTCAGTCAACACGCTTTGGCTCATGCCTGGGTCGACAATAAAAACTTGCCCGTTAAATAAATAAGCTGCAGCCATATGATAACGCCAATACACACGGTGTCCGTTTTTAGCAAAAGGCGAATCAAACTCTAGATCACCGTAAACATAAATTTTTCCGGGCTGAGATAAACCTTTTTGTTTCGCTAAAAAAGAAACATGGGCAGCTTTGGCATAACATCCGTTAGCAGGATATAACCAAGGTCCTCGACGCAAGAAATCTCCAGGGTTTGGATTATCGTGTAGACGGATTTGAAAAGCTTCACTTGCAAAAGCTTCGAGTTCGGCAAATGTAAAAGGCCAGCTCGTAAGCACCTCGGGAGTTGTGGCAAAAACCTGATAAACTCCGTCGCGTATTAAAGATTGCTGCCATGACTCTTGTTTTGCGCGTTCCTGCGATAATGGCAGATCTTTGGCTACGGCTAACGTAGAAAATACGAAAGCTAAAATGAATGATGCAAAATACCCCATGGTCGTCTTTTCTCCCTTTGATCGTTACTTAACAGCAAAGGTTATACCTAAAATACGTCCGGCAAAATTCTAGATTGAAATTCTTAAGTCACGACGAAGCGCTAATAAATCGGTTTGTAAATACATGTTCCAGTTAACGCCAAACAGGGGCTTTGCCTGCTTTCCACAAAGATAATAACGATAAATAGAGCGACTGCGCGAAACAAACTTCGCTGGTTTAAAAAATAAAATTACCGACAGATGAGCCACACACATTAAATTTGAAAGATAGCCCGGTGTCTGCCCCGCCATAAAAGCCTGTAAGTAAATTTCATCACGCACCGTTGTTTTTAAATCTAAAAGTGCATGCCACACGTCATGAGATTCGAACATATGGGTATTAATATAATCGTAATCTGTACTGGTGTTTAAATTTGGAAATTCATCATATCCTTCACCCAGTTCACGAATATGACTATATAATTTAAATCCTAAAGACGTACCTTCAAGTTGACTTAATTTTTGAAGATCAATCACAAAACGGGTTTTGTTTTTTATAGCCTCGGCCGCATGTTCAAACTGGTTATAATAGTTAACGGCTCTGGCTTTGTGGGCAAAAATATCTATCACCGACTGAAAATTCAGGTAATCCTGAAGAACTGCATTCTGACTTTTAAAAGCTAATATATAAAGACTTTTTAAAATATTTTTCATAAGTGGGCTTTTTGTAAGCCAAGACTTTTACGTTTTCAATTTTTCCAGGTGACAGTTTTTTCGGGATTTTGTCAGCGGTTGATGTTATAGTTGATTTCAACGTGCAAGAAATACTTCTTTTTCTTCAAGACCACCAAGGCTTCGAATTTTATTCGATCCTGACTTTAGCTCTCGTTGCGAGTGGCTGCTACTTTCCTATTAGCTCTGATTTAGTGGTCATTACTGTGACCGCTTTAGCTGCGGCCACAGGATTCTACGACCTACCTACGATCTTTGTCTGCATTTTTTCAGGTTTACTTATCGGCGACCTGATTAATTTTAGCGTCGCTAAAAAATACGGTCCTAAAGTTTTAAAGTCGGCTTTTGCACAAAAGTTTTTAAAACCCGATAAAATAGAAAAAATGACCGTTCTTTTAAAACAATCCGGAGAAAAATATATTCTCTTGGTTCGGTTTATGCCTCTAGTGCGCACGTTTCTGTATTTTTCGGCCGGATTAGTTCAGTTTTCGACTTTGAAATTTCTTTTTTTCAATGCCCTGTCAACCGCTGTGTACTTAGTGGCTTTAATGGCTCTGTCGTATAATATCGGAACGAATATCGAAAAACTAAGTGCTTTGGTTTTTAAGTTTGAACTGCTTTTTGCTCTTTTGGTTATTTTAATTATTTCTGTAGTGCTTTATTTGCGAAAACGCCGCTTGAAATAGATTTTATCTCTTCATAAACGTGAAGATATGATTTAATTCACGATCTATATCAATCATCTTGTAAGTTTTAGATAAATTTTTAACCGTGTAACGATGAACAATACCCATACGTAAACTCATAATAAGCTCGGCCATAAGCTCGGCCTCTTGCGGTTTACGTTTAAATAACTTAATGAGCGCTGTTTTAAGTTCATTAATAAATACAGCCTCGTACTCATCGATCATTTTACCAATCACTGTTTTTTGTCCACAGTGTTTAAAATAAAGAAGAGTCAAATCCGGATAGGTCGAAAATTCGCTGATAATCTCCCAGGTAGCTAAAAGAATATGTTCTTTAAATTCTGCTTTGGTTTTTGCAACCGTAATCGGACCTTTAATATCGGCTAACATTTTACCGAAAAACTTAACTCCGAATTTTAATAATTCTTCTTTAGATGAACCGATATATTTATAAATCCATGCCCGTGAAACGCCTGAATCTCTGGCTATAAAAGAATGACTGACATGACCGACCGACACATTTAAAGCGCGGATTACCGAGATTGCGACCTTTGTAAACTTTTCTTCTTTAGAGTTCTGCACGTTCGCCATAACCCCAAAGTAGCAAATTTCTCTCAAAACTGTCACTGACATTAATCGCCATTTCTTTCGAACTCAACTAGACCATGGCTTATGACAAACACTTACTTTATTAAAACGGTTGAAACACAAAAAGAAAAAATGCAATTTCACTCTCTTCCGAGAATGATCTACGCGGACTACCCGGCCTGGATTGAAGCTCCACACGCTGACTGTGAAGCTTTATTCGCGAAAGAACTTTCTTTAATTCAAGACGGCGCTATTGAACGTTGGATCGTGTATAAGAACCAGCAACCTGTAGGTCGCATCGTCGCTTTTACCCATTCTAAGTTACGTGTAGGTTCTGTAAGCGAAAAAAATGGGGGCCTCGGATTTTTTGAATGTGTCGATGATTCTCACGCCGCTTATTTACTTTTTAAAACAGCTGAAAGATGGCTTGAACAATTCAACGTTCAAAAAATCTATGGTCCTATTCATCCCGCTGAGAAAGACTCTTACTGGGGATTACTTGTCGAGGGGTTTGATAAAGCTCCTGGCTTTAGAAAAAACTTTCATGCCCGTTACTATAAAAAATTATTTGAAGCCAATGGCTACGTACAGGAATACCAGCAGTATTCTTATCATCGCCCTTTAGTTGCGGATGTTCCCGAATTTTTATCAGCGCGAATTGAACAGAATAAGAAAAATAGCAATTACACTTTCTGCTCGATTAAAAATATTCCAGAAATTCAATACCAGGAGCACATTTTAAATATCTACAATGAATCCTGGGGCAAAACCCCGGGCTTTAAAGTTTTAACGCCGGAACAAAATCGCCGTAACTTTAAAAAACTGAAAACTGTAATTAACAAAGATTTTATCTGGCTGGCTTTTCAAAACCAAAAAGCTGTGGGGTTTGCCATCTTTATGCCTGAAATTTCAGAGCATATTAAAGATTTCAATGGCCGCTGGAGTTTTTACTATCAGCTTAAACTGTTATTACGTTTAAAACTAAAACCGACACAAAAAGCTATCGGTCTGGGGTTTGGAGTTTTACCTGAACACCAAGGCACTGGATTATCACAAATGTTAGCGGCCGCTGTCGGAGGACATATTCGTAGCCTTAATGTAACTGAAATGGAACTTAACTGGATCGGTGGCTTTAATAAAAAAATGTTAGCTTTTATCGAATCTTTTGGCGCCGTTAAATCAAAAACTCATATTACTTTTAGTAAAACTTTAGAATTAGGAGCTTAAAATGAAATCGGAAAGCTTATTAACTATTATCTTAGCTTTGTCTTTTCTGTACGCCTGCATTTTTTTAGACTTCTGGTACACAAAACACATTCAAAAAAAGAAAAAGACATTATCGTTTATTTTAAAAAATATTAAATTCAGTATGGGCCAGCAAGTTATTAATGCGTTAATTCAAATTGGCCTGTTTGCCATTTACGTTAAACTTTATAATAGTTTTGCCCTCTTTAATTTACCGGCAACGGCCCTCACCTTTATTTTGGCCTTTATTGTACTGGATCACAATACGTACTGGTTTCATCGCTTTAGCCATCATAATAATTTTCTGTGGTCAAATCACATGATCCATCATTCTGGTGATGAGTTTGGTTTATCTGTCAGTATTCGTAACCCTTGGTATGCCAGTTTTCTTTTAGCTTTTCCGCAGTTAGCGTTGGCCTTTATCGGTGTTCCGCCTGAAATGTTTGTTACGGTAGTTACCGTATTTTATTTATTTCAGTTTTTCTCGCATCTGGATTCGGTGGGTAAATTGGGTGTTTTAGAAAAAATATTTATTACACCCTCGCATCACCGTGCCCATCACGCCAGTAATGCGATTTATATCGATAAAAACTTCGGTTCTGTTTTTGTAGTTTGGGATAAGCTTTTTGGCACCTTTCAAGAAGAAACTGAAACGGCTCAATTCGGTTTAACCCACCCGAACACCATTGAAAACACTTTTTGGGAAAACACTTACACTTATTATTTAAACGTAGCTGCTGTTTTCAAATTAAACGGTCTAAAAGAAAAAATACGTTTTTTATTTTTGTCTCCGGGCGAAGTTGAAAGCTATATGAGCCAAAATAATCTGAACTATCTTTATGAAAAATCACAAAAGATTGATCATTTTATTCGTCGCTTTGAACTACAACTTAATAGTATAGCGTTCACCGCCGCATTCAGCTTGGCCCTGATAATAACGGTCTTATTCAGAGCTTACTATTTAGAAATTTCTACCACCGCACAGTTTTTATCAGCTTTTGCTGTGATTATCATATGTACCTTGTTACCTGACCGCCCACTGGCACGACCTCCATTTCGTGGCACAGCTCGTTCCTTCAATAAGCACGCTTTCGTCAGGAAATATCCGTAATCTTATCGAAACGATCAAATCTGAGACTTAATCCAATCGAGGGTTGACTAAACAAGCGTCGACTTATTAACCTTAAAGTATGAGCAACATTCTAGTTATCGACGACGATGATGGTATTCGCGAAGCTTTGAAGGCAGCACTGGAATACGAAGGTTATGTGGTTTCAACGGCTGAAAATGGCCAGATCGCGCTTGATCTTCTTCAAAGTGGACAAAATCCCTGTTTTATTGTTTTAGATTTAATGATGCCTGTGATGGATGGTTGGACTTTTGCGGCGAAACTTGCCGAAGATCCAAAACTATCCCAGATTCCGTTTGTGGTTGTGAGCGCTTTTGAAGATAAAGCCCAAAACATTCAGGCCAAAAATATCTTTAAAAAACCCGTAAATTTAAAAGTTCTTTTTGATGTCATAAAAAAGTGGTGCGCCGATAACGAAGGAGTATCCCATGGCTAAACTCGAAAACCAGTCTGATAAATTTCAGCTGCTTTTCGATAACGCTCCGATAGCTTTGCTATCAATTGATAAAAACAATCTTATCACCGAATGGAACAAACAAATTGAATTTGCCCACGGGTGGAAAAAAGAACAAGTTCTTGGCCAATCATTCACACAGATTTTAGTTGCCCCGTCTTTTCGCGCTGAAGCTGAAGAAAATGTAAAAAAAGTTTTTTCTGGTGCAGGTCTTATCCGCACTGAAATAACAGCCCTTCGTAAAGATGGCTCTGAAATTCCGGCTGAATTAGTGTTAATTCCAATTAAAACCGATGATGGCCTTATTGTTTTTGCACGATTACTTGATCTTACTGAAATCAAAAAACAAGCGGCCGATGCCAATAAGGCTAACGTTTTTTTAAATACCATTGTTGAAAATATTCCTGACATGATTTTTATCAAAGAAGCCAAAGAGCTGCGCTTTACACGCTTTAACAAAGCCGGTGAAGAGCTTTTGGGATTTTCGAAAAATGACCTGATTGGTAAAAACGATTTTGATTTTTTTCCGAAAGAAGAAGCCGAATTTTTCACTTCTATTGACCGGAATGTTTTAAACCATAAACGCCTTATCGAAATTCCAGAAGAGCCTATTCAAACTAAATTTAAGGGCCAACGGCTTCTGCATACTAAAAAAGTTCCCATTTATAATGAAAATGGCGAACCTGAATTTCTATTAGGTATTTCTGAAGATATCACCGATAAAAAGAAAGCCGAAGAAGTTCAAAAAAGCCTGTGGCAAGAACAACAGGCCCGTCTTGAGGCAGAGAAAGCGTTGCAACTGCGTGATGATTTTATTTCTATTGCGGCTCATGAGTTAAGAACACCTCTGACAGCCTTAAGTCTTCAAATTCAACTGCTGAATAAGTTTATGGGTTATGTTGAACCTTCGCAAACCGGTAAATTTATAACTATGATGAACAGTTCACAACAGCAGTTAGACCGTTTTGAAAAACTTATTGAAGATATGCTTGATGTTTCTCGGGCGACTGCGGGTGTTTTAATTGTCGAAAAAACTGAAGTTAATCTTTCAGAAATAGTTCAGCAAGTGGCCAAAGCTTTAGAGTCTAGATCAACTAAAGCTAACTCCCCCATTATTCTTCATCCTGATGCGGCTGTGGTTGGCTTATGGGACCGATTGCGCATTGAACAAGTTGTTACAAATCTTATTACCAACGCCATTAAATATGGCGCTGGCAAACCTATTGATATAACAACTAAAACTGACGGTAAAAAAGCAATCTTATCAGTTCGAGATAGTGGTATTGGCATTGCCGCGCAAGACCAAGAAAGAATATTTAATCGTTTTGAAAGAGCTGTTTCAGTTAAACAGTATGGCGGTTTAGGATTAGGTCTTTACATCACTCACGAAATCGTTACAGCCCACGGTGGAACGATCAGTGTGCAAAGTGAACTTGGCAAAGGCTCAACTTTTACGGTTGAATTACCGCTTAAATAATTATTTAAGAACTTTCCTGGCGATTTTTATCAACAATTGAAATAATAATTAACGCAAAGGCCGAAAGGCGCATTAAATAAATAGCGGCATTACTTTCACCACTTCCTTCACTCATCAAAAGTAAGACAATACGTTCGACGGCCAAAATCGCAAAGGCCACACCAAAAAACATAAAAAGACGATCATGTGTTTTTTTCCAGAACTTAAAAAAGAACAGGCTTGCAACTCCGCAACCCAGCATAATCGCTCCCGATAAAAACCAATACATCTTATCTATACCGAATCCCATACAAATCCCCATAATAAAAAAGCGATTCCAATTAAGCCCGGCACCGTTCGAAGAATAGAAAGATCCGTGTTCGGAAGCACAACCAGGTCGATAAAAAGAAGAACATTATTTACAGCAAAGCCCACAAAACAAAGCCCGCTTAAAAAAAGAAAGATCTGCCGGCTTTGAAAGTATTTGATTAACAAAAGAATCGCACACAAAGCACTGGTGCAGGCACAAAGTAAATAAACGACTGATATCATATTACTTCTCCCTTCTGATTTTAAAGGCTTCTGAAAAAGCTTGAATGGCATCTATTGGGCGCGAATAGATCAGGTCTATCACCCATGTTGGGCGCCTTTGATAAGCTTCTATTAAATTAGTGATGAGTGATTTAATTTTTTCTGAAACCGGACTATAACTAAATTCTGTGCTATCGGGTTTATTTAAAACCCCGGCCGAGTAAAGATCTTCTAATCTTTTTTCGATAGCCAGATCGGCGCTACGAAGCTCTTCACTGATCTTAGCGGTGGTCCATTTTTTTTGCGGGTCTTGTTGAAGCAAAACCAGAATACTGATTTGCTCAATCGAAGTGATCTTATCCAGAATAAAATTTTTGATTTCTTCTGAAGCGTTATCCATGATTTAAATAACGGGCAACCACTTGCAACATGACATCAACGTCGATGGGTTTTCTGATACTATCTACGGCTTGTATTTTATTTTTTTTACTTTCGATGTGACCATCAGCGGTGATTATCACAACCGGCGTATTAGCTAAGCGCGGGTCGCTTAACTGCGCCTCACGAAACTCATAGCCATCCATAATCGGCATCATTAAATCTAAAAATATTAATCCTGGCAGTTCTTCAACTGAACGAAGGTATCTTAAGGCCGCCTGCCCGTTTGAAACACAATGAACAACGTAACCCTCTTCAGAAAGCAATGTTCTTAACATAGAGTGCATCTCAAGAGCATCATCGATAATGAGTAATCGGTTAGAGGGTTGACTCTGGTTCAGGTGGTCGCTTTTTACCGGCATCGGTTTTGATGTCGGCATTTTCTCTTGGTAATTCGACGATGAATTCTGATCCACGCCCCACCTCGCTTTCAAGTCGGATAGTTCCCTTATGAGCCTCGATAATTTTTTTTACGATATATAACCCAAGCCCCAGGCCTGCAATATTTCCGGTCGGCGATGCCCGCTCAAACTGTTCAAAAATACGAGCTTGGTCTTTGCGTGAAATACCGACGCCATTATCTTTAACTCTTAAGGTAACCGTTTCTTTATCTGCCGTGGCTGTAATTTTAATCGGCTCACCACTTCCGTATTTAATCGCATTTGAAATTAAATTGACCATCAACTGTTCTAAACGCAGTTTATCCCATTGGCCTACGATAGGACCTTCAGCATTAACGGTAATATAACTTTCAACCTGGCGAGCCTGGTCTTCCATACGAGAAACCACTTCATCGACAAGCTCAACAAAATCAAATTGTGTCGGATCAACGGTCAGTCTGTTCATTCTAATCCGCGAAATATCCAGCAGATTATCAATCAGAGAAACTAAGCGGCCCATCTGGCTTTTAGAAAACGTTACAGCATCTAAAACCATTTGTTTGGGAACCACATCATCTTGTATTTTTCTTACCTGGCGATCAAGAATTTGCATTTTTAAACCCAAAGAATTGATCGGTGTTTTCAGTTCATGCGAAGCGATCGAAAAAAATTCGTCGCGGGTCTGAAGTGTTTTACTTAATTCGATCTGGGCATTCTTTTGATCTTCAATATCAGTATATGTTCCTACCCACCCGGTGATATGATCAGCTCCATCTTTGATGGGAATAGCACGCAACAAATGCCACCGATAGGTTTGATCTTGCATTCGCTGTAACTGGCATTCTGACTCAAAAACATTTCCCGAATACAAATGTTCTTTCCAGTTCGTCTTAAAGCCATCTCGTTCTTCAGACTGAATGGGTTTAAGCCATCCTTCTTCATCCAATGAATCTTTCAGTGACAAACCAGTGTAAGAAAACCATTGCTTGTTAAAATAATCCATTTTTCCGTCGGCTTTGCACGTCCAAACCATTTGCGGAATAGATTCCATCAGGTTTTGAATGCGTTCTTGCTCAGAGCGCTTAAGTTCGGCGATCTCAAGTTTATGCAATTGTTCAGATTGCTGCTCGATGGTTTTATTCTTTTTATAAAGTTCAATAAAGACTGCGACCTTGGCTTTAACGATCTCTGGTTCAAGGGGTTTAGCTAAGTAATCAACGGCGCCTACCGAATAACCTTTAAAAATATGTTCCACGTCTGTGGCTATAGCCGTTAAAAAAATAATCGGCACATTACGCGTTTTTTCTCTGGTCTTAATAAGCCTAGCTAATTCAAAACCATCCATTCCAGGCATCATCACATCTAAAAGAATAAGCGCATATTCATCGTTTAAAAGTTTTTGAATAGCCTCTTTGCCTGAACTAACCATCACTAGATTTCGGTCTTCACCGCTTAAAACAGCTTCTAACGCCTGTAGATTTTCCCGGCGGTCATCAACAATCAAAATATTTACGGCGTCCTTCTTAGTTTGGTTCATTGTAAATTCTTTTGTGGTAAATGTTTTTCAATAATCATTAAAAGCTCTTCGTTTACGATTGGTTTGGCCACGAAATCGTCAAAGCCAGATGTCATAGCTTTTTCCCGGTCTTCGGGCATAGCTTTGGCCGTCACCGCAATAATCGGTATATCTTTTAGAATTTCAAATTCGCGAATCTGTCTTGTGGCCTCATAACCATCCATCTCTGGCATCATGATATCCATTAACACTAACTCAAATGACGGGTCTTCTTTTAATTTTTCGACAGCCTCTGGTGCGTTATTCACGGCCACAATTGTGGCGCCCTGATTTTCAAGAAAGCTTGTTGTGGCGTAAAGATTACGGGCATCATCATCAACTAACATAATCTTACGACCTTCTAGAGTTTTTTCTTGAAATCCTGACACCCCATTCTGAAAATTATAATTTTCATCATTGTTTACAAATTCACCCTCGGGTTGGTGTGAAGATGTCAGAATATCGCTGATGATTGTTAAAATGCGGTTTCCTTCAGACGGATTTTCGATGTACTCGACACAGCCTACGCTCAGTGCTTTATCGCGCGCATTTGGAATTGATTTTGAACTATAGGCCACAATCGGAATATTTTTAAGGTTTTCTCTTTTTTTAATTTCTTCGACGGCCTCAAAACCATCCATACCGGGCATGACCATATCCATTAAAACAATTTCAATTTCTGGATGCTGCATCAAGTATTCAATACCTTCTTCACCGCTTTCAGCCGTGGCTGTTCTAACCTGACGGCCTTGCAGAAGTTTTTCAAGGGCGTAACGACCGCGTGGATCATCATCAATCACTAAAATATTTCTTCCAGAAAGATTACGGTTTAAATCCTGTGACGACAGTAAAGCATCTGTTGAAGTGTGAATGCGCGATAGATTGTGCTGCACAACTTCAGTGATTGTCGTATCAATACCCGACATCGGAAGGAATAACGTAAACGTACTTCCTTCACCTGGTTTACTGCTTAACCACATTTCACCACCCAGAAGCTTTACCAAATCGCGGCTGATGGTAAGCCCCAGACCAGTGCCTCCGTATTTTCTGGCGGTAGTGGTATCAACTTGTTGAAACGCTTCAAAGATAAGCTCTTGCTTGTCTTCTGGAATTCCAATACCTGTATCAATCACACGGAATGAAAGCACTTTTTTAGCACTGTTTAAGACCGGATTTTTGAATTTTAAATTACGGTCTGCAAGACTGATATCTAAACGCACCGAACCTTTTTCTGTAAATTTGAACGCATTTGAAATCAGATTTTTTAAGATCTGGCTTAGACGTTGGCTGTCAGTGATAATACTTGGTGGCGTATTTGGTTCTATACGCACATCAAATTGTAAACCTTTTTGATGGGCCACTTGGTTAAACGATTTTTCAACGTAATCGCGAATTTCATCTAAGCTTACTTCGCGGTATTCAACCGTCATGCGGCCAGCTTCGATTTTTGATAAATCTAAAATTTCATTAATCAGAGCTAATAAATCATTACCTGATGAATGAATTGTTTTAGCAAATTCAACCTGTTGTGCAGTTAATGTGCCTGATTCGTTATCCGCCAGCATTTTAGCTAAGATTAACAAGCTATTAAGCGGTGTACGCAGTTCATGCGACATATTGGCCAAAAAGTCTGATTTGTATTTTGAAATTCGCGAAAGCTCACGTGCTTTTTCTTCAATCGAGGCACTGGCTTTGGCAATTTCTTGATTTTTAACTTCGAGCTGTTTGGCTTTATCTTCAAGCTCTTGGCTTCGTCCTTCAAGCTCAGCATTTGATCTTTGTAATTCTTGAAGAAGCTCTTCAGTACGCATACTGGCGCTGATCATATTGAACACGACACCAATACTTTGCATCAGCTGCTCTAAGAACGATAAGTGAATCGCACTGAAAGCCTGAAATGAAGCTAACTCAATAATGGCTTTTAACTGGCCTTCAAATAACACCGGAAAAACCGCCATATTACGTGGCGGCGCCTCGCCAAGACCAGAAACGATATGAATATAATCTTCTGGAACATCAGTAACTAAGATCGCTTTTTTCTCTAAGGCTGATTGGCCGACTAAACCTTCACCTAAAGAAAATCTGTTTGAAACATGTTTACGTTTTGAATAAGCGTAAGAGCTGATCAGTTTTAAAATTGACGGTTCGTCTTCTTCTCCGCCTTCAAAGACGTAGAAAGCACCAAACTGGGCAGAAACAACCGGAGTTAATTCGTTCATAATCTGCATTGATAAAGATTCAATGCTTCGCTGACCTTGCATCATGCCGGTAAATTTCGCCAAGTTAGTTTTTAACCAGTCTTGTTCTTTGTTCGTGATCGTCGTATCACGAAGATTTGAAATCATTTGATTGATATTGTCTTTTAATTCTAAAACTTCGCCTTGCGCTTCTACGGTAATTGAACGAGTGAGATCTCCGGTTGTAACGGCTGTCGCCACATCGGCAATCGCACGCACTTGAGTTGTTAAGTTACCCGCTAGCTGATTTACGTTATCTGTCAGATCGCGCCATGTACCCGAAGCCCCCGGTACTTTCGCTTGGCCACCGAGTTTACCTTCGATACCCACTTCACGGGCTACGGTTGTTACCTGGTCAGCAAAGATACGTAACGTATCAGTCATACTGTTGATTGTATCTGCCAGCGATGCGATTTCGCCTTTAGCTTCAAAAAGTAATTTTTGACTTAAATCACCGTTTGCAACAGCAGTTACGACTTTGGCAATACCACGAACTTGCGATGTTAAGTTATTGGCCATGGTATTTACGTTATCCGTTAAATCTTTCCAGATACCGGCAACACCAGGCACTTGCGCTTGGCCGGCAAGTTTACCTTCAGTACCTACTTCACGCGCCACACGAGTTACTTCGGCCGCGAATGAATTTAACTGGTCCACCATGCGGTTGATTGTGGTTTTTAATTCTAAGATTTCACCTTTGGCTTCAACGGTGATTTTTTGTGATAAGTCACCACTTGCTACGGCTTTTGTAACGAGTGCGATATTACGAACTTGGTTTGTTAAGTTACCAGCTAATTGATTTACATTTTCTGTTAGATCTTTCCAGGTACCGGCAACTCCTAATACTTGCGCTTGGCCACCAAGTTTACCTTCGGTACCTACTTCACGCGCCACACGAGTTACTTCGGCCGCGAATGAATTTAACTGATCTACCATGGTGTTGATAGTTTCTTTTAATTCTAAAATTTCACCTTTGGCTTCAACGGTAATTTTTTTCGATAAGTCACCGTTGGCTACTGATGTTGTCACAAGAGCGATATTACGCACTTGATTTGTTAAATTACCCGCTAACTGATTGACGTTGTCGGTTAGGTCTTTCCATGTACCGGCAACTCCAGGCACTTGCGCCTGGCCGCCAAGTTTACCTTCAGTACCTACCTCACGCGCCACACGTGTTACTTCGGCCGCGAATGAGTTTAACTGATCTACCATGGTGTTGATCGTATTTTTTAATTCTAAAATTTCACCACGGGCTTCGACAGTAATTGTTTTTGATAAATCGCCTTTAGCAACTGCTGTGGTCACAGCCGCAATATTACGTACTTGAGAAGTTAAGTTACCAGCTAAGAAATTTACGCTATCGGTTAGATCTTTCCACGTACCTGAAACGCCAGTCACTTCGGCCTGCGCCCCCAGTTTACCTTCTGTACCTACCTCGCGGGCCACACGAGTTACCTCTGAAGCAAACGCACGTAATTGATCCACCATCGTGTTAATTGTATTTTTTAATTCTAAAATTTCACCACGCGCTTTAACGGTAATTTTTTGTGATAAGTCACCGTTGGCTACCGCAGTTGTGACGAGTGCAATGTTACGCACTTGGTTTGTTAAATTTCCGGCAAGCGCATTTACTTGGTCTGTTAAATCTTTCCAAGTACCGGCCACACCTTTTACTTCAGCTTGAGCACCTAAGTTACCTTCAGTACCTACTTCACGGGCTACACGTGTTACTTCAGAAGCAAAACCGCGCAGCTGATCCACCATGGTATTAATCGTATTTTTTAATTCTAAGATTTCACCTTTGGCTTCAACGGTAATTTGTCTTGATAAGTCACCGTTGGCAACCGCCGTTGTAACTAATGCGATGTTACGCACTTGGTTTGTTAAATTTCCCGCTAACTGATTTACGTTATCGGTTAATTCACGCCATGTACCACCAACTCCCGGCACTTGCGCCTGACCACCTAATCGACCTTCAACGCCCACTTCGCGCGCCACACGAGTTACTTCGGCCGCGAATGAGTTTAATTGATCCACCATGATATTAATGGTGTTTTTTAATTCTAAGATTTCACCTTTGGCTTCAACGGTGATTTTTTTCGATAAGTCACCATTCGCTACTGCAGTGGTCACGGCTGCGATATTACGAACTTGATTTGTTAAATTACCCGCTAACATATTTACGTTGTCGGTTAGATCTTTCCACGTACCTTCAACGCCTTTGACTTCGGCTTGGCCGCCTAAGCGCCCTTCGGTACCTACTTCTTTTGCCACGCGGGTTACTTCGGCCGCAAATGAGTTTAACTGGTCCACCATTTTGTTTAAGGTGTCTTTTAATTCTAAAACTTCACCACTGGCTTCAACGGTGATTTTTTGTGATAAGTCACCTTTAGCCACCGCGGTCGCAACTAAAGCGATGTTACGCACTTGGTTTGTTAAATTACCGGCTAACTGATTTACATTTTCAGTCAGATCGCGCCAAGTTCCTGAAACACCTTTTACATCGGCTTGTCCGCCAAGTTGCCCTTGTGTTCCTACTTCTTTTGCGACACGAGTTACTTCGGCCGCAAACGAGTTTAACTGATCCACCATGATATTAATGGTGTTTTTTAATTCTAAAATTTCGCCTTTGGCTTCAACGGTGATTTTTTTCGATAAGTCACCGTTCGCAACAGCAGTCGTCACGGCTGCGATATTACGAACTTGGTTTGTTAAATTACCCGCCAACATATTTACGTTGTCGGTTAGATCTTTCCACGTACCTTCAACGCCTTTGACTTCGGCTTGGCCGCCTAAGCGCCCTTCGGTACCTACCTCTTTTGCCACGCGAGTTACTTCTGAAGTAAATGATTGCAGCGTTTTTACCATGGTGTTGATGGTGTTTTTAGCTTCAAGAATTTCACCCTTGGCTTCGACTGTCACTTTTTGCGAAAGATCGCCTGCAGCCACAGCCCGCATCACGCGCGCAATTTCTTTAGTTGGTCTGGCTAATTCACCGATCACAGAGTTTAAAGAATTTAATTTATTAGCCCAAGACCCGACCGCACCTTCAACGACAGCGCGTTCAGATAATCGCCCTTCGTTAGCAACAACGGCACTGACACGCACAAACTCTTTAGACATTTTATCTAGGCGATCAATGGTTTTATTAAGCTTTGTGGCTATCTCGCCAATCTGTCCGTCTTCTAAGAACTGGTAAGGAATACGAGCTGTAAAATCACCCTCTAACAAAAGAGTTAACGTGGTGTTAATCATCTTCAGGGATTCATTATGGTCGTAAGATTTTACTTTTCTGTGTCTAACAGGGGGTGGGCTTTTTTTTCGCAGCGTTTGCTGCGGAGTGTGATGAGTACTGGCCATATGCATCTCCGTGATACGCCCCAAACTGCAAGGTCTGTGCTTGGCTTTTACGGAGAATCTTAACAAATAGAAATTTAATAGAGAGGGAATTTTTCCCTAATTAAAAAAATACAATCTAAACTGCCCCGCAAATAAACAATTATTTATTCACAGATTTGAGCCCGCTCCTCAGGACTGATTTTGAACTGTGGTAACGGTTGAAAATCGACGATGCGTTTTTTAATCGAGTCATAGCCAGCAGTATTTCCGTCTGTGTTTTGCATCCAGTAAGATAAAGCTTCATTACCTGACATTTCACAAAACTGACGAAGAGCTAAAGCTGAAACCAACCCCGAAGCATGCCAGCCGTTCCAACAGTGCATGTAAATGGGCGAAGCGGCCTGGCCTTTAATGGCTTTATAAATCATTTCTAAATACACCGTTGTGTTCTCAATATCGGCTGCAGTTAACTGGCGATATTTTAAGGAATTTGTCTTTGATTCAACAGTTGAACAATTCACCTGTTTCGGAGCCGTAGAAAAATTTGTTTCATAGAGATAAACACTTACACCAAAACCTTCGCTGCAGAGATTCTTTAGACCGAGATCAGGCAAAGGATTGGTGTTCGAACGTTTACCGTATTTATTATACGAATTATTGGCCCCACCACGGTATAAAACACCCTTTAAAACTTTGCGAAAGTTTCTAACTCCGTACAGGTTCTCGTAGCCATCACCGCGGTTGTCGACTAATTTTTCATTCAGCGAATTAAGCTGATAGCGCTGCTCGTATTTTTTAGCTTGTTCAGCTAATTCAGCTGTTCCGGCAAATACCGTTGATGTTAACAATACAGACACCAGAATGATTTTTGTGTTTTTCATATCTTAAGTAGAAAAATTTTCTGCACAAAGCTCAAATTTTCGTTCTGTTAAGGCAGGATAATGGTCTAGGTTTGGACAAAAACTTAACCTTATCCTGACACAGGCAGTGTCTTTAGGATTCCGGAGCGCTCTATCTGATTCCGGAGCAAAAAAACCTTATAACTATAAATTTATTTATAAGACAGCCGATAAGTTTAGTACATCTTAAAAGCGATCTTTTTACCGGAGGGTCGTTCTTCACATTAACGGATTGGCCAAAAGCCAATCCGTTTTTTCTTATCTAAGCTGCATAATTTTTTATTTAGCTAGGAATATTTAACTAAGAAAAAGACTCCAAAAATGCCACGCTGGGGGCCACGACCAACAAGAGAGTCCGCACTGTAGCTGTCTACAGAATAGACGGTCTAAGGCGGCTATTTTGCATAAGAGTTTCAGAGACAGTAAGATTTATAAAATTTCGCGTTAATCGTAGGCGAAAGCTCGACAGACCCCACGCACTCGAGGTAAATAATTAACTGTGTAGGAGCAATTATGAACCCATTATCAAATCTCGCTTTTGACAGTGCTAGTTTACAATCCAAAGCCTTAGATCTAAAGGCTGTTGAACTCTTAGAAAACCTGGCCTCAATCAGTAAGACATATGGGTATCCCGTTCAAGCTCACACTCAAAAAGCGTTGTCGACACTTACGAGTCTGCCTGTAGATAAAAAAGAAAATTTAATTAAAAAGCTACAAAACTCGATAAATATTGCTGCTGGCGCCCCTGAAATTGAAAAAGACGGCCACTGTGAACGAAAACACGTCGAGCAAGCTCTTAATATGTATGGCTTTGAGCTTAGAGATAAAGATTTTTGGAATACGGTTAGAAAAGACGAGCTTATTGAAATGTATAATACCGATAACATCCAAATATTCAGAACTTTTAATTTCTTTACAACATCTTCATACTCTCTTTTAGATTTATTGGTTTACGAATGGTACAGCCTTTGGGAAAGACCAAGCGGAACTTTCGATAAAATGTTTGAAGTCGTTGGTTCTATTTTTTCAGGCCAAGTAAAAGGCGTTGTTCCAGCTCAAGTTCCGGAGCATGTGATCAGCGAAATTTTCAATCCGAATGATGAAGAGCACTTTACTTCGCGTTCTTCACTTTGCAAGTTTGGTGTTATCTGCCCGATTTATAATAAAGCCGATGGCCAAATTGCTGGACTACTTGTTACGGCTCGAGTAACCCCAATAGCTACGGGCGAACAAACAAAAGGCATTTCTTTTATTTAGTTTTAAAACTAAGCCGCCTGTTTTTTGTTTTCTTTTTCGCTATCACTGTAAAGATCAGGCCGCAAGAACTGAGCAAAGGTTTTAGGCCTTTGCTGAGCCAACCAGCCCGCTTTAATAAAATGAAATTCATCATTATCAGACTTTAAGGCCTTGATCACTTCATGGGCCTTAGGCAGCTCATGCCAGGCAAGATCGGGCATCATATGATGTTCGGTATGAAAATTAAAATTAAGAACCAAATGTTCAACTAAAAAAGGATAGCGGCATGACCTAACGACCGAATGCTGATCCCAAACTCCTTTTCTTTCTTGAGGATCGTAGGAATACACCCCCACATGGTGAGGCAGATTAATAAAATCGAAAAGCAGTGAATACAAAAAGATCCCAAGGCCAACCACAGTCAGTTGTGAAAAGCTAAGGGCGTAGATACAACTTCCCCACAATACCAAGGGGCTCACCAAGCTCACCCATAAAACAAGATTACGGGGATCTTTATATAATTTAATTCCTGAATGCGCCCAAAAAACGATGTACTGAAAAAAAGCCATCAAAGGAAACTGCGCTCGCCACATCACCGTAAACACAGCTTTCATAAAGCGTGAACTATCCGGGTATTTTTTGACAACTTCCAACGCCGGATCTTTGTGAAAGTTTCCTGTCCAATAATGATGTTCGATATGAATGGCTTTCCATAATGAAAAAGGCAAAAAGCAAACAGCACCTGCGAACAAACCTAAGCCATAATTTAATCTACGGTTAGGGGCCGCACTTTCATGAACTGCCTCATGCATAAAAGCAAAGTTTCGAAACATCAAAAGAGCAAACGGTAAAGCCGCTACCCAAGATAAAAATAGAGGCTGCTGAAGAAAATAAATAACTCCTGACCACAGAACAACATCTTCAAATACATACAAAAAAAACTGCGGCCACTGATGTTTAAAATGCAATTGGCTTCGAATATTTTTATACGACTCTTTATTCATATAAGATGTTTCGGTAGGTTTTAATTTTTTAATGATAAATATCTTATTATTTGCGTATTTTAAAATAATGCGTATTAAAGACCTGTTAATAAATCTGTATTAACGCATACATCACGGCACAAATTATGTGCCATGCTCCATATTAATATAGCCGAATCTCATTTTAATATTTTTCGAAATTTTCCAACAAATTAGATAAAATAATATTTATCCTTTAGTTCTGGGGGATCAAATAATGAACAACCTGAACAACTTTAAGTTAGTTATTTTAGATTACGCCATTGGACATCTAGATAATCCATCGACTCAGCACGCGCTTAACGATGTCATTATTAATAAACAAAAAAATTTCGCCAGAACTGACCCAAACTATGTTGTTATGGATAAGCACGATATGATCGGAACGCATTATCTGATTTACGATGTCAGTGAAATGTTTAAACCAAAACTGATCTTAGCCATTCGCACCACCTTTGAAGACCGAGCCCAACAACATCATCTCAAAACCCCAATACAAGACTTAATTCCTCAACTTAGCCCCGAAGCTCAAAAGCATTATCAAAACTTTAAAAATAAGAAAAAGTATCTGGCAGATTGTAATTCGTGGTTTGTCGATTTGGATTACACGCAAAAAAAATCGGGATTAAATCTTTCTGATATCGGTTACGCTATGGTTTATGCACATGTGACCCGCATGGGATTTGATCATATACTCGGATGTACAAACGAAAAGTATAAAGCTTCTAGATGGCTAGAGCATATCGGTTATTTTGATAAATCGCATATGTTTATCCACCCTGTTGTTCCAGATCCTCATATGTTTATTATCGTTGAAAAATTTAATACAAATTATTTGAATTCGATTTACCGAGAATACAGCGCACTGTTCGACAATCTGCAGGAAGTTTTGCCACCTGATTTTAAGCATCAGAAGTGGGAAGAAGCCCAGGCGGTCTTTCTAAATAATGTTCTGCCATTAAAGAAAGCTGGCTAAGATTTGGTGAGAAGAGCTGCACTCGCCCCCCCTGTTTACGGGTGCTAAGTGCAGCGTTTAAGCTTACACAGCTTTCTTTTGGTTTTTAGATTTAGCGTAGACTTTTTCAGAAATAATTTTCTTAGAATCCGCTAGCATCACTTTAACTAACTTATCGCGGTTTAAATCTAAAACCGAGATTAGCTTTTGAAAGCAGTGATTCGGTGGAGCGCACATTCCGCGCTCCCAGTTAGAAACGAATTGAGTGTGGACGTCGCCAAGTTTACCAGCTAATTCAGCTTGAGTGAAACCTGAGCTTACGCGTTTTTCTTTTAAATATTGGCCTAGTTCAAAAAATTCTGTCATGCCCTAGTTATATAATAATTTTTTATTTACGTAAAGAGGCTGAATTCTTTACAAGGCGAGTAACGTCATTTTATTGCATCTGAGCAATAACTCTATAATTTTTTAACGACAAGTTCCTGTTTTAGGATCGGCTTCGATCTGCATAAATAGCTTAGGGTTCATCTGGGGGCATAAATCCTGAAAGTTATTAACCCCAACACTGACCGCTGGGTTTTTCTTATCAGTTTTATTGTTAGGATAAATGGCAACGTAAGTTTTTCCGTTCTTATGGTTTAAGCCCACGTTTGTTGTATTGCCGATTTGCCTTTGTGGAAAGTTGGCTAGATCAATAACACAGGTCTTTTTTCCGTCTTGAGCCACAAGCTTAAAATACAAAACTTTATTGTGCTCGATCTTCATTTCAAGCGTTTGTTTAAACGTTAAACGAATACCATCAACTACTTCACCGCCATAAGAGCACTTAACATCGGCGTTTAAATCTTCTTTTTTTCCACCAACGGCACTTGTTTTAATTGTGCCTGCACCGCTGATGGGCCCAGCCGTCAACGTCGGCTGTGGATCAGTAATACAATCCAAACACTCAGTCGCTTTCTGCGGGTTTTTCATATCTTTTAATTTTGAAGTGGCCTGATTCATCGTATCTAGAGCTGCAAGTGATGGTTCACGGTTTTCTGAAGGATCCGGTGAACGATAAGCACTGACAGGCTCACGAGCTTCCATGTATGTGGCGCGATCCATTGATTTTGTGATTGAACCAAGGCTTGAGAAAAAATTAAATAACGGGCTTTGTGTGTTATTCATCGCCCACATTGATTGCCCCATCATCGGGCCCGATTGCGGTGTGAATTGCATAGCGTATTGGTTGTTACCCATATTGATCGCTTGCAAGACCTGTAATCGCTGCCCCGGAGGAATCTGTGCTAACTGCAATTGCTGTTGCGGTGTTAAATATTGGGGATACATCTGGCGCATCATCATATCCATTTGCGCCTGCTGCTGTAACGTCATCGTCGTTGCCACAGGCGTTTGGGCCACGGCAAATGCTGATAAAAATAAGATGAAGCTTGCGATAAATCTCACGTTAGACCTATCGACATTTAGCTTGGTTAAATCAAGTAGACCTCAGTCTAGCTATCTACAAGCCACCTTGGCGACCCTTTAAAATAGAAAGCAGTTCTTTTTCAGATTCATAATCCATACGTGGGAGCGGAAGCGATTTTGTTTTCTTTGGCTTTTTCATAGCGACTCCATACTCTACAAGCTTTGCGGCAATACGCCTCACAACGAGCTAGGTAAGAGCATTGTAAGCAATGGCAACGCCAATAGCCCCAGAGCAAATTGAGGCTGTTTAATACGGGCTACAAGATTACCGCGTTCTTTAAGCTCAATCACAACCGAGGTAAACATCGCGCCACCGGCCATCATAAGAATCACTGGCAAGGCCTGGTTCACTTGCGAAAGTAATAAACCGGCAGCAACCCCACCCGCTAACTCAACAACGCCCGAGAATAAACCACCGATAAAAGATTTTTTTAAATTCCAGCCCATGCCTTTTAAACATAAAACCATAAGTAACCCTTCAGGAATATTTTGAATGGCAATCGAAGATAAAATAGGAATCGCCGATTTTAAATCTAGACCCGCAAGCGAGGCGCCGCTGGCTAATCCCTCAGGAAAATTATGCACAATGAGTGCTAGAGCTAAAACCAACTGTGATGATGAGACCTGTGATTTTTCATGGCTTTCGTGCTCTTTACGCTCGATAAAAACTTTTAAGCCGTAAATCACAACTGCACCGAAAGCAAAACCGATAAGGCTTAAGAAAAATAATTTTGGATTATTCAGCGAGTTTTTAGCCGCTGGTGCCACCAATGAAAAAGCCACCGCCGAAAGCATTAAGCCTAAAGCAAAGTCGATTGAAAATTTAAATTTTAAAAAAGGGCCCGACTTAGCAGGAGTTAATGACAACAACGCGCCGAATGCTGTTGAAGCAAACGAGATCAAACCACCTAAAATTCCTAACCAGAGTACTGAAGTCATAAGCCATATCCTTTCGCTTACTTTAAGTATCGGTCTTTTCTATATTTATGATAACTATTATAGATAACTTTGATATAGAGATTACCTATTTAAATACAATGTGCCATAAGTGGCTTAAAACACACGTTATAGGCGTTTTATTGACTCTGACAAAATCTAATCCTTAAAATGGGCTTCTGTTTGACCGGAGGCCTTTATGTACAATCCTAAATATTCACAAGTCGAAGATTTAGAAAAACAATTAGAGTTTATCCGCCGCTATCCCTTGGGAACTCTTATCACAACTTCTGATAACAATTTACAAACAAGTTATCTTCCTTTCTTTGTCGAAGAAAAAGAAGGTGAACTTTATTTGCTGGCTCACTTAGCCCGCGCCAATCCACAGTGGAAAGTTTTAACATCGCAAAAAGCTTTAATCAGTTTTCGTGGACCAGACTGTTATATTTCTCCATCGCTTTATAAAACATCACCGCAAGTACCGACTTGGAATTACACGGCAGTCGAAGCTACTTGCGAAGCTGAATTGATAGACGACGCCGAAGGGCTTGACGCTCTAATGAAAACTTCGGTCGTTTTTTTTGAACAGCGTAACGGTACAAATTGGAAGTACGAGCTCCCAGAAAAATTTAAGTTGGGATTACTTAAAGCGATTGTCGGTGTGCGATTTAAAATTATTCAGATTGATGGAAAATTTAAACTAAGCCAAAACCGCGAATCTGAAGACTATCAGGCGGTTAAAGAATTCTTGCAAACAAGCAAAGCCCCGTTTGCAAGTGAAATGCTGCATTGGTTTTTAAAATGATTCTTCAACCAACGTCATGTTGGGATCAACTGTTTGCGCCACCGGTGTTAGAATTGGTTCTTCTAAGTTTAACTCTTTACCGATAGCGGTTAAACGTTCTTCGATAAGTCGTTTTGTATATGGCCCGTCTAACTTTAAATCACCGGTTCTTTGAAGTTTTCCGATCGGATGCCCCGTTACAGCTTTAAAAACTTTGTAAGTTAATTCGCTACAGTAAATACGATCATCAGACCATTCAAAAAAGATATCATATGGCTGATTGTATTTATAAAGTTGCACATAAAGCTGCGGAACCATTTTTTGCGAGAAATATTTAAAACGCATGACTTTGTATTTATGATCTTTACTGCGAGCAATAAACGATCTTAGGGAATTGACTTGTAATGGGCCAACCGCTTCGGCCACATTCCACTCGCCGGCTTTTTTAACGATGATACCCACATGAGTCCACTGAGATCCCGTTGATTCAGCAATCGCTGCGGCCTGTTCAGTTTGGCTATGAATAAAGATCAAATCACCTTCAGCAAGCTTTTTATCTAAAGCTCCGCCGGCCAGCGCTAAATTCGGTAACAAAAGTAAACAACATAATAAAGTCTTCATACACGGTAAGTATAGGCGGGCTTTTTTAACGCAGGCAATATTTTAAATTATTGGCGCTCTGTAGTGCGTTGGTAGAAAAACCATGCAATAGCGGCAAACACTGATGTGTTGGCATCACTTTTAAAAAGTGGTGACTCCGTATTTTCGGAGCGCCCGTAATAACTGTAAGTGGCGCCAAAAATTAAGTTAAAACGATTATACTCATAAAGAAAGTTCTGCCCGAAGCTCAGTGTGGATAACCCAGGCTTTGCATCGTAGGCTTGGCGATCAACAGTCACGTACCGATCCTCCACCTGATAGTAGTAATTTGCCACACGCTCATTGAAAAACTCCACAGACAAAGACGTGATCGCTGACAAATTCGGCACTAAAAAATTTAATTTTTGAAACCTTAATTCAGGTTCAAACACTAAACCTAAAAACTCAGTCGCTTTAAAATCAGTCTCAAAAGTAAGCCTTAACGGGATTTGTAAGCTTAACGATCCCACTTTTGGTTCTTTCCAAAGTTTGTAACTTAAACTTGGCCCGGTTTCAAAAATGTAATTTAAATCCGGCATTCCAAGACGGGCTTTATTGCCATCGCTGTCATTATTAAAGCGCGCACCGAAACTTAAATTAATTTCTAACTCACGCGATTTAAAAAGCTCAGCCCGAGTTCCTTCTTCTTGGTCAGATTTAAGAACATCACCGCGATAGATCACTAATGGTAAGAGTAAATTTTTACGCGAATACTCATCCGATGCCGGATAATCAGCAATCGACCCATAACCATACCCCACCCCAATTTCAAGTTCAGAATAAGTCGGTTCCTTCTCTTTTTTAAACTGAATATTTTTTTCGACTTCAATAATATTGATCAGATCCTGATCAACGCTTTGAGCCCGCACATGCGGGCCCAAAAGTAGAAGAGATATAAGAATTATTTTATGAAAAGAAAAATTCATTCTTACGAATTAGCAGGAAAACTGAGATCAAAGGTTCCGGGCCGAGGCGTCTAGGCCGAAGACGTACGTTCAGTACGTCGAAGGCCCGTAGCAACGAAGGAACGGGGCCTTTGAGGTCAGTTTTACTCGTCGTCCATTTCATCGTCGCCCATTACGCCTAAGCTATACTTCTCAACACGGTAGCGCATTGAGCGGAATGAAATTTTTAATAACTTCGCAGCTTTTTTCTTCACGCCGTTTGAAGCGTGAATCGCTTTGATTAATAATTCTTTCTCGATTTGGCCAATGACCTTATCAAGATCTAAACCATCATCACCGATTTCAATTTCATTTGATGAAGCCATTTTACGACCTGATGGCGTATTCACCATTGGCGGTAATGACTCTGGTAAAATCGTAGATCCTGCTTCTAAAGCCACAGTGCGCTCGATCATATTTTCTAACTCACGCACGTTACCCGGATAATTGTATTTCTTTAAAATATCCATCGCTTCAACTGAAATGCTTTGAATTTGTTTTCCAAGCTTATCGTTGTATTTACGTAAGAAATGATTCGCTAATAAAGGAATATCTTCAGCGCGGTCACGTAATGGCGGAGATTTAATATTAATAACATTTAAACGGTAAAATAAATCTTGGCGGAACGTGTTTTTTGAAACCATCTCTTCAAGATTTCTGTTTGTCGCAGCAATAATGCGCACTTCAACTTTCATATCATCAGTCGCACCTACGCGGCGGATAATACGCTCTTGAATTGCACGAAGTAATTTTACTTGAATCGAAGCTGGTAATTCACCCACCTCGTCTAAGAATAAGGTACCACCGTCAGCCACTTCAAAAAGACCTGCTTTATCAGCGATAGCGCCTGTGAACGATCCTTTTTTATGACCGAACATTTCTGATTCCATTAAATTTTCAGGAATGGCACCGCAGTTGACTGTAACAAATGGCTTATCTTTTAAAGGACCATTATAGTGAATAGCTTTAGCGATAACCTCTTTACCGGTACCCGATTCACCCGTGATTAACACGTTTGTAGGAGCCTGCGATACACGTTGAATTAAGTTAAATACAGAGTGCATAGCATCTGAATTACCCACCATATTTTGGAATGAGTATTCTTTAACTAATTCTTTTTTTAGAACGCGCACTTCAGTTTCTAAGTTTTTAGATCTTAAAGCATTCGCAATATTTAAACGAACTTCGTCAATTTTAAACGGTTTCGTTAAATAATCGTAAGCACCAAGTTTCATCGCTTCAACAGCTGTTTCAGTTGTACCGAAAGCTGTGATGATCATGAACACGATATCAGGGTAGCTTTCGCGAACATGGCGAAGCAATTCAATGCCTGTTAGATTTGGCATTTGCATATCCGAAATAATCATATCAAATGACTTTTTCGTTAGAATTTCTTTGGCTTTAGCTCCGTCTTCAGCTGTCGTAACTTCGTAGCCCTCTTTTTTTAGCATGATCTCGAGGAACTCTCTGATCGATTCTTCGTCATCTACTACTAAAATACGTGATTTCATGATGTATCTCCTGTTTATGTATTCTTTATGCTTTTTTAAATTTTAAAATAAATTCTGTTCCAACACCCATTTCACTGTGGATCTGCATCTGCGCTTGATGTGACTCAAGCACTTTGTGTGTGATAGCAAGCCCTAAGCCAGTGCCCTTAGGTTTCGTCGTAAAAAAGGGTTCAAAAATTCTTTTCTTCACTTCTTCTGGCATACCGCTTCCGTTATCTTTAATCGAAAGCACCACTTCATCACCAAAAGTTTCTAATTTAATCACAAGCTTTGGATTTTCGTTATTTAACATCGCTTGTACGGCGTTCATCGAAATATTTAAAAACGCCTGTTTTAACTTATCCGCATAACCCAAGATCATCGCCGAATTCACTTGAATTGCTAAATCCAAGTTTTTCGGTGTTTGCGGGCTGGCTTTAATATTTTGAATCACATCGTTCATCACCAACGCCAAATCAATTTTTTGATCTGGGCGTGATTCAGGTTTTGAATAATCTAAAAACTCTGTGATTAAGTTATTTAAACGATCAATCTCTTTTAAAATGATCTTCATGAGCTTTTGATCATCTGGATTTTTAGCATCTGTTGAAAGTAACTGAATACTGCCGCTGATACCCGCAAGCGGGTTTCTGATTTCATGGGCAATACCTGCTGCTAATTGACCAATGGCCGCTAGCTTTTCGCGTTGGCGCATTTGATCTTGCAGATGTTTTACTTCAGTCACGTCTTTTAACATCATTAAATTAACGGTTTCATTTAAATAAACATCTTCGTAGCTGGCTTGGTTAACTTCGTAGATTTTCTTTTCTTGCAACTGCGGATTGTAATAGGCAAATTCAGCCTGCCCACGCGCTTGCGTTTGGGTAAAAATCGTTCGCAAATCATTCACCGAAAGATTTAAGCGGTCTGTTAAATTTTTATTGGCAAATAATAAATCATGGCTTTGGTTAAAAGCGGTAAGCCCTGTTGGCATCTGCTGAATTAAGATTTCAGAGAATTCTTCTCGTGATCTTAATTTTTTAGTCACCGTCGTTAATTCACTGTGCAGGTCTTTAAGCTGTACGCGAAACTGTTGTGAAATAATCGAAACAGTCACAAATGAAAAGTTAAATAAGACTAAGGTAAATAAATTCTGAATACCTTCCCAACGGATTGAAAGTAAATTTACCAGAGACAGACAAACTGAACTAAACATCGTTAAAACTAACGATGATGTTTTTGAAAGCTCTGAGCCTGCAATAAATAAAAGAATTAATAATACAATTAAATTAAAGCTTGATAGCACCGAATGCTGAGCCATCAAGTAAAACAAAATCGCAAAATCGAACATAAACGACAGCACATGGTTTTTGCTGTTCGTAAAATACAATAAAAGATGATGCGCGAAAAATAATAAAACAGCGCCATAAAAATGAACTAAAAAGTTAACTTGAATAAATGGCGTTTGTGATAAAATCGCAAGTTGAAATAACACGCTATAAAAAAACAGTACCACAGCTCGCCAATCGCGAGCTGTTAATGACGTAAAATACTGTTCGATCTTCGCACTATTGAACAACGGTGTCTCCCATTTGGAATACTGGTAAGTACATAGCAACTAGAATGAAGCCGATGATTCCACCTAAAACGATCATAAGTAATGGCTCGATTAATGAAGTCATAGCACGAATTGCATTTTCGACTTCATCTTCGTAGAAATCGGCAATCTTACCTAACATCGAATCAAGCGCACCGGTTTGTTCACCAATCGCCACCATCTGCGAAACCATTTGTGGAATTTCTTTTTGGCGCGATAACGGTAAGTGAAACGGACGACCGACTGAAATTGATTCTTTACAAGATTTTAAGGCATTTTCGATCACGAAATTACCTGCGGTATTGGCCGCAATATCAATCGATTCAAGCATACTGATACCTGATGATAATAAAGTCGACATCGTACGTGATAAACGCGCAACCGAAGCTTTTTGAACCACATCACCAATCACCGGAGCATTAATTAAAAATTTATCTAAAGCCTGACGGCCTTCTTTGCTGGCAAAAAAGCTGATAATAAAATAAATGGCTACGAAGATTCCGATAAAAATCCCCAGCCAGTGATTACGTAAGGCATCTGACATGTTGATTAACATTTGTGTTAATGCCGGAAGTTCTTTACCACTGCCTTTATACAATTCTTGGAACTTCGGAATAATGAAAACGATAATACCTGAAATCACAAGAACGGCAGCGATTACGATAACAATCGGCATCGCCATAGCGCCTTTGATCTGATTTTTGATCTTTTCATTTTTTTCAGAATACACTGAAAGACGATTTAAGATCACATCGATGATACCGGCTTCTTCACCGGCGCGGATCATATTACAATAAAGATCATCAAACACGCGCGGGAATTGTTTCATTGAATCAGATAATCTTTTACCTGTTTCAATCGAAGCTTTAATTTGTAAAACCGCTTCTTTGATTAGTTTATCTGAAGTTGATTCAGAAAGAATTTTTAACGCATCAACAATCGGAATACCCGAATTGATCAGTGTAGCAAACTGACGCGTAAAAATCTGTAAATCTTTAGTTTTTACTTTCGGAGCAAAAAATGCTCCTAAAGCTCCGATATCATGGGCATTCTTTTTACCAGGAATGTTAGTCACAACTTTTAAAGTCATTGGCATAAGTTGTTTAGCACGCAGACGAACCTTTGCTTCAGATTCATCTTTAGCATCAAGGTAGCCTGTTTGAATTTTTCCGTTCAGTGAACGGGCCTGGAATTGAAACTTTGCCATGCTCTACAACCCCATTCTCTTTAACTGCATATCTAAATCATCTGGGGCATCAGATGTCGCAAACGCTGATTTCACATCGATACGTCGGCGCACTAAAGCCTGGATGATGGATTGATTTAAACTTTGAAAATATTTTTTGAAAGCTTCGCCTTCATGCTGCTTTTTAAAATCAACAAAAGACATTTTAAATAAATCTTCTTTAAAGCCTGGTTGTGCCACGAAAAATTCATGCACGGCACCTTCTTTAATACCGATCACTTTTTGATAACAAATGCTGTTTAAAACTTGGTAAAAACGACGGGCTAAATTTGTTTGAAAACCGATTTGCGAAATAATCTGCTCTAAGCAGTTTTCAACCGATAAACCAGAGATCGTTAAATAAACTGAACGGCCTTCTTCACAAAGCTTGATCCATTTTTCCCAGTTTTTAATGCTGTTAAAATCAACTACGAATTGGTCAATACCATCATAAATCGGATGATGCGCTTCCCACCCTAAAGTTTCTTCAGAAAGGTGAATTAATGAATCAATATTTAACATTGAAAGCGTTGAAAAATTGCCATGAACGGCAATCAATTTCGGAGAATCTTTTTTAATTTCAGAAATAATATCTTTTAAAAGTGAAGATTTACCCTGGCCACGCTGACCCGTCACAATAAATAAGCCGCTTGTTTTTTTAAGTGAATCCCAGAAAACCGGAGATTGAATATACTGACTTAATTCAAAATTAGGAATAACGCTGAAATAAGCTTTTAAACAGTCTTTGTGTTCAGTGAAAGAAAACATCCATTGCTGGTCAGACGATTTGTAAACACCTCTAACAAAACCTTTTGTTTCCAGAGTTAATTTATCATTGTTTTGCAGACATAGGTCTTTTAAGTCTTCCCATTCAGAAAAACCAAGACTTTCTTTGTCGATTTCCAGCCATTCATTTTTTACTTTCGCAATAGTTTTATGACCCAGTCTGAACTGAACCTCTAAAGCGGAAGCATCTCTTACTTTGGTTAAAATCTTTTCAATCATGATGCCTTATCCTCTAGTCGTCTCTCACAGATGTATTTAAAACTTCATCAATTGTTGTCTGCCCACGAGCTAACTTTAACAAACCGCTTCGACGTAATGTGCGAAAGCCTAAGTCTTTAGTTAATTTACGAAGCTCTTGGGCCGATGCATTTCTTAAAATCGCATCTTTAATTTTTTCAGTTAACGGCATTAATTCGTAAATCGCCAGACGACCACGAATTCCCGTGTTGTTACAATTTGAACAGCCACGGCCACGCATTAAGTTAAATCTTGGAATATCTGCTTTACTAACACCTAGATTTAACAGCGTTGTTTCTGGAACCTGAATCGGCTCTTTACATTGATCGCAAATTTTACCCACGAGACGCTGGGCTACGATCAAATTGACTGTCGAAGAAATTAAATACGGAGCCACACCCATTTCAGTTAAACGAACAACTGTCGAAGGAGCATCGTTCGTATGAAGAGTACTTAAAACTAAGTGACCTGTAGAGGCCGCTTTAAACGCGATTTCTGCTGTTTCTAAGTCACGAATCTCACCCACCATGATGATGTCCGGATCTTGACGTAAGAACGCACGTAAGGCGCTACTGAAATTTAAATCAATATCAGGATTCATCTGAACCTGATTGATCCCCTCAAGATTGAACTCGATAGGATCTTCCGCTGTGGAAATATTCACATCGGATTTATTAAGCTCAGCTAAGGCTGAGTAAATTGTGGTTGTCTTACCGGAACCCGTAGGACCCGTGATCAACACCATCCCTTGCGGAAGGTTCACACAATTTTTGAATAATTTTAAATCGTCTTCTTCAAAACCAAGTTTGGTCATGTCGAGCTGAAGATTCGATTTATCTAAAAGACGCATAACCACTTTTTCGCCCCACATGGTCGGAACAGTGTTCACACGAAAATCCATCTCTTTATTTTCTTTAGCGATATTGATTTTTAAACGGCCGTCTTGGGGTCGGCGTTTTTCAGCAATATCCATTTTAGACATAATTTTAATACGGGCTGCAATCGCAGGCCCTGAAGAGGCCGCAGGAGCAGCCACTTCTAATAACGAACCATCGATACGAAAGCGTACACGAAAATTTTTCTCATACGGCTCTAAGTGAATATCTGAGGCGCGTCTACGCATGGCTTCGATCAAAATACCATTCACGAATTTTACGATAGGTGCTGAACCGATTTTACTATCGGCTTCTTCGCTCACTTCAGTTGAAGTGCTCTTCATGTCGATGTCGTCGACTTCGCCGCCTAAAGTTTCATCTTCGTTGAACTGTTGTTCGTTCTGCTTGAATGTTCCGTAGAACTTTTCAATCGCAGCAGCGATAGAAACATCTGTTGCCAAAACCGGCTGAACTTTACACTTTGTTAAGAAACGGATTTGGTCACGAATCTCGATGTTTGCAGGATCTGCAAAGGCCACAACAAGCGTTGTTCCCGCCTTGGATACAGGAATAACATTGTTCTTGTCACAGAACTCGCGTGGCACAAGTGATAAAGCAGATGATTCAATTTCAATTTGACTTAAATCTACACCGGGAATTCCATATTGTTTTTCTAAGGCGCGAAGAATTTGTGAATCTTTTAGAATTCCGGAGTTAACGATAACAGAACCAAGTCGAGCTTTTGTCTTAGCTGCTTCGGCCAATGCAGCTTGCAACTGATCCGGACGGATCAGGCCTTGACGTGTTAGAATTTCCCCAAGCTTCGACATAGTATAAGTCTATCGAAGGTGACATTTTTTGTAACTGGACCTAGGAACGGTTATTTATGATTTTTTTGAAAAAAGCGGTATTTGTGTAAATGAAATTCAACTGAATCCAACACTCTTAGCGAGGCTTTTTCTGCCTCAGTTGACAGAGTGTCATTTAGGTAATTTTGCAAATCAAAAAAGATAGCGTTTTCAGCTAAGAAATTAAAATAAGTTAACGTTTGAACAAGTTCTGGAAATTCATTCAAATCAAAATCGATCACAAGTAAACTCGCAAGCTCTGCCACATCAGACATGTCATCCAAACTCAGTTGTTGCACTTGCACATTAAACAAATGTTTTTGTGCATTTTCGATTTCTTCTTTGTACGGAATATTATTCGGAGAGATTAAATAAATTTTATTAAAACCAAGTTTTGCTAGAGCCACAGCATAAGTGATTAAAAACGAATAACCACCTACTAAAACCGCATTTTTAGCGATATCCAGGGTAATATGTTTTGACTCTAAAAAATTACCGAAAGCTGCCGAACTTAAATGAATTGGCTTAAAACCTTTGATATCTTTAGCAAAGGCATCAACCGCTTTAGTTGATTGAATTTGCCAATCTAATACGGTGGTCTTTGCAAGAATAGATTGCCCTTGTTGTTCAGAAAGTTCAATCAGATCAAAATCCGACTGAAAAAGTTCATCATCACTCATGGGCTCGAAATGAATTTTGATATCTGGCGCGTTTAGTTTTTCACTCAATTCGGCGGCACCTAATTCAATCGAGCGGTAAATTTTCATAGATGAAAAAACTTTCTCGCTTCAGCAATATCGTTATAAATCTGATGTTTCAGCGCATCCACACTTGAAAATTTCATTTCGTCGCGGTGAAAGTGCTGAAGCTCAACTTTGATTTGTTCGCCGTAAATTTCTTGGTTGAAATCAAAGATGTGTGTTTCAACTTTTAAGTAAGAATTTGTACTTTCAAAAGTTGGATTATAACCGATGTTAGTAATTGATTTAAAAACTTTATCGTTCCAATAAACTAATGAGAAATAAACACCTTTGCGCGGAACAAAATCAATATCAGGGCTTACATTGGCAGTCGGTACACCTAACTGGCGACCACGTTTAAAACCCACACGGACCGGTCCGCGAATATAATATTTGCGGCCCAAAAATTTTTCGGCTTGTTCTAAATTTCCGTGCTCTAAAAGTTTACGAATCACCGATGATGAAACCACCTGCCCGTTTTCTTCTAAGGCGCTGACCACCGTTAAACCAATCTGGTTTTTATGACAGTAATCACGTAAGAAATCGATACCGCCTGAGCGGTCTTTTCCGAAGTTAAAATCATAGCCTACGACGATGTGTTTAGGCTTAAAATAACGGTTGATATACAAATCTAAGAACTCATCGGCCAGCATGAGAGAGAAATCTTTTGTAAATTTTTCCTCAATAAGAAAGTCGACGCCCAAGGCTTCCATACGCTCAGCTTGGTCTTTGTAGTCAAAAAGTCGGTGAACCGGAGTGCCCGGATTTAGTAAAACACGGGGGTGTGGCTTAAAAGTACAAACCACAGAGGGTACATTGTACTCTTTACCCTGAAAAACGAGCTCTTTTAGAAGTTTCTGATGTCCCAAGTGCACACCATCGAAGTTTCCGACGGTCAAAACCGAGCCGGTCAAATGAGGTAGTGATTGGTCAACGGTGCGAATCCATTTCATGGTTTAAATATAATCTAAATCGTGCTAGTTTTGCAACGCGTGAAAGACAATATACTCAATTGGCTAAAATGGACAAATAGCAAGAAAGGCTTTTGGAGCAGAGCTTTGCTTTGCTGGCTATTTTCTATTGTTCTTTTGAAGTTTGATGAAGTCGACCTATACGATAGTCGGTTTAAAATTCGTGGGGCCCAGCCAGTTAACAAAGAGATTGTTTTAGTTACGATTAAACCCAGCGACTTTGTTAAGATCTTCGACCTTAAGACCAATTCCATCGTTAACATGAACGAATCCCAAGATGTGACTGACAGTTTTTTCTGGGATCAAAAAATTTGGTTTCAGATGCTTTCGCAAATCTTAAATCAAAAACCCCAAGCCGTGGGAGTCACATTATTCTTTGGCGAAAATATTGGCGTGACGCGTTTAAATTCTCAAGAAATTATCGTTTTTAAAGATCCAAAAATCACTTGGGCTACGAACACCAGCCTTTTAGAAAACATGTCACTTCCGTTTGCGACACTGCCCGACCGTTCAAATATTGCTCATATCGAAGTGCTGCGTGATGAAGACGGAATTGTTCGTCGTCTTCAAGATAGCCGCGGTTTTTTACAAGATATTTCTCACGCTGTGGCTGATAGCACCCGCAAAAGTAAAGATTCACTTTCAGTCATCAACTACCGCGGCCTTCACCGTTTTAAAACGGTAGGTTTACAAAAAGTTTTACGCGGCGATCTACCAAAAGATTTTTTCAAAGATAAGTTAGTGTTTATCGGAACAGAAAGAACAATTAACTCGCAAGTGCTTACCCCACTGGGGGCCATGTCTAAACATGAGTTTTGGGCTCAGGTCACTGACAACGTTTTAGAAAAGCGTTTTATCAAAAAAGGCTACACGTGGATTAACTCGTTAATGCTTTTAGTTTTAACGATTATCGCCGTACTTGTGATCACGCACTTTCCACAAGCGGTATCGCTATTTATCTTTTTCTGGATCGGCACAATCTGGGCTGCATTCTCGATTTGGGTATTTGATACTTTCAACCTTTGGATTCCGTTAGTGAGCCCGTTGGTGTTGTTGATTTTAATCTGGGTTTTATATATCGGCTATCATGCCTTACGTATTGAAAAAGCTCATGCCGAATTACAACAAGAACAGCGCTACCTTTCAGACTTAGAACAGCTAAAAAACAACTTCATCAGCCTTATTTCGCATGATTTAAAAACGCCGATTGCCAAAATCCAGGCGGTCGTTGACCGTTTAGATGCCGAAAAAAATATTCCAGATCACATGCATGAAGATTTCGGAAATTTAAAAGTTTATTCTGAAGAATTAAACCGCTACATCCAGTCGATTTTAAAAGTTCTTCGTGTTGAATCCCGTGATTTTCAAATTTTAAAAGAAGTGGCTGATCTAAACGAAGTGATCGAAAACGTTGTTGAACGTCTTAAGCCTGTGGCAAAAACTAAGAACGTAAATATTGATCTGACATTAGAACCTATGTTTTTGATCGAGTTTGACGTAACACTTATGACCGAAGTGTTTTTAAATCTTGTTGAAAATGCGATCAAGTACACGCCAGCCAACGGCCAGGTTTTTATCCGCACAAAAGAAACTGACACCGAAATTCTGATTGAAATTCAGGATACCGGCGAAGGGATCGCAGCTGAAGACCAATTACATATCTGGAAAAAGTTTGTGCGCGGTAAAAATCAGGATCAAAAAACTAAGGGAACCGGCCTTGGCTTATACCTGGTTAAATATTTTATCGAACTGCACGGCGGAAATATTACGTTAAACTCAGAAGTGGGCAAAGGAACGACGTTTTATGTTCGACTGCCGATTGATCCGGTACTATAATTTTTATTGATAAAAGGAATGTTATGAAACTGAACACACTTATCGTTGATGATGAACAAGAACTACGCAAATCAGTTGCGAGTATTTTGCAGAACTCTATTCCTGATGTGACTTTTAATATCACTGAAGCGTCTAACGGCCGCGAAGCGATTGATTTAGCTAAAAAAGAATTCTGGGATTTAATTTTAATGGACGTAAGAATGCCAGAGGTTGATGGCCTGGAAGCTTTACGCCAGATTAAAGAACATGACCCACGCACCTTCGTGGTGATCATGACAGCGCATTCAAACTTAAACGATGCCGTTGTGGCCATTAAAGATGGCGCTTACGACTACGTCGAAAAACCAGTGAGCCCTGAAAAATTAACGGCTATCGTTCGTAAATCTATCGAAGCGCATGACATGATCACTGAATTATCGGCTTCAAATCCGATTTTTGACGACGATATCGAAAGTGAAATCGTTGGCCAAAACACTAAAATGAAAGAAGTGTTCAACTTAATCTACAAACTTTGCAAAGTTGATACGACAGTTCTTATTCGTGGAGAAAACGGAACTGGTAAAGAGTTAGTAGCAAAAGCTATTCACTTTAACTCCCCTCGTAAATCAGGTGCTTTTGTGGCGATTAACTGCGGAGCGATTCCTGAACATTTAATGGAATCTGAATTATTCGGTCACGAAAAAGGCGCTTTCACAGGCGCTATCGAACGTAAAATCGGTAAATTCCAGTTAGCAAATAACGGCACACTTTTCTTAGATGAGATCGCTGAATTAAAACCTGAAATGCAGGTGAAATTACTTCGTGCTCTTCAGGAAAAGAAATTCACTCCGGTGGGTTCAAACCGTGAAGTAAAAACCAACGCGCGTATTATCGCGGCTACTAACCGCAATTTAGAAAAAATGATGGAAGACCAAGAATTCCGTGAAGATTTATTCTATCGTTTAAATGTGATGCCGATCTTCTTACCACCATTACGCGAGCGTTCTGATGATATTCCGGAATTAGCCTTAAACTTTTTAGAGAAATTCTCTAAATCACACGCAAAACAAATTCACAGCATCGCACCGGATGTTTTAGATTTAATGAAAACTTACCGTTGGCCGGGCAACATCCGTGAATTAGAAAACGTGATTGAGCGCGCGTTTATCGTTGAATCTAGCCAAGTAATGACAACGGCAAGCTTACCGGAAAATATCCGTAATGCTGCCGGAACAAAACCTGCCGCAGCTGCAACTGTAGCCGGTGGAGTTAAAACAGAAGCTCCAGCTGCAGGCGGTGCTTTAGATTTTGAATTATTCAAAGAGCAGGCTGAAAAAGATTTTATTATCAGCGCACTAAAAGCGAACAAAGGTAAGATCAACCAGACAGTCGCTCAGGCCAATATTCCAAAGAATACGTTGTTACGCAAAATTCGTAAGTACAATATTAACGTTAAAGATTTTTCTTAAATTATTTTTCAGGATAGCGAAGATAGCATTGTCTGACACCGCACTTCGCTTCTTTAACCTTTTCATCCGAAACACAAGCCCCCATCACAGCGCAGAGATTCTGATTATCAAATTTCTGCCATTGGGGTGTTTTGTTATAAAGATCTAAAAATTTCTTATTAATAGCCTTTTTTGTCGAACCACAGCAGTGCTTATATGGCACGATCACACAGTCAGAGTCTTTTGCGCATTTAACAATATCTTCTTCCTGAGTTGTCGTCGGTGCCGATACCGGTTTTTCGGCCTGACAAATTAAAGTCGTTGTTAATAACAGTAAGGCTATAAAAATCTTCATATTTGGGCCTTTAAAACTTTTTTAGCCGAATGAAACACATGATCCGGCATAATTTCTTTCATACACTTATGATGTCCCAGTGGACATTTCATATGACCATGTAAGCCACAGGGCCTGCACTCAAGACTGCGGTTTTCTATAACGATGCTTTTATCTTCCCAGGGTCTGAAACCTAGGTCTAATGTCGTTGGTCCAAAGATCGCAATTACTGGCGTTCCCACACTGGCCCCTAAATGTGACGGTGACGAATCGTTTCCGATAATTAAATCACAGGATTTTAAAAAATCGATCGAATCAACAAGCTTCATTTTACCCGCCAGCATTTCTGCTTTTGGATTTTTACTTTGAATCTCTTGGCATAATGAAGCTTCGTCAGGGCCCCCCATAAGATAAACCTGATAGCCTTCATGCAATAACTTTTCAGTTAATTCTGAATAATAGTTTACGGGCCATTTTTTAGTTTCCCAAACAGACCCGGGAAACAGGGCTATTTTTTTTTGCGCATTAAAAGCATGGGTTGGCACGTGCATCGAAAAAAACTCAGGAATAGGCTTAAACTTTCCTTCGTTATCAGAAAAATTTAAATAGCTCCAATCCTGTTCGTTTATTTTCTGAGCCGTCATTGGGTCAACAGGAGCTAACAGGGCCATCTGGCGAATCGCATCAGGTAAAGTTTTTAAATACTTTACACTTTCACTGAAGAATAAAAAATTAAGACCCTGCGAGAAACCGAATTTCTTTTTAGCTTTAATTTTCCAGGTAAAAAGCGCTGAACGAAGTGATCTGTGTAAACAGAAAACATTTTCAACCGAATGAGAGTTAATCTTTTTTACGGCGTCATTGTAAGAGGTTTTATCACCTTTGTTTACGGTGATCAGTTCATCAATGATGTTCAGTTTTAACAAATAATCAGCAACGCCTTTTTTAGCAACAAAGATCACTTTGTCATTCGGGTAAAGTGCTTTAAGCCTTTTTAAAAAAGGAATAGATAAAAACACATCACCGATAAAGGCCGTCTGCACGACCACATGATAAGACATGATTATGACCCTGGTTCGATCTCGATCACTTCAGACACTAAAGTGCCGATTTTGATTTTAGCTTCGATTCTTAAAATATATTTACGATCATCGTCAGAAAGCCAGATAAAGATATCGCCCGTTTGCGATAAAGCTCCGCGTGATACAATGCTGGCTTTAATTTTAATCGCATTAAAATCACCGGCTTCAGTTGATAGCTTTTCTTTAGCTACAGCCGTTCCCGTAAATACGATATTTTTTTTATCTTCAGCCACACGGAAAGAAATTTGTTTACCTTCTTTCCAGTTGAAAACGCGCATATAGAAAATACCGCTAAACGCATTTTGCGAAAACGGTAAAATATCCCAAGAGTATTTTTTTTCTTCTTCACCGCTTTTTTCAGTGTACTGTTTTTCCCAGTAGCTGGCCGTTAAGGTGTCGTTATTAAAGTAAGACTGCGCCTGTTTAAGTTTGCCTGTTTCTTTAATATTGATCTTTAAAACGTGTGGTACCAGTGATTCATAATCTAAAAATGTATTTACCGTATCATCAACTGAATAAAAGCTAGAAAAAATACGGCTTGATTCTAAGCCCACAGAGAAATTATAGCTTTTGCGGTTATTCACCTGAGCAAAAGGTTTTACCTGCATTGCTAAGGTTCCAGCTTTGGCTGAAAAATAACTAACTTCATGAACAACTTTTTCACCGACTCTAAACGGATCAACCATCGGACGACGAGAGGCTCCTTCAAAGCCGTCATTGTCTTCAATTTCAGGCTGACGCTTCGTAGATTTTGCAGCCGTTTTTGTCTCGGCTTTTTTAGCTTTAGCTTTTGGCGCTTCTTTTTTTACAGCTGTTTTTTTAACTTCTTTAACAGAAGCCGTAGCACTCACCGCCGAAGTTTTTTCGTCAACTTTAACTTCAGCTTTTGTAGCTTCAGCCTTAGCAGGCTCTTCTTTAACAGCCTCTTCCTGAATTTTAACTTCACGCTCAAATTCTTCGTTTTTAAAAAACTTATCTTCTTTATCGTACTTTAAAAAACTGCTCGAACACGCACCCAACAAAAAACAAAAGATAAGTGTCAGCCCAATGCGCAAGGCCGAAGGCGTGCTGCAAGCACGTCGAGGACGAAGCAACGCAGGGATGGCGCTTATATTTTGTTTCTTTTTCATTCGAAATCCTTCCAGCGACGGTGTACCCACATCCACTGTGCGGGCCAACGTTTGATAATGCTTTCTAAGGCTGCGTTAAAACGATTCGTAATAATTCGTTGAGCTTCTAGTTTATCGTCTGTCTGCACATCGTCAATTTTAACTGCAGGATCAATACCTATATGCAGCTTATTATTCTCGTCCCAATAAGTATAAACAGGTACTACCGGAGCCTTAGTTTTTTGCGCGAATAAAGCTAGACCATAGGCGGTGCCGGTTTTTTTACCGAAGAACTCAGTTTCGATACCGTAAGGTTTACCCATAAACTGATCGAGAACAAAAACGACCCCGCGTTTTAAACGAAGCGCTTTTAAAATTTCAAAGGCATTATTTTTTCCGTGGGCATCGATAAATTCGGTTTTTGATTGTGTACGTAGTGAAAACCAAAACTCATCCGCAAATTCACTGCTAAATCTTTTTGAAATTAAACTTAGCGGAGCCACCTTATCACTAAGGATAGCCGCTGATAAATCACCGCCACCCAAATGCAATGTTAAGACAAAAAAGCCCTGATTCTGGGGCACATTTTCCAGACCGTGAAAAATAACATTTTTATTAATCCACTCATCTTTTAAATAAGGAATACGGGCCACATCGACAAAATTTCTAGCGAGAACGAAAATACTTTTTTTCATCCACTGCTTTTTTGTCTCAAGAGGAGTACCTGGAAATGCGATATCGATATTGTTATAAACAACTTTTGTTCGCAGCTTTAAAACATCAACCCACAACCAAGCTAAGAACTTAGCAAACAGCGTATTAAACCACCACGGCAGCAAATGCACGATAAAGGCATAAGTGCTACTGACTAATCTGGCTAATTTTCGCATTTAGTAGATCCTTATCTTGAGCTGAAAACTGAAGTTTTAATTCAATCGCTTGTGTTTGCGCGCGTAGTTCTGCGTTGGTGACTTTAACCAAATCTTTTTCGGTGGCACAAAGAACGCTATCTGCATATTTACTTTGCCACTGCTTTAGAATGTCTTTTTGCTCTGATTCAGAAAATTGATGATGATCAGCAAACTCTAAATGATTAACAACAATGTAACCTGATTTTTGCAAATTGGCTTTTAGCTGCCCCGGATTACCAATAGCCGAATACACGAAAAGTTTTTTATTTTCTGTTGCGACGGTTGAAATAGCTTGTGATTCAATAAACGGATGTTTTTTTGCCGTTAAAAATTCCTGAAAGAACTTTAAGGTTTCTGAATGCGCGTTATTGGTTTTTGTTAAAATCACCAAGTGCGATCTGAAAACTTCTTCTAAATCTTCGCGTAAATGGCCTAACGGAAGTAAACGGTAATGTGACATAGGTTGCGACACATCAATCAATACAATATCTAAATCGCGCTTTAAAGTACGGTGTGAAAATGCATCGTCAACAATCACCACATCAATTTTTACTTTATTAAGCTGGTAATAATCCAGAGCAAATTCAACGGTGTCTGTTTTATGCGGCCCACTCCATACTTTAACAAACGGGGCCATTTTTTTAATTAAGCACGGCTCATCGCCGTACATAAACGTGTGTTTTAGATTTTCTTCAGTCACTTCAGCTGGCTGCGGAAGTTTAGCCTTATAACTTTTAGAAACGACAAGAATTGATTTATCTTTTAATAACGAAATTAACTCTAAAACCACAGGCGTTTTTCCGGTGCCTCCGGTTGTTAAATTCCCTACAGAAATAATCGGAACACGAAAAGCCTGTGGCTTTAACCAACCCTTTTCGTAAAAAAGATTTTTGGCCTCGACTGCTAAGCGGTAAGGATTTAAATATTTCATAAGTACTTAGCTAACGCCTGACCTACGCGTGCGGTAGCTCCCACATCACCTAACTTAAATTGCAACTGTGCAAGCTTTGCAATAGTGGCTTTTGTATGAGCTTCGTCATTAATATATTTTTCAAGTAACGGAATAAGTTTGTCAGTATCGGCATCACTTTGCATACGCTCAGGCACGACTTCTTCATCCATAATTAAATTCACTAAACCAAAAAAGCGAATACCGCGAACTAACAATTTACCGATAACACCTGTGATCCACTTTAAGCGGTACATGATCACCATTGGTTTTTGAAGAAGCCCCACCATTAACGTGGCTGTTCCTGAAGTCGCTAATACATAATGAGCCAGAGAAATCATTTTATTAGGATCATCTTGAACTAAGATGTACGGCATTTTGTAATCTAATTTTTCAACGACAAAGTCATTGATGTAATCTTTAGTTAAAGTCGGTGCTACTAAAATCATAATACGTAAAAAATCGTATTTTTTAGCTAAGGCACGCGCGACTTCTAACTGTACACCAAAGTTAAGTTCGATCTCACCTTTACGTGAACCTGGCATTAAAGCCAACACTCGTTCATTCGGTGTAATACCGTACTTACCACGCGCCAGTTCAATTTGTTGCGGGTCTAATAACTTCGGATCAAGATCTTCTAAAAGCGGATGCCCTACAAATTCATACGGCACTTGATGCTGTTCATAGAAATCTTTTTCAAATGGAAATAACAAAAAAACCTTATCGCAGTATTTTTTAATATCGAAAATACGACCTTTTCTCCAGGCCCATACTTGCGGCGAAATATAATAAAATACTTTAATACCGTGATCGCCCAGTTTCGCTTTTAAAGTTTTGGCTAACTTTAAATTAAAATCAGGGTAATCCATTAACAGTAAAAACTTAGGTTTAATACGGATAGCTTCTTCGACTAATCTTTCAAAGACAGCTTTTAAATCTTTGTAGTGAGCAATCACTTCGGCAATACCTACGACAGCCATTTCTTCAGATTTACCTAAACGGCGCATGCCGAAATCTTCCATAGCGTGTGAACCCACGCCTGTGATTTCAACGTCGATATTGTTTTCTTTCCAGTACTTCATCAGCTTAAGTGCATAGCTTGCACTTGAGGCTTCAGCGGCCACCATCATAATCTGGGGTGCGGGCTGCTGAGCCTTTCCCGAAGATGACACTACTTAATCTCCGCTAAGATCTTTTCGATATTGGCTAAAGCAAGACTTGCTTCATCACCGGTGATGGCCACAGGAACTTCTTTTTTCACAGCGCGAATAAAGTGATTAATCTCAAGATTTAAAGCATCCACTTTTTCGATATTAAACTTTTCAGTTTTATAAAATGGATCTTGCGCTTCACCTGTTAAGATTTCGCCTTCAAGAGTTGCTGTATTTACATAGATTGTACGGTCTTGTTGAACCGCACGGTAATTACGAACAATTGTTGGATTTAAACGTGAATTATTGATTGTTACCTGCACGCCCGATTTTAATTGTAGACGCACAGACACATCGTCGATCGTATCTTTAATAAATTTATGGCCATAGACCATAAATTTTTCAATTTCAGAATTAAATAAGAACTGCACTAAATCTAAATCGTGAATCATGAGATCGTGAAGTACACTCACGTCTGCACCACGGGCGCGAAACGGAGCTAAACGGTTGATTTCAAAATATTTAGTTTTTGCCGCTGAATCTTTAACGATTTTATAAGACGGATTAAAACGTTCAATGTGGCCTACCGAAAAAACCACATTGTTTTTCTTGGCTAAAGCTGAAATTTCATAACCTTGCGCACTTGTTGCTGCGATCGGTTTTTCAACTAAAGTGGGAATATTATTTTTTAAAAAGAAAGCTGCCAGATCGTAGTGAGCTTGAGTCGCTGCTGCAATCGTTACAAAATCCACTTGTGAAGGAATTTCTTCTAACGATTTAAAGCATTTAACACCTAACTCACCGGCGATTTTTTCAGCCTGAGGCGCATACTGGTCAAAAACACCAACTAGTGTGGCGTGCTCAGAACCTTTTACTTTTTGCGCGTGAAAGTTACCTAAATAACCCACACCAATAACTGCGCCTCTAAGTTTACTCATAGACTACTCTTCGATCCCGCCGCCAGAAGCATTCTGACGATGAATTGCGATACCGCGTTTTGATGATTTTACGAAATGCACTAAAGTTGCGATATTTTCAGAAGGTTTACATTCACTTTCAATACGAGCTAATGCTTCATCGACAGTGCCCGAACCCATGATAATAATGCGAATGGCTTTGTGAACATTCGCTACTTCTTCTTTTGAAAAACCTTTACGTAAAAGACCTACTTTGTTTGTCGCACGAACAACGGCATAGTTACCTTGCGCGCGTGAAAACGGAAGAATGTCTTTATTAACGATTGAAGACCCGGCAACAAATGAATAGCGGCCGATTTTAGAAAATTGGTTAAAGGCACAAACCCCACCAATCACTACGTTGTCTTCAACTTCACAGTGACCACCAAAATGCGAGTTATTCGCAACGATTACGTTGTTACCGATTTTACAATCGTGTCCTACGTGTGAGTACGCCATAAAGTAACAGTTATTACCGATTTGAGTAATACCATCACCTTTTGATGTCGCTAAGTTGAACGTTGTGAATTCACGAATAACGTTGTTATCGCCGATAATTAATTTTGTAGCTTCATTTTTGTAGCTGATATCTTGTGGCGGACCACCGATCACAGCCCCTGGAAGAATGTGGTTATTCTTACCAATTTCAACGATACCGTAACGAGATCCGATCGTGCAGTGACCTTCGATAAAAGTGCCTTTACCGATTTTTACATGGCCTTGAATATTACAATAAGGCCCGATCTCTACATCTTCTTCTAACTTCACGTCGGCCGAAATGACCGACGATGGATGAATTTTCATAAATAACTCTTTGGGTTCTTAAAAACTATTTTTCTTTATCGAAAGCAGTTAATACGTCGTTAGTTACGTTAACTTCAGAAGCTGCGTAAACCACGATTGGAGTTGCTTGGCTAGATTGGATAACCATAGAAAGACCTTTTTCTTTAGCTACTTTTTCGATGATTTTTTTAATTTTATCAACGATTGGAGCCACTAAATCATTTTCTTTTTTAGCTAACTCAGCTTGAGCTTTTTGAGCACCTTGGTTGAACTTCATCATTTCTTCTTGAAGTTCTTGGGCTTTTTTACCGAAAGCTTCTTCAGATAAAACTGAACGTTTTTTCTCGATATCTTCACGCATTTTTTCTACGTCAGCTTTTTTCTTTTCTAATTCTTTGTTTTTCTTTTCTTGGTCTTTTTTTAAGTCTTCAAAAGCTTTTTTACCGGCTTTAGAGTTTTTGATAACCTCTTGTACATCGACAAAACCCATTTTGAATTCAGCATGAGCCGACATAGCAAACATCATTACTAAAGCTGCGATCATAGTTGTGAACATGTTTTTTTTCATTTTATCTCCTTTAAAAATAAAAAGTTTATTAATTAATTTTAAAAATATTAGAATGGAGGCCCGATTGAGAACTCGAAGTTCACAGAGTCTGAATTGAACTCATCTGTTTCCATCGGCCAGCCCCACTCGAAACGTAAGATCCCTAGTGGTGACTTCCATCTAAAACCAATACCAACATCACTTAAAAACTTCGATGAAACGATCTCGTCTTCGGCTTGACCGATATCGTAGAACGCCACACCACTTAAACCCGCTTCTTTAATAAGTGGGAATTGAAGTTCAGTTTGGAATAATAATTGTTTTGTACCACCAACGATTAGATTCGCGGCTCTTTGGCGGTCAGCCTCAGAAATACCTGGGCGGTAGAATGGTGAATTCGAATCTCCGATAGCATTATAACGAAGTTGTGAAAACACACGTTTACCTACCCCTGAAGAACCGAAACCACGAAGTGTGTACGGGCCACCTAATTGGTAAGTTTCAGAAAACGGTACCGTTCCACCTTTTTCTAAGGGCTGAATATTTGAGTAAGAAATATTATTTCTCCAAACAACATCCCAGAATAAGTTATGGAAGAATTTAAAACGTGTTGAAAATTCTTGGTATTTTAAATCGCCACCAAAACCAGTGCGCTCGTAGCTTACATCAGTATAAATACCTTTTGACGGTTCAGCACGGTCATTACGCGTGTCGTATTCTAAAGTTGTTTGTAAAGCAGATGTCACACCGCGAGCCGTATCTAAAGGAAAGATCAACGGGTCAGTGTTTTCATTTTCGAATAACTCTGTTTTATCTAAACGGTATCTCACATACGCACGTGTGTAATCACCATAGACCGGGTGACCAAATCTTAAATTACCACCCGTTTTACGGATGTCGTAGTTAATACGCGCTTTATTTTCGATATAGAATACATCAAAGCCCGAAGACCATTTTGTATCTAAGAAGTACGGATCAGTTAAACCTAATTTATAATCCTGACGGTTTTTCGAAGCATCAATACGAGCTTCTAAAGACTGACCAAGACCACGAAAGTTGTTTTGCTGGATTGATCCACCAAGACTGAAACCTTGTGTGTTACCGTAAGCCGCCGTTAACTGGATTTGACCTGTGTTACGCTCTTTAACCACGATCTCGATATTTAACTGATCTGGTTTTTCCGGAGGCGTGCTTGTTTTAAAGTTCACTTCTTCGAAGAAACCTAAACGTTGGATGTTTTCTTGCGATAAACGTTTACGAGTTTCATTGTAAAGTTCACCCTCTTCGATTTTTAATTCGCGGCGAACAACTTTATCACGAGTTTTCGAGTTACCTGATACCGTGATGTCACCGAAGTAAACTTTGTTACCTTTTTCAAATTCAAACACTAAATCAACTTTTTTGTCTGAATCACGAAAGTTGTAACGAGGAATCACGTTGGCAAACGCGTAACCTAAATCACCATACTTCGCTTGAAGATCAGTGATATCTTTACGCATAACTTCAACCGAAAAAATGCCATTATCTTTGATTTTTACTGCATCATAAAGCTCAGATTTCGGAAATAATAAATCACCTGAAAAATCAACTTCGCCTACGTAGTACTGTTCACCCTCTTCGATGTGGTACGTGATGTAGATTGATTTTTTATCTGGTGTTACAGTCACTAACGGGCGGTCAATCTTAACTTGTAAAAAGCCTTGGTTCCAGTAGATGTATTTTAGAACCTGAATGTCTTGGTCAAAAGCTTCTTGCTTAAAAGAGCCTGAGTTTGACATGCCCGAGAAAAAGCCCGCTTCTTTTGTAAATAAGCGGTCTTTTAACTGGTTATCTTTTAATTGTTTATTACCGATGAAAGTGATTTTTTTAACTTTCACTTTATCATTTTCAGTAATCATGAATTTAACGCGAACAGTTTCACCGGCTGTGATATCTTCGATCACCGGCTCGATCTTAACCAGGTAATAACCTTTTTCTTCGTAGTATTTTAATAACTTATCAACCGCCGATTGAATTTTAGAGTTATTAACAACTTCAAAAGTTTTTAAGCCAGATTGAGTTTCTAAGTCTTCAGATTTAATTTCTGATTGGCCTTCAAATACGATTTCGGCCACCACAGGTTTTTCAATGATTTTGTAAATTAACTTTAATCCTTTAGCTGTGTTTTCTTTTAAAACTTCAACTTGGATAAAATAAGTCATCGCAAATAAATTTTGGATATCTTGTTTTACGTTTTGCGGATCGAATTGAGCGCCAACTTTAGAAACGATCTTTCCTAACACCGCATCTTTTTCGATTTTTTTAAGACCAACAACTTCGATTTCAGCGATCGTTTGTTTTGATGACGCAGCCGATGTTTTCGTAACTTGCGCGGACGCTACCTGAACCATAAAAATGCCCATGGTGAACGTCGTGATGAAGAATAAAAAGCTCAGTTTTTTTAATAAGTTATTTAACACCAGAAAAGGCTAGCTAGACTTTAGTTTGATGTCAAATAGCCATCTTTCATGCGGTAGATTTTCGAGAACGCCTGCGCAAATTGCAGATCGTGCGTTACGACAATCAAAGTCAATCCGAGCTTTTTTTGCAACTCAAAGAAAAGCCCCTGAATTTTTGCCGAATTTTCCGAATCTAAATTACCTGTAGGCTCATCTGCTAACAAAATGCGCGGATTACGAATTAATGCTCTGGCAATAGCCACTCTTTGCAGCTCTCCACCGCTTAATTGGTTCGGATAATGGTCAACACGATCACGTAAGCCCATAAACTCTAACCACTCTAAGGCTTTTTGTTTGGTCTCTTCTTTAGGTTGTTTAGCCAATAAACCTGGCAACATGACGTTTTCTAAAGCACTTAGCTCATGAATTAAGTGGTGAAACTGGAACACAAAACCCATTGTCTCATTGCGAAATAAAGCCAGCTCGTCATCTGATTTTTCGAATAAAGAAGCCCCTTCAAAAAGCACTTGGCCTTCTGTGGGACGATCTAAAGTTCCTAAAATTTGTAAAAGCGTTGATTTTCCCGCACCAGATGAACCCAGTAAACAAACCGCTTCACCCGCTTGAATATTTAAATCAACCCCGCGAAGAACAGAAACGTGTGAAGCTCCAGTCGTATAGTTTTTAGTTAAACCTTGAACCTGAATCATCTAGTCCTCCCGTAACCCTTCAACCACTGTTAATCGACTGCCTTTACGCGCCGGTGGATAAGTGGCCAGTAAGCACGCTGTTGTTGTGGCGATAAAAATAAAAAAGAAATCAATCCAACTTAAGCGAATATCAATGCGGTCAATCTTATACACCGAACCAGAAATCAGAGTGTACTGCGATTGTAAAAACATAAAACCTTGCGACAGCAAATAACCCACAAAAAATCCGCACAAACATCCAAGACAAGCCACAAATAATCCCTGCATAACAAAGATAATTTGAATATTTTTTTGCGTAGAGCCTAAGGCTTTTAAAATCGCGATATCTTGGTAACGCTGGCGAATTAAGACGTACAATGTGCTTGAAATATTAAAGGCTGCGACAACAACGATTAAGAACACAACAAAAAAAATCACGACACTTTCGTACTTCACCGCTTTGAATAAATTTTTATTCACTTCATACCAGTTTAAAACTGCGTACCGAGAACCTAATTCATTTTCAATTTTATGAGATAATTCCGGGGCTTTTTCTGAATCAGCAATTTTAACAAAGGCTCCGGTATAACGATCACCGATCTGGGTTAAAGCTTGAAAATCCGGAAGATGTGATAGCACTAATCTTTCGTTCCAATCGTTTTTACCGAAATCTAAAATGGCGGCAATCTTAAACGCCTGCGCCTGGCGTTTAAAATTATCGTCTTCAAAAGGTGTCGCCAATGACACCGCTAAATAAACTTCATCACCGATTTTTAAGCCATAGCGTTTAGCTAACCCTTGTCCGATAGCTACAGTGCCCGGAGCTGAATTCAAACTGCCTTCGCGCACGCGCGAATTTAAGTTTAAAATTTCACTCACCTGATCAAAATCAAAACCTTGAATTAATACACCCGAAACTTTTCCTTTAGAGGCAATCACCGCTTCGGTATAGGCAAACTTAGCCATTTTTTGAATGCTCGGGTCAATTTTCTGAATTTCTTGAGAAAACTCATCCCAGCTTTCAATTAATTTTCCTTTTTTAATAATCTGAATGTCGCTGGTCACATCGATCATCGCTTGCTTAAGCGAGCTTTCAAAACCACGCATCACCGACATACTGGCAACTAACGCTGCCACACCTAAAACTAAACCTAAAAAAGACAGTGGCGCTGAACCACCAAATAGAATTTGTTTATTAAATAACAAACGCCCCGATAACCAGAATTTAAATTTTAAATTATTAAACATGGGCATCGCCTCTAGACATCGGTATCACCGTCAGCCTTTTGCCCCAGAGTTCCGTGAATTTGGGCTTTTAAGTACGCCATGATAAAATCA
>CBINGM010000002.1:0-251350 GCA_966250225.1 uncultured Pseudobdellovibrio sp. | reverse complement strand
TTCTGATTGGAAACTTGCAAAGACTGTTTCGCAAACGGGCCAATTAGGCGTTGTTTCTGGAACAGCGATTAACTCAGTCATGGTAAGACGTCTTCAAGATGGTGACCTTGAAGGAGACACACGTCGTGCATTAAAAGCATTTCCTTCACAAGAAATTGCTAACAAAATTTTAGAGACTTATTTTATCGAAGGCGGAAAACCTAAAGATAAACCTTACAAACGCGCACCAATGTATGCGATCAATTCTCCAAAAGCTTTATTGCAGCTGACAGTTGCTGCGTGCTTTGTTGAAGTCTGGTTAGCGCGCGAAGGTCACAACGGAAAAGTGGGTTTAAATCTTTTAGAAAAAATCCAGCTACCGAACTTAGCTTGTCTTTACGGCGCTTTATTAGCGGGTGTTGATTACGTGATTATGGGCGCAGGAATTCCACGTGAAATTCCTGGGGCTTTAGATCTATTAAGCCAAAATCAAACGGCAAGTTTAAAAATTTCTGTGGTTGGCGCTGAAGAAGACGCTGTGACGTATTTCGATCCAAAAGATGTGATGGAAAATACAGAACTTAAACCATTAAAGCGTCCATTCTTTTTTCCGATCGTTTCATCGGCGGTACTAGCTAACAATTTAAAAAAGAAATCTACAGGCCGTGTTGACGGCTTTATTGTTGAAGGCCCTTTAGCGGGTGGTCACAATGCTCCTCCGCGTGGACCAATGAAATTAAATGAACGTGGCGAACCGATCTATGGAGATCGCGATGCGGTTGATTTAGCTGATATGAAAGCTTTAGAACTTCCTTTCTGGATGGCTGGTTATTATGCGACTCCTGAAAAATTAAAAGAAGTTCAAGCGCAAGGGGCTCACGGTATTCAAGTGGGAACTTTATTTGCGTTTTCTGAAGAATCAGGTGTTAAACCGGCATTTCGTGACAAAACTATTGCTGAAATCGTTAAAAATCCTGCTCCAGAAGGTGGTTGGATTTTTACAGATCCAAGATCATCTCCTACAAACTTTCCGTTTAAAGCCGCTCGTTTACCAGGAACAGTTTCTGAAGAGGGTTTATACCTTCAACGTCAACGCATCTGCGACTTAGGTTATTTACGTCACGCTTACAAAAAAGAAGACGGAACTGTGGGCCAACGTTGTCCAGCTGAGCCAGTGAAAGACTACGTTAAAAAAGGTGGCCTTGAAGAAGACACTGTCGGAAGAAAGTGTTTATGTAATGCTTTAATGGCGGATATCGGTATGGGGCAAATCCAGGCCAACGGTACGCCGGAATTACCTCTTTTAACGGCGGGCGATGATTTAAATAACGTGGTTCGCATGCTTAAACCGGGTAAAACATCTTATTCGGCAAAAGATGTGATCCAATATCTTCTCGCTTAATCTGACATCAATTTGATGGGGGTTTTGGTTTAAATGTACGGCAAAACCCCAATTTACGCTTCGCGCAAAACACTAATTTAGCCCAAAGGCTTGATTTTCTCGTCAAAAAACCCCTTCAATAATGGGTGATATACGTGTTTTAAGATATTGAAAGGCCTTATTTTGAGCAAAATTACGAAAAGTAGTACGGCAGAATATTTCGCAAAAAACCTTCAACAAGTGGGGTTTTCTTCGCCTTTAAAAGCGGTTTTAACGACCCTTAAAGAAGCGGTTGATAACTCATTAGATGCTTGTGAAGGCGCTAAAATCCTTCCTGAATTAGAAATTGAAGTTAAAAAAGTAGGTGTTGGATCTACTAAAAACACTGATTTAATCAAGATTGTTGTTGAAGATAACGGTCCTGGTATCGATGGCGATGATTTAGCTAAAGTATTCGGTGAATATTTAGCATCTTCTAAATTCGGTCGCGGACAATGTTCTCGTGGACAACAAGGTATCGGTATTTCGGCAGCCACAACATGGGCGCAAATGACCAATGCTAAAGGTGTTCAGGTTATTTCTAAGACTAAAAATATGCGTAAAGCTGTGAGTGCACAGGTTGACGTAGATATTAAAACAAACACAGGTATTTTACGTAATAAAGAGACGTTAGAATGGAAAAAACCTAACGGAACTCGCGTAGAATTCTTGATGGATGGCCGTATTCAATTAAATGGTGACGGTGGTCTTCAAACTTATATCGAAGGTACTGTCTTAGTTAATCCGCACTTAACTGTAACTTACAAATTAGGTGACCAAGAAAAAGCAACGATTGAACGCGTTTCAAATGAATCGCCACAAATTCCAGAGGCGACTTTACCGCATCCTCACACGTTTAAATTAGGTGAGTTCATCACTCACTCTCATTTATACGGAAAAATCAGCCTTTCTAAGTTCTTAAAAACAGGTTTTTCTCGTATTTCTGATCAATCGATCAAAGATTTCGTTAAAAACGGCATGCCAAAAGCGTTAGTTGAAAAGCAATTAACTGCGATGAACGAAGAAGATTTCAAAAAGGTTTTCACTGCGGTTCAGGCCACAGAATTAATGGCTCCATCGACAAAATCGGTACTTACAGTCGGTGAAGACGCTTTATCTAAATCAATTAATCGCTTAGGTGAAGTGGATTTCTTCTCGGTTATGACAAGAAAACCTACGATTTGTGACTTTAAACCAGTGGTTGTCGAAGTAGCTTTAGCTCGTTTCATCAACCGCGGTGCAGAAGGTGAACCTGTTCAATTACTACGTTTTGCCAATCGTGTTCCGTTACAATTTGATAAATCAGGTTGTGCGATCACTTGGGCGATTGAATCAGTGAACTGGAAATCTTACGGTTTAACGCAACCGAAAGATTCATTGCCGCAAGGCCCATACGTTTTTGCGGTTTCAATCGTGTCTCCGTTCATTAAATTTAAAAATGCGTCGAAAGAAACAATCGATGCTTCTGATGAATTAGTTGAAGAGATTCGCCGTGCATTAATGCAAGCGGGTCAAAAACTTTCACGTCATATCAAACATGAAATGAAAGAAGCTGATTTAGAAAGAAAATTAGCTCATATCGAGCAATTCGGCCCGATCTTAGTTGAAAAACTAGTTTCAATTTCTGGTGCAAATGCAGCGAGAAAGAAAAAAGCTGAAGAAGGATTACGTAAAATTTTAGGACGTGATTCTGATGATGCAGCAAGTGCGCTTGAAGAAGCACAAAACAAATTAGCTGCGCAAAAGCAAAAAGAAGCTAAAAAACTTGGAACAGCTGATGAAGCTGATAAAGGTTCAATGTAATGGCATTACTTAAAGTTCGTGAATTAAAATTAGATATTCCTAAAGAAGCTAAAGTTTTAGCTGAAAGAATGCTTTCTGATTTAGAAAAATCAAAAAGACCTTACTTAGAAGCCGTAAAAACTTCTTTAGATAACTCTGAATACAACGCTAAAGTGGGTTACTTAACACCGGGTGAAAAAGTTGTTCGTACAGAATTAAACGTTTCATCGGTGCAAAAACTAGCGCGTGTCGTTTTCATGTTAGAATTATTACTTCGCAATTTAGATATTGGCGCAGTCAATACGAAGCGTGAATTGTACTACATGTGTAAAGGTGTGATCAAAGGCGACTCTAGATACAAACCTTTAGATTTCGAAGATCAGGATGAATCAGATTCTATCATCGATTTTATCGGTGATATGTTAGAAGTTTATCGTGAAGAATTAAACTGCTTTGCCAATGACCGTGGTGGACAAACTTACTCACAACAATTAGTTGTGACTGAGACGTTACCAGATGGGGATAAAGCCGTAGTTGATTTATCAACTCTAGGTACGACTCCGTTCCAACCAAAAAACAAACCGCAATCTTTAAAACTTAAAGCGAAGAAGAAAATTGATTTCTGCTTAGTTGTTGAGTCAGAAGGTACGGCAAATACGTTACAAACAATGGGTTTCACAAAACGTAACAACTGTATCTTGATGGGTGCCCAAGGGGTTCCATCAAATGGTGTTCGTGGTTGGTGTAAACTTATCGAAGCGCAATTAGATGTTCCGATGTATTTCTTCGGAGATCTGGATGCGTACACGATGCAAAATATCTTCAGAACGCTTAAAGCCGGTTCAGCTGCGTCTCTTATTCGTAACGGTGACTTCTCAGCACCGAACGTAAGATTCTTAGGCGTGTTACCAGGTGACGTGAAAAAATACGATTTACCTCACTATAAAGTGAAAGAATCTGATCCAGCTGAAGCACGCGCTCTTAAAAAAGCGAAAGATGCTTTAGAGAACGATCCGTTCTTCCGCGATAAGAAAAATAAAGATTTAGCTGATATCTTAAAATGGTTAATCAAAGAAAAAGTACGTTGCGAGCAACAATCTTACTTCTCGGTTGATCCAAAAGATCCAATCAAGACTGAAAAAATCATCTTAGAAAAAATCAAACGCGGCGATTACGTATAGATTAAATATTCGACTTCGTCGAAATCGCAAAAATAAAAAAGCCAGGTCTGTAAACCTGGCTTTTTTTTATGCGGTGCTTTCCAAAAAGGTACGGCCTACCTTTTATTTTTCTGGTGCGCCGATTAAGTGGCCGTTTACAATTCTGTGGCCGCGATCTGGAGCTGACATAGCTTTAGAATTTCTATCGTAGCTAATCGTTACTAACTTATCTTTTAACGGATCGTAGTTCATTTTGCGGTTAACCGGCACATAACAGCTCATTTTAAAATCTTCGTCCATTTTAAAATGTTCGATCATTTTATTACGACGCTCTAAAAGCTTGGCCTGGGCAAGAATAGTTTCTGCTGAACTTAATCCAGAAGACACTAACGCACTCTTGATTTGATCAGGAGTGAATTGGCAAAGTTTGCGTAACATCCATTGAGCATCAGTGATTTTAATTCTAGAAAATGCCTTTGCATATTCTAAGTTACCAATGCCTGATAAAGAAATTCTTTGCTGTTCTTTTTCTTGTGGCCAACGGTCATCATTTTGGTTCATATCTTCATAAACAGAAGAAACTTCCCACTCCATACCTTCGATTGTTGAACCAGAACGGCGAGTACCCGCAGCATCACCTAAACCTGAACCGGCATCGCCGAAAGTTAAGCGCAATTGTTTTTTGCCTTTACTGTCTGGAATAGCTGCTAAACGTAAGTTGTCTTTACGAATATCGAAGTTACCAGTCCAAGCTGCTAAAACCATTAAACTGCGTACTTCTTTAAAGTCGCGGTAGTTGAAGTCATCTGGAATCCATGGGCCAAGCTCTTCACCGACATATGGATCGTCTTTTAAAGTTAAAGTAGAAGGTTTAAAAATAACCTGGGCAATTTGTGATTCAAAGTTTGTATCAATCATGCTGTCGGTAATGCTTTCAACATCGACCAGTGGATTTTTCACAAGGCGTGATTGAACAGTTCTCGCATTAACAACGGTGCCGTCTTTCATTTTAAATTCGTAGATGAAATCAAACGGGTTGATAAATTCTTTACTTGTTTTTTTGTAAACCGGAATCGCCGCAAAAGTGACTTTAAAGTTCATTACTTGTCGCTCATTGAACTCTGTTAATAATCTGCGATCGTAATCAACCGCTAAATTCTCGTAGTGATTAATATGGGGAGCAATGTAACCTAAAGCACGGTACACACGGGAATTGAAGGGGCCAGAGTATTCTTCGTTACCGAATTTCATTTTATAACCGTAGTCACCACATTTGATGTGAAAGCCAGCGTGAACACCAAAGCCTCGTTTAGCTTTGTCATATTGGCAGCTGCCTTTGATTTCTTTAAAACGGTAGTCATTGGCAAAATCAACTTTTGAAACATCTTTTTCTTGCACAAGCTCGTCACGTAAAAATTTTAAGTCAGGATCTTGTCCTTTGTAGTTTTCAGAAACGCTTGGTGATGATAAGAAGCGCGCTAAGTGAACCGGAAAAGCAAGAAATTCATATTTGCCTTTAACAGGTTCAGTATACATTAAGTTGATCGCACGGCTAACTTGAGCCAATTGATAAGTTGCTTCGTCACGGCTGATTTCGCCACGTCTTGCACGAGCAAATAATTCCAACATAAATTGGGCTGAATCTTTTAAATTGCCTTCAGTTAATTTGAACTTACTGAAAGGGGCTTTTAAATCTAAGGCTACAACGCTTTGTTCGATGTCTGGAGTTTTACCGTCTTTGCGGTTTTTAAACTCAACCAAGAATTGCTGAAGATCGCGCTCTAAAAGAGTGAGGTCTTCATTTTTTGTCAGATCGTATTTTCTTAAGCGAACTTCGGCTTGGTTTAGTGAGCTTACTTCAAAGAAGTAGGCTTCGCCTAATTTTGCGCGACCATAAGTAGAGCTTGGTTCGCGTCCTACCACTGGTTTAGCGGTACAAGCCGCTATTAAGGCAAGAACAGCCAATAAACATACAGACACCGTTGTTTTCATATATTGCTTCATATGGGCTTAAATCGGCTTAATAAGGCTGTGTCTTAACTTAACAACATGAAGTTTAGCTTTAGGGCTAGCTTTCTGAATACAAATGTGACATGTAATCGTTCCATGAAAATGGACCATTTTAAGGGTTTCTAGGCTTTTGGCCAAAAAGGCTCTGAAAAATTGGTCCTGATCTTGTATATACAGTCCTGATTATTCATTTGGGGGAAAAATGAAACTGGTTACCACCGTATCTTTAACGTCTCTGCTTATTTTATCAGCTTGTACGCCAAGCCAAAACAATAACTCAAAGATGATTCCGTTGTTGCAAGACACGCAAAAGATCATCAGCACGCGCGCTCAAAACCAAACGCACGTGATGGCTTTAGTAAAGTTACAAACTCCATCTTTACTTGAGACTTCGATTAAAGATGAAGGCGTAACGATCGTTGATAACGAACAAGCGGCTAAGATTACAGATGAGCAAACTAAAGCGATCGCTGATATGAAAGCGTTAGATGCTGAAGTTCAGGTTCTTTACAAATACCGTTATGTATTAAATGCGGTGGCAGTTCTTGCTCCGATCAAAGTTTTAGAAAAATTAAAAGCTGTAGGAACAATTGCTTCTTGGGAAGGTATCGGAACATTTGAACGTCCGATCACATTTCAAGCTGATGCTTTATCAACGGCGACTAAAACATTAACTGAAAGAAATTCGTCTAAGTTCATTGGTGCTGAGGCGTTAAATAAATCAAACATTACGGGTAAAGGCATCAAAGTAGGTGTTATCGATACGGGTATTGATTATACGCACTCGATGTTTAAAGGCGTTGGTACAGCAGAAGCTTACAAAGCGATTGATCCAGCTAAAGAAGCTTTAGGTTTTCCATCTGAAAAAATCCGTGGCGGTGTTGACTTAGTAGGTACTGAGTATGATTCAGCTTCTCCGGATTTCATGCACCGTGTACCAAAGCCAGATTTAAATCCACTCGATGAAGGTGGTCACGGTACTCACGTTGCGGGTACTATTGCTGGTATCGGCGATAATGTAACTTCATATAACGGTATGGCTCCAGAAGCAGATCTTTATGCCATCAAAGTTTTCGGTGCTGAAGGTTCAACGTCTGATATGGTAGTTATCGCAGGTCTTGAATATTCTGCTGATCCAAATGGTGATGGCGATTTACGTGACCAATTAGATATCGTGAATCTTTCATTAGGTTCAGGTTACGGTAACCCTAAAATTCTTTACGCTGAAGCGGTTAAAAATTTAGCTAAAGGTGGAACTGTATCAGTTATCTCTGCAGGTAACTCTGGCGCTAAAGATTATATCGTAGGAGCTCCAGGTACCTCGACTGAAGCTTTATCTGTAGCAGCGTCTATTGATAACGGTGATCATAACTGGCACTTCACAGCGTCTGTTGTAAAAGCAGGTGCCGAAGAAATTTCTGTTGAAACTGTTGAAGCAGCAACAACAAAACCAGTTGCTGAATCAGATGTTGCCGGTGAACTAGTGTATATCGGAAATGCAGCTTCTGAATTAACAGAAGAGCAAAAAGCTGCAGTTAAAGGAAAAGTGGCCTTAATCGACCGCGGTGCCGTTGTATTTAACGATAAAGTTAAACGTGCTGCCGACGCTGGAGCTATCGGTGTTATCGTTGCCAACAATCAAGAAGGCGCTGCTTTTAAGATGGGAACAACAGATACATTTGAAATTCCCGCAATCATGATCACTAAAGAAGTAGGCGCAAAACTTAAAGCAGCTATTGCTTCAGGCGAAGGTGCATCGGTTCAATTTAAAACTGATAAAACAATCGAAAAACCAGAGTTGGTAGATACGTTAACTGGTTTCTCTTCTAAAGGTCCTCGTTCAATCGACGGTTTTCTAAAACCAGAAATTTCTGCTCCGGGTTCAGATATTATTTCTGCAGCTATGGGTAAGGGTTCTCAAGTTGTTCAATTATCTGGTACATCAATGGCAGCTCCGCATATGGCCGGTGTATTGGCTCTTATTAAGCAAGCTTACAAATCTATCGACACTGATTTAACAGCATTAGAATTAAAACACATTGTGATGGGAACTTCGAAAACGATTGGTGATCAAGCAGGTCGTTACCCAGTAACTCGTCAAGGTGCGGGACGTGTTCAGGCTTTAAGAGCAGCATTGTCAAAATTAGTAGCTGAAGAGCCTTCAGTTTCTTTTGGTGAGATCAACGTTGAGGCTAAAAAGGTTGTAAAATCAGTTATCAATTTAAGAAATCTTAAAGATATCGATCTGTCTGTATCTGTTGAATTTGAAGGTAATGAGTTTATTAAGTTAAACAACACTCAAGCCATTACATTAAAGGCTAACGAAACAACAGCTGTGAAATTATCATTCACTTTAGACGCAACAAAGATGAAAGATGCGTATGTACGTGAAATGGATGGTTGGGTTTTAGTTAAAGAGCACGGCGAAGAAATTTATCGTGTTCCGGTTTTAGCTGTAGCTCACAAATTATCAGCTATTACCTCAAAAGGTTTATCAGTACTTTCATCAGTTAATGATGCTGAAGGTTCAGCGGTTGAATTAACTCTTAAAAATGAATCAGCAAATGCTGGTGAAGCACAGTTATTTAACTTAGTAGCTAAAGATGAGCGTAAACCATTAGCTCCTTCTTTCATGAACGCTGATTGTGACTTGCAAGCAGTGGGATACAGAATTGTTGAAAAAGAAACTGATGCTGGTAAAGAGCAATTCGTAGAATTTGGCGTTAAGGTTTATAAACCAATGACAACTTGGAATTCATGTGATGTTTCTATTTTAGTTGATTCTGATAAAGACGGTTTAGTTGATCAAGAAATCTTAGGTGCAAACACGAAATCAATTCCTGGTGAAACAGCTGAAATATTCGCTTCGACATTAATTGATGCAACTAAAGCACGTGAAATCAGAAAAGCTTTCGAAGCTAAAATTGAAGCTGTGAAAAACGATGCAGCTGCTTTACAAGCGTTAAAAGATCAAGAGAAGTACACTGAGGCTTTAGTTGATCAGAATGATTTAACTGTTTACAACAACTCAACGGTGGTTGTGGTACAAGCGCGTATCAGTCAGTTAAAATTAGATAATAAAAATCAATTAAACTTCAAAGTTGTAGCAACTCACAACGAACAAGCTTCGGTTCAAATGGATGATAATTTAGCGAATGAAAAATCATTCTCTGTATCTATGAAAGCTGAAGACCAAGCGTTCTTAGGCTTAGGAGAAGCGCAAGTGGTTAACGCTGGTAGCACATCGACTGTTGAGTTAACTAAAGGTCTTGGTAAACAATCACTTCTAGTGTTGTTACCGCAAAATAAAGTGTCTTTCTCAGATGCTTTAAATGACTTACAAGCTTTAATTCTTAAACCAGAATTCAAAGTTCCATAGTTCATTGAACTAATCTAAAAACTAGAAAGCCAGGTGATGAGCCTGGCTTTTTTATTGTCTCAAATTGGGTCGGTTAACTTCTGTTCATCGTCTAATTGGTTTTCTCTTTTTCATTTAGCATAATGATATTCAAGGCATAGACGCCAATAAAGGAGTGCTCCACTTTTTTCGTAGCCATCTTTTTAAAAATTCATTCCCTTAAAAACAAATAGCGATGTCTCTGGGTTGGCTATAGCTTTGCTTTATACAAGTTAGGGTCGTGGGGGATATATGAAAATGAAACAAAAAAGATTACGCATGTTGGTTTTAGCAGTTATCGCGGCACCAGTGCTGTCGTTTTGTTTTCAGAACTGTGCCCGTCAACAAACACAGTTTGCCGTAGATAAGATGGCTGCTTATCTTGACGGTGAATTACCTGCAGATGCAAAAGTAGCTGAATTTAACGCTGAAGAATCAGTGGAGTATCCCTCAACACAATTAGTGTTGGTTATTGATAATTCACACACGATGAAACAATCTCAAGAAGAGTTGATTTCGCGCATTGATAATTTATTAGCTTCAATGGCCAACAAAAAAGTGGCTGTACGAATTTTGTCGACTTCAAGCTATACCACTTCAGTGTTAGGTCGCAGTTACGGAAGCTTAAAAACCGGTAAAGAAGTTTATGTGACTGATGAAAAAGCTATTGCGGCAAATGACACGCAGGCGATTTATCGCTCTAGTTATGCACCAAACCCTACGGCTTTCATTTTAAATCCCGTCGATGCGGTAGATGTAAGAAAAGCCACAGTCGACAATATTAAAAAAACTGTACGTGCTATGGGCGTTGAGGGCAGTGATAATGAGTCGGGGCTTTGTAGTGTGATTCAATGGGCTTCAAACGCTTACAAAAAAACAAATGAAAATGAAAAAGTAGTATTCTTCGTTTTAACGGATGAAGATAATTATCAGGGTATCAATCACTGTAATAAAGAAATCGTTAATAATTATGATCTTTCGTCGGCTGTACCGTATAAGCAAGTGAGCCTTCTTTACCAGTTTAAAGGGCTAGTTTATCGTGACGGTGCTGAAAGCACATTAGCAGAGCGTACATTTCCGCCGTTATTAAAAAATATTCGTCGTACAGCTAATCCTTCTGAGTTAGTGGGAAAAGATTGTAGCAGTATTGAACTTAATGAAGTTAAAAATATCGTCGCTAGTTATCCCAATTCAACAAGATCTTTATTTGGGGTGAGCTACTTTTTTAAAGACGCCGAGTTATTAAGTTGTAAATACGTTGAAACACATCAGAAATATTACATTTCTGAAGATGACCTTAAGGGCATTGATTATTGCAAACAGCCTTTTAAGTCTGTTTCAAATATTATGAGCTACTTAGCCGGCTCAATGACCGGTGTTTCTGAAACACAACCTTGTCAAATGGAAGCGCCTAAACGAATTATTACAAGGACTGTCAGAGAATCACGCTTTTTTACTAAGTCTACGAATTTAGCTGAAAGTTTTCTTTCAGATATGAGTAAAACCCAGTTACGCAGTAATTACTTTATGGCCGTTTTGATGAACAAACGCGGTCAAAGCTGTGAATTAAAAAGCGGTAACTCTTATGGCGATACTTTTGAAAACTTACAAAAGCTAAATCCTGGCGAAGTTAAAACTTATTCGCTTTGCAAAGACGATGATGGTTATACGCAAGCTTTTGATAAAATAGCTGCGGCCGTTTCTTTTGTAGAGCAGGAGTTTTCGTTAGTCGTGCCGGCAGGGGCAAGTCTTCGTGATGTCGTTGTTATTCGCAGTGGTGGGCAATCCCGTGAATCGCTTTCTTCAGATCAATATGTGATTCATGAAGGTAAGCTAAAAATTAATTCGCAATTGCGTAAAGGTGATAAAATTATTGCCGTGATGTTTTAAAATAAAAAGGCTGGTCTTCATCACCAGCCTTTTTCTCAAATAAGAATTCGTAAGTTTACTTGAATGTCTTAGTTGAATCTTAAATTATAAACCTAAATCTTTTTGGATCTTAGCCGCGCGCTCGATCACTTCATTTAATTCGTGGTCAGCGATTTCTTGGCCTTCAGCAGTAAAAAGCTTACCTTCGATTGATAACGCAGCTACTTGGTAAGGGTGAACAACCATTGAACGGCCTTTGTAACAAGCTTTAGGAGCCGCTACTAAGCCTTTACCATCGTGAAGTTGAACGTCCATTTCGTCGTAAGTCATTTCTAAGATGCCGGCGTCCATTGATTTTAATTGAGCGAATTGTTCAACGCAGTCAGTGTACTTAACTTGGTATAAGTCCATGATTTGGTAACCTAAAGCAGATAATTCTTTAATTTTATTTACGAAATCTTCTGTTTTAGTTTCAGTGTTTTTAGACATTGCTAAAGCTTGGTGACCTACAACTTGGTAGTCAGCAAATACGTCAGCTTTTACAGATACAGCAGCTAAAGTTAAAGCAACTAAGATTAATTTTTTCACGAGAGCTCCTTTTAAAAAGGGTTATTGGTTTTTTATGACCAAAAACATGCGACCAAAAGGCGTAAATTCCTATTTGAAATCGCTTTCGTGAAACAAAAGAAAGCCAGTCGAATATTAACTGAAAGCTAATTAATAATTTGCTGTTTTACGAGGCGGAGGGAGGCCTGCTTTTAAAGGCAGACCTCGAAATCGGAAAAATTAGTTATTTACTTGTAAGCAAACTTTTTCTGCGCCGATAAACTCAGAAGAAGCTGCTGCTTGAGCAATAACTTGACCGTGTTTGTTGTAAACTGTGTAAGTTACAGAACCGTCGTTGTGTTTTTGGATTGTGCCAACAGCTGATTTAGAAAATTTAACGTGACAAGCTTTTTGTGTCATCGCTTTTGCCCAGCCGCTTTCAGTTGGAAAAGTTGGAACGTCAACAAAAGCCATTGCTGGTGTAGTTGCAAGAACTGCTAAAGAAAGAATAATTGTTTTCATTTTGAAACTCCTTTTTGTTTTGAGGAGCTTATCTAGCGAAAATATTTAAATACTGTCAACGGGGTGACGTAAGTTCTCACTCGCCATTTGTGGAGCGCTTTTTCACTTCGTTAAATATTTTAACAGCAGTTTAACAAAAATATTTTTAGTTATTTTTTGTCGCTAATAAAATTTTCTGACGGTGGGCCGGATCTAATTTCTCTATAGAGTAGCGAAGCATTGTGCGTGGCATTTTTTTACCGAAACGTTCAATAAATTTTAGCAGGCGTTTTTTGTCTTTTTTTCCTGCTTCGCGAAGCAGCCAGCCCGATGTTTTGTGCATCAGATCTTCTTTTTCATTTAAGAACTTTTCAGCAAATTGAAAAGTTAGATCAAGATCGTGCTCTCGAATTAAAGCCATTGTGCCAACCATAGCGATGCGTTTATCCCAATGAGCTTTTGAATTTGAAAGTTTAATTAACCAACTGTGATCTTTAACCAGGTTGCAGTAATGTCCTAAGATTTTGTAACAAGACATGTCGACTAAATCCCAGTTGTTCACAAATTTTCGATGTTTTAGGTAGAAACTAACAAGCGCTTTACGATTTTTTAGATCTTTTGTCTTACGATATTTTTTTACAAGGATATGTAAAGCTAATGCACGATCTTCGTGAATCGGGCTGTGAAGTAAATGAGACAAATCTTTATCGCTGATATCTAAAAACTTTAAAGCCACATGACGATTGGTCGGCACACTGACGCCAATAAATTCATCGCCTTCGCCGTACTGGCCAGGGCCTGTTTTGAAAAAATATTTTAAAGCTTCAATGTTTTTACTCTTAGCCACTTTTCTTAAAGCAACTTGAGCTGGGATTAATTTTTTCATCTAAAAGATATTCTGACTTAATTCTGTTAATTGTTTAGTAAATTCTTGAATAGGTTCTTGAGTAGCAATACTTTTTCTTGAGATAAGTTTAATTTCACGAGAAATCGCCGGCGAAAACGTGGTGAAACCTTTTTTCGGAATATTTAAATGCTGGGCTAAGCCTAATGGAATAATGCCGTTTCCAAAACCTTCTTTCACCATTTGTGAAATTGCTGCAAAGGATTCGACATAGACAAAATCGGCCGATTTAACTTTTGCATTTCGCAAAAGGCGATCTTCCATATTTCTCCACGTGCCGGAGTTTTTTTCGATCGTGATGACTTTGCTGGTTTCGCCGGCAGCGTCTTCATCAAACTTATTGTAGACAAAGACTAAAGGTTCTTCGGTGATACGGGTTGAAAATAAATTTCCAGAACTCGCTGCTGAAAGTGAGATACATAATCCTAGATCGTAACGCCCAAGCTTTACGTTTTCTTCAACAAGCGTTGATCTGTGAACATGCAGGTCGAATTCAATATTTTTTATTTTGCGGCTAGCTTGCTTAATTAACTTCGGCCCCCAAGTGGCGGCGATTGAATCGGCTAGGGCGATTGAATAGCGCGTAATCCCATTTTCGGGTTTGAGCTGTTTCAAACTTTTAAGTTCAGTGACCAGTGGCCTTGCGCGTAGAAGAAAGTCTTGCGCTTGCTGAGTCAATTTGACTCGACGGCCATCAGGCTCAATCAGCTTAAAACTGACCTCATTTTGCAGAGCTTGTAGGCGTTTTGTAACCGCAGACTGAGTTAAGCGTAACTGAGCAGCAGCTTCGCTGATTGTTCCGGTTCTTTCTAGGGCAATTAGGGCTTCGATACCTTCTAGCATGGCAGTTTACACTCCGACCTTTGGCTGATTCCATTCTGGCATCAGTAAATATATTCCTATGTGGAATTAATTATATTCCTATTATTCAATTTTTTCAAGGTAGGAATTGGCCGAGAATGAAAACGTATTGAAAACCCCATCGAAAGGAAGCACGTCGTGCGTATGCACGCAGAGGTAAAAATGGCTAAAATCGAAACATCACCAGAAATGGTTAAAAAAGTTTACGAAACAACACGCGCGAAAACTGAAGTTATCAGAAAACGTTTAAATCGTTCATTAACTTTAGCTGAAAAAATTATTTACGGTCACTTAGATGATCCACAAAACCAAGAAATCAACCGTGGTTCTTCATTCTTACTTTTAAGACCAGACCGCGTGGCGATGCAAGATGCGACAGCGCAAATGGCGATCTTACAATTCATGTTAGCTGGTAAAGATGAAGCAGCCGTGCCTTCAACAGTTCACTGCGATCACTTAATCCAAGCTTACCACGGTAAAGAAGCAGACATGGCGGCTTCAAACGTAACAAACAAAGAAGTTTTTGAATTCTTAGCCACAGCTGCTTCTCGTTACAATATCGGTTTCTGGAAACCAGGCGCTGGTATCATTCACCAAGTTATTTTAGAAAACTACGCTTTCCCAGGTGGTTTAATGATCGGTACAGATTCTCACACGCCAAACGCGGGTGGTTTAGGTATGTGCGCTGTAGGTGTTGGTGGATCTGACGCTTCAGACGTAATGGTTGGTTTACCTTGGGAAGTTAAAAATCCTAAATTAATCGGCGTTCACTTAAAAGGTAAAATGTCTGGTTGGACTTCAGCAAAAGACGTCATCTTAAAACTTTGCGGAATGTTAACTGTAAAAGGTGGAACAGATAAAATCGTTGAGTACTTCGGTGAAGGCGCTGATAACATTTCTTGTACTGGTAAAGCGACAATCACAAACATGGGCGCTGAATTAGGCGCTACTTGTTCTGTATTTCCGTACGATGCAAAAATGTCTGGTTACTTAAAAGCAACTGGCCGTGCTGAATTAGCAGCGATTGCTGATCAAAACAAAGATATCTTACGCGCTGACGATGACGTTGTTGCAAACCCTAAAAAATACTTCGATGAGGTTTACGAAATCGATTTATCAGCTTTAGAACCACACTTAGTTGGTCCTCATACTCCGGATTTAGCTCGTCCTATCTCTAAGATTGCTGAAGAAGCTAAAGCTAACGGTTGGACTTTAAAATTATCTTCTGCCTTAATCGGCTCTTGCACGAACTCTTCTTACGAAGATATCGGTCGCTCTGCGATGTTAGCTGAACAAGCTATGAAAATCGGTGTTAAGATGGCTCAACCATTCTTAGTGTCTCCGGGTTCAACACAAATCCAAAACACAATCACTCGCGATGGCCAAATGAAAACATTTGAAGCTGTTGGTGCAACAGTGTTAGCGAATGCGTGTGGCCCTTGTATCGGTCAATGGAAACGTGACGACGTTAAAGCGGGTGAGAAAAATACAATCATCACTTCATTCAACCGTAACTTCCGTGGCCGTAACGATGCCAATATGGAAACATTAGCTTTCATCGGTTCACCTGAAATCGTAATGGCATTAGGTTTAGCAGGTCGTTTAGATTTTAACCCATTAACTGACGAATTAGTTGGTCCAAATGGTAAAGTGAAATTAACTCCTCCTTCAGCTCCGGAATTACCTGAAAAAGGTTTCGTACCTGATACAGTAGGTTACCAAAAACCAGAGGGCGCTACGGCGAAAGTAAATATCGCTCCGGATTCTCCACGTTTACAATTCTTACAACCATTCACAAAATGGGACGGTAAAGATTTCGTTGATCAATTATTATTAGCCAAAGCTAAAGGTAAATGTACAACAGATCATATCAGCCCAGGTGGTAAATGGTTAAACTTCCGTGGTCACTTAGATAAAATTTCTGACAATATGTTATTAGGTGCAGATAACGCTTTCATCCCTGGTGAAATCGGTAAAGGTATTAACCAATTGGACGGTTCTAAAAAAGAATTCGCAGCGATTGCACGTGATTACCAAGCTCATAATAAAGGTTGGATGATCATTGGTGACGAAAACTACGGTGAAGGTTCTTCTCGTGAGCACGCAGCGATGTCTCCGCGTTACTTAGGTTGTACAGCAGTTATTACTAAGTCATTTGCTCGTATCCACGAAACTAACCTTAAAAAACAAGGTGTGTTAGCGGCGACTTTCGTAAATCAAGCGGACTACGATAAAATCCAAGAAAAAGATTTATTAACAATCCGTGGCTTAAACGATTTAGCTCCAGGTAAAGATTTAGTTCTTGAAGCTAAACACGCTGATGGTTCAGTTGATAAAATTGCTATTAAGCACACTTACAACGCTGAGCAGATTAAATGGTTTAAAGCAGGTTCTGCCTTGAATCTAATTCGTTCTGGCGGCAAAGTTTAATAAGAGCTTTCTCAAATATTAAACTCGTAAAGGGCTCTCTAACCGAGAGCCCTTTTTTTATGGGATAAACCCATTGCTTACAAGGATGTATGTCAAAGTTAAACGTGCAGTTAAATTCTCAACTTATTCAGCGCTTTCATGACATCATTAAAAGATCTTCTGAAGTTATTTTAGATAAAGAAAATCAGATAACGAACACCGTTGTGTGTATGATTGCGCGCGGTCATTTGTTAATTGAAGACGAGCCTGGCGTTGGTAAAACCACATTAGCGCAAACTATTGCTAAGCTTACCGGCCTTCAGCAAAGCCGTATTCAATTTACCAATGATTTATTACCTGCCGATATTATCGGGCACATGGTTTTTAACCAAGATAAACATGAGTTTTATTTTAAAGAAGGCCCGCTGTTTTCGGAACTTGTGTTGGCTGATGAATTAAATCGAGCTAACCCAAAAACTCAGAGCGCATTGTTACAAGCGATGGAAGAAAGTTCAGTCACTGTTGATCGTAAGACTTATACTTTAGCTGAAAACTTTTTCTTAATCGCCACCCAAAACCCTAAAATGCAAATCGGAACTTACGCTTTACCCGAAAGCCAAGTCGATCGTTTTTTAATGTCGATTCATTTAGATTACATTTCAAAATCTTCCGAAGTGAAACTTCTTTTGGGTGATAATCCACGTAAGCTGATTGATGGTTTAAAACCAATTATCGGTAAAAATGATTTATTAGAAGCTTATAAAGAATCGCAAAGTGTTCATTTAGATTCAAAGTTGGCTGAATTTATTGCTGATCTTCTTCAAGTAACTCGCACACATCAAGACCAGTTTCAAACTTTATCAACGCGTGCTGGGTTAGCGTTAGTACAAACTAGTAAAGCCCGTGCATTTATCAACGGGCATGACTATGTGGCACCCGATGATTTATTGCTTTCACTTAAACCCGTATTAGCGCATCGTTTGGCCGACCAACAAGGATTACCTTTTGGAGAACAGAAAGTTGAAGAACTTTTACAACTGGTTCAAATCCCTCAGTAAAATTCCGGTGAGGGTAAATACACCCAGACCGTATATAATCCCAACGGGATTAGGTTTTAGCTTTGGTGTGCTCGTGTTTGTTTTAGTGATTGTCTCTGTGAACAATCGTAATAACTTAATTTTTCTTTTTGCTTTCTTTTTATTTTCAGTAGGTCTTGTGACGATGTTAATGAGTCACAGAAACTTTGAAAAAATTAAAATGAGTTTCTTTCAGGCGTCGATTCTTTTTAAAAATGAACTAGGCGTTTTAAGTTATAAAATTGAAAATCCAGGTTCTAAAGATAGTTTTATGATTCAGGTTCACGATAAAACTGTTGAACATCTTAAACCTTTAGAAAAACGTGATGTGCAGATTGGTTTTCTGCCCACGCATTATGGAATCCAGCAAGTGCCGATGCAGCGACTAGAAAGTCGTTTTCCACTTCAGTTTTTGCGTGTCTGGAGATTTTTACAGCCCGAAGTTAAAATCACTGTTTTTCCCGAAAAAATTAACTATTTCGGAGTAACACTTCAGCAACCTGAAAACGAAGCCGGAGAAAAAAGATCACGCCTTAACGAAGCTTTAGAAAAAGAGATTTCGCACTTTGATCGTTTTAAGCCAGCCGATTCTCCGCAACATATTAACTGGAAGATGTTAGCAAAAACCAGTGATCTGTATGTGACTAAGTTTGAACCACAGGCCGATGAACAGCAGCATATCGTGCTTCGTTGGAGCGACACCGAGTCTCTAATTGATATTGAAAAAAGAAAATCGCAATTTGCTTTTTGGATTGATCATTTCTACAAACTTAAAAAATCTTTTATCGTAGAATTTAATGAGCAGCAGATTACCGTAGCTGTTCATGATCAGAAGAATATAGTTAAAGCCTTGAGGCTTCTGTTATGAAAAAATATATCTTACCTTTAGTGTTATTTTTTCAGATGGCGTTATTATTCACTGAAGTTCCGGCGTGGGTTATTGTGACAAGCTTGGGTTTTCTGGTTTTAAGCCTAATTCCGTGGATTAAGTCACTAAGCCGGTTAAAACTCATGACAGGACTTATTTCGGTTGTAGTGGTTTTAGTTGCGGTTCGGCAGTTTAATTTTATTCTTTCTAACGAATTAATCGCAAGCTTACTTATTATTCTAACGAGCATTCGTTTGATCGAGCACAGATTAGATGTGAAAGAGCAGCCGTATTTTTTATTTTTATTAGGCTTATTCTTGGCTGTCGTAAAATTCGTTTTCCAAATCGATTTTATCTTCGGTGTGTATGCGTTTTTAGCGACGCTGTTTTATTTATACCAGTTCTTTCCTGAAAGTTTTCAGAAGAATTACAAAAAAGAAAGTTTTAGAATTTTACGGGCAATTGTCGGGTACTCGCTTCCGGTCACAGTATTGTTGTTTTTAATTTTTCCACAGTTTAAATTTGAAGGAAATCGCCAGCGCAATTACGGCTTATTTTCAACTATTGGTGCGAGCGGTTTTTCGGCAGAGCTTCGTCCTGGCTCCATTTCTGAGTTGGTGAACAATGAAAACATTGCTTTCAGAGCAGAGTTTGAAGATTTTCTTCCTACACAAGATAAACTGTACTGGCGTGGGCAGGTATTAGACCGCGTGCAGGGTTTAATGTGGCGCAGATCTAATCCATTGAATCAGACTGTTGAACTTCATGAAGAAGATGTCGCCGTTTATCAGCCTAACTATAAAATTGTTCTTGAGCCTCATTACAAAGAACAACTTTTTACTTTGTACGGAACCTCTTCAGTTAAATCAGTTGAAAGAATGTTACGTTCAGAAAAAAATGACACATACTCATTGCCTTCGGTTTTATCTGAACGTTTAGTTTATAATGGGTACGTTCAAATTAATCGACCCGAGTTTTTAAACGGTGATAATAAAGAAGAGTACTTACACTTAAATCGCCGCGTTCCTAGGGTCGAAGAAACGTTAAAAGCACTGCTCCCGGCGAACTCTGCATTAACGGCTAATGAAAAAGTAAAAGCGATAGCTAAATATTTTACCGATAATCGTTTTGAATACCGCCTATCTGGGCAAGAGTTAGCGGTAAATTCGTTAGAAGATTTTCTTTTTAAAACTAAAGTTGGCTTCTGCGAACACTACGCTTCAGCGGCTGCGTTGTTATTGCGTTATATGAACGTACCTTCAAGAGTCGTGGTTGGCTATCAAGGTGGTGAGCTGAATAGCACCGGCAAGTTCTGGACAGTAAAACAGCAAGATGCGCATGCCTGGGTTGAATATTTAAACGAAAAAAATCAGTGGAAGTTGTTTGACCCCGTGAGTGCCATTGCGCCGGACCGTATTGCTGTGGGGGCTACGTTATTTAGTAATCCCGCAGGAGGGCAGCTGTTAAAACGTTTAAGTGAACAGTTTCAATTCTTTGATCAGCTTTCAAATTTTCTAGAAATCTTTAACTACCGCTGGACATTGTTTTTCGTTGAATATTCAAGCTCTAATTTAAAGAACGAAATTTTAAAATTCTATCAGGCTAATGAAGATGTGCAGTTAGTGACGCGTTTAATTTTTATGCTGGTGTGTATTTATATTATTTATGCACTTTCATTTAAATACATCTTTCGCGAGCGATCTTTAAAAGATCGTTATTTCATAGAACTGAATCGCTTTTTTGCTAAGAAATTGCCACAAGAAAAAAACGAAACTTTTGCTGACTGGCAAATGCGTCTTCAAAATAAGTATCCTGAAACAAAAGAAGCTATCGCGCAAATTTTTGAAATCTATTTACGCAATAGATACGGCGCTGAAGCTAGCGCCAGCGAATTTAAAAAGTTTAAATCTTTACTCAAAGACAAGAGTTTTAAGTCTTAAAATTAAGAATTCAACAGTCTCTAATTCTAAAAATCCGCACATCGGATCTGTCTAACGCAATATAACCGAACCCCGCCCTTAGCAATGAAGGTGACCGTTTTGCTACACCAAAGTGATAAATGGAGAGTTTAAGTAGTATTTATAGGAGGATTTTATGAATAAAGAAGATATTAGGTTGCCATACTGGAGTTACTATCCGTTAGTAATTGCTCTCAACCTGAAATCGATCAATTCTGGCGCCACGATGCTTTTGTTAATACTGCTTTTGAGTTCTTTTCGTTTTGACTCGGTACCCAAGCTTTTGCTTACAATTTATAGAGTATTTTTATCGTCTGCTATAATGTTATCATTTAATATTTTTGATCCTCTATTAGTGAAATTGTTTTTCAACGACTAATATGCTCAACCACCCAGTCAGGAAACTGGAAACTGATATCGTGACCGGCTTCTGGGTGAATCACGTGAGGGCAGTGCCACTTTTTTTCGATATCTTTTGAACACTGAGCACTGACAAATTTATCTTTACCACCACTCATAAGAACAACTTCTGCGGGTGGATTTTTTGGAAAAGCATAAGTTGAAGCTGCGATTAACTGGCGTAACACATTTTTCGGGTGGGCCGAATGTGTTCGGCTAAAACTTAACATCGAATCAAAAGACTTTTTATAATCTTTTAAAATCTGATCTTTAGATAGCGTTGTCGTTGTTTCTAATGAAGCGATTTCGCGGTCTTCAGGTTTATGAATAAAGCGCATACGTACACCTAACTTCATCGCATCAACGCTTAAGCGTTTAAATACATTTGAAAAGTTAGCGGCACTTGTATTAGAGATATACATTTTTTTAAAAAAGCCAGGGCGTTGTTTGGCCCATTCAACCATCGCCATTGAGCCTAGTGATAACGAATAGCCATAAGTTGGAATACTGGCATCGAAGTTTTGTTGTTTTAATTGTTCTTCAAATGACGGAATAAAGTCAGAAACTTTTAACGGCGTTGGAATTTCGTTTAAATAACCATTACCAGGAATATCCACGCAGTAAACTTTATCATTTGGAAAAGCCTGCATTAATTTTTCAGGAAAGTTGGCCCAGTGGCCAGCGCCGCGGGCTAAACCACGGATTAAGATCCAATTTCTTTGACCTACAGAGTTTTGTGATGCGGATACCATTTTTCTAAGCCTTTGTTGTAATGCTCAAGCAAGTTAGTATTTTTAAACTGTTCTGTTTGGCTGTACAGCAAAAAGCGAATTAAAAAATCAATTAAAAGCTGGTGACGGCGTAAAGTGCGTTTAATACGGTGTTTTTTGATCGGATTAAACAAGCCATCCAGTTTAAAAATCTGCAACGGGTTTTTCTTAACCCAAATCCACGACCCCAGTTCTAAAGTCAGAGGCACATAGTTTAGATTTTGAATTCTTTCATGGGCGATGTAATCCCATAAGTCACCATGGGTGCAGTAGACTTTTGATTGTGGTTCAATTTTATAAATATGAAACGGGTAGAGCTTTTCAAAAAGCTCCATCATGACATTTATAAAATCTAACTTCGGATAAGGTTTTTTACTAAAGGCCCACGGAAACCAGATTTGATCTTTAAACCCAAAACCCGAATGAATATCTAACGACAAAGTAAAACTAGAATTTTTAATTTCTTCAGTGACTGCATCGACAAGAAACTGAGCTTCTTTTTGCATGGGTTCATTAGCTTTACCGCGGGACCAGGGAATCATATTGGTTAGTCTATGGCCACCGGCCAATGTTGGAACTTTTTCTTGGGCTGAAATAGGAGCATTTCGCATTAAATCTACACCCTGGCCATTTGAGCGTGTGCGTTCCTGAATACCAACCGGATTAACAAATGGAAAAAACACTAAACGAATATGCTCTAACTTGTTTTGAAAAACAGTATCCCACATAGAAAGTTCAAAATATTTTTCAATGAGCGATACACAAAGCTGGCTTCCGATTTTTTCTAAACCATGAACGCCACCAGTGATAATCAAAGTCACTTTTTCTTCGCTGGATTTTTTTGAATTTTCATTTTCACAAACAACTTTCCACAAAGGGTAAGAAGTGCCGCGATGAATGACTTCGTCAGAAGAGATAAAGCTCCAGAATGGATTTTTAGTCACACGCTGGCGCTTTAACACCTGTTCAAACTGAAAATATTCGTGAAAGTTAGGCTGATTGAGCATCAGCCTTAAGGGTAAGATTAAATGGCTACTTTTTCCAGACGTTTTTCATAACGCTGTGCTAAGTTTTCTACTTTTAGACAAGTTAAGAAATCCATGCAGTGCATGTCTGAATCATAAGCCGGTTCACCTAGAATTTCTGCACCTACTTTTAAGTAAGTTTTTAGTAATGACGGAATAAGATCTTCAGCCTCTTTTATTTGTTCTTCTGAAAGTTTTTCTGGCATAGAGCTAAAGTATTCGTCAAAGAAAGGTACCTTAAAGCTTAAGTGTGGTTTGATTTTATATTTACAGTTTAAGCTTCCGGTTTGCTCAAAGTATTTTGTAACTAAAGCAGCCTGTTTTGGAGTGATGTTTTTAATGCTTGAACAACCAAAAAGTAAACTTGCTTTTACATGGCGCATGTAAAAGTAAATGCCTTTCCAGAGTAAAGAAATCACAACGCCTGTGCGGTGTTGGGTATCAATACAAGCACGGCCTAGCTCAACAAAGTTTGAGTAGGGTAAAGCAAATGATTTTAAATCAAATTCAGATTGCGAATAAAAATCTTGAAGGCTTGAAGAATTATTCATACGGTAAGTTCCAACCACAGAATCTGTTTTTTTATCGACGATAATTAAATGATCACAAACTGAATCATAAACATCGATATCAAGTTTACGAACATCTTTTTTGTCATTATTGTAAAACACGTCATAACGAAGTTTGAACGCAGATTTTAATTCTTGCGTGGTTGTCGCTGTTTTTAATAAGTAATTTCCCTGATCCATTTGAAATTCGACACGTGGTTCGTAAGCCACCATGTCTAAATTTCTAAATTTAAGCTCTTGCTGAATCTGTTGGATAAACTGAAGCATATTGTGATTTCCCCTCTGTAATCTGTTGAATAAACTGTAAAGCGATCTCAAAAGTTTCATTAAGCTCTAAGGCTGATTGAGCTAAGCGGGGATTAATCTCGACCATATCAAGATTTCTTAGTTTTCCGCTTAAAGCCACTACCTGGGCTAATGAAAATATCTCGGATAGTTCTAAGCCGTTATTTACGGGAACTCCGGTGCAAAGAGCGTAGTTAGTATCTAGACAATCAATATCAAAACTGACGTGCACATTTTCAAACTGACTGATTTTTTTTGAAAGTTGATTTAAGCAATCAGGTAATCCTTGAGTGCGAATATCGTGAACTGTAAAGTGCATGATATTTTTGGCTTTTAAATATTCGCGTTCAAAAGGATCTAAGTCGCGCACTCCGAAATAGACTATATTTTCACTCGGTAAATGATTTTTCATCCAAGATAGCGATGCGGGCCTATTTTCTGGTTGTTGCATTAAATAATATACGGGCATGCCGTGCAGGTTTCCTGATTGGCTTTCTTCGGCTGAATTTAAATCAGCATGAGCATCAATCCAGATAACTAGGGTGTTTGAATTTTTACGAAGGCTAGCTTCGACGGTGGCCATCGAAAGGCTGTGGTCACCGCCGAAGTTCACGTTGATTCTATTTTTACTTAAGCCGCGGAAAGAGAGATCGGCTAAGTGTTGGTAGATCGAAAAAGAAAAAGCGTTTAAATCTTGCTCGCTGTAAAACTTTGAAAGTTTGTCGCTTAAATGTTGCTCAGTTTTTCCGATCACATCAAAAGTGATGTTAGGTTTAAACGGGGCAGTTTGTCGGCGGTCGAAGTGGGTAAGAAACGAGTTTGAAGACTCTGTGAGGCCAGACTTAGTTTGGCCAATCTCAATATCTGCTTGTACAAAAGACAGAAGTGTTTGCTGCATACGCTTATTGTTGTGCGAGAATGTAAAATTTGTCCTGTCAGGGTTTGATTTGGTAACATTTGGCGTCTTAACAAAGTCCTAACAATACTTTCTGGTTGGGAATTACTAAAATCGGTCTCACAATAAATAACCAACACCACTTAGGTTATATCAAGGAGCAATCGTATGAAGCTTTTAGGCTTAATCGCAGTTTTCGCAATGGCATCTACTGTTTCAGCAGCAGAGCCAAAACTTATCAAAATCGATGGATCATCAACTGTATATCCTATCACTGAAGCGATGGCTGAAGAATTTCAAGCAGCTCAAAAAGGTGCGGTAAAAATCACAGCGGCGTTTTCTGGTACTGGTGGTGGTTTTAAAAAATTCTGCCGTAATGAAATCGAAGTTTCTGGAGCATCTCGCCCGATCTCTCAATCTGAAGTTGAAACTTGTCGTAAAGCGAATATCAAATTTTTTGAATTACCTGTAGCTTTCGATGCCACTGTCGTTGTTGTTCACCCATCAAATCCATTAACTCAAATCACTGTTGATGAGCTTAAAAAAATGTGGGCTCCGGAAGCTCAAGGTAAAGTGGCAACATGGGCTGATGTAAATCCAGCTTGGCCAAAAACAGCTCTTAAACTTTACGGGGCTGGTGCTGACTCTGGAACTTTTGATTACTTCACTGAAGCTATCGTTGGAAAAGCTAAATCATCTCGTGGTGATTACACAGCTTCAGAAGATGATAATATCTTAGTTAAAGGCGTTGCTGGCGATAAAGGGGCTTTAGGTTTTATTCCTCTGGCTTACTACTTAGAAAATTCTAAAAAAATTAAAGCATTAGCGATCGTTAACAAAGCGGGTAAAGCTGTTCTTCCAACAAAAGAAACTGTTGAGAATGCTTCTTATAATCCGTTATCTCGTCCGTTATTTATTTACGTAAATTCTGAAGCGGCTAAGCGCACTGAAGTAAAAGATTTCGTAACGATGTACTTAAGAGATGCGGCTTCAATTGTTCCGCAAGTTAAGTATGTTCCGCTTCCTAAAAAAGCTTACGACACGGCGACTGAACACTTTAACAAAGGTAAATTAGGTACTGTGTTTAACGGTCATGCGGGTATTGGTTTAACGATCGAAGAGCTTCTTAAAAAAGAATCTTCGCTGTAGTAAACAGAGTTAAACAATATTGAAAACAATATAACATAATACTTGTTAAGCCCGTGTAAAAGCGGGCTTTTTTCGTTTTTGGGGTCACTGAATTTGGCCCTGGTTTTGTATAGAACTTCTTATAGGTTAAAAAGGCCTTAAAATGGGGGACAAAATGAAACTACTTCTTATGACAACAGCTCTAGTACTAAGCACTTTAACAGCACAAGCTGCGACCTTCGGCACACTCCAAATCGCAGGCCCTGGTTGCACGAATAAAACCAGCGAATTAAAAGTTATCTCTGAAACTGAATCGTTATACGCCCTTCCCTTAAATCTTTACGTTAAAAAAGAACAAGGTGTTAGCCTTGATCGTAAAGCCTGCACAGCAAGCCTTCCAGTCACTTTAGCGACGGGTGAAAAACTTGTGATCGAAAACACTTCGCAAAAAGTAAACACGCGTGTTCACCCCGGTGGAACAGCTAAAACTCAGGTAGAAGTTTTCTTAGGCGGCGGTAAAGGTGAAGTTTTAAAAGCCGAATCTGTAGCCGCAGATAAATACGTAAGCTCTCGCCATGAGTTATCACAAGGTGGAGTGGTGGCTGAATCATCATGTGGTGGTGAAGTGATTGTGCGTGCAAATGCTTCCGGCGTAGCCATGGGCCAAGCTAAGGTCAGCATTTACCACGAAGATTTAAAATTAAATCTTAAAATTGTGAAGTGTTCTCAGTAAGAGCGTTTCACCTAATTTAAAGGCCAGATATACACAGTTTGCATCGAATTCTTTTCTAAGACCTCATAGATCTCTAAAACTGAACCTTTGCGTGATAAATTCTGCTCTTTAATAAACTCATCAGCTTTTGGGTAAACTTTTAAAGGGCCAATACCTGGGGCGCCTGTGAATAATGCTACGGCCGCTTTTGTTTCTGGGTAAACTTCGGTTTTAAAACCTTCAGGTAATTTGTCTTTTAAACCTGCGAAAACTTTATCTTCGTTTTCATCTTTCGGGTCGATTAAACATCCGCCTTTAGCGCGAAGACGTCCTTCTTCGACTGTAGCCGGATTATCTAAGTATTCACCAAAACTTAAGCGGCATTTTAAGCCATTTTCTCGGGCCCACTTTTCAACTTCTTCAATTGTTGAAACGATTTTATGATATGGGCCTGTGTAGTCTTTAAAAATAAGTGTGTAAGGGCCACGTTGATCCTGGGCCACAGTCACAGATTTAAAAGCGCCTGTGTATTGCATGAGGTATAAAAAGAAAATGACTAAACCGATTGTTACGGCAAATAGGGTATGTTTAACCATTTGAAATTACTCTTTCCATTTAATAGAGCAGCCCATTGAAGGCGTTTGTTTTTGTAACGGGCGGTGATTTTTTAAATCAAGAGCGGCTTCGTACAATTCACGTTTTGTGACTTTGTCAGCTTCTTTCCAGTTATCGTCTAAACGGCCGCGATACTGAAGCTTAAGATCTCCATCAAACATGAAGTAATCAGGTGTGCAAACGGCTCCGAATTTTTTTGCTACTTCTTGAGTTTCGTCGTGAAGATAAATAAACGTGTAGTTTTTCTCTTCAGCACGTTTTTGTAAATTTTCGAAACTGTCGTCTGGATATTTGGCGTCGTTGTTCGAGCAAATAGCCACCACGTTAATTTCTTCCTTATCTAAATCACGACCTAGCGTAATCAAACGATCTTCGATCGCTTTTACGTACGGGCAGTGGTTACAGATAAACATTACAACCAGCGGTTTGCCGTTTGTGAAGTCTTTTAAAGTGTAGTTTTTATTTTCAGTGCCATTCACTGCCGGTAATGAAAAGTCAGGGCAGGCTTGGCCAAACTGTGGGTTCTCTGGAGTGTATGTTAACGCCATAAATCCTCTTTTAATGTTTTAAAATCAGAATACTTATTCGCTAATTTTGGGTGCATGTTAAAAATCGCTAACATTGAAGCTTGCAAAGTTTCATCAGGTTCTTGGTTGGCTTCTGGAATTAATGCGCAAATTTCAAATAATAGGCGATCTAAAAATTTAATCCAGTCAGTGCCCATCACACCTGGAAATTTTCCTTTGCTCATTTCAGCAAACAAATCTGTGGCTATCGGAAGTTTAGGGTGGGCAAAAACGTTTAATCCCAGGCCCACGATAATTCTATGTTGGTTTCCTTGAGTGACAGTTTCAACTAAAAGCCCTGCGATTTTTTTATCGTCGATATATAAATCATTCGGAGCTTTTAAATTCCAGTTTAAAAACGGCCATGTGGCGCGAGCCGCATTAAATAATCCAAGTCCGATTAATGAAGTGATGTAGGGGCTCGGTGTAACGGGTGATTGAAACGACCAGCTTGAAAGTAAACTTGAACCTGCAGCCGGAGCTGTCCATGTTTTTTCACCACGGCCACGGCCTTGCGTTTGTTCGTCGGTAACATACAGCTGAATGGCATCAAGACCATTGAAGGCATCATCTTTGGCAAGATCATTCGTGCTTGTTGTTGATTTGTGATAGTCGCAAGAAATGTTATGCATTTCTGCCCACGACGCAGTAATAACACCGATTTTAATATCGTCGGTTGGAGATTCTTTCATGATTGTTCCAATCTTTTAAAAGTTAGGAATTAGCCCCAGTCAAATAACAGACTGACATCAGCACAAGGTGCTGAATGGGTCAAGGCGCCTACCGAAATGAAATCAATGCCGATACTAGCTACGCTGCCAACACGCTCTAAATTCATATTACCGCTGGCTTCGGTTTTAACGAAGTCCGGCACAAGTTTACGGGCTTCTGTCAGAGTTTCATTATTCATGTTGTCTAAAAGAATACGGTCTACGCGAAGGCTTACGGCTTCTTTTACTTGTTCAAGCGTTGAAGCTTCAACCTCAATCGGAAGATTCGTGTGTTGACGTGTGCGGGTAACAGCTTCTGTGATACCGCCCATAAGTGTAATGTGATTATCTTTAATTAAAATCGCATCAGATAAGTTGAAGCGGTGATTTTGACCGCCACCGTGAACCACAGCGCGCTTTTCTAACTCACGAAATAAAGGCGTTGTTTTACGAGTGTCTAAAATTTTGCAACGTGTGCCTTCGACAGCTTTAACATATTTACGAGTCAGTGTAGCGATACCAGATAATAAACCTAAAAAGTTAAGTGCTACGCGCTCTGCTTTTAGAATTTGGATCAAGTCGCCTTCAATCGAACAGATTGTTTGGCCTTTGTAAATTAAATCACCTTCTTCAAAAAGCCATTTGATTTTTACGTTGGGCTCTAAAAGTAAAAGAGTTTGTTCAAACGCTGTTGATCCTGAAAGAACAAGGTCTTGCTTAGCTTTTAAAATCGCTTCGCCTTGTTTTGGTTTTACAGCTAAAGATTCAGTTGTGACGTCGCCGAAAGGTAAGTCTTCTTTCAGAGCAGCTTTAATAAGATCATGGATTGTCATGGGTCGTGCCTCGTAAACTATAATTACACTGACTTTTCAATGTCGGTTAAAAGTTTCTTTAATTCTTCCCTGACAATTTTCTCGGTGATTTCTGGAATAATCTGCCAACAGATTTTTTCAGCCATCAAGCGCACTTCTTCGCGCATGAGTTGTTCTTCAAAACGGCTTAAGTTTTTACCTTGAGATCCGTCATTAGATTTTGAAATTTTGTTTAAGGCCACCGGCGAACTTTCAAGGTAGTTTTTAAGCTGACCTTGAATTGTTTTTTCAAGCTCGTCGTCTTTATCGCCTTTAACTAAAACCACTTCTTCGAATTCGCCATAGTTTTCAGTCTCAATGTGAATGTCGTTCGAAGGATCATATTCTTCAATAATGTGAGCCTTCTGCTCAACAGCAGGTTTAGTCGGTTTCTGGGCTTGTTGTGGTTGCTGCATTTGTGGCTGTTGCGGTTTTTGCGTAACAGGTTTTAAATCCAGCGGTTGAAAGTCTTCGATATCATCATCGATCACAAGTTCGTCGTTATGAGCTTGATTTTGTAATCTGTGGCGCACCATAGTTTCTGACTCTTCAAAATCAGGAAGCGTCGGAAAATCTAAAAGACCTTTAAGCGGGTGAGTTTCAGTTTTTTTAACGAATTTATTTACGACATTTCTTAAAGCATCAGTATCGAAAGGTTTTTCTAAACGGGCGTTGGCGCCGGCTTTTTGAGCCAGTTTTTCGTCAAACTCCATAAAGCTACTCCACATTAAAACAACTGGAGTATTTTTTAACTGAGCGTTGGCTTTGATATCGCCGCAAACTTCGTAGCCGTTACGCTTTGATAACAGAATGTCAGCAAAGATAATATCTGGACGAAAATCGAGTGCTACTGGAACAACATCGATTCCAGAAGGAACACTTTTTACCTCGATACCCAAATCAGAAAGGGCAAGTTGCAACACTTTCTTTATGGTCGAGCTTTCATCAGCTAATAAGACGCGTAAGGCCATGACTAAAGTACATATCACAATACCGCTTGAGTCAAGAGTAAGGCACAATATTTAAATGAGTCGTGTTGATCGCTACATCTTGAGTCTTTTTTGGGTATCCTTCGCTGCAGGTTTAGTGATTTTTGTGACGTTGTTTATGGCAACCGATGTGATGAGCAATGTTCTTCGTTACAAAGCTGTCGATACTGGGGTTTTTCTAAGCTATTACGGCTACTTTTTGCCTGAAATTATTCACAAAATGCTTCCGGTGGCTTCAGTGGTCGGACTGGTTTTAACAATTTCTACTTTGAATAAAGGTTCAGAGCTCATTGCGTTATTTGCCTCGGGTCTAAGTTTATTCAGAATCTCTCGTTGGATTTTCATTTCATTATTAATTGTTGGCGTGATGGATTATGTAGCGAGCGACCGCTTGTTACCCATGTTTACCAAGCAGAAAAACTTCACGTTTTATAACTTCATCGAACAAAAGCCATCGAAGTTTCAGACGATTAAAACAGATAAAATCTGGTATCGTTCTAAGAACACTATTTTTAATATTAAGACTCTTAATGCCGAGGGAAATTTAGCCCAAGGTTTAACATTGTACTTCTTTGATGAGGCCTGGAACTTAAAACAATTACTAACAGCTGAGTCGGTTGTTTTAGAAGGTTCAAAATGGCTTTTACAAAATGGAACAATTTCTGTTTTTAGTTCTGATTCAAGTTTTCCGCTAAATGATAAATTTGATCAAAAAACTATCGTGATGGCTGAAGATGCTCAGGATTTACGAAGCACGGGCCAAACTTCTGACCTTTTATCGCACAGTGAACTTTCGCGTTATATTTCTAAAAATAAAGAAGCTGGTTTGGACACGGTTAAATATGAAGTGGATTACTTTTCTAAGCTGAGTTTTGCCTTAGCCGGATTAGTGATGAGTCTTCTAGCATTACCATTTTGCGTAGGCCAAGCGCGCGGTGGGGGAATGGCTAAAAACGCCGGTATTGTTTTAGGCTTAGTGGTGGCTTATTGGATTGTTTATAGCTCGATGCAAACGATGGGTTATCACGGAACTCTTCCACCATTTTTAGCAGCCTGGGGATCGAACATTATGATGACCGGCTTAGGGGTGTTCTTTCTCTTGCGTCTGAAAAAATAATTTAATACTCTGCACGCAAGCTGAAAGCGAGCAAATTAGACAATGGCTAAACTTGAAATTTTAACATATCCAAATCCTATCTTACGCGAAGTTTCTAAACCGGTTGAAAAATTCACACCGGAAGTGACAGCTAAACTTAAAAAATTAGCCGAAGATATGCTTGAAACAATGTACGATGCCAATGGTATCGGCTTAGCAGCTCCGCAGGTGGGCGAGTTAGTTCGCATGTTAGTCATTGATTGCCGTCCAAAAGGCGAATCTGGTCGTTACGAGATTGGCGACATGACTGAACTTGAACAGCAAGTCACTCAACCTTTAGTTTTAATTAATCCTGAAATCGTAAAAGGCGAAGGTAAAACAACTTTTGATGAAGGTTGTTTATCAGTTCCAAGTTTTTTTGAAACGGTTGAACGTTTTGAAAAAGTGGAGGTTAAAGCTTTTGATGTGAATGGTAAAGAAATTCGCTTCACCACAGATGGCTTATTGGCGATTGTTGTTCAGCATGAAATGGATCATTTAGAAGGTACATTATTCATTGATCACATCAGCTTTACAAAAAGCAATAAGATCAAAAACACGATCAAAAAAAGTGGCTATCCTACAAAAGAAGAAATGAAATCAGCCCGCGACCGTAAAAAGGAACCGGTAAAATAATGAGCGTCGTTCGAGTCTGTTTTCTCGGAACTCCGGATTTCGCTGCTAAACACTTACAAGCCCTTTTGTCTGATGAACATTACAAAGTGGTAGGGGTTGTCACTCAGCCTGACCGTCCAAGCGGACGTAAGATGCAGCTAACACCGTCTCCTGTAAAAGAATTAGCGCTTAAAAATAATTTAGAAGTTATTACTCCTGAAAATTTACGTAAAGAGCCAGAAGCTTTTGAAAAAATTAAATCATGGCAGGCTGAAGTCGCTGTGGTTGTGGCATTTGGCCAAATTTTATCTCAGGAATTTTTAGATAGTTTTACTTATGGTGCGGTTAACGTGCACGGAAGTTTACTTCCAAAATGGCGTGGCGCTGCTCCGATTCAACGTTCGATTGAAGCAGGTGATGCAGTCACAGGTGTGTGCTTACAGCGTATGGTGCGAAAGCTTGATGCTGGTCCTGTGATTGGTGAACGTCGTGTACAGTTAAATTCTGAAATCAATGCCACTGAACTTTATGATCGTTTAGCGGTTTTAGGCTGTGAACTCTTGAATGTCGAACTGATGGACTATATTCGTGGAAATTTAGCACCACAAACTCAGGATGAATCATTAGTTTCAATGGCTCCTAAAATTGAAAAAGAAGAGTCACTTTTAGATTTTTCTAAATCGGCTGAGAGTCTTCATAATAAAATTCGAGCTTTTACTATGGGGCCGGGAACTTTTGTTAACTTTCAAGGTAAACGTTTAAAAATTCATAAAACCAAAGTTGTTGATTCTTCATCGTCGGTTAAACCCGGCGAAGTGGCTTTAGTTAGCGCCAATGAATTATTAATTCAAACAGCAAAAGGCCAGTTGTCACTTTTAGAAGTGCAGCCTGAATCAAAAAATAGAATGCCTATCACTGATTTTTTAAAATCACATAATTTAGTTAAAGGACAAAGCTTTACATGAATACAAAAATGATTGCTCCAAGTTTGTTGTCTTCTGATTTTGCCGATCTAAAAACAGAAATCGCTAAAGTCACTGAAGCGGGAGCTCATTTACTTCATGTGGATGTTATGGATGGTCATTTTGTACCAAACCTTACAATCGGTATGCCGGTCGTAAAGGCTATCAAAGGAGTCAGCAAAATTCCTTTAGATGTGCATTTAATGATTGATAGCCCTGAGAAATACATTGATGGCTTTGCCAAAGCGGGATCTGATTATTTAACGATTCACGTCGAGTCGACGAAGATTGCCCGTGATTGTTTATTGCAAATTCGCAAATTAAAAATGAAGCCGGGAATTACTTTACGTCCTGGTACAAAACTAGAAGAAATCAAACCTTACTTAGCTTTAGTAGATTTAGTTTTAATCATGACGGTAGAGCCTGGTTTTGGTGGGCAAAGTTTTATGCATGACCAATTAGAAAAAGTGTCATGGTTAAAACAGTATCGCGATAAAAATAAACTAAGTTACCTGATTGAAATCGACGGTGGTGTTAACCCACAGACTTCGCAGTTGTGCTGGGAAGCGGGCGCTGACGTGTTAGTGGCCGGTAGCGCGGTTTTTACAGGCGAAAAGACTGTCGAAAATTACAGAAAAAATATTCAAGCTTTACTGTAAAGCTAACCTTGGGTTGGCGTCTTAGTCATTATTCAACGACTTTAAATAAAGTTTCCATTTCAACTGATGTCATTTGGTATTCGTTTTCAAAAACACGACCGATAACATCCGGTGGGTTTTTGCTCATTTGACGTAGGCAAATTAACGATTGGTTGATCAGTTCGATTCGCGGAGTTGCGTCAGATAATGGCGAGCAAAAAACTCCTTCAAAAGAACTACGCAAATGCGCGTAAAGTTCAGTCGCATATTTTTTTGCAACGATATTTAACCACTGTTCTGCCGAGTAGCTTTCGCCAGTCTTATCCGGATACAAGCCAATCGATGCATCGTAATTGTCGTGTGAAGTTTCCTGCTCTGTTTGGTGGAATGTGTTTTGATAGCGCGGAATACGGTCATCTGATGCAACCACATTTAATCCGGCATTTACTTCTTGCGAGATGACATTCACATAATACGGAAAAGTGCGGCTTTCGTTCACTGTCTTTGTTGACCCATCAGCTTCAGTAATTTTAATTGGTGTTGTATAAGAATGGTTACGATATTCGCGGTAGCGGTTTTCGTTAAACTGGTAATTACCTGTCGTTGTTAAGCTAAGTTCTTTAGCCGATTTTTTATCAAACCATCCTGTTTTTGCAAATTGTTCATTCACATGATTGCCAAGCGCTGTGATCAAGCCTTGCGGAAGTGGAACGTGAAATTGTAATTTCGACTGAATATTTACGCTTTTATAAAGCGGTGAAGCAGATTTGGCGATAGAGGCTTTTTGCGAAGCATAGCTGCACCACTTGGCGATAAGCTGGTTGTAAAAATAAGTGTCTTCAGATGTTGTTCTGCTTTTTTCTAAACAGAATTTTTTCGCATGAGTTTTGGCATCGTTAAAGGCTAAATCAAAGGTTTTGCGGCGGGCTTCGGGAAATAAAATTTTGTAGCGTTCAATAAGGTATAAAACGCGTAAGTGGCGCCCACGTTGATTAAGGCTGTAAACTTCAGTGCGCAAAGTTTTGTAGGCTTCATCAGTTTCTTCGCTTTGGGTAAACGCTACCGCTCCTGTTGGAAAAAGCCCCCAGGTGTTTTCGCGTTCAACGGTTTTGCGCAATAATTCTAAGCTTTCTTGGTTATTGTTCGCTAAACGAGCCATGCGAACACGGATTAAAGTTTGATCAATCACGCCTTCGCGAGCTTGTTTAAGGCCTACTTGGTAATCACTGTCTTTAGGATTTCTTTGTGTGAGTTCTTCCATAATGACTAGAGCTTCATCAAAATTGCGTTCGGCCATTAAATTTTGGGCTTTTTTAAACTGAGTTGTGCAAGACGTGAACAAAACAAGAAGTAGAGTCAAAGCTGTAAGCTGTTTCATAGCGGTTCCTTTAAGTCATTTCAGGTTAAATTTGACTCTTAAAAAGCGCAAATATAATGCTTGGCAGCCTGCGCCGTAGTGTGTGATTCGAGTCTCGACTCTATATAGGCCTTTGGGTAGTATTTGGCCCATGAAAAAATACGTAATCGACGGTCAATCTATCACCGTAAAGTCTCTGCATGAAATGGTCTATAATCCTGGTACTTTTGAGTTAGCCGCTAGCTCGCGCGCTGAAATTAAAAAATCACGCGATTACATCGAAGGCCGCATTAAAAATGGCGAAGTGATGTACGGAGTAAATACAGGATTCGGTGCGTTTTCTTCAGTGCGTATTTCTGATTCTGAAATCGAACAATTGCAAAGAAATTTAATTCGCTCACATTCAATGGGTATCGGCGAGCCGTTCACGAAAGCGCAATCAAAAGCCATGATGATCTTACGCGCGAACACTTTAGCGCGCGGCTTTAGCGGTATTCGCATTGAAGCGGTTGAGAAAATTTTAGAATTTTTAAATAACGATTTAATTCCAGTGATTCCTTCACAAGGTTCAGTAGGGGCTAGCGGTGACTTAGCTCCGTTATCGCATTTGGCTTTAACATTGATTGGCGAAGGCGAAATTTGGTCTGCTGATGGTAAGTCTGTTACGACAGATTATAAAAACATTCAGCCTTTAGTTTTAAAAGCTAAAGAAGGTTTATCGTTAATCAATGGCTGCCAAGTAATGACAGCGGTTGGTATGCTTGCGATCTACGATGCGAAACAATTGTTAAAAATTGCTGATATCGCGGGAGCTACCTCGTTAGAAGGTCTTCGTGGTTCACGTAAACCATTTGATCCGTTAATCGCTGCGACTCGCCCGCATATGGGTGAAGCGCCGACCGCGAAGAATTTATTACGTGTCATGGGTGAAAAATCTGAAATTTCTGAATCACATGCGGTGAATGATCCGCGTGTGCAAGACGCTTATTCTCTTCGTTGTATGCCAGCGGTTCATGGTGCTGCTAAAATGGCGCTTGATTACTGTGAGCGTGTACTTACAACTGAAGCAAACTCGGCAACAGATAATCCGTTAGTGTTTGCTGATGCAGGTAAAATTTTATCATGCGGTAACTTTCACGGTATGCCGGTAGCGCACGCGATGGATTTCGCGGCGATCGCTGTTTCATCATTAGCAAGTATTTCTCATGAACGTATTTCTAAATTTATTTCGACACAAATGTCTGAGCTTCCGCCGTTCTTAGCACCTAATGGTGGTTTGAACTCTGGTCACATGATCGTACAGGTGGCTTCAGCCAGCTTAGTGAGCGAGAATAAAGTTTTAGCTCACCCGGCAAGTGTGGATTCAATGCCAACGTCAGCAGAAAAAGAAGATCACGTATCAATGGGTACAATCGCTGCTCGTAAGTTTTCTAAAGTTGTTGAAAACGCACAAAATGTTTTTGCGATGGAATTTTTATCTGCCACGCAAGCTTTAGATATGATTGCGCCGCTTAAACCGGCTGATGGTGTGAAAGTGGCGTTTGATACTGTTCGTTCACAGGTTCCTTACGCTAAAGAAGATCGTATCTTTGCTAAAGATGTTGCAAAAATTAAAGCGATGATCGTTGACGGTACGATCGTTAAAGCGGTTGAAGCCAAAGTAGGAGAACTTTCATGCTAAAGTGGATTCTTGGTTTAACGTTTTTAGGACAGTCAGCATTGGCTGCTCAAATGAATGATGTTTTAACGACTCAATTTTTGAAAAAGAAGAAATCGTTTATTTACTCTCCGTTAAGCCTTGATGTCGCTTTGTCGATGACCGCAGAAGGTTCTGCCGGTGAAACGCGTAAGCAGTTTCAAAAAGTATTGGGTTTACCTAATTCTGAAATTTTTAAAAAATTAAATATTAAGCACACCGATTATGATTTTGTTTCGGCGCAAAAAGTTTGGTTACAAAAAGATTATCCTATCGAAGCTAAATTTGCGAAATCCTTAAAAGAAGATTACCAATCCTCTTTAGAGCTGGCTGATTTTAAAACAAAGGCGCCCGAGTATGCTCCCGTTATAAACAAATGGGTCGAAGAAAAAACGAAAGATAAAATCAAAGATTTAATTCCATCGACAGCTTTAACGGCGTTAACTCGTCTAGTGTTAGTGAATGCAGTTTATTTTAAAGCTAAATGGATGGACGAGTTCGACGCGAATGCAACTAGAGAAGCTGATTTTAAAGTCAGCGCAGATAGAAAAGAAAAAGTGCAAATGATGCATGATAAGTTTCACTCGTTACAGTGGTTAGAAACAAAAAACTTTTCATCAGTGATTTTACCATATATCGGCGAAGATATTAGCTTTGTTGTTTTCTTGCCGAAAAAAGTGGGCGGCGAGTTTGAGGCTAGTTTTTTAAAAGAAATTTTAGCAGTTAAAACTTCTCAGTACAAACCAGAAACAGTGATTGTCGAACTTCCAAAATTTAAAACTGAATACACAGCTGATGTAGAAAACCCATTAAAAGCGGCAGGACTAGGTTTAGCTTTTGATAAAGTGAAAGCTGATTTCTCTTTAATTTCTCCGTTAGTGAAAACAAATATAGAAGAAAACTTATATATCAGCAATATTTTTCACAAAGCTTTTATCGAAGTGGGTGAAAAAGGAACTGAGGCCGCAGCAGCCACGGCTGTTGTTATGGCCACGCTAGGTGCTGCATTGCCGATTGAACCACCGAAGCAGTTCTTCGCTGATCATCCATTTATGTATTTTATTAAACAAAAAGATCAAATTTTATTTGCCGGTTATTTTGCTGGTAGCAAGTAGTTAGAGGTATTTATGCATAAGAATATTCACGCTCCCACAGGAACAAAATTAAACTGTAAAGGTTGGTTGCAAGAAGCAGCTTACCGCATGATTCAAAATAACTTAGATCCAGCCGTGGCTGAAAATCCAGATAACTTAGTTGTTTACGGTGGTATTGGTAAAGCGGCCCGTAACTGGGAGTCTTACGATAAAATTTTAGAAGCCTTAAAAAAATTAGAAAATGATGAAACCTTATTAGTTCAATCTGGAAAACCGATCGGGGTTTTAAAAACGCACGAAGATGCACCTCGCGTTTTATTGGCTAACTCAAACTTAGTTCCTAAATGGGCCACGTGGGAACACTTTCACGAGTTAGATAAAAAAGGTTTAATGATGTACGGCCAAATGACGGCGGGTTCTTGGATCTACATCGGAACTCAAGGTATTATTCAAGGTACATATGAAACTTTCGCAGAAGCTGGTCGCCAGCATTTCGGTGGTGATCTTTCTGGTAGAATTATTCTAACTGCGGGCTTAGGTGGTATGGGTGGCGCTCAACCTCTAGCGGGTGTATTTGCTGGTGCGACAGTAATCTGTACAGAAGTTGACCCTGTAAGTATTCAAAAACGTTTAGATACAAAATATGTTGATGAGTCAGTTAATAGCGTTGATGAAGCTATTGCGCTTGCAAAAAAATATGCGGCAAATAAAGAAGCAAAATCAATTGCGTTATTAGGAAATGCAGCAACAGTTTTAAAAGAAATGTTGGCTAAAAATTTTACTCCTGATTTATTAACTGACCAAACTTCTGCGCATGATCCATTAAATGGTTACATTCCTGAAGGTTACACTGTGCAAACAGCAGCAGAATTTAGAACACGCGATCAAAAAGCGTATTTAGAAGCAGCTTACAAATCAATGGCTTCACATGTTGAATCTATGCTTGAAATGAAAAAACGTGGCGCGATTACTTTCGATTACGGTAACAATATTCGTGCGCGCGCTTTTGATGCTGGTGTTAAAAACGCATTTGATTTCCCGGGCTTTGTTCCCGCCTATATCAGACCTTTATTCTGTAAAGGTTCGGGCCCTTTCCGCTGGGTAGCTTTATCAGGTGATCCAAATGATATCAAAGTCACTGACGATGCGATGAGAGAATTATTCCCGCATAAAAAAGATTTATTGAAATGGTTAGATATGGCTGAAAAGCGTATCAAGTTTCAAGGCTTGCCTGCACGCATTTGCTGGTTAGAGTACGGCGAACGTGAAAAAGCGGGTTTATTATTAAATGAATTAGTTGGCACAGGAAAAGTAAAAGCTCCGATCGTGATCGGTCGTGATCATTTAGATTGTGGCTCTGTGGCGTCACCAAATCGTGAAACAGAAGCGATGAAAGATGGATCAGACGCAGTGAGTGACTGGCCAATGTTATCGGCTATGGCATTAGTAGCCAGCGGTTCAACTTGGGTGTCGTTACATCATGGCGGTGGTGTAGGGATGGGTTATTCTCAGCACTCAGGCCAAGTGATCGTGGCTGACGGTACAGAGGCCGCAGCACGCCGTTTAAAACGCGTGTTAACAACTGATCCTGCGATGGGAATTTTCAGACATTTAGATGCGGGTTATGATTTAGCGAAAAACGTAGCTGTTGAACGTAAGGTCAACAGCTGTTGGTTGTAGGCTTGGTATTAAATATTATTGCAGCGATTTTTGTCTGTCACAACTTGAAATACTGATGTGGCGATATCGTTGCGAGTGAATCTAATGCAATTGAATCCGCGCATTAAAGGAATTTTTTGAGTCGATACACCATGCAGGACATCATGACGGTATAGAATGCAGTTAGCAGGATCAGCGCAGTCTAATTCATATTTATATAAGCGCACCGGCTTAATGCGTACGCTGGCACCATTAGCACCTACTGGCGGTAGGTTATACATGTATTGAATAAAATTTGTGGGATCAACCGTACTGCCTGTGGGTGTAGTGATGTAGTAATTCCAAAGATCTTTACCAGAATTCTTTGGAATACTTGCCGCAGGAATTCTTTGAATATCGTAAATGCCACCGGCGTTTACAATTTTACCGATAAACACTGCAGGACGCGCAGGTACTGTGGGCATATAGGATGAACTATCCACTAAGACTAATTTATTTAAATTAACAGTATTAATAAGAAGTGGATTGTTTAAGTCATTACCACTGCTGTCTTTAGCTGTTAAGTAATTATTGTAATTAATCCCACGATAGGTAAGGGACGCTGCTTGGTAGATGTTTCCTGGAGGAGGTCCTACCTCGAAGAATGTCACAGCATCGGCGAATAACCCTTTACCGCGCAAATCATCGAAAGCTAAGAAATACATAATTTTATTGCCGCCATCTTTTAAGGTAACCGTACGGGATTTATTAGTTTGAGAACGGTAATAGGCTGTTGAGCGATCAGGTTCGAAATCGTAAAAATTTAAATTATTATCATCGCTGAACTTAAGGTTATTCAATGAAGGGCCAGCCGCGCGCAGATCGCGTAAAATTAATTTATCGGCAAGATTAGCTTCAATTCTTTCATCCATTTTGTTGCTGATTTTTTTTTGAAATTCGCTGTTGTCATATAAAAAAGTAAAAATACCAAGGCCCACTATCATGCTTAGTCCTAGTCCGATCAAAAGCTCGGTAATAGTTACGCCTTTATTGTTGTGTACGTACTTCAGTTTTTTCATGGCTATTTACTCACTAAAAATTCAAATTTTTTAATATCAGAACCCCACTCAGTATGGGTAAACCAAATTGTAACTAAGTATAAATCATTGGTTGCATCGGTGGCCGGAGTAATAACGTAACCGTAGCGTCCAGGACAATTAGTACATTGAGAAAGGGGTTTATCATCTTTATTAGACCAGCCCATTTTTAAACTGTTTGTATTTAAAATGGCGTTAGGTTCTGCGAACTGCAAAATTTGAGTCGTTGGTTGTTGTCTAATATTTTCGATAATTTCCGCTACGCGATCATCAGCTGTTGACTTCGTTTCGTTAGAAATAGATGTTTTGTTCAATTGATCAAAAGCAGTTAAGCCTCCTACAATTGTGATAGAAAGCAGGGCTACGCCCACCATCACTTCTGTGATGGTGAATCCCTTTTTAGAGGTTATTGATTTAAAAAAACTAAAGCCCATAAATTCTCTCTAGCTGAATTAAGTTAAAGTTACGAATGCGTTTTAAGCATTGCGTATTTGCGCTGTTACCAATACGTCCACAATCGGGATCAACTGAAGTCCAACGTGGAGGTCCCTTACCTTGCAGAACAAAAGTCGAACTACAACGAATGCGATCAGAAAGGATTTGTAATCCTGGATCTGGATGCCAGAAAGGCACTGCGCCGCCACCATAAAGTGTTGAACAGTTTGAGTTGTCAGCACGTCTCATCAGCGGCGGTGAGCCAGATGATTTCATAGTTGCAACTGCAGACTGATTGTGAATACTTTGCCATGTTACGCCGGCTTTTAGGGCTGTTTTATCAATGAAAAAATCTTTAAGCACGATGAATGTACCTGTCATTCTCAGTGGTAGAGATCGCGCTTTGATATTTAAAGTACGGCATACAAAAAAACCATTAATTACTGTAGCAGTTGGCTCGATAATACAATTGTTACGAATTGATCCAATTTTAAATTCAGAAAGAACATTGCTGCTAAAAATCTGATCTTGGTAAACATCTTTATAATCAGATGCAAAATGCCAAGAGTCTGCCGCAACTGATGTGAAATCGGCACTAGCAAAAGAGGCAGGTTTGAATGCATCTAAGTTTGTACCACCCGCAGAATCCATACACTGTTTAATTTTTTCTTCGTAATTGATTGTCGGATTTAGGGGTCTATAAGTTCCTAAGTTAATCTCGTTACCTTGATAATCAAGGCCACGGTTGCTAAATACTAATTCATTAGCTGCATTAAATGAAAAGTTGTAGTGGACATTATTCATGTCTGCCAATTTTCCTGATCCGCCATCATTTGGATTGTTGGTAATATTGTCGCTCCAGTCGCGCGGGCGAACCGAATAACCACCTTTTTTGGCGCTAAAATCCATACCTTCAAGAGAAAAATCTTTAATAGCGCTACTCGATAAACTGCTAGTTTTATATAGGTCGTTAGAGGATCCAGAAGGATTGTAAATGCGATTAGTCGATGAGATATTGGCGCGCTTAAAGTATTTACCATTTAGAATTTTGACAGTGACATTTCTAAATGCAGATTGACGCTGAGGATAACCATTGTCTGGCTTTATGCTTGAAATTTGAATTTGACCTGCATTTTCGTAATATTCTTTACGCAGATTATATTCTGTTTCCACTTCAGTATATTCACCATTGCGATAATCTTGATAATCATCTTTAGCATTATCAAATTTTTTCTGAGCCCATGCTACAGAGTCATTATTGAATTGATTATCTTTTAGATCTTCATACTCATGACGGTCAGGCCAACTTGAATAACCGCCTGATGCAGGTTTAGTCGTTTCTAAATGGGCTAAACGAGTTGTTCGTGTATTTAATGTAGCAGAAGCTGCAGCAGTAGCGCTGGCGTAGCCGGCTAAGGTTGACGATACCGCTGACATGGCATTAACAGCTTGGTCGTATTCGTTTTTTGTATAAGCCGAAAAATTAATAGTAACCGCATGGCCATCTCCGACTGTATTTTCTAAAATAGGAATTTTTAAAAAATCATCGTTACCAGATTTGGGCCAAGTCATATTTGCCCACATGACCAGTGAGGTTCCTGAAGCCAAGTTGTAAGCCGGTGTAATTGAGTACCAGATATTAGATGCATCTTTGCCGCTGATATTATTGTATTTATCGCTGATATCCATAAAGTCGGATCCCACGAATCCCGTACATGAGATACCACCATTGCCTGAGTTTAAACCGTTGTAATTGCAGTTAATACCGCCATTACTTTTATTAATTTCCTGAGGCTCAAATAAGTCCAGAGCTTTTGGTAAAGTTGAAAAAGAATAACGGATAGTGGTTTCGGTTAAATCATTTGTAACAGAGCCACTCACAGGTTCACCGACCAAACGGGCATCATTTGTAACTTTTAAATCACCTTGAGCGCGTACGATATTGATACAAAATTCGATAATATCGTTATTTAGGGTTGTTGAGTCACTCACGCCGTTAAGCACGCTAAGTCCAGCATCACCTTTACCGTCGGAATCGATCCCACGCATAAAGCCACCGAAAGTTTTTAAGTCTGTCCAGTAGCGTTTTACACCTAAAGCTTCGCCAATCTTAAAGTCTGTACCATCGTGTTGTTTGATTTTACCATTACCAATAATAACGACATCATTAAATGTTGCTGGCGTATAACTGCCAGAATTTTCCATAAAAATATTTTGATTTACGAAGACAGGCGAGTTGAAAACCATACCAACATCGCCGGTTGAACCTTCTGGAATAGCCATATCACCGTGACCTGGAACTGGAGCAAGAGACTTACCTAAATACATTGATCCAGGTAAGATTAGTGCGAACGAGTTGAGTTCGCGTGGGTTGGAAACAAATCGCGATGTTTCGCGTAAAAACTGTTTTCCTGTTGCTGTGTTTAAACCGTCATCTCCGATAACTTCAAGACCAGTTCGCACCGTTTTGCCATCACGACCTGTAAATTCAGCGAGAATTTCAACATAAACTTCGTCACCATTTACAGGTAAAGTCATATTGCTGATACGTGAGACTTTTATGTTTACACCTTTAACTAAAGGATTGCGTGTGTTCGTAAGAACACGGTAAAGAGGGTGAGTCGCGGCCATCGTTAGATTATTAAGATCTAACTTGATAGAAAATGAAGGCAATATAAAATCGTTAGCTTTTTTTCCGACTAAGTCTGGAAATTCAGCGGCGTGAGTTTGTCCTAACTCCTCTAATGTTTTCGCATACGATGGTGGCATCATTACACGAGTTGTACTAAATTGGTTTGCAAAATTATTTACGCAGTTTTGCGGCAGCTCAGGCAAAAGTTGCGAATCAAAACACCAGCCTTTACGAATGCCGTATTTAATATAGTCAGTGATTGAACGTAATGCTAAATTGGCATTAATATCTTTACGTAGCTGTGATGATAGCTTTCGTTCTGTGATAATTTTATTTGAGATAAAGTAAACTCCAGATGACACAATACCGATGACCAACAAAGCCATCATTGTGGTATTACCTCGGGAGTTGAACAAACGTATCCTCATATGGTACCCCTCAATATATAATTGTAGAATATCTCGGGGTAATACAGAAGAAAAAATGAAACCCCGCCTCGTTATAAGACGGGGTTTTATATTGTTTACTGTAGCAAATAAAATACTAGTTAGCTGTTAAAGCTGAAGTATATGGTTGAAACCAAACATCTACGATGTAGGCGTGTGGATACTTTTTCGGATCTTTTAAAACGATTGTCGATTTTTCGCGAAACTCGACCTTTTCAGAAACGGCTTCGATACGAGGCTCGAACTTTAGATTAATAGATTTAATCAGAGAAGCTAACGGAATCGTATCTTTTTTTGAGTAAACTGCTTTGCCTGACTTATCTTTCCAAAGAACAAGTTTTTTGAAAACGGGATCTTTGCCATCGATCACGCCATCTTTATTTAAGTCGTGAACGGCTAATTTTTCAAAACCGTTTTTATATTCGCTAGTTTGGCCAAAAAGTTCTTCGTTTGAAGTCACTTTTCCTTGTTTGTTTGGTAAGGCTACGAAATAACCAGCGTGATTTTTTTCTGGCCAGTAAGTTCTTTCACTTCCACCCATATTAAACTCGACTACGTTATTAAATTTAGGAATTTTTTTGTCTAAAAAAACCATTAAAGGTGAGTGGTATCCACCGCAGTAGCCTTCTTGCCCTGGAAAACCAGTTTCGATATCAAATGTTTTACCATCTGATGACTGACTGATATTGATCGCACTTGAAGAAAGTTGGCCATTGTAAGCATAGAATGAACAGCTTCCGATAAAGCAGTATTCACCTTTTGCATTAGAAGCACCAGCTTCTTGATCAAATGAAATTCCGCTCACTTGAAAGCGTTGTTGAGCTACAGATATTTGCGCGGTTACTGGGTCAACCGTATTCGTCACAGTACTTGGTATATTAATAGTTACAGTATTTCCTGAGTAAGCAGCTCGCGATCCCGCAGGTAGGGTGAATCCTGATAAGCTACCGGTTTGTGTGGCTGCGGCTCCAGTGCCTAAGACAGCTGATGCCGGAAAGCGAACCTTAAGCTCTTGCTCGGAGCCATTATCAACAAGAACTTTACCTTTCATGATCACAGTACTATTAGGAGCAATAGGATTTGCGACACCACGTAAATTCGTTCCAAAGCATGAAGCTCTAAAACGAATCGTATAATTATTTGTGGTCGTTCTTTGCGTTGCTCCAGCTACAGACATATCTGCAAGCGGATTTACTGCACCTTCGCCGCTATTAACGGTAAGGTCACTGCTACCTAAAGCTGATTGGGCTAACACTAGACCTAAAGCTAGCGATAATATATTGAGCTTACGTGATAACATATTTCCCCCTAGTTATCTCACATACTTAAGTATAGCTTTGTTTTCGGCAATCCTTACAAAAAAGTTAACAACGAATCATCTTGAGACGTCAGTAAAAATTGTTTGGGCTCTAACTCAAATATAAGACCTTAGTCCGATCATTGTTTTATTTAAATACGTCGATAAATAACCGGGTTTTGTCGTGTCGAAAGCACGCCAATTTACAGCATAGGGTATTTATATATGAATAAATGGTTCAACAGCAGTTTCTACTTCGCGTTCTGGATGCTTTTAGCATTATTACCAATGAAATATACATTGAATATTTCGAATCAAATGGATCAGGATTCGCGAAAACTCGTCGTTCAGATGCAGGAACAATCATCAATGGCTCCGAGCTATGATGAAGATCTTTATTCATATGATCAAAACGATTCAGAGTTAAACGGTGTGAGCGACCAAGATATTATGGATGCCTTAGCGCTTTCTGAGCAAGAGTATCAAACTTCAGGTTCGCCAAATAATCCTTATGCACTATCTCCGGCACAATTAGATTTTTATGAAGCTTCGTTACGTGAAAACTCAGGTTTAGCTTCTAACTCAGCGATCGATTTTACGACGATTGCTGATGAAGTAGCGGTGAATTACGAAGACGTTGCAACATGCAGTGCCGGTAAAAATAAAAATCGCGGAAACATCGAAGCGGTTATCGTTAAAGCGGCTAAGCAAAGCTCTATGTTTGCCGAGGCGATTTCTGAACGTAGCCAAGAAAGCCGTGAATTACCTCGTAAATGTGTAACTCATGTAATGAATAAATTCGGCGCAAGTCCAAAAGCCTTAGCCCGTTGCCCGGGTGGAATGAATACAGCTCCACAACGTGGCGGTTCTAAACCGTGTATTTCTAAAAACTTAGTGAATTTAACTTATAATCACTTTGTTGATGTTGCTGAATGTTTAAATATCGACGCAAAAGATTTATTACCAAAACTTTCAAACGAGTCAGGTTTATTAATTAACACTTTAGGTGGCGGTTTTGATGCGGGTGTTGGTCAGTTAACTCAGCCCGCGATTGAAGAAGTAAATAAACACTATGATCGCTATTTGGCTGAAGTAGAAAAAGCTGCGATTAAAAAGCCTTCTTGTCTTCGTGTGATGCAGTATAAGCCTTATTTAAAAAAGGCGAAAGATCCATTAGCGTCTCGTTGTTCGTTTATCGTTCCGCCAGAAAATCCAATGAAAAACATCATGTATATGGCAGTTTACAATCGTATGAACATGGATAATTTATTAGGAACCAAATACATCGCCGGTGAAACTTTTATTGATAACAACGGCCAAATGGTTGCTTTAACAAATACACCGGCCGACCGTATTGTCGGTGGTAAATTTGGTAATAACAACATTCAGGCTAAATTTGCTCAATTAGGTATTACAGATGTAAACTTAAGTAACTTAGCTACAATGGTGGCGTTTAACGGTTACAACACAGGTCCAAGTACGGCGTTTAATATGTTAAACGAGTATTTAGATAAACGTATTGCAGCTAAAAGACCGTTAACTGAACGTGATTTTGACTTTCATAATCCAAAAACAGCCACAGATATCGATGGTAAAACTAAATCGGTAACTGAAATTGCTCGTTTATTCGTGCGTTCAGCATTTATTAAGAAAAACGATCCAGATGCAAAAATCAAAGTTAAGCGTGCAAAACTTTTACCTGAGAAAATCAGAAAATCGCACTTATTAACGTTTCCAGAATTCTTAGTTTATAATCAGAATAACTTTGATTCTTCGATTTTAAATCCGAAGAACTTAGCGCAGAAAGATCATAGCAAATTCGAACGTTTTGCAGTGATCGGAGCTCCAGGGTATTTATCGTTCTTAGCTTCAAAAGATACAGCGTTAAGAACAGCATTTGAAAATTCAGGCGCTGATAAATATTACTGTTCAAATCCAAATTTTTTAAAAATCAGAGATTATAAAGCTAAGCCAATGGCTGCGGTAGCAACACCTGCTGATGATGACGAACCAACGCCGACAGCGCCGCCTGCAAAAGCAAAAGCTCCAGCAAAGCCTGAAGCACGCAAAGCAGCTCCAAGTAAAAAACAATAATATTAATTACCAGCTTCAAAATAAAAAACCCACACTTCGATTATAAAGTGTGGGTTTTGTTTTTGATATATTCGAATGAAATAACCGATCTGTTTAGCCTTGGCGTTGACGCTTATCAACTGCTAAAGCCGCTTCACGAATGACTTCAGACATCGTCGGGTGAGAGTGGAAAGATCTTGCTAGATCTTCGCTAGATCCACCGAATTCCATAGCAACTACGATTTCACCTAACATTTCAGAAGCGCCAGCACCTACAATGTGGCCACCTAAAATGCGGTCAGTGTTTTTATCGGCTACGATTTTAACAAAACCGTCGGTTGCGCCACGAGCTTTAGCACGGCCGTTAGCTGCGAATAAAAATTTACCCACATTCACTTCTAAGCCTTTGCTTTGAGCTTCTTCGGCCGTCATACCCACTGAAGCAATTTCTGGGTGAGTGTACACCACAGAAGGAACAGTATTGTAATTCACGTGCCCGTGTCCTGTAGCGATGATTTCAGCAACTGCTACACCTTCTTCTTCAGATTTGTGCGCAAGCATTGGACCGATGATCACATCACCGATGGCAAAAATATTTTTCACATTAGTTTGATAGTGGTCATTTGTTTTTACACGGCCACGTTCATCTTTTTCAATGCCTACAGTTTCAAGACCTAAACCATCAGTGAATGGTTTACGTCCTGTAGAAACAAGAACCACATCACCTTGAATTGTGCCTTTTTTACCGTCTGGCATAGTTTCATAATCTAATTCAACACGGCCGCCAGCAGATTTAGAGCCAGTGACTTTTGTTGAAGTCATAAAAGTTACGCCCATCTTTTTCATCGAGCGAACTAAAGTATTTACACAATCAGTATCCATCATTGATAAGATTTTATCAGCGTACTCGATCACAGTTACTTTTGAACCTAAACGGGCCCAAACAGAACCAAGCTCTAAACCGATAACGCCGCCACCAACAACTAACATTTCTTTAGGAATTGAATCTAAAGCTAAAGCGCCTGTTGAAGACACGATTTTTTTCTCATCGAATTTTAAGAAAGGTAATTCAACAGGAACTGAACCAGTCGCGATACAGATGTTTTTTGCATTTAATGTTTGCTTCGCGCCATCTTGAGCTGTCACTTCAACAGTGTTAGCAGAAGTGATTTTACCAAAGCCTAAAACGCGTGTGATTTTGTTTTTCTTAAATAAAAAATCAATACCACCAGTTAAATCGCTCACGATTTTGTTTTTACGTGACATCATCGCATCAAGATTCATTTTCACTTCAGAAAATAAAATCCCGTGTTTATCAAAATCATGTAAAGCTTCGTGATAGAATTCAGAGCTTTGTAATAAAGCTTTAGAAGGAATACAGCCTACGTTTAAACATGTGCCACCTAAAGTTTTATCTTTTTCAACAACTGCTACTTTCATTCCTAATTGAGCAGCACGGATAGCTCCTGTGTATCCACCGGGTCCACCACCAATAATCACTAAATCAAATTCTTCCATACCAAATATCTTTCTATAAAAGGACCAGCCGGGGAGGCTAATCTACTAACACTAAATTTCTAATAATAAACGCTCAGGGTTTTCAACGCCTTCTTTAATTTTCACTAAGAAGGTAACAGCTTCTTTACCATCGATGATTCTATGATCGTAACTTAAAGCTACGTACATCATTTGACGGATTTCAACTTTACCGTTGATCGCTACAGGACGCTCCTGAATTTTGTGTAAACCTAAGATCGCTGATTGCGGAGCATTTAAAATCGGAGTTGATAGTAACGAACCGAATACGCCACCGTTAGTGATCGAGAAAGTTCCACCGTTTAAATCATCAATAGAGATTTTACCATCACGGCCCTTAGCTGCTAAGTCACGGATAGCTAACTCAACGCCGGCAACAGATAAGTTGTCAGCGTCTTTGATGTTAGGAACCATTAAACCACGCTCAGTAGAAACTGCGATACCGATATTGTAGTAGTTATGGTATTCGATTTCATCGCCAACGATCCAAGCATTAACTGCCGGAAGTGATTTTAAAGCTTCGATTGCCGCTTTAACAAAGAAACCGTTGAAACCTAAGTTAACACCGTATTTTTCTTTAAACTTATCTTTGTATTTGTTTCTAATCTCGATCACGTTTGTCATGTCGATTTCGTTGAACGTCGTTAAGATCGCAGCATTGTGTTGAGCGGCTACTAACTTCTCAGCAATTTTCTTACGGATTGAAGTCATTTTCACACGTTGGATATCACCTTGCTTAGATGGGCCACGTGGAACCGGAGTTACCGTCGGAGCTGCAGGCGCTTTTGCTGCTGGAGCAGAAGGAGCCGGGGCTGATGCCGGAGCATTTAGAACATCACCTTTAGTTAAACGGCCACCAAGACCAGTGCCTTGAATATTAGATACATCTAAACCACGTTCATTAACTACACGTTGAACGGCTGGAGATTGGTGAGCTTGTAGTTCTGGGTGAGTAGGTTTAGCTGCGCCACCAGAAGTTGCACCTGCTGCCGGTTGAGAAGGAGCAGCTGCTTGTGCAGGTGCCGCAGCGCCAGCCGATGCAGGAGCTTTAGCATCAGTATCAATCGAACCTACTGTGGCTCCGATCTTAACTGTATCGCCAGCTTGAGCATTGATTGTAAGAACGCCGTCTTTTTCTGCGATCACTTCAACAGACGCTTTATCTGTTTCTAACAACATGATTACTTCATTCATTTTCACATAGTCGCCAGATTTTTTTGTCCAGCTACCGATAACGGCTTCAGTAATAGATTCACCAACTGCAGGTACTTTTACATCTAATTTCATTTTAAACCTCTGATTCCTTAATCTTTATAAAACTTAAACTTTAAAAACTTTTTCAATAATTTCAGTTTGTTCAACTTTGTGACGGTACACAGAGCCCGTTGCCGGAGACGCGCGGTCAGGACGACCTACGTAACCAAACTGAGCTTTTGAACCCATCTCTGTAAGAAGAGATGCAAACTTGAAGTACACATAACTGAAAGCGCCCATGTTTTGTGGTTCTTCTTGAGCCCATAAAACTTTTTTCGCATTCGGGTATGACTTCATGATTTCTTTTACTTTCCAGTGAGGGAAAGGAGAAATTTGCTCTAAACGAACTAGTGCTGTTTTCGTGTCATTTAATTTTTCACGTTGTTCTAGTAATTCGTAATATAACTTACCAGATACAAACACCACTTTTTCAACTTTAGAATTATCAGTTAACAATGTATCAGCGATCACTTCTTGGAATGAACCATTGGCCATTTCAGAAATCATGCTTGTTGCACGCGGGTGACGAAGTAATGATTTCGGAGACATCACCACAAGTGGTTTTCTGAAATCACGTTTCATCTGACGGCGTAACGCATGGAAAATTTGTGCTGGTGTTGTTAAGTTCACAACTGACCAGTTGTTCTGAGCAGATAATTGTAAGAAGCGCTCTAAGCGGGCAGAGCTATGCTCTGGGCCTTGGCCTTCGTAACCATGAGGTAATAATAAAACTAAGCCTGACATTTGTTGCCACTTAGATTCACCAGCCGCCAAGAATTGATCGATAATAATCTGAGCACCGTTTGCGAAATCGCCGAACTGAGCTTCCCAGATAGTTAAGAAACTTGGGTCAGTGATTGAGTTGCCGTATTCAAAACCCATAACTGCGTATTCAGATAAAATAGAATCGTAAACGCAGAAATTTGTTTTTTCAGAATTTAATTGTTTTAACGGAAAGTAAGACTCATTTGTTTTTGTGTCGTAGAAGCCAGCATGACGGTGAGTGAATGTACCACGCACGCAATCTTGACCTGTTAAACGAACAGATGTGCCTTCGTTAATTAATGAACCGTAAGCTAAAAGTTCACCCATGCCCCAGTCGCAAGCTTCTTTGCCAGCGGCCTGTTGTTTGCGTGTTTCAATAAGCTTAACTAATTTCGGGTGAATGTTAAATCCAGCCGGAACATTGGCGATTTGCTCGCCTACTTTTTGTAAAGTTGCTGCATCAACTGAAGTTTTAACTGGTTTTTCCATATCTTCAGTGTTGCCTTTTTTAAGACCGGCCCAAGCGCCTTCGAATTTGAAAGTTTTAACTTTCGGAGCTTGTGCTTTAGTTGTGTCGTAAACTTTTTGTAGATCGTTCATGCGATCAGTTAAAAGTGTATCGGCGAAATTTTGATCAGCCACATTAGCTGCAACTAATTGCTTCGCATAAAGCTCGCGTAATGTTGGGTGCTTTTTGATAATATCGTACATTAACGGTTGAGTGTAAGCAGGTTCATCACCTTCGTTGTGACCGAAACGACGGTAACAAGTTAATGTGATCACGATATCGCGACCCCATTCTTGACGGTAACGAACGGCGATATCCATCGCGCGAACACATGATTCAGCATCATCACCATTGCAGTGAATCACTGGAATCGCTAAAGCCTTAGCTACATCAGAAGAGTAGTGCGCTGAACGAGAGTTTTCAGGGTTAGTTGTAAAACCAACTTGGTTATCGATGATTAAGTGAATTGATCCACCAACCGCGTAACCACGAACATGAGCCATCTGTAATGATTCCATTACTACACCTTGACCCGCAAATGCGGCATCACCGTGAATAATTAATGGAAGAACTTTTTTACGCTCTTTTGTGTCGTTTAGTTTTCTTTGTGCGGCACGAGCCATGCCAAGAACAACCGGACCTACAGCTTCTAAGTGAGAAGGGTTGAATGCTAATGAGCATTCAACTTTGCCTGTTGGAGTTGTTTTCGTTGTTGAGTAACCTAAATGGTACTTAACATCGCCATCGTAATCATCTAGTGGTTTTTCTAGTTCAGTCGGGCCGTTGAAATCAGCGAACATGGCGCCGATATCTTTACCCATGAAGTTTGCTAAAACGTTAACACGGCCACGGTGAGCCATACCGACCACGATTTCTTGGGCGCCAAGAGAAGACGCGCGAGTCACCATGTGATCCATCATCGGTAACGTGGCATCAGCCCCTTCAACCGAGAAACGTTTTGTGCCCACGTAACGAGTGTGAATAAATTTTTCTAAAGATTCAGCGCGAGTCACTGATTTTAAAATTTCTTTTTTGTTATCAGCTGTTAATTTGAACGCCGGAGAATTTTGTTCGAACTCTTTGATAAACCAGTTACGAATTTCAGGAAGAGCTTCAGCAAACTGCGCTGTGATCTTACCGCAGTAAGAAGCGCGTAAGTGAGCGATGATTTCTTTTAACGTTGAGTTTGGTTTACCAACAACTGAACCAATTTGAAAAACTTGGTCTAAGTCTTTTTCAGTTAAATTAAATTTGTTCAATTTTAACTGATCGTTGTGAGCTGGAGTATTTGTTAACGGATCAATATCAGCTTCGTAATGACCGTAAGTGCGGTAAGCATTAATTAAATTATAAACATCCAATTCTTTTTCAGAAACGCCAAATGAGCCATCTTTCATGAACTCAACGCCTTCAAAGAAACGTTTCCACTCAAGATCTACTGAATCCGGAGATTTTTTAAATTGGTTGTATAGTGATTCGATGTATTCAAGATTCAAATGATTCATGACTAATAAGCCTCTCTTAAACTTTACGCATGATTTGTTTTTTTCGCTCTTGATTGTGTCACAAAGATCGTACAAAATTAAGCGTATTTTTCACAATTTGAGAGAGGAAATTAGCTCATGAGCAAGACCCACAAATTAGTCATCGTTCGTCATGGTGAGTCCCAATGGAATCAAGAAAATCGCTTTACTGGTTGGAAAGACGTCGACCTGTCTGAAAAAGGACGCACAGAAGCGCAAAAAGCTGGCAAATCTTTACTAGAGCAGAAATTCGAGTTCGATCTAGCTTATACGAGCTCTTTGACACGAGCTATCAAAACACTGAACATTATCCTTTCTGAAATGAACCTGAACTGGTTACCAGTGACTAAAGACTGGCGACTAAACGAACGTCACTATGGTGACCTGCAAGGTCTGAATAAGGCCGAAACTGCAGCCAAACATGGTGAAGAGCAAGTGAAAATCTGGAGAAGAAGTTATGATACTCCTCCTCCGATGATGTCAAAAGATAATCCCGAACATCCGATTCACGATAAACGCTACAAATATGTAAACCCAGAATTACTTCCTTCTGGTGAATCATTGAAAGACACTGTGGCAAGATTTTTACCTTTGTGGAACGATAAAATTTCTAAAGATGTGTTAGCGGGAAAAAATGTTTTAATCGCGGCACACGGAAATTCATTACGTGCTTTAATCCAGCATTTAGAAAAAATGACTCCGGAACAAATCATGGAAGTGAATATGCCTACAGGTATTCCGATGATGTACGAGCTGGACGACAAACTTAACGTTGTCTCGAAAAAATTTATCGGTGATGCTGATGAAGTCGCAAAAGCCATGGAAGCTGTCGCAAATCAAGGAAAGAAAAAATAATTTTATGAAAAATATTGCCGCACTTGTTTTAGTTTTACTAACCGCTGTTGAATCTCAAGCGCAACTTAAAAAAATGTACCAGAGAGCAAAACAAGCGGTCACAGGTTCGGCCACCTTAGCGCAATTACATTACTTTCCTGAACAGTGGGAGTTAGACTTAACTTTAGGCTACCGCTATACAACGATTGACCTTAAAGGCAATATCACTGGCACGACTGTTCTTGAAGCCAATCAAAAACAACATCTTTTGAAATCGTCTTTGGTTTTAGGTGTGCTTGATAACGTCTACACGCAGTTAAGTTGGGATTACTTGGTTGGTATGGATGTGAGTTATTCAAAGCCAACAGCCACTCCAAATACAAAATCAAAAGGACCGGTTGATCCGACCATTGCAGCCGTTGCGCGCTTAGTTGATGGCGACAGTGTAAAGCTAGATGCAAAGTTTGCTTTTCAGCCAAGCCTTGGTGATCATCAAGAAGCTGATGCTAATAATGATGGTGATGCTTTAGCGGGTGGGCACGCAATGACTGTAGGTGCACGTTTAGTTGCTCTCGTAACTGATAGCTCACAAATTTCAGCAACGCTTGATTACAAAATGATGAGCTTGCAAAACTCGGTGGATCAGGCGACCAAAGAAATCAGTGAAGATGATAAGCACAATCAAACTATGATTGAACTTGCGACAATGACAGCGCTGACTTCAGACTTGTATTTTGGCGTTCTTCTTGAAATTGCCAACACCGACAGTTACAAGTCGACAGATTTGACTTCAAATACCACAACGAATTTTGGTTCTGTCTCTGGAAAAACTTTAAATCTAGTGGGTAAATACTTATTCACGCAGGATAGTTTGATTGAAGTTCAAGCCGGGTATTTACTCGATTATTCGCAAACAATCGGTAGCCTAGATACATCAGCCACAGGATATAGCGTAAACGCGAACTATACAGTTCGCTTCTAAAATCACATATAAATTTTGGTCTTTTTGTTGCTCCTAAAAATGGAGTCATCACAAAGCGAAGGTTAATCTGGGTCTAAAGCAATTAAACATTGTTTGGATCTAGATCGACCCTGCTTCAAGGTGACCATTTTAAGACACTGTCAATGTTATTGACGGAGGACGTATGCTGAAAAAGATCGGACTATCTCTATTGGTTGTACCTTTAATGGCAGGGCAGTTAGCCTATGCGGTTGATGGCGTTCCTAAAGTAGGTGGACAACCAACAGCTGAATCAGCAGTTAACTTTGACGATAAGATGGAAGCTAAAACTTCGATTGGTCAACAGATGGTGTTATTTGAAATGCCACCTGAGTACGAGTGCCCTCTATTTTCAAATTCTCCGTACACTGAAATTTTAACCTCGTTAGACCGTATGCAAGAAAACTTAAATTCGACTTTCCCGCAATGTGATATGAAAGCACAGAATGAGCGCGTAGCGCAAAAAGCTGTGGTGTTAAGAAATTCTGTTTTTGAAGCTAAAAAATTACAAGAATCAGGGCAAACTTTTAAATTAGAATTAACGGCGCAAACGATGGTTGATGCCGCTCAAAAAATCCAGGAAACTTTAGCGATTGCAGCGCAATCACAAACTAAAGTTTGCTATCGTTCAAATCAACAATTTAGAAACGTTGTTTTTTCAATTAATGAAACTTTTCAAGGAATTGCTCCAGTTGTTCTTGATATGATTGCGAAAAATCCGGCGTTAGGTGCTAAACTTGGCCCCGCGGTTAAAATCTTAGCGGGCGCTGATGCGCTTTCTAAAGGTTTAAGTTTAGTTGAGCAGATCGCTCAAGATTCAATTATGTTTGATATGGCTGATCAGAATAACCGCGTAAATACACTTAAGAACGTGTGTCAGTATATGAAGTTATACCGCCGTCTTGAGTACATGCGCTCACTTAAGCTTGGTCAGATTCAGTCAGTGTATACAGCTTACCAAAGTAAAATTCGTGATTTAAATCAGAACATTAACGACTACCGCAGAAAAAACAGTATGCCGATGTCAGTGGCGCAAGCGGCACCCCGTATGGCTCCGGATGCAGCGGCAATTGCTGAAATGAATGAGGCTGATCCAAATTACGAATTATTCACAAGTTTACGTACACTTTTACCAGACGAGCTTAATAAATTACAAAAAGCTCAGTACGATTTAGAATTAGCGCAAAAAGACTTACAGCGTCCTGAAGTGGCGCAATGTCAGATTATTCAATCGACAAAAAAATCAATCACGTTTGCAAAGACTTTAGGAAAACTAACAGAGTTTTCTGAAGCCTGGGCCGATGGCATGGGTGGATCACCTGAATCAGCTTCGGCCATTGAAGTTTTAAAAAATCAGTTAGGTGCTTATGACGAATATTTCGCGGCAGCTACTCAAGAAAAAAATCTAACTGAGTGTGTGAAGCTTGGCCAAGACTGGATCAAGATTTCTTTAGAATTATTAAGCCAAGGTCAAAAGATGGTTCATATGTTCGGTCAGGAACAAGCTGAACTGCAAACTGATGCTGATCAAATTAAAGAAAAACGTTTATCTAAAAAAGAACGTGAAAAACAAAACGTTCAAAATAACTTTTCAAGCTTAAAATCAATGATGCAATACGCAGCTTTTGAATCCAGCGAAATCGAAAAACGTGCGAAAGATATGCACCGTTATTTCTTTCGCGGACCGTATTATAACGAAGTGAAATCGGCATGCTCTGATGATCCAGACTGTGGCTGGTGGAAAAAAACAGTAGGCGGAATTAAAGCTGCTTACCAATGGCAACGTAATGATGGTCCTATTTACGAATTACTTCGCAATAATGATCAGCACTTTAATAATGCGTTTACGCAAATGCAGCAGGCGCGTGCAAAACTAGCGCAATTTGAATGGCAATTTGCTCAGGCTGAATTCAAAGGTAAAACAGGCATGGGTACTTATGAGAAAATCGCTGCGCGCGCAAAAGTGTTAGGCCAGCAGCTTCCACATTTAACTTTACGTTGGATTAAAAAAGGATCACCGACGCACCAAAATTTATGTATGAACGCGCGCCAGATTCTAGATAAATATTTAGTGGCTTCAACACACATGATGTCTAGCCAAGCGCTGTGCAACATGGTTTACCCGGCGTTAAAAGAAAATAATGTGGCGGCGTCGTTACGTAACTACTGTATTCCTCGTGCGGGCCGCACTGAAGCCGGCGATAAGCCATCAAAATTACAGCAGTTAATCTACTCGTTAGTGGGCGAGGGCGAAGGTAAGAAGAGATGGATTCACTATTTTGGTATGACTGAACCTCAATTAATTGATGTTAGTAATGAAAACTCACCAAAAGCTTTAGTTGATAAATTAATCGAAAAATACGAAGCTCTACAGTGTGAGCAAAAATCTGGTTTTTAATTTTAGTTTAGTGAATGAGAATTTCGATGGGTCTTCGCCAAAAATGGCGATGACCATCGAAAACGGTTTAATTTCTTGGATTGGTCCGCAAAGTAAAATCCCCAAAAAAGAAAAATTTAAAAAAGAAATAGATCTTAAAAAGAAAAAGATCATGCCGGCGTTTATCGAGTGTCACACGCACACGCTTTTTGCTGGTTCACGCGCTGATGAATTTGAATTACGCAATACGGGCACAAGTTATTTAGATATCGCTAAAAAAGGCGGGGGCATTCTTTCGACAATGAAGAAGACCCGCGCTGCTTCAGCAAAAGATTTACTGGCGATTACGCAAGAGCGTGTGAATAACTTTGTTAAGCAAGGTGTGGCAACCGTTGAAATTAAATCAGGTTATGCTTTAGATCTTAAAAACGAAATCAAGGTTCTTGAGGTTATTAACAAAGTTAAAGGAGCCCGTGTTGTCTCGACGTTTTTAGGGGCGCATGCAAAACCTCCTGAGTATGATTCTTACGGAAAGTATTTAGAATTCTTGGCTGAAAAAGTTTTACCCGTTGTAAAAAAGAAGAAACTTTCAAACCGGGTTGATATCTTCATTGAAAAAAACTTTTTTGAAGTTCCTGAGTCACGCACATACCTAGCAGCAGCTAAACGTTTAGGTTTTGATGTGACAATCCATGCAAACCAACTTTCACTATCTGGCGGAGCAGAGCTTGCGTTAGAGCTTGGTGCGCAGTCAGCTGATCACGTTATTAATCTAACAGATGAAACTATTGAATATTTCGGGCGTAATAAAACGGTGGCGGTCTTGTTACCAGCAGCTGACTTATATATGAAGTGTGCGTATCCACCAGCGCGCCAATTAATTGATAGCGGAGCCACAGTTGCCTTAGCAACAGATTACAATCCTGGAACTTGTCCAACGCAGGATTTATCCTTAGTAGGGTTACTGGCGCGTTTAGAAATGAAGATGACACTGCCTGAAGTTTTTAAGGCGTACACGATCAATGCGGCCAAAGCGTTAGGAATTGATCAAGAAGAAGGGTCATTAACTGTCGGAAAAAGAGCTAACTTTATTAGCACAGAGGCAGAGCTTACTGACTTTTTCTACTCGGCGGGAGCTATGCCTGAGCATGAGCTTTTCATTCGAGGAAACAAAACTTAAGTCTGGTAAACTAGGCTTAAATTGCACGTGGCGTCGTAAAATTTAAGATTCTTAAATTTTAGTTGTATCTCGAGTTTAGTCTTTCTAGGCTCACGTATATGGCAGCAAGTTATTCTTCTTTTTTAACGACGCAATATTATAGTCCAGTATTTAATACCGCTCTATTTGACGGACCTTTTCGAATTTATTTTTCGCAAAGTTACGAATCAGTGGCGTTAAAAATCTATCACTTGCTGCAAACTCAAGATTTAGCCATTTGGACTGAATATAAAAAGTGGTCTGAAAAAACTAAAAAACACGCTTTCATTTTAATTTACCCTTCAGACCAAGATTTAGCGATCGCCTTTGACGGAGACAAATTGTCTTCATTGATGAGTCGTTTATGGGAAGAAGGTCTAATCTTAGGGTTTGCTAACCCTCACGCCGATGATTCATTTGCGGGAATTTACCAAAATATTCTGACTCAACTTAAGAATTTCATCGGTTCAGAAAAAACTAATCTAAATTTAGAATTTTGATCTGTCGTTTTAGAGCGTTTTAGCTCTATAATTAGAGTATGCGCAATATACGCGGGCAAGTCGTAGTCGAATACTTATTAATCATGGTTTTGATGGTAGCTATTGCTGCGGGTTTAACTAAGAAGTTAGTAGGCCGCGGTGATGATGATGCTTCTCAAGGTATGATTATTCAAAGCTGGAGCCGCATGATTAAAGTGATAGGTAATGACTTACCTGATTGTGCGTACCAAAAAAATTTCAATACACCAAATTGTCCGAGTAACTAATATCTAGATAAAACCAAAACCGCGTTTTTTAACTTCGGTATTAATTTTTTTCTGTAAGTTTTCTTGAATTTCAAAAGCTAAATCATGACAAAGTTCAGAATCACCCATTTTTTCAGGGCCAAAGGGTAAAGTTACAGGTTTTTCAAAAATGATTTTCCATTTCGCCGGAAGTGGAATCACGTTTAACGGAAGTGGTAGAACTAAGCCACGTAAAAATTTAGAAAATTTCAGCTGGCGCAAATTAATATGGGTCTCTTCAGCTCCTAAGATCACCGTAGGCACAATCGTAGCGTCAGTAGCTAAAGCCATGCGAATAAAACCGCGTTTAAATTCCTGCAACTGGTAGCGTTTAGAAGTAGGTTTGAAGTTTCCATGTTCGCCTTCAGGAAAAATCACGATCATTTGTTTTTTCTTTAAATAACTTACGCCGTTTTCAAAAGTGGCTTCAAAAAAACCCAGTTTTTGCGCGGGTAGAGCCGTGGTCTCAGTTAAAAACCAAAGGTGATGCGTTAAGACTCGCGGCACACGCTGAGTTTTTTCCTGAATCACATAAGCTAAAACCATGGCGTCCATAGCGGTAAAACCAGAATGGTTCGGTGCGATAATAATCGGACCGCTGGTTGGAATATTTTCAACCCCTTCAACTTCTACGCGAAAATATTTTTTAAGAATTTCCATAAATAATCTTGGAAAAACTTTATACAGCAAATCATCGGCACCGAGTGATTTGACGTTGAATACTTTTTCGTTGGGTTTTTTAAAAAAATTGATCATGATATTTCTATGAAAAAATATATCATGGCCATCGATCAAGGAACAACCGGTTCAACAGTCATCTTAGTGGATCAAGGCGGAGGTCTGGTCGCATCAGCAGATCAGGATTTCCCGCAGCATTATCCAAAACCTGGTTGGGTCGAACATGACCCGCGTGATATCTGGGAATCTGTTTCAAATTCAGCGCGTAAAGCTTTAGGTAAAATTCAAGCAAATCCTCACGATATTTTAACGATTGGTATTACAAACCAACGTGAAACAGTCGTAGCGTGGCGTAAGTCGAATTCTGAGGTGTTGCATAATGCGATTGTGTGGCAGTGCAGAAGAACCACTGACATGTGCAATAAACTTCGCCCTAAATGGCAAAAGAAAATCAAAGATAAAACGGGACTGGTTTTAGATCCGTATTTTTCAGCCAGTAAAATGCGTTGGATGATTGAAAATGTTCCCGCTGTTAAAAAAGCTTTAAATGATAATGATTTAGCTTTCGGGAATATGGACACATTTTTAATGTGGAAATTATCCTCAGGAAAAGTATTCGCAACTGATGTAAGTAATGCTTCTCGTACGATGTTAATGAATTTAAAAACATTAACTTGGGATAAAGATCTTTTAAAACTTTTCAAAGTTCCGGTTTCAGCCTTGCCGGAAATTAAATCTTCGGCGGGAGCTTTCGGAGTCACTCATAACGCAGGTTTTGTGGCCGATGGCACAATGATTTCTGGAGTGGCGGGCGACCAGCAAGCTGCGCTTTTCGGTCAAGCGTGCTATCAAGCGGGTGAAAGTAAGTGCACGTTTGGTACTGGAAGTTTTATCCTGATGAATTCAGGAAATAAAATTTTAAAATCAAAATCAAATCTCCTGACAACAGTAGCATGGAAAATCAAAGATCAACCGGTGCAGTATGCGCTAGAAGGCGGAGCTTTTATTTGTGGCGCTGCCGTTCAATGGTTACGTGATGGTTTAGGGTTAATTCAATCAAGTTCAGAAGTTGAAAAATTAGCCGCCGAAGTTCCAAATCCAAACGGTGTGGAATTTGTTCCAGCATTAACAGGCTTAGGTGCTCCTCACTGGAAACCAGAAGCGCGTGGTGAATTAACAGGTCTTACGCGTGGAACAACCAAAGCCCACATCGCGCGAGCAACGTTAGAAGCAATGGCCTTACAAAACGCCGATATTTTATTATCGATGCAAAAAGATTTAGGTAAAAAAATTAAAAAATTACGTGTGGACGGCGGAGCTTCGGCAAATAATTTATTAATGCAGTTGCAAGCGGATTATTTGCAAACACAAGTCGATCGCCCGCAACAAATCGAAACAACTTCAATGGGAGCCGCGTACCTAGCTGGTATCGGAGCGGGGGTTTGGAATTCGACAGCCGAGATTAATAAAATCTGGAAAATTGATCGTTCGTTCACGTCAGCGATTTCAAAAAAAGATTTAGCCGCTCGTCAAAAATCTTGGGCAAAGGCCATCAAAAAAGTTTTAGTTTAATCAAAAAAAATGAGCATCAAGTTTCAGGCCTGATGCTCATTAAGGTGTTTTCTATTAAATAGCTTTATTGGATCGCCGGAGGGGCCGGCGTTCCATTCCCTAATAAAACTATTGAATATAAATATCTGTTGTAACAGCAAATGCTGTCGGATCATTAAGATCTGAACCGCTCACTTTGCGTTTCACATCTACTTGTGCGCGGATTTGGCTTCCAGCTTTTAAAATTGAAGAAGCTTTGCTTCCTAATAGTTTAGCTAGCGTTACTTCACCGTTAGCTGCTTGCGCTTGTTCGCGTGTTACAGTTTGTGGTGTGTTGATGGCGCGTAATTTTCCGTTTTTTACTTCGAATAAGCTTAATACGTACTTAGTTGATACTTCTGTAAATTGCTCAGTAGTATCTACTAATTTGATGTAAGCGTTCATGCCTTGTTGGTTCGGCGCTGTTAACTGAACTTTCGAAGAATCAGATAAAATCTGAATATCTTCAGAAGTTAAAACGCGGCGATCGTAAATAGCTTGGCTTACGAATGATAATTGACCATTCGTAACCACAACACCAGCGCGAGTTGTTTTAACAACCGCGCGGATTTTGGCTTGTGAAGAAAGCTGAGTTTGTACAACTAAACCCATTTTGCCATTCGCTAATAAAGTAGCTTGCGCTTGCTCGATTAAAGCATCAGTCGCTAAGTCGCGAACTTCAATTTCAGAAACTGTTGAAACTTTAGAATGCGTGATGGCATCAGCAAAGCTTACAACAAATTTATCTGAAAGTGGTAAGTACGCCACCTGTAGGCCTTTTAACGAACCAGTTCCAGCATTAGAAGCATCAAATAGCGGTGTTAAACCTAACTGCACATTGATTACTTCGCCCGATTGAGACTGAGAAATCACTTTGTATCCATATAATGAGTTCACCGTCGCAACAGCTACTTGGCCTGGTTGCGCTGAAGTTAATGTTACTTTTAATGTTTCAGATTCATTACCAACAAGAACGGCGTCTTGCGGGAAAGAAACGATAACTTGGAATTGTAATTGGCGGTCAAAAACTGTTTGAGTTTCAGTTTTACAGCATTTTTGTTCTTCACGGTATTTAGTCACAGTGCGTGTGCGAGTTTCTTCGCGGTAGCGAGTTTCATCACGGTAACGAGTCACTTCACGTTGGTAAGGAACACGAACGTTTCCACATTGTTGGTCAGTGTAAGGAACCTGAACTGTACGGCATTCGCGTTCACGATATGGAACTTGAACTGTACGGCATTGCTGGCGTTGGTAAGGAACATCGTGGCAAACAGGAACACTTGTACATTGTTCACGAGGAGGATTTCCCGGAACTAAGTGACATTGTTGTTGTTCGCGACATTCGCGGCGGTATTCAGTTACAGTTTCACAACGTTGTTCATTTCTATAACGAGTGACATCTTCGCAGCGTTGTTCGTCACGGTAACGAGTCACCGGTTCACAACGATATTCATCGCGGTAATCTGTTACATAGTCTTTATATGGCACTTGCACGGTGTAGGGAACTTGAACTGTGTATTGTTCTTCAACCTGATAAGGCACTTGCACCGTGTACGGAACTTGTACTTGTTCCTGGCGGTATAAGTTTTTTGAAAGGCGAGCGATAGCTTGGTTAGCTTGGCTTGCTGTGCGTGTAATCACCTGAGATGTTTGCTCAGATGGTGCCGAACTGGCTGCGGCGTTCATGCTTAAAGCAGTAACGGCTGCAACAAATAAAGGCAAAAATCTATTAAACTGGATCATTGTGTCCCCCTTTTTTTTGAACAGGAGACATAAGAGCAACAAGAGTGCCGAAAATTGTCGGCCTTAAATGGTGATAAAAAGTGACTGCTCCAAAAAAACTATTCTTCGTGCAGGTCTTCAAGAACTTCAGTTTCTTCGGTGTCTTCGACATCGCCTTGAAAGGCGCGCTTAGAAGCCATTTCAACTTTTTGTGAAAGTTTGGCCTGAAGAGTTCCATTAGAATAAGACGCTAAAATATTTGTGTACTTAGAGGTTGAATTCCAAATTTTGGGGCTGGCGTTAAATGCTAAAAGAATTCCGATGGCTCCAAGTAATAAGGTTTCTGTTAAAGCGCTATTGATCACTTGAACGTTTTTACTGCGCTTAGCCGTTGAGTAAATCTTTTTATAAAATAGAAACGGAATCAAGGGCGATAGTGTGGTTAGTAATAAATAAAACCAAACCGTACTGATTGACCAAAGCTCTTGGGCACATTGCTGGTTGCAGCTGGATTTAATTAAAAACTGGTATTTTTGAATAAACAAAGATCCAAAATATTTAAACTGATAAAACATGAAAGTAAGCGCTAACAGACCGATCATGTATTTCGTCGTAATAGCCCCATAGCGAAAATAAGGATTCACGAAATCAACCATGTGCCCACCGAAATGGCTGAATTTATTTAAGCGAATTTTATCCAGATTGTTTTCTAAATAGCTTTCAAAATCGGCTTTGTTCTCGACCTCGTCCGCAAAAAAATGCAGATCGGCTTGTAAACCGTCTGTCGTTTCAAAAACGATATGGTAACGAGAATTTTTATCGTTGGAAATGACCAGAATCTCTTTGATCTTATCCCAAGCAATGAAAATAGGCTCACTGCGATAGACCATTTTTAGCGATTCCCAGCTATGAACACGGCACTGTAGAGCCCTTATTTTGGATTTAGCCTTTACTATCAATCCCATGGTATTACTTATCGGAATTTTGGGGCCGAAACTTGAAATAATTCCCGGCAACTGTCAAACCTTTGGACACTGAATTTCTACTCTAAAGCGATACCTTTAAGCTTATGTTTGGCGCACATTGTGTACTAGTAGAAGTTGTCAGAACATTGGAAACAATCGACTGGTACCTCATGTGTTTAAGCCCCTCTTGGACCATGAGGTTTTTTTATTTTTATTGCCTAAAAAATACGTCAATAAATTCTATTTTTCCCTCTCTGAAAACGCAGTGTGACGCACGAAGAAAACTGTTAACCTCCTGCCGCCTCTCAAGATACGCTTAATACCGTCGTATTTGACATCGCGAAAGGATCCACAAACGTGTCTACACCAATTCCAGAAATTAGACGTCTAAAAGATTTAAGTACTCTTGTGAGTTTATCAAAACGCCGCGGCTTTGTTTTTCAAAGTTCAGAAATTTACGGTGGCCTAGGTAGTTGCTGGGATTATGGTCCGTTAGGCTCGTTAATGAAATTAAATGTTAAACGCGCTTGGTGGAATGCAATGACAAGAAGATCAGACATCGTAGGTCTTGATGCCGCAATTCTTATGCACCCAACAGTTTGGAAAGCTTCTGGCCACGTTGACGGTTTCTCTGATCCATTAGTTGACTGTAAAGATTGTAAAACACGTTTTCGCGCTGATAACACAGATTCATACATCAACAAAAAACAATGTCCTGTGTGCGGCAGCAAAAACTTATCTGAAGAACGCCAATTCAACTTAATGTTTAAAACTCACATGGGTCCTTTAGAAGATTCAGCGTCAGTAGTTTACTTACGCCCTGAGACAGCTCAAGGTCACTTCGTGAATTTTCAAAATTGCCAACAATCGTCTCGTTATAAAATTCCGTTCGGAATCGCAGCGATCGGTAAATCTTTCCGTAATGAAATCACACCGGGTAACTTTATTTTCAGAACACGTGAATTCGAACAAATGGAAATGCAATATTTCGTAAAACCGGGCACTGATGAAAAATACTTTGCAGAGTGGAAAGAACGTCGTTGGAATTTCTATAAAAAATTCGGTATCCGCGAAGAAAACTTAAAATTCAAAGATCATGATAAATTAGCTCACTACGCGCGTGCGGCGGTTGACGTTGAGTACAAATTCCCAATGGGCTTTTCTGAATTAGAAGGTATTCATAACCGTTCTGATTTTGACTTAACTCAACACGCGAAATTCTCTGGTAAAAACTTAGAGTACTTCAATGAAGCCGAAAAAGAAAAATACATTCCATACGTAATCGAAACAGCCGTTGGTTGTGATCGTTTATTCTTAGCGTTTATGTGTGATGCTTACCGTGAAGAAGTCACAACAACTAAAGATGAAAGCGGTAAAACAACTGAAGACGTACGTGTAGTGCTTGGTCTTCATCCAGATATCGCTCCAATCAAAGTGGCAGTTCTTCCGTTATCTAAAAAAGATGAGTTATCGCTTCCAGCTGAAGCCTTACGTGATCAGTTAGCTGAAGATTTTGACGTGACTTACGACGAAACAGGCTCAATTGGTAAACGTTACCGCCGCGCTGATGAAGTTGGAGTTCCGTTCTGTGTAACTTACGACTTCGATACGATCAATGACGGTGCAGTTACTGTTCGTCACCGCGATAAGATGACTCAAGAGCGTATCAAAATTAAAGAATTAAATTCATACATTGCTGCTCAATTGAAGCAGTTTAACAACTAGGATCGGCCAGTGGCCGACCAACTAACCAATAAGAAAAGGATTGTGTAATGGAGACTACAAACACAAACACTTACTCTAGACCAGAAAAGTTCGTTTATTACTTCGCAGCGGGGGAAGCTGAAGGTAATGCGAGCATGAAAAACACCTTAGGTGGTAAAGGAGCTAATTTAGCTGAAATGACAGCGATTGGTCTTCCTGTACCTCCGGGTTTTACAATTTCTACAGATATCTGTACGGCGTATTATGCTGAAGGTTCAAAATTACCTGAATGGGTAAGGCCTGAAGTTTTAAAAGCCTTAAGCAAAGTAGAAGCTAAAATCGGTAAAAAATTCGGTGATACAAATAATCCATTATTAGTGAGCGTTCGTTCAGGGGCTCGCGCTTCAATGCCTGGTATGATGGATACAATCTTAAATCTTGGCTTAAATGATCAAACGGTTGAAGGCTTAGCGAAGTCTTCAAATAATCCGCGTTTTGCTTGGGATTCATACCGTCGTTTTATTCAAATGTACTCTGATGTTGTGATGGGAATGAATTCATCATTACTAGAGGTGACGTTAGAAGATTTAAAAGCTGAAAAAGGTATTCACTTAGATACTGAACTTTCAACAGATGATTTAAAAAAATTAGTTAAAAAATTCAAAGACATGGTTCAACAAATGACCGGCCAAAGCTTTCCATCTGATCCGATGGAACAACTTTGGGGCGCGATCAGTGCGGTATTTAAATCTTGGAATACAGCGCGCGCAATCACTTACCGTGAATTACACGATATCCCAGCTTCTTGGGGAACTGCCGTTAACGTTCAATCGATGGTGTTTGGTAACTTAGGTGATGATTCTGCGACGGGTGTGGCGTTCACACGTGACCCGTCAACAGGAGCTAAAAAATTCTACGGTGAATTTTTAGTGAACGCTCAAGGTGAAGACGTTGTCGCGGGTATCCGTACTCCACAGCCGATTTCATTACTTTCTGAAATCATGCCTGAACCGTACAAAGATTTAGAAACAATCTATAAAAAATTAGAAACTTACTTCAAAGATATGCAAGACATCGAATTCACAATCGAAAAAAATAAATTGTGGATGTTGCAAACTCGTAACGGTAAGCGCACGGCAAAAGCGGCGTTACAAATTGCTTGCGACATGATCGATGAAAAAATGATTACTGAAGAAGAAGCGATCCTACGTTTAGATCCTGCGTCTTTAGATCAGTTATTACATCCAACACTTGACCCGAAAGCGGCAAAAACATTGCTTGCTAAGGGTTTACCTGCAAGCCCGGGTGGTGTGTGCGGTCAAATCGTATTCACACCTGAAGATGCGGTTGAATGGAAAGAACAAGGTAAAAAAGTTATCTTAGTTCGTATCGAAACATCTCCTGAAGACATCGCCGGTATGGTAGCGGCTCAAGGTATCTTAACTTCTCGTGGTGGTATGACATCACACGCGGCTGTTGTGGCGCGTGGTATGGGTAAGTGCTGTGTAGCTGGTTGTTCTGAAGTTGAAGTTGATTACACAAATGAACAAATGCGCGCTAAAGGTTACAACCTTAAAAAAGGTGATGTGATCACTTTAGACGGAAGTACTGGTGAAATTTACTTAGGCGAAGTTAAAACTATTGAGCCTAAATTAGATGGCGCTTTTGACCGTTTAATGAAAATGGCTGATGGTGTTCGTAGACTTAAAGTTAGAACAAACGCAGACACTCCGAAAGATGCGCAAACAGCGCGTAACTTCGGCGCTGAAGGTATCGGATTATGTCGTACAGAGCATATGTTCTTTGGCGCTGATCGTATTGATGCGGTTCGCGAAATGATTATCGCTGAAACAAAGCTTGAGCGCGAACGTGCTTTAGAAAAATTATTACCAATGCAGCGTGATGATTTCTATCAATTATTTAAAATCATGGATGGCTTTCCGGTAACAATCCGTTTACTTGATCCACCTTTACATGAGTTCGTGCCTCACACAGATGAAGAAATTCAGCATTTCGCACAACGTGTGAAAATGGATGCTAACCGCGTAAAAGCAAAGATCCAAGCACTTCATGAATTTAACCCGATGTTAGGTCACCGTGGTTGTCGTTTAGCGGTAACATTTCCAGAAATTTATCAAATGCAATCACGTGCGATTGCAGAGGCTGCTGCGAAGTTAACTTCAGAAGGAATGAAACTTGTTCCTGAAATTATGATTCCGTTAGTTGCGACAGCGAAAGAATTAGAAATGTTACGCGCGCAAACGGTAGCAGTTGTTGAAACGGTAATGAAAGAGACTAAGACAAAATTCGATTACCAAGTAGGTACAATGATCGAACTTCCGCGTGCGGCCGTCACAGCTCATGAAATTGCAAAACACGCAGATTTCTTCAGTTTCGGAACAAACGATTTAACTCAAACAACATTAGGCCTTTCACGTGATGACTCAGGAAGATTCTTAGGAAGTTACGTAAGCCAAGGTATTTTTGCCAAAGACCCATTTGTATCTATTGATCAGGTGGGCGTGGGTACTTTAGTTAAAACGGGTGTTGATCTTGGTCGTCAGGCAAAAGGTCAATTAAAAGTCGGCGTGTGCGGTGAGCACGGCGGTGATCCAGATTCTATTGAATTCTTTGAAAACGTGAACTTAGACTACGTCAGCTGTTCGCCATTCCGCGTGCCTATTGCAAGGCTTGCGGCTGCGAAAGCTCACCTTAAGAGAAAGAAAAAATAGTAATGCAAAAGTTGTTATTAGTTGAAGATAATGAAGTTATGAGAGTGTTAGCAGCTAACACTCTTAAAGAATTTTCGCTATCAATGGCTTCGACCTTAAAAGAGGCCCAGGCTTTAATGCAAAATAACACTTTTGATCTGATTTTATTAGATATCGGATTACCAGACGGAGATGGCTTAGCTTTTTTAAACCAGCTAAGCTCGTCTTCAGAAACACAAATACCGGTTATTATTATCAGCGGTAAAACTGATATCGCTAACAAAGTAACGGCTTTTTCTTTCGGGGCTGAAGATTTTATCTCAAAACCTTTTGATCCGATTGAGCTTAAAGCGCGTGTTGCAGCCAAACTTAAAAAATTAGAGCAGGCGAAATCAAATTCTGACTTAATGAGAGTAGGCGATTTACTCATTACCGTAAGTAAGCAAAAAGTAGTGATTCAAGGAAACGGCGCAGACCAGCCTGTGGATCTAACGACATTGGAATTTAAATTATTATTGGCTTTAGCTAAGCATCCTGAACGCGTTTATTCGCGCGAGCACTTATTATCAGAAGTTTGGGGTAATGATTTATCTGTAACTTTACGAAGTGTTGATACGCACGTAGCGCATTTACGTAAAAAAATTCATAAATCAAAAATTAAAATCGATACGGTAATTCGTAGCGGTTACCGCTTATTAATTAATTCTTAAGATTATAATTCTTTAAATTTTTCTTCAGCTGAAACCACCTGGTGAATCAGCTGCATGCCGCGAGCCATGTCGAGAGGCTTTTTTAAGAAATAGTAAGGGCGGTCTTCGGTGTTCTTAACGTCGGGAAGTTGAGTGGCGTCGTCAGTGGTTAAAATAAAACTGCAATGTTGCTGTTTGGTTTTTTTATCTAATGAGAAATCAGAAATAATAATGTCGTAATCTGTTTTTGCTAAAAATTTGTAGGCGGCTTTTTCACTTGTTGCCCAATCCAATTTATAAGACCACAGGGCTTGCGATAAAATCGCGCGCCATATTTGTAAGAAAAACGGATTATCTTCAATAAGCAAAATTTTATAAGTACGCATATACAATTAGTATCGACGATGTCTGTGTAACTGCTGTTAGCCTTTGGTGTAGTTTGCTACATAACTTCGTTTGTTTGATATATTGTGTTTGATCTCTTTGCAGAGCTGACTAGATAAGCAGCTGTCTCAGAACAGGAATTCAGCACCCTTATATATAGACATGTGGCGTTGCGGCATGTCGGGGTAAAACTCTCAAGTCCACTAATTTTCATGATTGACTCACTATCCCGACCAAAGGACAGTTAATAGTATGTTGTAAGTGCTGAGCGCTTATTTCGTTCTATCCCTTATTTTTGGTTTAACCGCCAGAAATTATAAACCATTTTCTTCGCAAAAGGAGTTTTGCTTTGAGAATTAAAAAACTAGAACTTATCGGTTTTAAATCATTTAAAGATCGTACAGTTATTCAATTCGACGCTGGTATCACAGGTATCGTTGGACCCAACGGTTGTGGTAAATCAAATATCGTAGATGCCTTAATGTGGGTAATGGGTGACCAATCAGCCAAAGACTTACGTGCATCTCAAATGACAGACGTTATCTTTGCCGGTGCAGAAAACTACGCTCCCTTAGGGATGTGCGAAGTTTCTTTAACTTTAGAAAATGATGGCGGTCCATTTCCTGCTAAATACTTAAAACACTCCGAGATCATGGTAACTCGTCGTCTTCACAGAAACGGTGAGGGTGAATACTTTATCAATAAAGAACCAGCTCGTTTAAAAGACGTGCAAGAAATCTTTATGGATACAGGTGCCGGTTCTAAAGGTTTCTCGATCATCGCCCAAGGTATGATCGGAAAAATCATTACTTCTAAGCCAGAAGATCGCCGTATGTTAATTGAAGAAGCGGCGGGTATTACGAAGTTCAAAGCTCGTAAAAAAGAATCTCAACGTAAATTACAAAATACTGATCAAAACTTAGTGCGTTTACAAGACATCATCGGCGAATTAAAACGCCAAATCGATTCTTTACAGCGCCAAGCTCAGCGTGCTGAACGTTACCGTAATATCAAATCTCAAATCGAAGATTTAGAATTATGGTTATCATCAGCTCAATACGTTGAATTAGCTCGCGCAGCGAATGAAGCGCAAAGAATCTTTGATGAAGCTCAATCTTTAGAAGTGGGTTCTGAAGCTGATCTTGCAGCAATGCAATCACAACTTGAGACAATGAAGTTGTCTGTACTTGAGCAAGAAAAAGCTGTTGAAGACCGCCAACAAGAATTCTTCAACCATCAAGGTTTAGTTCAAAAGAAAGAATTAGAAATTCAAGAATTACGCTTTAACTTAGAACAAGCTAAACGTAATGAACAAATGACAGGTAATATTTTAAGCGAACAACAAGCTCGCTACGATTTATTAGCCCGTGACCAAGAAAATCTTCAAGCTCAGGCTGATGAGTTAAAAGCTGAATCAGAATACTTAGCTGAAGAATCTTTAACTAAAGCTTTAGCATTCAGTACAAACCAAAAACGTTTTACTGAAATCGACGAAGACTTAACAGTAAAACGCCGCGAGCAATTTGCTTTAGGCCAATCTGAGTCAGCTTTAGATGCAAAATTAAATTCATTTAATGGCCAACGTTCAGAAGTGGCTGACCGTGTAGCTGATGAAGAAATTAAATTAGCTGAATTACGTGAAACGCACCACGAGTTCGAAACTCGTCGTCGTAAAGTGACAAATGAATTAGACCAGCAACGCCAACTTCAATTAGACCTTTCAAATGATGCTGAATCATTTGAAGCGAATAAAAAGATTTTGACTGAGTCAGTTCAGAAAAAACAAATCGAAGTTCAAGAGTTTAAAGACAATTTAAATGAGACAGCTTCGCGCCTTTACGGTTTAGAAAACTTAGCGCAAAACTTCGAAGGTTTCGAAGAGGGTGTTAAGCAAGTTATGCTTTGGTCAAAAGCTAGAACTGAGCAAACTTTAAACGCTGATGGTACAGTGAATGAAACATTCCACCCGGTATCTGAAGTGATCGAAGTTCCAAGCGAATTTGAAATCGCTATGGAAGCAGCGCTTGGTTCTAAGTTACAGATGCTTTTATCAAGCAAACAAGAAACAGCTTTAGAAGCTGTTGATTACTTAAAATCAAACAACACAGGTCGTTCATCTTTTTTTGCGGGTCAAGGCGAAAAAGCTCTTCAACCTGCTGGAAATCCAGAAAACGAATCAGGTGTGATTGGGTTATTAAATAAAGTTGTTCGTTCAGACGAACAATTCTCTCAATCAGTAGAAAATATCCTATCAGGTGTAGCGATTGTTGACTCTATCCGTACAGCTTTAACATTACGTCCGAACTACGCAGGTTGGACTTTTGTTACGACTGACGGTGATACGTTATCAGCTGATGGGGTATTAACAGGAGGATCGAAAGATTCAGCCGAGTCAGGTGTATTAAAACGCCGCCGCGAAATTAAAGAATTAACTGATAAGAAAAACGAATGGGCTGGAAAGCTTGCTTTAGCGAACGCTGCTTTAAAGAAAACTGAAGAGCAACTAGCTAACGTTTTAAATGATTTCGAAGGCGCGCAAAAACGTCGCGTAGAACAAGAAATCAAAGTTGCCGAATTACGTAAAGACTTAGAACGTGCTGATAATGAACTTCAACAAGCGGCAAATGCTGTTGAAAGACAAGATAAAGAAGTTCGCCGTTTAACAGAACAATTAGCGATGTTAGACGAAAAGATTTCTGAAATGACAGAAAATCTTGAGAACTTACGCACAAATAAAGTTGAATTAGAAACATCAATCAACTCGTTATCTAACGAATACGATGCGATGAAAGATGGTTTTGAAGCTCAACAAGCTGAAGTGACTGATTTACAAATTAAGTCAGCTTCTAAATCTCAAGAATACCAAGGTTTAGTACGCCAGTTAGAAATGGTAACTAAACAGGTTAACGAGCTTTCTCACCAATTAAACCGTATGTCTGAAGAAGCTGAAGGTTACTCTTCGCAAATGACAGAAGGTTCTTACGCGTTAGAGCAAGCTAAGATTGATTTCGAAAGAATGGTCGCTGATATCGAACAAAAACGTTTAGATTTAGCTCAATTCAAAAATCAATTTGAAATCGAAACAGCTGATATCCGTGCCTTAGATGAAAAAGTTGTTACAACTCAACGTGAGCGTAATGAGCGTTTACAGCGCATGAACGAGTCGCAATTAAAACTTGAACAAGCTAAGATGAAAGAACAGTACTTAATCGAGCAAACGCGCGAGAAGTACATGATCAATCTTCCAGATGTTATTGAAAAATACGTTGGCCGTGAAGGTGATCCGGTTGCGGCTGTTGAAGAGTTAAAAGAATTACGCGAAAAATTAGCTAAAATCGGTGAAGTGAACTTATCAGCGATTGCTGAGTTCTCTGAAACGCAAGAACGTTATGCGTTCTTAACGAAGCAGCATGAAGATCTAACTGAAGCGAAAGAACAACTTCGTAAAGTGATCGATCGTATCAATAAAATCTGCTCGAAACGTTTCAAAGAGACGTTTGATTTAGTGAACGAAAGATTCCAAAAAGTATTCCCTGTATTATTCGGCGGTGGTGAAGCTTTACTTCAAATCGTAGAAAACGAAGAAAAAGGCGAAATGGGAATCGAAATCATCGCTAAACCTCCAGGTAAGAAAATGCAAAACGTAACTCTAATGTCAGGTGGTGAAAAAGCTCTGACTGCGGTTGCGCTAGTGTTCTCGATCTTCTTAGTTAAGCCGTCTCCGTACTGCTTACTGGATGAGGTTGACGCGCCACTTGATGATGCCAACGTGTTCCGTTTCAACGACTTAGTTCGTGAGATGGCGAAACGTTCACAAATCATCGTTGTGACGCATAATAAACATACTATGGAAGTTGCTCAGAAACTATACGGTGTGACAATGCAAGAACGTGGCGTTTCTACCATGGTTTCTGTAAGTCTTGCCGATATCAAATAGCAGTGCTAGAAATGCGGCTCTATGAGCGAGTCGCATTCTTATCAAATGAATATCTTATTAATAGCCATCGTAGTTCTTGCGCTGGCTATTTTTATTCCGGTCTTATTATCTATATTTAAAAAGAAAAAGCCTTATACACCTCCGCCACTTGAAACACCTTTTGCGGATAAAGAGCCTTTACATAAATCTGAACCAACACCACATACAGAGTTAGCTGAATTTACGGCTTCAACAGAACCAACACATGAAGAACCGATTCCAGCAAAAGCGGTCTCAGTTGATGAGTTTGAATCAAAAGCCAATATTCATTCAGCGCTAACAAAAACTAAAGATAGTTTTTTTGGCCGTATTAAAAATGCGTTTTCAAACCCGGATAAGAAAAAAGTTTTAGAAGAGATCGAAGAAGTTTTATACACGAGCGATCTTGGTCCTAAAACCGTGCAAAAACTTTTAGATAAAGTCGATGCTGAATTATCAAATTCAGATATGGCTGACATCGGTAAAGTTAAAAATGCCTTATCAGAGCAAATGCAGGAAATTTTATTAGATATTCATGCTTCACAAAAAGATTCAAAACTAGTTTCTGAACTCGTGAAAAAACAATCTGATGGCCCAACCGTATTAATGATCGTGGGCGTAAACGGGGCTGGTAAAACCACTTCAATCGGTAAGATCACAGCGCAATTAGCCCATCAGGGTTTTAAAGTTTTAGTGGCTGCGGGCGATACTTTCCGTGCGGCAGCCGGTGGCCAATTAAAAGTTTGGACGGATCGTGCGCAAAATTCTAATGGTCATGTTGAAATTTTCTGGCCAGAGAATGTAACTGATCCAGCCGCAGTAGCGTTTGATGCTGTTAACAAGGGTAAAGCGGGCGCTTACGATTTCGTGATTTTAGATACAGCGGGCCGTCTTCACACGCAAGGCCACTTGATGGAAGAACTTAAAAAAGTAAAACGTGTGATGACGAAAGTGATCGCCGATGCGCCTCACGAAACTTGGATTGTGTTAGATGCCAATTCTGGACAAAATGCCCTAAACCAAGCGGTTGAATTTAACAAAGCCTTAGAAGTCACCGGTGTGGTGTTAACTAAAATGGATGGAACCGCAAAGGGTGGTGTAGCCCTTGGTGTTGTTGATCAATTAGCTAAACCGATCCGTTTGGTCGGGCTTGGTGAAAAAATCGGTGATTTAAAAGTGTTTGAGCCTAAAGAGTACATTGATTCCATCTTAGGATAAGGGTTTAATATCTAACTAGATGTTAAAAACTTTTTGCTTCGTCTTTTTATTTACGTTTTGTACTTTTGCAGAAGACTTGGGGGCTCTTAATCTTGAGCCCGTATCAGCTCCGGTTGTGACGGTAGGGCCAAAACTTTCTGTTTTACAAACTCAGATCAGCAACTGCGGTTTAACATTTCCTAACTTAAATAAGATTTCAAATTACAATCAGCTTTACGCGGCTTTAGATAAAAAATATCTTCTGTTTGCTGAAAAGATTGTCGAACGTGAAATCCGTTACCGTTCTAAAGGTGAAAACTATAAATTACGCGTGAACAACGACATTATGTCGCTGTTTCGTCTAGGCGAAGAAGACCGCGTGATTCCAACGAACATTGATATTCCTAAACCTATTGATGCAAAGCAGAAGATTACAACTGTAAAAGGCAAGATTAAGCAGCTTACGCTGAATGCAAAAATCGAAGAAGATTGGGGCCAGTATTTTGAGCAACGTGAAAACGGGGTTCAGATCGAATACAGCATCCGTAATTCTAAAATCAGCCAGATGAAAATCGACCTGACTAAAACTAAGCAAACTTTAGATTGCAAAGTGAAGAGCGATTCTGAAGTTTGTTTTTGCCTTAAATAATGTAAGTAAAAACACTTGCGTAGGCCTTCTTTAGCTCCTTATACTTATTGATGTAAGTCATTGTTTACTTTGGAATTTTCCAAATTTTTAAAGCGACTAACGGAAATACATACAGCATGAAGCACGACGCAAAAAAGGACTCATCAGTTAAGAATAATGCTAGCGAATCAGCTAAGCCTACTTTCGATTTTAAAATCGCAGGTGTTTCTTATAAAATTAAAACTTCACACGACGAACAAACTCTTCAACAACTTGTTGAGTACGTTGACGGTAAAGTATCTGAAGCCATGAAAGCGACAAAAAATTCTTCTTTTCAAAATGCAGCTGTTCTTGCATCCCTTAATATCGCCGAAGAAATGATTCTTCTTAAACGCAGAGCCCAAGCCGAACTAGAAAAACTAGAACAAAAAGCCCTAAAGCTCGCACAAGAAATCGAAAATACCAAAGCCAACAAGACGTTACACGTTTCGCCGTAGGCGAACAAAATTAGTCTGCCGTAGGCGAACAAAGTTACATTAACGTTTTGAGGTTTTATAGATGTCCCAACAGACGAAATCTTTAAAAAAAGATTTACGAACTGCTGTTATTGCCGAAACACTTTCACACAGTGAAGGTGAGCGCGCACTCTTATCGGGAAAAATCCAAAACCAACTATCACAGTTCGCCCAAAAACAATCTGGCTTTTGGGGGGCATTTAAACCGTTACCTTCTGAGCCTCAGGTAAACTTCGATCAGTTAAGCTCTTCGATTAAATGCTGTTACCCCAAAGTAACAGGCGAAGCTCTTGAGTTTTACGCCGATGTTGATCAGTGGAATAAATCTGGCCTACATGTGCAAGAGCCAGCTAACGGCACAAAAGTTAAACTATCAGACCTGTCAGGTATTTTTGTTCCCGCATTAGCATTTCATGCCGACGGTCACCGTTTAGGACGTGGTAAAGGTTTTTACGACCGCGTGTTAGCCGACTTTACAGGGTCTAAAGTGGGCGTTTGTTATCAATTTAATATTTTAAAATCTGTACCGACTGAAAGTCATGATGTGGGTATGGATTATATCATTACCGATGAAAAAATTATTCAACCTCAAGGGGAAAAAAGATCATGGAACTAGTTATTGCCGCCGTAGTGGGTTTAGTTATTGGCGCGTTTGCAGTGTTTGCGGCGATTCGCATGCACGAAGCAAGCACAAAGAAAACAGCTAAAGGCGAAGCCGATAAAATCATTAACAAAGCTAAGTCAGAAGCTTCTAAATTAAAAAAAGATTCTGAAACAAAAGCTAAAGACTTCGAAACAAAAGCGCGTAAAAATGTTGAAACTGAAATCAACAAACAAAAAGCGCAATTAAAAAATAAAGAAACGCAATTAGAGCGTCGTCTTAAAGAAATCGAAGATCAGCACAAACACAGAAACGAAGAAAACGTTAAGTTTGAACAATCATTAAAAGACCGCCAAGAAAGAATCCATATTTCTGAAGCGCGTTTACGTGAAGCTGAAAAAACAACTCAAGACCAAATCCAGTTCGTACAAAAGAAATTAGAAAACGTTGCTGGCATGTCACAAGAGCAAGCTAAACGTGAATTATTCCAAGTTCTTGAAGAATCAGCTAAAAAAGAAGCGGCTGCTAAGATTGCTGAAATCGAAGAGCAAGCGATGAAAGAATCTGATCGTAAGACAAGAAACATCATTGCACGTGCACTAGCTCGCTTTGCTTCTGAGTACACTTCAGAAAGAACGGTAACTGTAATGCAATTAACTTCTGACGAGATGAAAGGTAAAATCATCGGTCGTGAAGGTCGTAACATCCGTACTCTTGAAGCTATGTGCGGTGTGGATTTAATCGTTGATGATACTCCGGAAACAATCGTGATCTCTGGTTTTGATCCGGTTCGCCGTGAATTAGCTCGCAGAACAATTGATAAGTTAATGGAAGACGGTCGCGTTCACCCGGCGCGTATCGAAGAAGTTGTTGAAAAACAAAAATCTGAATTACAAAAATCGATGAAAGAAGAAGGCGATAAGGTGATCACTGAGCTTGGTCTTGCAGGTATGCACGGTGAGCTTGTGAAATACGTAGGTGCACTTAAATACCGTAACTTGCACGCCCAAAATGCTTTAAATCATTCTTTAGAAGTAGCTCATATCTCAGGATTATTAGCTGCAGAACTTGGTTACAACGTAAAAATGGCCAAGCGTGCCGGTGTCTTACACGGTATCGGCTTAGCAGCTGATCATTCGATGGAAGGAAGCTACTCACAAGTAGGAGCTGAAATCGCGAAAAAATTAGGTGAAAACGAAGAAGTATGCCATGCGATTGCTTCACACAATGATGACAAACACCAATCAGTTCTAGCTTGGATTGTTCACGCGGCCAATATTTTATCAAATGCTCGTCCAGGCGCTCGTCGTCCTCAAATGGATAGCTTTATTAACCGTTTAAAAGAATTAGAATCTATTTCAAATTCTTTCGATGGTGTTATTAAATCTGTGGCGTTACAAGCTGGTCGTGAAGTGCGTGTGTTAGTTGAAAGCTCTCGTGTGACTGATGACCAATCAGTGATGTTAGCTCGTGATATTATTAAAAAAATCGAACGCGAAATGCCACATGCTGGTGGCGTAAAAGTGACTGTGGTTCGTGAATCACGCGCGGTTGAGATTGCGAGATAGTTAATGTCTTTCTTAGCTCCGCAGGAACAGTTAGAAATTATCAAGCATGGAACAGTTGATTTTATTTCTGAAGCTGACTTTTTAAAAAAATTAAAAAGAAGCAAGGAAACAAATAAACCGCTTCGTATTAAGCTGGGCGCAGATCCAAACCGCCCAGATATTCACTTAGGCCACACGGTTGTGATTAATAAGCTTAAGATTCTTCAGGATCTTGGCCATCATATTCAATTTTTAATCGGGGATTTCACTGCGCTAATCGGCGATCCGACGGGTAAAAACACAACTCGCCCTATCTTATCGCGCGAAGAGATTGAAGAAAATGCGAAGTCATACGCAACGCAAATTTTTAAAATCTTAGATCCGGATAAAACTGAAATCGTTTACAACTCGGCTTGGTTATTAAAATTAACTTCAATTGATTTTATTAAACTAGCGGCTCAATGTACGGTAGCGCAAATGATCGAACGTGATGATTTCACGAAACGTTATAAAGCGGGAACTCCGATTTCATTACACGAATTTATGTACCCACTTTGCCAAGGTTATGACTCTGTCGCAATGAAGACAGATTTAGAGCTTGGCGGTACAGATCAAAAATTTAACTTATTAATGGGGCGTACTTTACAGGGTTCTTACAATCAAGAACCGCAATGTATTTTAACAATGCCTATCTTAGAAGGTTTAGACGGCGTTAATAAAATGTCTAAATCTTTAGATAACTACATCGGTGTGAACGAATCTCCGAAAGATATGTTCGGTAAAACGATGCGTGTTTCTGATGAGTTAATGTTTAGATATTACGAACTTTTAACTGATTTACGCCCCAATGAGGTGGCGCAGTTAAAAGCCGATGTTAGTCTTAAGAAAAAACATCCGCGTGAAGTGAAAGTGAACTTGGCTAAATTTTTAGTGGCGCGTTTTCACTCACAAGCCGCAGCTCAAGCGGCTGAAGATGAATTTAACAGAATCTTCGTTGATAAAGGTCTTCCAGATCAAATCGACGATTTTAAAATTAAAACACAAAGTATTGGTTTAGTTCAGTTAATGACGTTAACTGGAATGACAGCGTCTAACGGCGAGGCGACTCGTTTAGTTGCCGGTGGCGGAGTCAGTATCGATCAAGAAAAAGTGTCAGACTCTAAACTTAAACTGGATCTTAAAGCGGGTGAATCATTCGTACTTCGCGCCGGTAAGAAAAAGTTTATTAAGATCGTGGTGGAATAATGCGTATCAAGTTTTTACCTTCGGGCGTTGAAATTCCAGTAGATCCTTCGAAAAGTTTATTACAATTAGCGACTGAAAACGGCGTTAAGATTAAATCAATCTGCGGTGGCGTAGCTTCATGCTCTGAATGCCGTGTAAAAATCGTCGAAGGCACCCACTGTGTACCAGAACCTTCAAAAGCTGAATTAAATTTAATTGGCACGTCGTATTTTTTAGATGGCCGTCGTTTAGCTTGCCAGGTTCGTTGTTTTGGTTCGATCACAGTTGATTTAACTGAACAATTAAATAAAGCCGACACACAAAAGAAAATTAAAGGTATGAAAATCAAAGATCAAAAAGAGATTCATGCTAAGCAAGATACAATGATTTTAACTGAATCAAAGGATCAAAAAAAGTAGAGGAAGTGACTTATGACAATTTCAGTTTTTGAATTAACAATTCCGCAATTTGTTCTTTCACTTAAAGCTTTAGGTCATATTTTACAAAAAGCTGAAAAACACGCTGAAGCTAAGAAAATTAAACCTTCAGTGATTTTACAATCACGTTTAGCTTTAGATATGTTTCCGTTCTACCGCCAAGTGCAAATTGCCACTGACAACGCTAAAGGCTGTGCAGCTCGCTTAACAGGTGTGGCAGCTCCTACATTTGAAGATAACGAACAAAATTTTCAAGAGCTGCAAGAGCGTATTCAAAAAACGATTTCGTACTTAGAAACAATCAAGCCTGAAAATTTTCAGGGATTTGAAGCGAAGAAGGCTGAATTTCCTTGGTATCCGGGAAAGTATCTTCAAGGTAAGGATTATTTAATTCAGCACGCGTTACCTAATTATTACTTTCATGTAACTACAGCTTACGCGATTTTACGTTCGCACGGTGTAGAGCTTGGTAAAGGTGATTATTTAGGAAACCAAAACTGGCATAATTCGTAGTTATCCGTAAGCTTTATCGATAGTGAAATTTTTAATTTTACCATTAACAGCTTCGTAGGTCAGTTGGATCGGGTTACAACAGACTTCGCAGTCTTCAATATAGGTTTGTGACCCTTCTTCAGAAACATCAAGTAACATCGAAATTTTTTCCAAACAGTACGGACACTTAAAAAACTTTTCAACCTCTTCCATAGTCTCATTATAAGTCGCATGACTGCCTAACGGGAAGTGACATTCGACGTCGTCTTCTCAGGAGGTAAACAATATTTTGGCGTTATAAGCAATTTACGGGGTTTAGAGTGGTCGATGGATTGCTCTAGTGAATGATCCTATGGGTAAATTAGCATTATTATCAGTTGTTTACAGTTTCGTGGCCTTAATGGGCTTCACTCAACAAGCGCAAGCACAAGCGATGTGTGTGGATTTATTCCCGCAGGATCCGGCAGCAGGTATCTTTGCTAAAATGTCTGAGATCGAACGCAGCGAATACACGGCTGAATTTAAAAAGTTCGATCAAAAAATCCGTAACCTAGAAAAACGTATTCGTAAGTACAGTGAATTAACAGGTTCAGAAACAAACCGTTCGATGGTTGAAGCTGAAAACTACGCCGGTAAAATCAAAGATCAAGTTCGTCTAGGTTTAACAGCGAAAGTCTTAGAAAAAATTGGTCCTTTGTTTAAACGTTACGAAGTTGATATTCGTTTAGCTGAAAAGTTAAAAAACGAAATCACTTATTTACGCCAGTATGAAGCTCGTGAATCGTCGCCAGCTAAAAAAGAAGAAATTCAAAAGCTTATTAAAGGTAAACAGGCTGAAAAAAATGTTTTAGATAAACATATCGGCCAAAACTATTACCGCTATATCACTTTAAAAGAAGCTTTAAACCAAATGTCGAATTCAAAGTTGCAAGTGGTGGCAGAGCGTGCGCAAACAGTGTTAGCAGAGCTTGAAGCGTTAGCTACGAACCACGCTTTATCGTACAATATGCAATTTAAAAAATTCTCGATCGAAGAAGTAAAACGTTACGTGCAATCAAATATCAGGACCCAGCACGCGTTACTAAAAAAAGCGGCGGTTGACGAATTTTTCTTAATGTTACGTTTAATGACGTTCAGCGGTCCGATCGTGAACGGTTTAAAATCAGTGCTTTATAAAATTCCAGAGAAAATCGTAATGGGCCCATTTGTGGTGCCAGCCCGTAAAGTAATTTCTGAAGCGTTTCAAGTGGGCTACACAAAACACTTACGCAGCACTTATTTAGAAGATATTGAAATGATTATCGAAGCTAAATCTCCAACTGAGCAGTATGAACTACTTCGTTCACTGAATGTAAAATCAGAAAGACCGAACGAGTTAATCGAATTATTCTCACGCGTAGTTGAAAACACTGAAGAGTGGGAAGCGATTAAGTCTGTATCAGCTACTAAAGCTACAGAAAACGAGCGCTACAAATTATTTCATGACCAAATCATGGAAGCCGATAAAGCCGCTTTAACAAAAGATGCATTTCCTTTATATTACCAGGAATCAGGCGCAAACTCTTTTGGTAAAATCATCCTAGGCAGTTATGTGGCCACTTATATGGGTAACAAGTATTTAGAAGCTCATCCTGATATGGTTCATTCTTTCTTTGAGGGTTTAAACCAGTTTACAACGACGATTCAGAGTTTATTTTAAATAGCTTTACAATTGAAAAATCGGCCCGATATTTAGTTATCGGGAGGCGTTATGCCACAGACATATGCTGTGTGTGAAAATTGCGGACAAACAAATCGTATTCATTTGAATATGCAAAAGACGGCTGTGTGTGGAACCTGTAAGACACCGCTTAAAATTCACGGCGCTGTGGTTGAAGGTTCGGATAAAACATTACCTAAATTAATTCAAAAAAGTTCATTACCGGTTGTGGTGGATATCTGGGCTCCTTGGTGTGGGCCGTGTCGTTCTTTTGCTCCGACTTTTGCTGCCGCTTCAGAAAAGCACGCTGGCCGATTTGTATTTACAAAATTGAATTCAGAAGAAAATTCAAAATTTCCTTCTCAGCTTGGCGTGCGTGGTATTCCTACTTTAGTTGTTTTTAAAAACGGGCAAGAAATCGCCCGACAATCAGGGGCCATGTCTTTAGAGCAGTTTAATTATTGGCTATCTCAGTTTTCATAAATAAAAAGGGAGCTTGCTAAGCTCCCTTTTTATTTATTCGCTATCAGATTCATTGCGAAACTCTGGCGGAGGGCCACCGGGTCTACCGCCTTTAGGAGGCTTTATACCTTTGCCTTCTAAGCAGTTTTTCATCGCTTCATGTTGTTCTTTCGTTGGACGCTCACCGGATTCACGATCAGGCATTCCAACTTCTTCTGCGCAGGCTTCAAATGCGGCTTTAGTTTCTTCGTCCATCGGCGGGCCTTTATGCTGATCGCGCGCATAAGCGATAGATAACATTAAGCTCGAAATTAATAGTGTTTGTGTGATGAATGATTTCATCTTGAAACTCCTTTGGTTGTTGTAGGACCAGAATAAAGCCCGAATGTTGAAGAAATATGGAGAAAACAAAAACTTAGGTCTAGAAAATCAGGACCATTTTGAGACAAAACTTAAATCTTTTTTAAATTCACAATTCTTCCACATTGTTTTCGTAATCTGTAGGCGTCTATTAACGATGGGAAAGTTTATGAATAAATGGATCACTTCAATCATGCTGATGTTTCCTTTAACAAGTGTGGCGCAATATGGATATAGCGCCTATGGTTACGCCAATACTGGCCTTCAAGGTTCAGGTTATTGGGGTGGCCAACAAAACTGCGGCTACCAAGTAAGTCAAAATACCGGTGGCAAATCGCAAGGCCAACAAAAAGAAAAAGCAGACAGTCGCTTAACTGAATTAAAAAAAGAATTAGCAGCGAAAGAACTTGATAAAAAACGTTCTGAAAAAGAAATGGAGCTAGCGGCTAAAAAACTAGAACGAGTTTTTGATTCTGAAATTTTAGATTTCTTATTAGAAGTTCATATCGAAAAAGGCAATACTTGCGCCGATTATAAAACTTTTCCAGGCAGCCGTTGTGGCCAGCAACAAGTTTCACAAACTGGATCGACGGCGGTCGGTGAAGGTACAGTAAGTGAAGACGGTAGCCAAGTGATCACACCAGCGACTCAAGTGGTATCAACAGTTGATTGCGATGGTAAAGAAGACGTTCCTGAAAAATTACAAGCTAAGTGGACAAAACAAAGCGGTGGGTATTGTAATGCTAATTCACGCAGTTCGGGTGGTTCAGTTTCAGCTGCGATTTGTAGTGATGCTTCGCTTAGAAACAGTGATCGTAAAAGTTCAGCGTCATCTTCTGATTGCAGCAAGCAATTAGCAAATTATAGAAAGTTTCGTATTAAACGCGATGAGGCTCAGGCAAAAATCGAGCGCATTGAAGATGAAATCGAAGATCGCCAGTATGCTATTGCTGATGAAAAAGAACGCGCCTCTTTAGATGGTCAAAGCCGTATGGCAAAAACAGAAGCTGATTGTGAAGAGTGCGGCATGATGGATCGTGATGGCGGCGGTGGCGAGAAAAAATCAAATCGTGATTGGATCAGTACTTTAGGAAACATTGGTGTTGGTCTTGGTTTAGCTTATGTAGGTAAACAGTATGATGATCGTAATGCCGAATATTCGGCGCAGTTAGGTTACCCTCCGCAATCAGGATATCCAACAGCCGTGTCGTTAGGTTTACCTTTTATTTTAAACGGTGTGTACGGTTCAGTGAATGGATCAAACGGCCAAGGTTCAATGGGCTGCGGAAACTCTATGTCGATGAGTGGAATGACCGGCATGGCTGGGGCCTTCGGTTATCCGCAAAGTATGTACGGGCAAAATCCTTACGGTGGTGGCATGTACACCATGGGTTACAACCCTTATATGAATGGCTACGGAAACCAAAATCTTTACGCAAGCAATGGTTATGGAATGATGGCCAATGGAATGATGAATGGCTATGGCACTATGATGAACGGTTACGGTACAATGGCTGGTGGTATGGCCAACTACGGCTACGGTAATATGAGTAACTACGGAACTATGAGCGGCTATGGAAATATGTCAAATTACGGTTTAGGTACGATGAATAACAACTATCAAAGTCAAATGTTAGCGCTTCAGTACCAACAACAAATGTCGCAATACCAAATGCAGTATTATCAACAGCAATACCAAGCGCAAATGCAACAATATCAACAGCAGCAACAAGTGGCGCAACAAGGGCAGCAGTTGCAGCAAGAGATTTATAACTTACAGATGCGTTTGCAAAATCTGTACAGCGGCAGTTACTATAATAACGGAACGTCAACAAGTGGTTTGACGGCTACCGGTGGCTATTACGGAACTACGACAGCGCCAACGTGGATTCCGGGTTCGACAAGCACGATATACACACCAACAACTGTTAACGGGCGCTAATTAGGTTTTTATGTTTGTACAAATTGTTGAAGACGACCCCATTTTAGCCAGAGCTTTACAAGTTAACTTAGAACTTGAAGGCCACCGCGTAGTTTTAAACAACACGCTAGAATCTGCAAAAAAACAATTGCAGGAATCGTCTTTAGATTTTGTGATTTTAGATTTAGGTTTACCTGATGGATCGGGCTTTAGTTATTTAGAAAAAATTAAGGATGAATTTGCGCATGTTCCTGTAATTATCTTGTCGGCTCAATCTGACGAAGATTCAGTGGTTAAAGGTTTAACTATGGGAGCCAATGACTTTGTTAAAAAACCTTATAGCTACAAAGAATTAGCGGCGCGTATGCAAGTGATCTTAAAAAAGCCAGCGGCAAAAACGAATGTTATCGAATTTGGCGGAGTCAAAGTTCTCGAGCAAGACCGTTTAGTTAAATACAATGAAGTCGTCATTGATTTTAACCGTCGTGAATTTGATATTTTCTTTTATATGATGAAAAATGCTGAACGTATTATTTCACGTGATTCGTTATTGCAGTTTTTAGATAAAGAATCAGAAATTTTTGATCGCACCATTGATTCGCATATCAGTCATTTACGTAAAAATTTAAAAAAACATAACGTTGATAGTATCAAAATTTCATCAGTCTATGGTTTAGGCTACAGATTGGAAAAGAATGATTAAGCATAAGGTTTTTCGTGAGTATTTTCTTTTAGCTTCGGTGATTTTGATCTTAACGATCTTTTTAGGATTTTTTGTTTCTCGCTTTGTTGCTGAAAGTTTTAAACCTGAACGCCAGCAGTCACAGCGAGAAATCATGCCGCCATTGTTTTTAGGTAAAACCATTGATCACCTAAATTATCCGACAAAGTTAGACGCGATCCGGGCTATGGAGTCTTTCCATGATAATAAAATGGGGCCAAAGCCAAACCTGATTTTAATTAATGATAAACGAGAAATTTTATATGGTGATTCAGATATCACGCCGGCAGATCTTCCGTCAGAAGAAATTTTAACTTCGTTAGTTAACGATTATGATTTTAAATTTTACGGCGAAAAAATTGAACACCGTCCACCGCCGCCTCCAGGCTTAGATGGTCCTCCTGGTCCACCTCCAGGTGGCGGGCCGGGTGGGCCCGGAGGCCCTGGTGGTCCGATGATGCCGAAGCAGAAATCGGTAATTAAACTCAAAGACGTCGTGAATGATTCGCACAAATATTATTTAATTATCATGCCGCCGAACCCTAAAATGTTCGAACCTCCAAAAGGCATGGCACGTGTCATGCCGATTCTTGGTATTGGCTCTTTAGTATTATCCTTGCTGATCGGTGTAGGGTTAACTTTATTTGTGATTTACTTATCAGTGCGCAAAAAAGTACGCGATGCCGACTTTGTTATTTCAGAATTACACAAAGGAAATTTAAAAGCGCGTTTTGTCATAGATCGAAACGATGAATTCGGTCAGGCGATGCTTCGCTTCAACCAAATGGCTGATGAGATCGAACATTTAGTCAGTCATTTAAAAAGCGTCGAAGTATCTCGTCGTAAGTTACTTCAGGAACTCGCACACGATTTAAGAACGCCAATTGCTTCACTTAAGACCTTACTTGAAACACTTGAGATGAGTAGTGATAAGTTAGATGAAAAAACAAAGTCTGAACTTTTGTCACTTTCAAATAAAGAAATTAATTATTTCGCAAGACTTGTCGAAGATCTTTTAGTGTTGTCACAAGTCGATGAGCCCAAATACAGTTCGACGACCAGTGGTGTTCCGGTATCACAGCTTTTACAAGAAGAGATCTACGATATCGAAATTAAAAATCCTTTGAAAAAAATTAATTTTAAATCTGACTTTCCTGAAGGTGAACCGCTGATTCAAGGTGACGCGAAACTTTTAAAGCGCATGTTGCGAAATGCATTGGAAAATTCTGTTTCATTTGCGCGCAGTGAGCTTTGGGTTTCAATTAATGATTTAGGTAATAGCAGCTACAGCATTGTGGTCGCTGATAATGGCCAAGGATTTAAACCAGATGATCTAGCTCATTTTGGTGAACGTCGTATCACACGTCAAATTATCGATGGCGGCGGAAAAGGCCGTGTTTCTGTAGGTCTTGGTTCAGTAATTATGAAAAAGATTTGTGAAGTGCATGGCGGCGAACTTAGAGCTGATAACCGGGTCGATGAAGCAGGAGTAATCAAAGGTGCGATCATTTCATTTAGATTTCCAGGACAAAATCTAAAATCTTAGTTTTTAAATAACACCAGAATCTAAAAATAAAAAAAGGAGAGTGGTTAACTCTCCTTTTTTTTTGCTCTTGAGTTCAGTCCACATTGTTGACTGAAAACCCGAGTGCGAAATGTGCGTTATAAATTAGTCGCGTGCGCGTCTTTCAGAACGACCGCCGCCATCACGTCCACCGCGGAATCCACCACGTGAACCGCCACCAGGACGACCAGCGCCACCGCCGCGTCCACCACGGAAGCCACGGCCTTCGCCGCCACCGCGAGATTCGCTACGGCCTTCAGAAGAACGTTCGCCACCGCGGCCTTCACCGCGAGCTTCGAAACGATCACCGCGTTCAGAGCGATCACCACGGTCATCACGACCACGGAAACCCCATGAACGGCCTTCAGAACGATCGCCACCGCCATCGCGGTCACGACGTGAGAAACCGCCGCCACCACGGCCACCGCGGAAACCGCGATCACCACCGAAGCCACGACGCTCGCCACGGCCTTCGCCGCCACGGTCATCGTATTGGCCTTCAGAACGACGGCCTGTCGATTCACCACGCTCACGTAATTCTAATGAACGAGGTTGTTTCATGCGAAGGTCTTCGCCTTGGCCAATGTAGTTTAAAGCTTTTGCTAACCAAGTTTTAGTCTCAGTAGATAAATCAGACATACCTTCTAATTGATCAATCGCTTTTTCAAATTTAGCAGAATCTTTTTCGTGCATTTTGATAGCTGCGATTTGTTTTAACCAATTCATTTTCATATTGATTTGAACATCTTCAACTAAAGGAATTTGTAAACCTTTGAATTTGAAATTTAAAGCGCGTTCGAAACGTACTAATTTTCCAGATTCTTTTGGTTTAACCATAGTCCAAACTGTACCGGCTTTACCGGCACGGCCTGTACGACCAATACGGTGAGTGTAAGTTTCAGTATCCCAAGGGATTTCGAAATTCACAACGTGAGTTAAATCTTGGATATCTAAACCGCGGGCCGCAACGTCTGTCGCCACAAGAATTTTTGTAGCTTTTCTTTTCATACGCTCGATAGTGCGTGTACGGTCAGCCTGAACTTTATCACCGTGTAATGAATCAACGTCTAAGCCTAAATTGCGTAAACGTAATTCTAGTTCAGCAACTTGTTTTTTAGTCGTTGCGAAGATGATACCGTAGAATTCCGGAGTGTTTTTGATTAATAAAGATAAAGCGTCTTCTTTATCTTCTTCAAAAATCACGCAGGCAAACGATTCAACATTTGTTTTTTCAGTATGAGTATTTAAAGTGACTTCTTCAGCGTCTTTTAAATATTTGTTCGATAATGATTTGATTTGTTTCGACATTGTTGCCGAGAATAACCAAGTACGTAATTCAGTTTTAGCAGAAGCTTTCCAGATAGTTTCTAGAGCTTCTTCGAAACCGAAAGATAACATTTCATCAGCTTCGTCTAATACTAAGTATTTAACGTCAGCTAGTTCAACAATGTTTTGATCCATTAAATCAACTAAACGGCCCGGAGTAGATACTAAAATCTCTGGATTTGCTCTGATTGATTTAATTTGGCGATCGTATGATTCACCACCAACAACTGTTGTTACTTTTAATTTTTTGAATTCACCGAAGCTACGTAAGTTACTAGCCACTTGCTGAGCTAATTCACGAGTCGGGCAAAGTACTAACGCTTGTAAACCAGCGCCCGCTTCTAAACGTTCAACGATAGGAAGACCAAACGCTGCCGTTTTACCAGTACCAGTTTTAGCTAACGCTACGATGTCTGTTTCGTTTTCTAACAAAAGCGGAATACAGGCTTTTTGAACCGGCGTTGCTTTCGTAAATTTAAGTTTTTCTAGAGCTTTTTGAACTTCAGCAGATAAGGCAAATTCCAAGAAATCATTTTGTTCGATTTCGTTACCTTCGTTGCTGTCTTGTTCAATAACAGGCTCAATAGTTTTTTTAGATGCGTCTACATCAGTTGTAGGCATCACATTTTCTGTGTTGTTCACAATTTTCCTTCTTGCGTGCCGAGGGCACGACGTCTTGCATATTTGCTAAATGCATATCTGCTGTTTATTGAGGGCACACAGTCGCACCAAATTGCTCATTAGTAAAGCAATGCGTAGCTCAAAACGATTTTAAGCCGCTTTGGTGTAATAGTTATATGATATCTGCGTCCGGCAGATTTTATATATTGGACGCGTTTAGAAGGGGTTAGATTCTATACGTTGAAGCTTGATCCACAACCACAGTTCTTCGTGGCGTTCGGGTTATTGAATACAAAGCCTTTTCCGTTTAGTCCGCCAGAAAATTCCAGCGTCATCCCAATTAAATACAGAAGACTTTGACCATCAACAATGAGTTTTTGTCCGTTTGATTCAAAGACTTGGTCGCCCTCTTTGGCCTCAGAGCTGAAATCCATTTTATATGATAAACCAGAGCAACCACCTTTTTTTACTTCGACTCGTAAAGGTGTTTCCTCGGTTTTGCCTTCCTCTTTTTTAAGGGCGGCTAATTTGATTGCAGCGGATTCTGAAATTTGAATCATGGGCCCACTATAACCTAAGACATCGGGTTTGGCTAGGGCCCATAGATAATTTAAATGGCTGAAATAGCCTATATCGAATTAGAAGCGCTTAACAGCTTCGCCCCATACATGAATTTGTATAGAATCTTGTTTGAACTGTAATACGAAATCACCTGAATCTGAACCTTCGAAAGCTGGCCAGTATGCGATTTCGAATTGGCAACGTTGCTGAGGTAATAAAGTGCCTGAGCAATTGTGGTAAGCATTAAAATCAAAGCTTCCCCACATATTAGCACTTACGTAATCAAGATTTTCATCACCTGTGTTAGTTACTGTGTAACGAACAACATTACGGCTGTTTACAAATACACGGCCGAACCAGTGTGAACCGTAATCCATAGGATTTACTTGTTCTTGGTTTACTTCTGGAGTTACTTGAATTGAAGCGGCAGCGTTAGCAGTTACGTTCACGCAAAGCACAGCTAATAAAGACAGAATAATTTTTGTCATTGGAAATCCCCTTGTTTACTAAATTGCATCAACTTTTTTTACCTTTGTCCAACAAAGATATTGTGCTTCAATATTTTTATGGCCAAATCAACTCCGTTCTTTCAACCGTATTTCACTGCAAACCGTAAGTCTCCGTATTTTAAAGCGAAAACTTACGAGGCCGTGATTAAGGATCAGCAAAACCGCATCTATTTTGAAAAACACGGTGTGGCAGCTCCTGAGCACTGGTCACAAACTGCGGTGGATATCGCGGCTAGTAAGTATTTTCGTAAATCTGAAAAAAGCGAAAACTCCATTTTTGCCCTTGTAAACCGAATCGCTGCGGGGCTAAAAACCGCAAGCCAGAATGCAAAGCTTTTTAAAAGCTCAAAAGAATTAGAGTCTTTTCTTTCTGAAATTAAATTTCATCTTTTAAACCAATCAGCTGCGTTTAATTCTCCGGTCTGGTTTAACTGCGGCCTTTACGAAGCCTATAAAATCTCATCGAAAAGCCATCACTTTGCCTGGGATTATAAATCTAAAAAAATAGCCGAAATCACTGACGCTTTTAAGCGCCCGCAATGTTCAGCCTGTTTTATTCAGTCAGTTGATGATTCGTTAGAATCTATTTTTGACTTAGTAAAAACTGAAGCCAAACTTTTTAAATACGGCTCAGGATCTGGAACAAACTTTTCGGCTTTAAGAAGTAAATACGAAAATTTAAATTCTGGCGGCACAAGCTCAGGATTAATTTCATTTTTAGAAATCTTAGATAAATCAGCCGGGGCCATTAAATCAGGTGGCACAACCCGCAGAGCCGCTAAAATGGTTTGTGTGGATATGGATCACCCTGAAATTTCAGAATTTATTTCATGGAAAATGAAAGAAGAAAAAAAGGCCCACGCTTTAATTGCTCAAGGCTATTCGGCGGAACTTGACGGGGAGTCGTACCATACTGTTTCTGGTCAAAACGCGAATAACTCAGTTCGTATTTCAAATAAGTTCATGCACGCTTTAGAAAAAAACGCGCAGTGGTCTTTAAGATCACGTGTAAATGGTAAACCTGTTTCTGAAGTGAGTTCTGATCAATTATGGCAACAGCTGTGTAAAGCGGCGTGGAATTGTGCTGACCCTGGCGTGCAGTTTAGTGATACGATTAATAAATTTCACACCTGTAAAGAAACAGCGCCGATTAACGCAAGTAATCCTTGTTCTGAGTATATGTTCTTAGACGATTCGGCTTGTAATTTAGCTTCGCTAAATCTGGTTAAATTTTTTGATCAATCAAAAGCTAACGATGAAAAATTTAAAATTCACGAGTTTTTAATCACGGTAAAAACTTTTATCTTAGCGCAAGAGTTTTTAGTCGATTACGCCAGTTACCCTACAGAACAAATCGCGAAAAATTCTCATGATTACCGTCCGCTAGGGTTAGGTTACGCAAACCTTGGCAGTTTATTAATGCAAATGGGCTTAGGTTATGACAGTGACCACGCTAGAGCTTTCGCGGGAGCCGTGACGGCGATGATGACGGGTATGGCGTATTACACAAGTGCCGAGCTTGCAGCAAAGTTAAAACCTTTTCCGGGGTTTAAGAAAAATAAAAAATCAATGATGGGCGTGATGAAGCTTCATCAGAAATCTTTAAAAGATATTCAGTGGCATTTACTACCACCGGCGTACAAAGAAATTTGTCATGAGCTTTGGGCTGACGTCATTGAAATGGGTGAAAAGCACGGCTTTAGAAACGCCCAGGTTACAGTGATTGCTCCAACGGGCACAATCGGTCTTGTGATGGACTGTGACACCACAGGTATTGAGCCTGATTTTTCATTGATCAAACATAAAAAATTATCGGGTGGCGGGCAGCTTAAAATTGTGAATCAATCGGTAAAAATCGCTTTAGACAATTTAGGTTATTCAGAAGTTGACCGCGATAAAATTTTATTTCAAATCGAAAGCGGCGAAGATTTTATCGCTAGCAATATTTTAAAACCTGAACATAAAAAAATATTTTTTACCGCAGCGGGAACAACTCATACAGGGGATGATGTATTATCTCCAGACGCGCATATTCTGATGATGGCTGCGGTTCAGCCTTTTATCTCAGGAGCCATCTCTAAGACGGTGAATCTTCCGAATTCGGCCACAGAAAAAGATATTGCCGAGGTTTACCATAAAGCTTGGCGTTTAAATTTAAAGGCTGTGGCAATTTACCGCGATGGAAGCAAATTTGTACAACCGTTAAATCGAAATAAACCGGAGTTTCCAGCTTGTACTGAGTGCGGAAGCCCTACGGTGCTTGAATCGGGTTGTTATCGCTGCTTAAACTGCGGAACAACTACCGCCTGTTCAAGTTAATCTTAACAAAAGCTGTTAAGGTACGGTTAAAAATGCCCCATTTGCTACTATGAAATTACGTGAACCCTAAGAGCTAGTTCTAGGAAAGCGTTTCTAGTTGTGGTATCCAGACGGTATGCAAGCCGGACCTACTATTCTAGTTATGGATGACGATATTGATTTACTTGAAGTTCTTCAAGAAACACTCGTCACTCTATGCAACGTCAATCAGGTGATTACGGCAACGTCTATGGATTCTGTTCAACAACAGAAAGATAAAATCTTAAACTGTGAATTAGCAATTCTTGATGTGAACTTGGGGGCTGAAAGACCTTCGGGTGTCAATGTAGCGCAGTGGCTGCGTGATAACGGCTTCAAAGGTAAAATCGTTTTTCTTACAGGTCATGCGGTTTCTGATCCTGAAGTGTTGGCAGCAACTCGTATGCCTAATACAAAAGTTGTGGCAAAGCCGATCGGGCTTCCGCAGTTATTGGGGTTTGTTGAAGGAATTCACCCTTAATGATCAAACGAGTTTCTGAATCTCATATGGAAGCTTATCGCACAATGGTCTTTGCAACCATTGCTTCATTTGTCATTCAGACTATTTTTATTTTTATCGATGGTGCAGCTATCGGAGAAATCATGGTTTTGCTCAACGCAACCCATGCCGCTTTAGCCTTAGCTATCGGTGTTTGGCTGTATGCTCATCGCCAGAATATTCCCTCGACGAAATCTTTAGAAATTGGTTTTTTTGTTTTATCGGCGCCATTCATTATCACAACATGGATGGGTGAGACGTTGGGCTTGCAACTCGGGCAACTGCGCCAGCCCTTAATTCCTTTTCAGTTTTTATGTATTTATATCGCGGTGTTATCGCCAGGCCGTGTGTGGATTGCAGCTTGCGAAATTTTTGTTTCGTTAGTTTTTGCAGTCACTTTTTGGATGTTTTTAAAAGATCAGTTTCCGTTAACAGGAGTCACAGGTGAACCCTGGTCCACTTTAACTTATGGTCTTATTTCAATGATGATGTTAGGGGCCCGTGCGTACCGTAAACGTCTTATTCAAAATTTAGAAAAAAACCGCGCTGAAGCCGAAGCTTTTGAACGGGCGGCCAGATTATTCTTGGCCGTACGTGACCGGGCGAATTCACCATTACAAGTTATTAATCTTTGCGCGACTCTTATTGAATCGCGTAATCCTGAAGAAGTAGAAACTGTTGAGCGTTTACGCCGTTCACTTTTAAAACTTCAGGGTTTAACTGAAATCTTAGCCGAGACTGACGTGTGGCGTGAAACCTATGAAGCTGGTGGCGATATTTCTAAAGAAATAGATAAAACCTTTTCTAAGCTGGTTTAGTTCTTGCTCGAATTTCTTCTATGAAATTCACCCGAAAAATATTAGTTGTTGTTTTGATTCTGGGGGTTATTCGCCTTCTTATTCCTGTTGCGGCATTGACAGGTATTAACTACGTCTTACGCCATAAAAGCGAAGACTACACTGGTCATCTAAAAGATCTGGATTTGGCGATTTTGCGTGGTCAGGTGGCTTTTCAAAATTTGCATATTGAAAAGAAAGACAAACCTCACGCGTTACAAATGGATGTAGCAAACGCGAAAGTAAATTTCTCATGGCAAAAACTTTGGGATAAAAACGCTGTCGCCGAAATTCTCATTGATGGTGTGAATGTGGTGCTGACTGAAATTCCCAAAGTAAAACCACCCAAACCTGACGAAATGAGTTTTGCAAAAATCAGAAAGCTTTTAGCTGAATCAAAATGGTCTTCAGAGATTTCTCATTTTACCGTGCGTGATGCGAATGTTAAATTTGTGGTGCCAGAAGCGAAAGTGCCTTTATCGGTAAATCGTATTGCCGTAGATATTTCTAATGTGCATTTATCGCCAGCGAAAAATTGGCAATTAGCTAATGTTAAGGTTGAGTCGTATTTGCAGGGGCAGGGGCGTATGTTGTTAACAGGCCAGGCGCAGCCCTTAGCTGATCCGGTCATGGCTGATATGAATTTTTCAATAGTAGATTTTGATTTGAAGGCCTTAAATGGTCTGCTTTTAAAAATTTTACCGATGGATTTAACGCGCGGAAAATTTTCAACTTATATCGAAGCCGCCAGTGAAAATGGCCATACCAACGGTTATGCAAAGCTATTTTTCGATGACATTGATGTGGTTTCAAATCCGCAGAAATTAAAATCAGGCAGGCACTTTGTTGTCGAAGCGGCCGCAGCTGTCGGAAACTGGATTTTAAAAAACGATAAAGAAAAGTCAGTGGCCTTGAACTTACCTTTTAAAATTAAGCACGACAACGTGGTCGTAAACACTTCAGAGGCCTTCTGGTCTACTCTGCAGAATAAACGTGACGAGCTTGACCGTAAGTTCGACAACACCATCAGTTTTGCACCGAACCGCAGTGACAGTTTGTTAAAGTAAATGAAGATGCCCCGTTGCCCTTTGTGCCCCGCTAATTTTGGTTGCGGGGAATAATTCCCGTAAGAAAAACTCCTTCTCGGCTTCAAAAGTTCTGGTGGCTGGCGCTTTAATTGCTTAACGAAACACGAACGCAATTTAAACTGCACAGAAGAAGGACAACATGCCTCAATCGCAGACAAGCAAAAGCCAAGTCTCACGCCGTGGTCAGATGAATAAAACAGATATGTCTAGATCTACTCCAGCCAGTCGCCCTCGCGACGATCTAAGAACCGCTTATGGTGGCGATGAAAACCGCGGTCCAGCGCGTGATCATAAGCCGAAATCCGCTAAGGGCGGGCGAGTTAAGGGACGCAGGCTTCCTGCGGACTCGATGAAAACGCCGGTTCGCTAGAGCCACATTGGAACCTTAAAAAATATAACCAAATATAACTAAGTCCGAAATGGAACTGGTGGGATAAAAACTTCCTTGTTCAAAATTTGACGACGAAAAAAATAGACTCTAACAGAGCCATTGATTAGAAAAAGCCTGTCAATTTATTTTTATTTACTTCATTTAGGGAGAACGTATGAAATACTTATTAATGATCATCGCAGTTATGGCTTTAGCTCAAACAGCAAAAGCACAATCTTGGCAGTATATGCCTGAAAACATGGCGCTGGTTCAAGAGCATTTAAATAAGGATCTTTATAATTCTGAGAACGTAAGTGTGAGTTTTTCATTATCAAAAAATCGCGAAGTTGCTCACTTACAAATTTTAAGTCATGTTTGTCCTAAAGTAGAAGGTGGCCTTTCTTGTTTAGCCATGCCTACGACGGTTTTAAATGCGACGTATACTCTTAAGCGTATTGAAACTGATGCCTGCGGTATTCAAACTTTTGTTTCTAACAGTGTTGAAGTGGGTAGCCGCTTTTTAAAAAACCAACGCCGTTTTGCTCAGGTACGCATTAAAGATTTTTCGCAATCAATTTGCGAAATGATTTATACAGCTGATGTTCAAGTGGATTTAAAAGATACAACTTTAGATTCTGAATTAGATAAAGTTGAAATTCATTATTCGACGTTAACATTTAATTATTATAAACAAAGTGGCCCTGTAACTCAGTAGTTGTTGTCTGATTTACAGTATCCCTTAAATTGAAAGAGGCGATCTAACGATCGCCTCTTTTTTTATTTTATGCCAATGTGTTAGCTAAAAGCATTTCGCGGTACTTCGGAAGTGGCCAGAACTCATCGGCTACGATGATTTCAGCTTGGTCACAGGCCGCGCGTAATTTAAAGCTTTGCGGTTGTAATTGATCTACGATATCACGCATACGTTTTTCTTCGTCATGTGATTTTTTCGATTTATCAATCATGCCTTTGAACTTTTCTAATTCCATAAGCACGTTACCTAATACTGTATCTAAAGTATTTAAACGTGTTTCATGAAGTTTAGCCGTCGCTTTTGACGGAATCGCTGCATGAGCTGCAGCCAACGCTGCAAATTGTTTTTCAATTGCCGGTACAACATAAGTTTCAGCTAATTCGATTAAAGCTAAATGTTCGATATCTAAAGTTTTCACATAGCGTTCAACCGCGATGTGGTAACGAGAACCGATTTCTTCCTGAGTTAATACATTTGTATCAACTAAGAATTGTGTTTTCTTTTTATCTTTAAACATCTCTAAAGCCGCCGGTGTCGTGTTTAGAATTGGTAAGCCACGTTTTTTAGCTTCAGCTTTCCATTCATCAGAGTAACCGTTGCCGCTAAAACGAATGTGTTTAGTTTCTTTCACCACTTGGCGAACTAATTCCATAACAGCTTCGTCGCGTTTTTTCTTTTTAAGAAGATCTTTTAATCTTGCTGAACACTCTTTAAAAGAAGCTGCTACAGCTGCATTTAAGATCGACATAGGAACAGCTACGTTTTGAGTTGAACCCACAGCACGGAATTCAAATTTGTTACCCGTGAAAGCAAATGGCGAAGTACGGTTACGGTCAGTGTAGTCTTTAGAAACGTTAGGAATTTTATTAACACCTAAATCAATAATAGACTGCTCCGTCGCTTTTAAAGTTTTACCAGCTTCGATCGTGTTTAAAATCTCTTCTAATAAACTTCCTAAGAAAGCTGAAATGATCGCTGGAGGCGCTTCGTTTGCCCCTAAGCGGTGATCATTACCAGGTGAAGCAATCGCAGCACGAAGAACGGCTGCATTGTCATGAACGGCTTTCAGTGTAACCGCTAAGCAAGCTAAGAAACGTAAATTTTGGTGAGGCGTATTGCCTGGCTCAAGTAAGTTTTCACCTTTATCATTCGCCATTGACCAGTTGTTGTGTTTACCTGAACCGTTAACACCGGCGAATGGTTTTTCATGTAGTAAGCACACTAAACCGTGTTTTAAAGCTGTACGTTTTAAAACTTCCATTGTTAATAAGTTGTGATCTGAAGCGATATTCATATCTTCAAAGATCGGCGCAAGTTCAAATTGGCTTGGCGCCACTTCGTTATGGCGAGTTTTAATAGGTACACCTAATTTATATAATTCAAATTCAACTTCTTGCATGAACTGAGTAATGCGAGAAGGAATAGCTCCGAAGTAGTGATCTTCTAATTGTTGACCACGGGCTGCAGGCGATCCCACTAGCGTACGGCCAGTCATGATTAAGTCAGGACGTAATGCTACGAAGTTTTTATCAACTAAGAAGTACTCTTGTTCAGCTCCTAATGTTGTAGAAATTTTCTTAACATCAACATCGCCTAATAATTTTAAAAATTCACAACCCGCTGTAGAAATCGCTTCAGTAGAACGTAATAGAGGAGTTTTATTATCTAAGGCCTGGCCGTGGTAGCCGAAGAACACTGTTGGAATACAAAGTGTTTTACCGTTACCTTCTTCAATAATGAATAATGGAGACGATGGATCCCAAGCAGTGTAGCCGCGCGCTTCAAAAGTTGAACGCATACCGCCTGAAGGAAATGATGAGGCATCCGGTTCACCTTGGATTAATTGTCCGCCAGTGAATCTTTCGATCACGCGAAGTTCTGAGTGGTTAGAGTGTTGAATAGTAATGAAAGCATCATGCTTTTCAGCAGTTGATCCAGTCATCGGTTGGAACCAGTGACAGTAGTGAGTTACACCTTTTGTGATGGCCCATTCTTTGATCGCAGAAGCAATTGATTCTGCAGTTTCTTTCGGAAGTTTTTTACCTTGCTCTAAGGTTTTAATTAAATTTCCGTAAGCGTCTTTAGGAAGTTTCTCGCGCATCTGCGCTAAGCCGAAAGTAGAACAACCAAAGTATTCAGAAATCGGAGATTCTTTTCCGAACTGATCTTTAATTTTCGTGATTGAGTTTGTTCTTGTTTCGATAGCGCTTTTGAAAGCATTTAGGCGCGCGTTTGCAGCAGTAGACGCTGCAGACTCATTTTGAGTTTGCATAACAGGGCTCCTTCAGTCTCTAAGAATTCCAAAACTCTTAGAAAGTTAAAATTGTGAGAGGGAAAGCTTGTAGAATTATAAAACTCTGACAAATCAATCCACGAACATCAGGCTATCGTGGCTTGGGGCATTTCGCAAGAGGGTATGGTCTAAATACTTTTGGGATTATTCATTGCTTCATAGAGCTTTTTATCTAAAACTAATTATACGAGGTTTGAATGACGAACAACCAGTTTAAAAAGGTATCTCGCCCGGAAGTTGACCGGATTTTAACCCATGGAGTATTTCAGAAATGCCAGTTGGCCCTGAATTTCTCGCACTTACAGAAGGTGATTAAGGTTAAGCTTGCCACGATTCCCGAAGATATGTTCAGACGCATTTATGTTCTTCCGCAAGAGGTTGAAGATCTTAAAGATAAGCTATGTGCTTTTAGTTTTAAAATCGGCACACAGATGTATTTTTTTAAAGCGCGAATTAAATTTAACCAACGCGGTTTTTACGTTGATGCTCCCAGAGAACAAACCTATGAGTTGGCACGTAGAAAACATATTCGCTTTGAAGCCCATTCTAAATTTCCGATCTATTGTTCAGTTGTTGTTTCTAACGATGGTAAAGCTAAAGTTTCAGGGCAGCTTTTAAATATTTCGACAGCGGGAGCCAGTCTTCGTTTAGGCGAAGATCAAACGCTTTTTAAAAAAGGCCATTCTGTGCATGCGTTAATTAAACCAGAACAAAGTGCTGGTTTTGCCGTTGAGGGAACGGTTCGTTACGTCAAACAAAAAACAGGAAAACCCACCGAAGTGGGCCTAGAGTTCGGCGCCCTTGATGTTCTGCAGACGAATAAAATTAATTCGATCTGCGAAGAGCTTTCGTTTTATATTTTTACCCGTTAAAAAAGTTATTGTACGTTTTTAACAAAAGTGATCAGCGCCATTTCAGCAAAGTATTGCTTACGGCGTTCGATCATAAGCGGTGATTTCTGCGGGGCTTCTAATTCAACTGTGAAACTTTGGCCATTTAAATTACCCATCACTACAGCGCGCTCTAAGTTTTCATCTTGAGGAAATAATGCTAAAAAGTTTTCTTCATGTGCGAAGAAGTCAGTATCCAGTGGATGCTGTGATTCTTTCCAAACCCAGTTTTTATATTTTTTTAATTCGTTTGATAAACGGTGGTGTAAAAAGCCGCCGCTAACGAAATCATAAAAACCAAATTCAGTGTTTGAAGTTAATTTTGAAAAAGCCTGTGTAATATCAGCAAAGTTTTTTAATACCGTAGATTTCTCTAAAGCCTTATCAATTTTTTCAACGATCGCCTTAGCAAAGTTTTCTTGTGATTTGTAATATGAAAATTTCACTTCAACATACGGGTGGTGTACGCGGTAGCCCACATCGTATTGTAAATCAGGCCAACGGCCTTCAAAACAAGGTTCAACTAATTCGGCCACTTCTGATTCTGGTACACCTAAGGTATCCCAGGATTTGGTTAATTTTTTATCGAATAACTGTGTTTCAACGAATAACCATTTGGCAATAGATTCATTCCAGATCGCTTCGATTTCTTTAGGAGGGCCGGGTAAGATAAACACATCTTTTGTACCATGGGCTGTTTCAACTTCCATTTGAAAGCCGTTGGCCGTGCCTTGTGAGTTATTTAAAATCACAGCCCCTTCAGGAAAATAACATTGTTGTTTTTGAATCTCTTTAACCGGAAGGTTACGGCTTGTCATGCGCACTTGAATAGATTGCCAAGACTTATCATCAAACTGCATTTTCTTTTTTGACCACTCGCTGATGAGATCGCGGGTAAAATCATCGCTAGTAGGGCCAAGACCGCCAGTTACGAAAATATAATCAGAATTTTGTGCACAGTAGTCTAAAGCCTGAAGGATTAAAGCACGATCATCTGGAACCGTAAGCTGCATCGACGTTTCAAGGCCGAAAGGAATAAGTTTGTCTGAAATCCAAGAGGCATTCTTATTAGTGATTTGTCCGGTGGTTAATTCAGTGCCAACGCCTAAAATAGTGGCTTTTTTCATAGCTAAATCCTTATTTTGACCTTTATCAAGCCAAACTCCTTTGCTACAGTCAAGCCATCAAAAAATGACCGAGGTAAACAATGAGCACTGTTGATTTAAAAACTTTTGATTTAGCTAATCCGACTGAAACGCACCAAATGTTGCGTGATACTTTAAAATCTTTTGTTCAAGCTGAAGTTGAGCCACAAGCTCACGAGTTTGATAAAAAAGAACAATTCAACTTATCACTTTTCAGAAAATTAGGTGAATTAGGCTTATTAGGAATCACAGTTCCTGAACAGTACGGTGGAGCTGGTTTAGACGCTTCGGCTGTTGTTTTAGTTCATGAAGAATTATCAGCTTCTGATCCAGGTTTTGCACTGGCTTACCTTGCCCATGCTTTACTTTGCGTAAACAACTTAGCGGTAAACGGTTCTGAAGCGCAAAAACAAAAATACTTACCAAAACTTTCTTCAGGTGAATTTGTTGGTGCTATGGCCATGTCTGAACCAGATTTCGGTACAGATGTTATGGGTATGCAAACAACAGCTACTAAAAAAGGTGATAAGTACGTTCTTAACGGCCGTAAAATGTGGATCACAAACGGCGCGATTGATGAAAACCGCACTTCATGCGACGTTGTTTGGGTTTACGCTAAAACCGGCGAAAAAAATGGCCGTGCGCAATTATCAACATTCATCGTTGAAAAAGGTGATGCGGGTTTCTACGTTGGTCAAAAAATTACAGACAAACTTGGAATGCGTGCTTCAAACACAGCTGAATTGGTTTTTGAAAACTGCGAAATCCCAGCTGACCGTTTAGTGGGTCATGAGGGCGATTCAATGTTACATATGATGCGTAACTTAGAATTAGAGCGCATCGGCTTAGCAGCGATGTCTTTAGGTATTGCTCGTCGTTCTATTGAAATTATGAATAAATACGCTTCTGATCGTAAAGCTTTCGGTAAGCCTTTAAATTTCTACGGCCAAATTCAAAAGTATGTTGCTGATTCTTACGCTGAATATAAAGCAAGTTCTGCTTATGTGTACGATACAGCTCGTAAGCACGATCTTCATAAAGAAGGTAACCGTTTAGATTCAGACGGCGTTAAGCTAGTAGCTACAACAATGGCTAAAAACGTGGCTGACCGTGCGATCCAAGTTCTTGGTGGTTTTGGTTATGTGGGCGAGTACGTTGTTGAACGTCTATGGAGAGATTCTAAATTATTAGAAATCGGTGGTGGTACGTTAGAAGCGCACCAAAAAAACATCACGCGCGATTTATCTAAATTAGGTTTTTAGTTTTAGAATGAACAATCACTTTCCGTTAACGACTCCTTTAGAATACAAACCGGGGCACTTTGCTTCGGTTGAAACCATCATGGAAAAAATCTGGCCTTTGCTTACGCCAGAGCGCCAAAGAAAAATTGAAAATGTAGTGGCTAAACGCTGCTTTTCAATTCCAGTGGTTTTAGAAAGTATTTATGACCGCGGTAATATTTCTGCGGTCATGCGTACGGCGGAAGGTTTAGGTTTTGCTAACTTTCACGTGATCGAAACCCAAGAGAAGTTTAAAAATTCTCAACGCGTGACTCAAGGGGCTGATAAGTGGGTCGAAACTAAAAAGTGGAAATCAACAACGGATGCGATCAAATATTTTAAAGATAATAAGATTCGTATCTGTGTCACTTCATTAGAAGCCGCTAAGCCTCTTCATGAAGTGGACTTTTCAACGCCTTTAGCACTTGTCTTAGGAAACGAAAAAGACGGGGTTTCAAAAGAGATGATTGAAGCTGCCGATGAACGTGTGATTATTCCGATGCCGGGCTTTGTACAAAGTTTTAACATCTCGGTAGCCGGTGCTTTATGTCTTTATCAGATCTTCCAGAACCGTTTACAGCGACTTGGCAAAAATGAAGACGTAACACCTGAGCAGATCTCGATTTTAAAGGCATCTTATGCTTTAAGAACTCTGGATTCAGCCGAAGACATTTTACGCCTAGCCGCTGAAAAAAAGTAGCGGCTATCCTTTAAAACCCGGCCTTAATCAAAAACTGACCCTTATAAACGCCGGCCGGTGGTATAAATACTCCTGTTTGTAACAACAAATAAACTATAACCTTTTTTAGGAGTATGTATGAAATTCGCTATGGCTTTATTGGTAACTATCGCAGCTACGTCGACATTTGCTGCCGAAACAGTGTGTTTAAACGCAAAATTAACTCAGAACTCTCGCCCAAGCATGAGCTGCGGTGACGTGGCTAAAATCTGCGTGAAGGGTTTTCAGCAAGACGATAACGCTCGTGTTGATGAAAAAATTAAAGCGGATTCTTTAGTTTTAACAGATAAAGATGGCAGATCTTTACAAATGGCTTCAACAGGCTCAACAGTTGACCATGATTCTGATGTAGATACTCATTTAGGTTTATCTTTTAGCAGCCAAAAAATTTCAGCCTATCTAGAAATTGAAACAGCTTACATGGACTATGATTCCCACGGCGAAATCATCGGTACATTTATTAATATGGAGCTTTACAGAGCTTATAAAACTGGAAACGACGTTGAAGTTCAGCGTTGTGAATACGCTCTTTCGAAATAATTTATTTTTTAAGTTCTACGAATTAGCCGTGGGCCTAAAAGCTTACGGCTAATTTTTTTTGACGATCAAACCTTTTAAAAGATTATCGTAGGCATCCGGAAATTCAAAATCTAAATCCGGTGTAGGTAATTCTTGAAATTTAAATTGGCCTTTAGGTAAAGCTTTTTCAAATTGTTTTTGAATATCGTTTAAAGACCATTTTTCATAGTTGCAGGTAAAAAGAATTAATCCTTTACCGTTTAAGCACGACCACATAAGTTTTGCTAACTTTGGAAAGTCTTTATCTAATTTCCACGTCGTGGTTTTTGTGCGGCCAAAAGACGGTGGGTCGCAGATAATAATATCCCATTTACGGTTACGTTTAATTGAACCTTCTAAAAACAGTAATGAATCTTGCGCGAAGAATTCGTGTTTTTCTGGATCTAAACCATTGTGTTTAAAATTGTCTTTCGACCAATCTAAAAACGTGCGACTGGCATCAACCGTTGTGATTTGTTTGGCTCCGCCTACACCAGCGGCCACTGAAAATAGGGATGTGTAAGAAAACAGATTTAGTGCTGTTTTACCTTTACTGTGGTCTTTAATAAATTGGCGGTTATCACGCTGATCTAAAAATAATCCTGGAGAAAAACCCTGGTCGCGGCGAAGTTCAGCCACTAAGCTATGTTCTTTGGCTGTCCATTTTTCTGGGGCTGTATCAAAGTATAAATCTTTTTGTTCTTTGCCACCAACGCCAGTGCCACGATTAATCATATGGCGAACCACATAATCTAACTCATGCTTTTTGCAAAATGCTGATAACGATGAAAGATCATCTTCAGTTGGCGCATCTTTTTTATACCAGTAAACCCAGATGATAGAGCCGTAAAGATCGGCTCTGATTTCAACTTCTTGGTTAGTGCGGTGGTATAAGCGGTAAGTCTGACCTTTTTCTAAAGTCATGATGGCATTTAAATCCGAATATTCATTCGCGACAAATTCACCTAAAAGTTCAACGCGGTTTTCAAAACAGTAAGGAAGTGGGGCTTTAAAAGTTTGAGTTTTGCCATCAAATAAAAAAGTAATTTCAGCGGCATGAAGAGCTAAACGAAACCAAGGGCTTCCGCCGTGCTCATGATCACCTAAAACAGGAATCCCGATTTTTTCGGCGTGCAGGCGAATTTGATGCGGTTTTCCTGTGATGGGCTCAGCTTTCCATAAATAAACAGAGTCAGAGATTTTTTTAACGAAAGTGAATTTCGTTTCAGAGTTATCTTCTTTACCTAAAACATTCGCAAATTTTTTATCAACTTTGTCGATATGTGATTTAACGGTGATTGGTTCATCAGATTTTTTTAAAGTTTGATCCGTTAAAAAGAAGTAAGTTTTTTTGACTTCGCGGCTTTCAAACTGTTGCGCTAATGTGGCTGCGGCGGTTTTATTTTTAGCGAAGAGAATGAGACCGCTAGTTTCTTTGTCAAGGCGGTGAACAACAAATAATTCTTGTTTAAGTTTGCTCGATAATACTTCAACTAACCCCAACTGGTTCTCATTCACTCTGTGGGTGCGAAAGCCGCTTCGTTTGTTAAAAACGATGAAATCAGGCAGGTCAGAAAAACGTAGATTGTAGGGGCTGCCAGACTGTTGCATAGAGTTATAAGGTAGCTGTTTCCTTTATTTCAAGCAAGCTCATTGATATATTGGCCTTACTCTAAAGGAGAGTATAATTATTATGAAAAAAATCATTTTATTAGCAGTCGCTTTATTTTTTACAGGTTGTGGTATTCAAAGCATTCCTCAGCAAAAAAACGAAGTAGATGCTGCTTTAGCTGAAATTACTAACCAATATAAACGTCGTGCGGATTTAATTCCTAATTTAGTTAACGTTGTTAAAGGTTATGCAAGTCATGAAAGCAAAACATTAACTGACGTTGTTGAAGCGCGCGCTAAAGCCACTTCAGTGCAAATTGATCCATCTAAAGTTTCGGCTGAAAAATTAGCTGAGTTTTCAAAAGCTCAAGGCGAATTATCGCAAGCTTTAGGCCGTTTAATGGTGGTTAGCGAAAACTATCCTAACCTTAAAGCCGATCAAAACTTTCGTGATTTACAAGCTCAGTTAGAAGGTACTGAAAACCGCATCACTGTGGCTCGTAACCGTTACATCGAGCACATTAAAGGTTTTAATAACTTAGTGTCTGTTCCGCCAACGAACATCACGAACATGATTATTTATCACTTTGATAAAATGCCTCAGTGGGATGTTTCTGAAGCTGAAAAAACAACGAACGAAAAAGCTCCTGAAGTTAAATTCTAATTTTAGTTGTTAATTAGTGATAACTCATTTTAGAACCCTTCTTTTTACTCTGGGATTTTGCTGGCTGACGTTAGCGTCAGCCTTTGAAGTTCCCGCATTAACTGGTCCTGTAGTTGACCGCGCGGGTATTCTTTCTGCGAATGAATCAGCTCAGATCTCTGAGCGTCTGTACGCAATTAAGGCGCAAGGCGGAGCACAGATCCAAGTTTTAATTATTCCAAGCCTTGAAGGCGAAGCTATTGAACAGGTTTCGATTCAGGTTTTTGATAAATGGAAATTAGGCGACGAGAAAAAAGATAACGGCGTTTTATTTGTCATGGCTACCAATGACCGCAAACTTCGTATTGAAGTGGGTCAAGGCCTTGAAGGTAATATTCCCGATATTATCGCCAAACGAATTGTTAGCGAAATCACCAGACCCATCTTTAAAGCCGGTAACTATTTTGCCGGAATATTTCTAACAACAGAAGCCATCAATCAGGCGGCCAGTACTCCTGAAGGGCAAATCTTTGATGTTTATAAATTTAAAGAAGAAATTTTAAATAATCCGTCGGTGGCGTTATCAAAACGTGACCGCGGTAATTTAGCCGATCGCCACGAACAGGGCTCGTCAGATAAAAAGCTATCAACGACGAAGATTTTTTTAATCTTAGGTGTTCTGTGGCTTATTATTTTTGTTTTCAGCCCGTCAACAGCGCTTTGGATTTTATTTAATTTATTAAGCGGCGGTCGAGGCGGCGGTGGTGGTTACCGCGGTGGCGGCGGGGGCGGCTGGTCCGGCGGAGGAGGAAGCTCTTCTGGTGGCGGTGCCTCGGGTGATTGGTAGGAGAGTTGAATCATGGGTAAAATAAAAATTGATGCCGCAAAAATTGAATCAGCTATTGCCGACTTTGAACAAGCGGTGGATTTTGAATTAGTTCCCGTGATTGCTAAAAGCTCAACACCGACCTTACATGTGCCCTTTGTGATTAGTGCACTTTTAATGGTGTTCGTGTTTTTTGGGTTTGAAGCTTATTATTTGGCTCAGTGGCATGACTGGGAAGCTTCAACGATTATTCATGCGTTAGCGACGTTATTTGCCATCACATTAGTGATTGGTTTTATCTTAGCGCATTTTAATGTGGTTCGTAGACTTTTAACGCCGCCTAAGTATCGTCATCAGTTTGCACAACTTGAAGCCGAACAAGTGTTTCTAAAAAAACGTTTATTTGAAACAAAAGCGCATCAGGGTTTACTGTTATTCATTTCTTTAATGGAACACAGAATTGTGGTTCTGCCGGATATGCGCTCTAACTTTGCGGATTCGAAAAAAATTAGCGAAGAAGTTTTAAAGATTCTACAAGATGATTTTAAAGCGGGAAGTTATGAAAAAGGTCTTTTAGAAGCGATTGAATATCTTAAAAAGACCTTAGCTCCGCAGTATCCAAAAACAAGTACCCACGGAAATCAACTTCCGAACAAGTTGATCTGGTGGGACGAGTAATTATTTTTTTCTAACAAACATTAAGCCATCACCCACGGTTAATAAACAGCTATCAACGCGTGTATCTTGGCTGATTTTTAAATTTAAATTTCTAAGGGCTACTGTGGTTTCATCTTGAACCGAGTTATCAGCCACATCACCACTCCAAAGCATATTATCTAAAACAATCACACCACCTGGGCGTAATAGTTTTAAACAGGCTTCAAAATAATTATGGTAATTTAATTTATCCGCATCAATGAATGCAAAATCAAAAGTTCCGGCTTGGTTACTTAATGAATTTAGCGTTTCCATCGCAGGAGCAATGCGCAGATCAATTTTTTTATCAACGCCTGCGGCCTGCCAATATTTTTTACCCATATCGGTCCATTCAGTGCTGATATCACAACAAATGATTTTTCCGTCTGCAGGTAACGCTTGGGCGATTTTTAAAGCTGTATAGCCGGTAAATGTACCAACTTCGATAGCTTTTTTAGCGTTTACGGTTAAGGCCATCATTTGAAGAAAGCTTCCAACGTCAGAACTTGAAATCATGCCTCCTTGTGATAGGCGAGTTGTGTCTTTACGTAATTGGGCCTCGATATCGTTTTCGACAGTGATCTTTTCGACCACATAACGGGCTACTTGTTCGTTGGTGATTGTACTTTTAACTTTTAAATCTTGAGATGCCACTTTGGCCTCCTTTTTGGCTTATTTCAGGGTCATTTTAAAAGAATACATAAGTGCATTACAAGTTGATTTGATTTTAGCTATCATTTACGATTTTTATGATAACGCGATGATAGCGTTGTCACAACGCACCTAATGCAGTCGTAGTTCAATGGATAGAATTCCCGGCTTCGAACCGGTAGGTTGCAGGTTCGAGTCCTGCCGACTGCACCATTTATAAATCAGGATTTCAACGCCGATGAAACTTCTATTTTTTATTCTAACAATGACATCTGTTCTGACTAAGGCTTATGCCGATTACGCCAACATTAACGATTTAAAAATGTATTACGAAATTCATGGCTCAGCAGAAGGTGTGCCCTTAGTGTTATTGCATGGTGGAGGGTCTACGATCGAGACCAGTTGGGGACGAATGATTCCGCTTTTAAAGTCTTCTCGTAAAATTATTGCTATTGAAGAGCAGGCTCACGGAAGAACCGGTGATCGTGGTACGCCTGTTCGTTTTGAATCGACAGCTGATGATGTTGCAGCATTGATGAAGCATCTTAAGTTAGAAAAAATTGACGTGATGGGTTTTAGCAACGGCGGAAGCGTGGCTATGCAAGTGGCTATCCGCCATCCGAAGCTTGTCAGAAAAATGATTTTCGCTTCGTCTTTAACAAAAAAATCCGGAGTACCGAAAGGTTTCTGGAAAATGTTTGATGCCGAAGATTTTACGAAACTGCCTCAACCTTATAAAGATGCTTTTTTGAAAGTTACACCTGATCAAGAAAAGCTAATGAATATGTACAAACACGATTTTAATCGTATGAAGAATTTTAAAGACGTTTCGGATAAAGATGTTAAAAACCTTAAGGCGGACACGTTAGTTATCCAAGGTCAGCACGATGTGGCCACGTTAGAACATGCGATATGGATTTCTCGCACAATCCCGAAGGCTAAGCTGATCGTTTTACCTGGTGGTCACGGAGAATATTTGGGCGAAATTTTAAGTCCTACTATAAATTCTAAAGTGCCTGAGGCCACGGCTTTGCTGTTAGAAGAGTTTTTAGGAAAGTAACTATCTTAACATTTTGACTGGCTTTTAACTAAGAGGCCTTTTTCCTTAGGTATTTCAGCCCCAAATCGGCTGAACTACATTCTATTTTATTGTCATGATGGTTAGAACCCTTCATGATAATTGAGACGTATGCAACCGAATGAAAAAGACCAATTTAAAGCCTTAGCTGAAATTATTCCTGTGGGCCTTTTTTTTGCCGATCAGCAAGGTGTTTGCTCGTACGTAAATCACAAATGGTTAGATATTTCAGGTCTTAAAGCCACAGATGTTCTTAACCATAATTGGCTTAAACTTATTCATCCAGAAGATCAGTCTAAAATTACCCAAGCGTGGAAGACGGCGACAGAAAAACAATTGCAATTTCAGGCAGAGTTTCGTTTTCGCCATGCAGATGGTGAAGTCACTTGGGTGAATGCGCAAGCTAATCCGCTAAAAGATAATAACTCTGTCGCCTACGCCGGAACGATCAGTGAAATCAGTGAACGCATTAAAGAACAAGAAATCTCTCGCGAAAACGCAGAACGTTTCACAAATGCTTTTGAAAACGCAGCAATCGGAATGGCACTTATTTCGATCGAAGGTGGATGGATTAAGGTTAACCAATCAGTTTGTGATTTGTTGGAATATTCAAAACCAGAATTAATGCAGTTAACATTTCAGCAAATTACTCATCCCGATGATTTAGCCAGAGACCTAGATTACGTTCGTAGTTTACTTGAAGGTAAAATTAAAACCTATGGCATGGAAAAACGCTACTTTACTAAATCGGGCAAAACTGTGTGGGCGCATTTAAGTGTTTCTTTGGTGCGAAATCAAAAAGGCCAACCACTTTATTTTATTTCACAGATCGTAGATTTGACCGAACGTAAGCGCATGGAAGAAGAGCTTAGAAAAAGTGAACATCGTTTGCAATTAGCAACAACGTCAGCCCAGCTTGGTGTCTGGGATTACGATCTGGAAGCCAATATACTTGAGTGGAATGATCAGATGTACGCGCTTTATGGTGTAAATCGAAAAACTTACCAACCAAGTTTTGACGCTTGGAAAGCAAGTCTTCACCCCGATGATTTAGACAGAAGTTATCGGGAGTTTCAGGAATCTTTGAATGGCGAAAGATTTAGTTCAGAATTTAGAGTTGTATGGCCGGATGGCACAGTCAAAGATATCAAAGCTAGCGCCGCACTTATAAAAAATAATCAGGGTGTTGCAACACGGGCGACAGGTATTAATCAAGACGTTACCGAATATAAAAACGCGATCTTGTTAAAGTCGCGCTTTCTGGATATAGCCGCTCATGAACTTCGTACACCAGTGACAGCGTTTAATCTGATCTTGCAACTGGCTGAAAAAAAATTAGAAAAAGGTGAACCGTTAGGTGGCGATACATTAATGCGCCTTAAGGCGCAGGGTGATCGTATCGCGCGCTTAGTCGTCGATTTATTAGATGTTTCTAGGTTAGAGCGAGGTGTTCTTAAAATCAAACGTGAGTCGGCAGATATTTCAGCGCTGATCGTAAATTGCATAAATGAGTATAAGTTAAGATTTCCAAATAGAGAGATTGCATTTACGCAAACATCGCCAGTGATGATTAACGTTGATCCGGTCAGAATTTATCAGGTGGTTTCTAACTTATTAGATAACGCTTGTAAGTACACACCAGAAAATTCTCCGATTGAAATTCGTGTTAAAGATGAACCTCAAAAAGTAAGTGTTTCTGTGACTGATTATGGCCCAGGTATTCCGGATCAGCATAAAGCAAATTTATTCACAATCTTTTCACGGGGTTCTAGCGAATTGGTCGAGCGCGCGGGCGGCCTTGGGCTAGGTTTATTTATTTGCCAGTCGCTTGTTGAATTACATAAAGGTAAGATTGAAGTGGTCAGTCAGTTAGGTCGCGGAACGACTTTTACCTTTGAGCTGCCGAGCGGAGAAAAGTCATGAAGAAAACCATTATGGTCGTTGAAGATGAAGTTGATATCCGCTCGTCTTTAAAAGAAATTTTAGAACTTGAAGGCTATGACGTTTTAACCGCTGAAAATGGGTTAGAGGCTTTAAATGTTTTAAAAGCTTCGGCAAAGCCTAATTTGATTCTTCTGGATATGAAAATGCCTGTGATGAACGGTTGGGAATTTGCCGACCAGTTTCGTAAAACTTATAATAACTCAACACCGATTGTCGTAGTAACAGCCGCAGCCGATAGCGAACAAAGAGCTAAAGATATTCATGCGACCGGCTGGGTTTCTAAACCTTTTGAGTTAGGCGAGTTACTAAAAAAAATCAAAGAGTGCGAAAATTAAAAGAAACTCAATGCTGATATCTCTTTTTGAGACAGAAGCATTAAGGCTTATCATTCTCTTTTTTTATAGTGTTAAAATTATAAAAAGGGGTGAAGCTCATGAATTGTAAGTTTTTACTTATGGTTATTCTTTTAGTTTCTTCCAGCTCTTTCGCTCAATCTGCTTGGCCTGCCTTAGAATTTACTTTGTATTATCATGGCAAGTGCCGCAGTTCATCTGTGACATTAAGTTGCAGTATTGTTGCTAAACAAACCCTGACTCCGGACGATAAATGGGCTCAGGATTCAACCAAAGTTAATGAGTATATTTATAAAGATACAGCTGAACCAGACACTTTAAATTTTTATTCAGATGTCGTTATGAAAATGAAAGCTAAGGCTGAATCTTTGGGCTGTAAAATAGGAGTAGAAGCAGGAGCCTTGGTCAGCCCCTGTAATTAATTATTTCTTCTTAACTTTACTAAAAGCCTCGTCGATAACAGCTTCAGAAACTTCGATATTAAAAATGGCGCCTTCTTCAAATTTAAATTTTTTCGGAAAAACTGATTTAGGTAACCAGTATTTCTGACCATGGCTATCAATCACTTTAACCCGGGTATGTTCTGCTTCGTTACCGATCTTACCTTGAATAAAAATATTTTCATCTAAAGCCGCAAAAGCCGTTACCGTAAAAAATAAAAAACCGATCATAATTTTAGAAGTCATTAGTTAACTCCTTTGCCGTTCGTTTGTTGGCTGTCAGATTTTGAATGAGGTACCGCTTGGCCGTCAGCCGTTACAGTTTTTGAACCGTAACCTCTTTGTTTTGCACATTCAGTCGGTGTGGCATCAGTGCAGAATTCGGCACCGCAGGTTGCCAGGCGGTTAATTTTAAAACCATTTTTAGTGCATTTCACAAAACCACTGCACACTTTACCGCTGCCACTGCAACCAGGAGCGTAAAGTAGCTTTCTTGGCGGAAGGGTATTGTCCCATTCACAGGTGTATTCATAACCTTTTGTTTCTTTAACTGTTTGTGAAGCCGTTGCTGTTGAAGAAACGCTCGTTACAGCTGATACAGTCGCAGGCGCAGACACAGTTACTGGAGCTGACACTGTTGTTTTTGCAACAGGAGTTGAAGCTTTCGGAGTTTCGCTGGCTGAAACATATTTTCTATTTTTAAGATCATAGGTTTTACCATTGATGCTATAAGTGTATTTTTCTAAATCAATGTCAGGGTAGGCTGGAGCTTTCGGTTTGTAATCAGTTTGATATTTGGCTTTATAGGCCACCAGTTGATCAGCCGAAGCTTTACAGATCGTTGTCATCGTTTTATTGCGCTGACATTCATCGGTGTAATAATCAATATCAGCTTCTAGATTTAAACGCATGCTTTTATCAGAAGGTGTTCCGTTATCACCGTAAACTAAAGTGTTGTTAAACTGTAAAGCATCACGTTGGGCTTTTCTTAAGTTGCGTGATGAATCTTGATTGGGGTAATTTTTTTTAGCGCGCAGATAGTAGTCGATTGATTCAACAACTGACTTGGCTTTGTTATTTAAATACTTGTCATCAGCATGAGCTGATAAAGCTAAAAAAACAGAAAACACATAAATAAAAGTTCTTTTAATTTTCATAGTTAAATAATAACAAAAAAGCAGGGGCTAATTAGGTCCAGTAATTCGTGGGGTAGACCATTGTCGTGCCTAAAAAAACGAGATAATGTATCTCTATGGTTTTAGGATATGTATTTGCGCTAACAGCGGCTCTTCTTTGGGGTGTGTCAGGCACTTTTGCACAATACCTTTTTCAACATCGAGAGATAACTCCTGAATGGTTGGTCACAGTACGCATGTTAATCGCAAGTGTTGTCTTATTGACCGTACCGTTTATTAAAAATCCAAAAGCCGTGATGGCTCCCTGGAAAGATAAAAAAGACCGTTGGGCTATTCTGGCTTTCGGAATTTTTGGAATGTTAACAGTGCAATTCACGTATTTTGTAACGATTAAACATTCAAATGCAGCAACAGCCACCGTGCTTCAGTATTTGGGGCCTGTGTTTATTGCACTTTATTACTCGTTTAAAGAAAAACGTATTCCTATTGCTAAAGAAATCGCGGCTATTGTATTTGCCATGGTGGGCACATTTTTTATTGTAACTCACGGAAGCTTTGAAAGTCTTTCGATTACGTCTGAAGCGCTGTATTGGGGAATGGCTTCAGCAATTGCGTTAGCTGTGTATTCGATTCTTCCGACCGGGTTAATGCATCGCCATGATGCTTCAGTTGTTGTCGGTTGGGGAATGTTAATCGGCGGAAGCACTTTAAGTTTGATCTATTCGCCATGGAATATTCCGGGTCAATGGGATCAGATCAGTTTTCTATTTACCGCAGGAATTATTTTATTTGGAACGGCGGCTGCTTTTTACTGTTATTTACGTTCAGTCAAAAGTATCGGGGCCACGATTGCAAGCTTGTTAGCTTGTGCAGAACCTTTATCGGCTGCATTGATCGCTGTGATTTGGTTAAATGTTTCTTTTGGAATTTTCGATTGGTTAGGAACGGTGTGTATCCTAACCACGATCGGACTTCTTACAAAAAAAGATTAATTTCTGTTAAATAAACAGCTAAAACCAGAACGGTGCACAATCACGCTGCCTGATTTTTCAAATTTTAAAATCGCACCAGTATTTTCCCATTTTCCGAAAAAACCATAAAGCGGTGCCCAAAGTGATTCTTGCGTTGCAATCGTTTGTTTTTCGATAACAACACGCTCAAGACGGCGACCGTTTAAACTTGGAAGTTCTCTGGTATTTTCTTTGCTGACCGAAATTGCATATTGGCCTGCGGTTGGTAATCCGTTTAATGTACCTTCACCTTCAAAAATTTCAGTAACAGTTTGTTCATCGGCGTTAACAACTAGCTGTAAACTTTGAAAGGCATTCTGGCAGTAAGGCCCGGCCTCAGAGCTAATTGTGTAATCGCCTGAAAAACTTGTAAAGGGTTGTAAATTATCAGTCGCTGCGTGAGCGTTAAGACCGATAAATAAAGAAACGATAGAACCAGTGATAATTGCTTTCATAAAAGCTCCTTTGTTATGAAGCCACGTTAGCACCAGAACTTTTTTGTTAGCGAGTAAAATAAGTCTACACTTTTTGTGAATTATGACCTGTTCTTTTAACCCGGGGCTGCATAACATATTTATATGGAAGCTGCAGAACTACGAAAAAAAGAAGCGACAGTTTTAAAATTATCGATCTGTGTATTTAAGTTAGAATCTAAAAAAGGCCATCTAAAATGGAAGGTCACAGAACTTGAAGCTGTTTCAAAAATCAGTCGGTCGTTAATTTACCGCTACTTAGGAAGCACGAAAGAAGAAATCTTAAAAAGCTCGTTGCAGATTTTTGCTTTTGAATTTTATGGTTTCAGGCAGACAGAAACTCCGTTGGTTTTTCATAAACGTATTGAACATACGCGCAAGTTTTTAATTCAAAATCACGAAGTCATTTTATTTTATCAAAAGTGGCGCACCCAGGATTCATGGATTCAAAAGGAATTCATCACTATTGAAAAGAAGTTTCAGCAGCTCTTGAAAGAAATTTTTCCTGTTTTAAAAACGGATGAGGTTGTAGCGATTCATGCCATGATTCATGGTCTTGTAACGGCTCCGTTTCTTACGCCGACGCAGGCCGCAGCTTCGGCTTTAAGTTTAGAAAAAGCTTATAGTCTTCAAACTGGGTAAGTTGACTTAAAAACTAAAATAAGTTTAACATAATGCAGAGAAGAAGGGGCTCTGCAATGAAAATTCAGTGGAAGATATTTTACTGCCTTTTTGCCATTGTTTTATTTGTGCTCCTTGTGGGGGCCTTTGCCTATAACGCCACAACCAAAGTTTCTTATTTTCGCGAACGTTTATTAGCTGTTGAAGGCCGCCTTTTATCGGCCACTTACTTACGTGCCCAGGTCAGAAACCAACTTCTAGATACGTTTGATGTTTTATACGTTTCGGGTCTTGAAAATAACGAAGATCGAATTAACAAAGGTAAAGAAGAAGTTTTAAAAAAAATAGTTATTCTAGAGAAAGCCCTCACACAAGCAGGCAGTGTCGATGCCACCTATCGGGCCGATTTAGACGATGTTGTTAGCTCTTATACAACACTGCAAGGCAGTCTTGATCATGGGGTAGCACTTTTTAAAAGTGGTAAAACAAAAGAGGCGCAAAAAATACTTATCGATGCCCGTGAAAATAAATTTCATAAAGGATTTATTGAAAAGATTACGGCGATCATTAACAAAGAAGCCCAAGTCAGTGCTCTAGAAGCAAAAAATTTAGAACAAAGTATTACCTGGCTACAAAGAGTTCTGCTGTTTTCAGCAGGCGCTTCTGTGCTTTTATCTTTGTTGTTGTCGACAATTATTTCTCGTTCTATCGGACGAAGACTAGCGGGTATTGAAAAAGCGGCGCAAAGAATTTCTTCGGGTGATTTTAATATTTCGCTGACAACTACCGGTAATGATGAGATTTCGACCTTATCACAAGCGATTAATAAAATGGCTGCTTCGTTACTAGAGGCAAAAAATCAGATTGTGAAGCAACAAGAACTGTTAGTTTTAAATTCAAAGATGTCTTCGTTAGGTGAAATGGCAACTGGCATCGCCCATGAAATCAATACACCGCTGGCCGTGATCGCTCTTCGAGTGGCCTTGCTTAAAGAAGCCTGCAACGCCGAAAACTTTGCGGTATCAGGACGCAAAGTTGTAATTGATGCTTGCGCGATCATTGAAAGAACAACTCATCGCATAGCTAAAATTATCACAGGCCTTCGCGCTTTTGCCCGGGATGGAATTTCTGATCCGTTCCAGCCGGCTGACATACAGTCTATTATCGACGACACCCTTGATCTTTGCGGAGAACGATTTCGCAGTAGCGGAGTTGATCTGCAGGTCAAAATGCCTGAAAGTAAATTATTTCTTTCTTGCCGAGCAACGCAGATTTCACAAGTACTTTTAAATTTATTAAGTAATTCATTTGATGCCATCGAAGAGCTTTCTCAGAAATGGATCAAAATCGAAGTTTTAGATTTAAACGATGAAATCGAATTAAGTGTCACTGATAGCGGTCATGGAATTGCTCCAGCGATTCGCTCCAAGTTAGCTCAGCCATTTTTTACCACAAAAGACGTGGGTAAAGGCACAGGGCTTGGTCTTAGTATTTCACGTGGTATAGTGATGGATCACGGCGGCCGTTTATTCTTAGATGAACAGAGTGAGAACACGCGTTTTGTGATCGTGCTTCCAAAAAATCCTCAAAAACAGTCAGCAAAATAAATTATTCGCTTTGCGTTGTTCTTGCGACGTAAGAAAAATATAAAGCTATCGAAGCAGGTAATAAAAAGCCTGCAAATTTAAAATTAATAAAAGCAAAAGCTCCAACAATAGCACCTGCAGTGAATGAAGCGACTGTTCCCATGCGTAATTTATTTGAACGGCGCTCTTTTTGTTTTTGTTCAGGATTTTTCGCCGTGATTTCTGCGCGCACTAATCCTAATCCTAAATCAGTGGTTAGCCCTGTTAAGTGAGTCGTACGAACCGTAGCACCTGATGACATTGTGATCGCACCGTTTTGTAAACCGCAAGCCATGCAAAGAATGGCTGATAACAGATAATCATTTTTAAGATCGGTGTTGGCTCCGAATTCGCCAAAAAATCCAAAAAAACCACCCAAGGCAACAACTAATAAAAGAAAAGCCACGATTTGCATAACCGGGGCATATTTCTGCCCGTGGCGATAATGGGCGAATTGTTTTTCAGTTAAATAAGCTGAAAACATCACGCCTCCCATAAAAGCTATGGGAATAACTAAGGTCATCACAAAACCGTACCAATCCATTTGTTCTAAAGAAATTCCAGCTAAAGTGGCGTAACCCGTGACATGCGAAACAAAACGGTGGCTGGCCAAAAATCCGCCGGTATTAATGCTTCCGGCTAAAAAGCTAAGAATAAACCAATCGATGTAAGTTTTGCGGCTGACCTGATCATCTAATTTGTGCTGGAACATACAAAACATTATATGGCACTTCTTTTGAAATGCCACAGAGTTTTTAAACAAAACTGTCCAATGGGGGGCAACATGGGTCGTAAGATTTTAATCGGGGCGTTAGCTTTAGTTTTTTTAGCCGCAGGGTGTGGTCCAATTAAAAACAAAAAAGAAGAAAAACCAGAAGAAGTTGTTACAGCCGGCTTCAACTCTGGATTAAGTGGAGCGATTTACTTTGATAACAAAGAAAGCTACCAGCGTCTTGATATGCATAGCGGGCAAAGCGAAAACTTTTTAGCCAGCGGCCCGAAAATGACTTCGGCCTCAATTGGGGGAGATCGCTTCGTGACTGTCAAACGTTCAAGAAGCTATCCAGAAATCTTAATCATGGGTAGAAACAAAGAACCCGTAACTCGTATTGCGATACCTGAAAATCCAGATGGCACGCCCAAACTTTCACGTAATGGAGACCTTGTTTTAATCGGCGGAATCGCCGGTGATACAAAAATTTATAATTTAAACGGCCAGGTGGTTACGAACTTACGTACAAATGTTTCAAGTTACGACTGGCTACCAGATGGCCGCGTGATCTTTTCGCGTTTTGGTACGATCTATATTATGGATGCCGATTTTAAAACTTTTAAAGTTTACCGCCAAATGACGGGAGCGGTAAGTTCATTGGCGGTAAGTCCAGATGGCGCAAACTTAGCTTTTGGAATGAAAACAGGATCTGGGTCACATATTTGGATTTTAAATCTAGCTTCAGAAACACTTCGTCAAGTGACCACATCAAACAGTGCTGAACATTTTCCGGCTTGGTCACCGAGTGCGACACATTTAGTTGTGGCTAAAGGTAAACTGGCGGCGGTCGATCTGATTGATAATGACAAAAAAACAAAACCACAAGGGTGCCTTGAATTATGGGTTGTAAATGCTCATTCAAGCACGATCAGTGATTTAACTTCAGAAGATTTAGCCAATACCTTTCTTGTAAAACAAAGTGTTGACGGTAAATCTTCTGAAACATGCGCAACGTCTGCGCCACTGTGGTTATCTCAGTAATTAAATAAAGATGCAGGCGATTCCAAAACCAATAAAAAGTACACTGGCAATACGGTGTACCCATTTCATTGGAATACGGTCTGTAAACCATTTACCAAAAAACACGACCGGGGCATTGGCTAATAACATTCCCAATGTCGTTCCGAAAGTAACCGCTGTAGTTGAAGCGTATCTAGCGCCTAAGGCTACAGTGGCCAATTGGGTTTTATCTCCCATTTCGGCCATGAAAAAAGCAACTAGGGTCGTTACAAAGGCGCCCCATTTATAGTTTTCATTTAAGCCTTCATCTTTATCAGGAATTAAAATCCACAAACCAAAGCCAATGAAGGTAGCAGCTAAAATCATTCGTAAAGTCGTTGGTGAAAAATATTGTGTGATGTAAACGCCAACGTAACTTGCTAAATAGTGATTGGCTAAAGTGGCCACAAAAATACCAAGTAAAATCGGCCATGGTTTTTTAAAGCGAGCTGCTAGAACTAAAGCTAATAGTTGGGTTTTGTCTCCCATTTCGCTGATAAAAACTAAAATTGTTGAGTTAATGATTGCTTCCACTTTTTTCCTCACTTGTTTTTTTTGCCGTGAAGTTTGAAGCCTTTAACGAGAGTAAAAGACATAAGACGACACGGGCGTTAATTAACACCTATGTCAGTCTCGTCGAGTAAGTTAAACTGTACTGCAGTTTTTTCTTACCAACTGTGCCGGGGGTTATACCCAGTATGTCGACACAGTTCTTATTTTTTAAAATAAGTGACTACTCCCTAACAGCACCTAAGTTATTGTAAGTTAAATGAAAACGCAAGAATTTGCTGTTAACACGGATTTTGTTTAGATGAAGTCCCGCTTGTACTACCTATAAAGTTATTTACAATCGTAAATCATGAGTCAGTTTCGTCGCGGTTTTAAAGGTATGCTTCCCATTGCTCCAGGAATTATTCCCTTCGGTGCGGTTATGGGAACAGTCAGTGCTGATGCGCAGATGAGTTTCTTTCAAACGGTGACAATGAATCTTTTTGTATTTGCCGGAGCTTCGCAAATTGCAGCGGTAGAACTTATGAAATACCAAGCGGCGATTTGGGTTGTGGTTGCAACGGGTTTAATTATAAACCTGCGTTTTTTACTTTATAGCGCCGCTTTATCTCCGGTTGTTCAACAAGAGCCATTTTTGAAAAAGTTATTTAGTGCCTTTTGTGTGACTGATCAGAGTTACGCCGTGATGTCGGCCGAACAAGACAAGTTTCGCTCAAATCATGAAGCTATTGAATTTTACATTGGCTCTTGTGTGTGTATGTTAATCGTGTGGCATTCATCGGTGATGGCCGGATATGTTTTTGGAAACTTCGCACCGAAATCAATTTCTTTAGATTATGCAATTCCACTTAGCTTTGTGGCTTTATTAATGCCGACTTTAAAAAACTATAAATATATTGTCGTTGCGATTTTTTCTTCGGTTGTTTCTTTGTTATTAAATAATCTTCCGTACCGTACTGGTTTAATGGCCACGGCCCTTTTGGGTATCGGGCTTGCGTATCTTCTTACGCGTAAAAAAGGTAAGGCATGATTCCTCAAAGCTATTACTGGGTAAATGTTTTTTTACTGGCCGTTGGAACTTTAGTGATTCGTGGGTCTATTATTGCCTTATCTGCGAAAGTTAAAATTTCTGATCGCTTAAAAGAGTTATTTACCTTTATTCCGGCAGCTATTTTACCAGCCTTTGTTGCACCAGCTGTGTTTTTTCATAAAGGCTCAGTTGAATGGATGATGGGTAAAGAGCGTGCCATTGTTTTAGTTTTAGCGACAATTCTTTGTGCGGTAACGCGTTCAACGTTAGCGACAATTGCTTTTGGCTTAGTGGCGCTATTTCTTTTTACGAACTTTTGATTTTTTCTTTGCAGGTTTTTCTTTAGATTTAGTTTTGGCTTTGGCCTTATCGCGAAGTTCTTTGGCAAAGCTTTGGGCTTCTTTTTTTAAATCTTCGCTAATCGCATTCCACTCTTTATTTTCTAAAGCTCCGATAATGGCGTAAGCAAAAAGCGAATGGTTATGTTTGGGATTAACTTCAACTAACTTAGCAAAAGTTTTCTTCCAGCCTAAAGAAATAAATTGCGCAGGCGTTTTAATCTTAGCCTGAAGAAAGATTTTTTCTGTGGCTGGGCCGAAGTTTTTAAAATCCTGAATCGTTTTTAACTTATCCATTTTCTCAGCTAACGATTCATCGCGAAACATGCGCGGTTTACGCATATCTTCAGCAGAAACTTTTTCAATTTTTTCTATTTTTATTTTTTTAACTTTGCCGGTCGCTTTTTGATCGGCTTTTTTCTTACGATCGGGGATCGTACCCCATAAAGTTTGTGGGCGCGCTAACTCGCGCACAACTTTTTTAGCGTGGTCTTCAAAATTTTCATCGTTTAACGAAAGATAAAGCCATTTGGGTAAAACAGAATGATTTACTAAAAACGGAAACTGCGAAAGAAGCTTTTCATGATGTTCTTTTTCTGCGGGAAACATACAGCCGTCCCATTTTTCAGAGCCACCCTCAAAAAGCACCAGCTTTAAAAAAGGGCCGTCATAATAGGCAAATCCGCCGAACATAGCGCGGCGGTTAAAGCTTTCCGGAAGCAAATCTTCAATCCATTGTAATTCATCAAGGGCTTTGGCCATGCCGACATTCATAGCGAAAAATTCTCTTTTACTCAAAAAGAATTCGGGTCTAGAGTTAGATTATTCGCTTAAAAAGGAGTCATGTAATGACTAAAGGGTTTATTTCTTTGTTATCTGCTTTTTTCTTACTTGCTGTGGGCTGTTCGTCTTTACCGCAGAAAGAAGTGTTTTCAGAAAACGCCAAAGGATCTGTAACAAACCCTAAAGAAGTGATGTTTATTCACGGCATGTTCATGACGTCAGATAATTGGACAGAATGGCAAAAGTATTTCACATTACATGGTTATAAAACATCAGCTCCGGCATGGCCTCTACATGATAAGCCAGTGGCTGAAATGCGTGATAAGAAAAACTTTGATGCATTAGCCGAACTTTCTTTAGAAGATGTTTTAAATCACTACCGAGCTATTTTACGCGAGAAAAAAGTAAAGCCTATTTTAATCGGCCATTCTATGGGTGGGTTAGTGGCGCAAATTTTATTAAGTGAAAACCTAGCTTCAGCGGCGGTTGTGCTTGATTCAGCGCCGCCACGTTGGACATTTGTTATGAGCTGGTCTTTCACACGCACAAACTGGCCGATTTTAAATCCGTTTAGTTCAAGCCCTATTGTGCAAGATCAAGATAGTTTTAATTACGCATTTTGTAATGCCCAGTCTGAATCTGAACAAAAAAGGATTTTTGAAACTTACGCGGTTCCTGAATCAAAAAGTGTAGGGCGTGGTCCTTTAACTAAGGTGGGTTCGTTAAATTATGACAATGCTCGTGGGCCATTATTGTTAGTAGCCGGCAGTGAAGATCATATTATTCCGGCCAAATTAACTTACGCTAACTTTCAAAAATATGACGATACTCCGGGCTATACAGAGTTCTACTTAAGCAAAGGTCGCGATCACTGTTTAATGGTAGCACGTGGTTGGGAAGAATTAGCCGAAACATCTCGTCAATGGTTAGAAACACAGCTGGTGAAATAATGAAAGCAGACATTGTTCAATATAAATTTGAATCTGAAGTGGGCGACATTTACCTTGAAGCTTCAGCAACCGGACTTCGCAGTTGTTTAACCGAAAAACAAAAATCGCCGCTGGTTAAGTCATTAGATGAAGCGGGTGAAGCGAAAAAATATTTAGCGCAAGCTGAAGCAGAAATTCGTGAATACTTGGCCGGAAAAAGAAAAAAGTTTTCAGTCAAACTTGAAATCGTGGGCACACCTTTTCAAAAACAAGTTTGGGATCAGTTGCAACAAATTCCATTTGGTAAATCTGTGTCTTATAAAGAATTAGCTGAAAATATTCAAAATCCAAAAGCAGTGCGTGCGGTGGGAACAGCGAATGGCCGTAATAATTTTTGTATTATTATTCCGTGTCACCGGGTGATTGCTGCCGATGGAACTTTAGGCGGATACTCGGGTGGTTTGCCGTTCAAGCGCCATTTGTTGAATTTAGAAAACATCGCTTTTAAGGGATGATTCGCTGCAGGCGTCCTTTAGGCCAGCCTGCTTTTAATATTAAAGTCATTTATTCTGTCTAGATTTGATATTTTGGGCCCTGTTCAAGACCTAGGACCCGTTTAATAAAACACTCAAAATCACGATAATTAATGCATGATCGTTTCACTTTGGATAACCATCGGACTTGTGATTGCAGCTGCGCTCGTTTCAACACTGGGTGCTTATTTCTCTATTATCGGGATCGGCGCTTTATTTAGCGGTGCACTCGTTGCCGTGTGTATGATGGCCGGATCTTTAGAGTTTGCTAAGTTCATTTTAGCAGCCTATCTTCACCAAACTTGGAAAAATATTAACGTCGCTTTTAAAATTTACATGACGTTCGCGGTTATTACTTTATCGGCGATCACGTCAATCGGTGTCTTCGGATTTTTATCAGACGCCTATCAATCAGCTTCTACAGTGTTAGAAGGTGAAACAATCAAATTAGAGAACTTAAAAAAACAACAGGAAATGATTACAACAGAAATTGAACGTTTGAACTACTCTGTTGAAGAAATTCCTGAGGAACGTATCGGAAAAAGGCTAGCAGCACGTCAAGCGATTGAGCCTCGTATTTTAGAATTAAATAAAAAATATGCCGATAACGAAACAACGATCACGAATTCAAACTTAAATATCTTAGAAGTGAAGAAAAAAGTAGGACCATTAATCTACATTTCTCGTAACTTTAATATTCCGATTGATAAAGTGGTTCAGTATTTAATCTTAATTTTCGTATCGGTTTTTGACCCGTTAGCGATCTGTTTAGTTATTGCTGCGACTTACTCGATAGAAACTCGTAAGAATAAACACTTAGTAAAACACATGCAGCAAATGCAAGAAGCTGAATTAGAAGCTAAACTTGCGGTAGCTCGTGCAGCAGCAGCTAAACAAATTGAAGAGGCAGCAGCGGTGGCCGCACAAACAACAGCGACTGTTGAAGCAGCGGCACAAGAAAATGTACAGCAAGTCGTTAATGAAGTGGTGACTGAACAAAAAGAAACAGCTGCGGTAGAAGCTGAACATTCAAAAGTCGTAGAAGATCAGGTTAAAGCCGAAGTAGCAGCTGAAACTAAAGCTGAAGAACCAGTAAACCCTGAAAATCAACCAACAGATGACGATGTGATCGTTCAAATGAACTTTAAAGACGAACCTACTGAAGATAAAGCAACTAAAGACGAATCCTCAAAAGTGGTTTAATGTATGATCATTGTTACCAGATTTCTAGAGCGTAAATGGGTTATCCAATTATTCGGTCTGGGACTGATCGTTGCTCCGTTTGTAAATATCTTTATCCAATTTTTAGTTTTAAATTCTAAATCAGGTATCTCTTGGAGATACATCAGTATTTCATCTTATTTAATGAGCGGCTCTATTGCGAACTATGTTCTGGCTTTAGGAAGCATCATTATCGGTTGTATCATGCTAAGTGGTTCAACAAAGGCCTGGAAAGCTGTTCTTGCGTTAGTGGGAACACACCTGGTTATGCAAATTCTGAATTACAAATCAAAAGAATGGCAGGGTTCTCTAGGTTGGGGAGCCTTCGCGGTTAATCTTTCAGTCTTTTTATTTATCGCCGATCAGTTAGTTTGGCGTATTAAATCTAAAGAAGAGTTAGTGGCTGAAGCGATGGCTCGTGCAGCAGCGCTAAAACCAAAGCCAAAAGTCGCACCAGAACCTACACCGTTAGTGGCTAAAGCCATTGTGCCTGAGGCGACTAAGCCGGTTGAGCAACCGCAAGTCAATACAGGCAGCGATTTCGTTCTTGGCGGTGGTAGCCGTCCTGTAGAAAAAATCCTAAATCTAAAATCGTACAAAAAAATCTTTTTTAGTTTCGGAGCAGATCGCCCTTGGGGTAGACTGATGACTTTAACAAGCCATCAGTTGATCGTGAACTGTTTTGAAAAAGCACCGGAGTCTATTGAAAACAAAACGGTGCAAATTGCATTCACTAAAAATTTAGTCATTGATATTAAGTTCGATCGCAAAGAGAGTAATTTATATTATTTTACTCCCTTGGATATGACACCGGATCGCGTTTTAGAGCTGAACCAGTGGCTTAAAAAAATCGCTGTCTAAATTACTTAGTTTCAGCAGGAGCTTGTGCCTTAAGCTTGTTCGCCTGCTTCACGATAATAAATAATACAAACGCAATAATTAAAAAGTCGATAATACCTTGTAAAAAGTTACCGTAAGCTAATACGGCTGCGCCTTTTGATTTGGCTTCTTCGATTGTTAGGTAAGTGTTACCGTCTAAAGCGATAAATTGCTGAGCAACGTTTACGCCTTTCATTAAAAGACCGATTAACGGCATTAAGATATCGTTAACTAGTGAGTTAACAATTTTACCGAACGCAGCCCCGATGATTACACCGACAGCTAAATCCATGACGTTACCTTGCGCGATAAACTTTTTAAATTCTCCCATCATAAAATATTCCTCTCTTGTTTTATGTGTAAAAACTATTAATTAGTAACGGGCAACAAGTGCTGTTGTCCAAATTGAAGAGTCTTTTTTACCTTCTGATCCATCAGGTAAAAGTGATCCTCTTTCTAAGTGAGTGATTTCGTAAGCCGTTTTTAAAGATAAAGTAGAGTTCATAGCTACTGATAAAGAAGCCTCGGCACGAGTTAAAGTTAAATCGTTGTCATCTAAATTTGGTAAGTATTCAACCCACAGTTTTCCAGAAGTGGCTTCGTTGAACTTGTGTGAACCTTCAGCGTAAAGACGTCCTGCAGTTGTTGATTTTTTTAATTCGCCATCAACTACGTAGTCAGGGTTTTGAGTTGAGTAACGAACACCGGCTTCAGCGAAGATCGTTGTGATGTCAGATTTTGTAAAAAAGTATTTAGCACCGATATCTGTTGAATCACGTTGCGTGAAAATTCCGTTGTAAGGGTCAGATTCAGCTTTGTGTTGGATAAAACCGTTTAACACATCAGTGATAAAAGATTTTTCGTAACGGGCGCCGGCTTCCCAGTTAAGGCCTGTTTCTGTTTTTTCAGTAGCACCTACAGGTTGTGTTGTCGTTTTTAAATATTTACCAAAAACCGTAAAGTTGTCTGAATTTTCTAAAGTGTAAACATTTTTAGTTTTTGCACCCCAAGTTTCAGATTTCGAGTTACCATCCACCAGAACAACAGAGGCTTCTGATTCACCAGAAAAACCGGGGTCGGCCGCAAAAGCCTGAGTTAAAGATAGGGTAGCGATTAAGGTTAATAATAGTTTCATCGAGATTCTCCTTGAGTGATAAACAAGATAAAGCCTATTAAAACAAAGCATATAAAGACAAGCACTTACGAGATGCCTAACCGCACAATGTGCTCCACCGAATTGTCGCAACGTCTTATGTTTAGACAGTGGTATTCAATATATTTAGTTTAGGGCGGGAATAGAGCATGCATGCTTTAAGCCTATGCACACTTTAAATTTAAAATCTATTTTGACCTTATCAGTTGTGATGCTTTCAACATCGTTGGCACTTTCAGCCCCAGCAGTGAAGGCGGCAGACCTTACAGGAACTCAGTACTGTAAAGATGAAACAAAGCTTAAAAGTTTATCTTCTATTTCATATCTTGATGAAAGAAACGAAATTGACCGCATTGTTGTTTCGAAAAAAAGCCGTGAGCTTTATCTGATCAGCCAAGGCCGCATTTACAAGACCTACAAAGTGGCTTTTGGATTCGGTTTTTATGGTGGTAATAAAGAAAAAATGGCCGATGGCCGCACTCCTGAAGGTATCTATCACGTAGAATTAAAAAATGCCCAATCAGCTTATCATAAAGCGCTTCGCGTTTCTTACCCGAATGAGCGTGATAAAGCTTTTGCTAAAGCAAATGGCGTTAATCCTGGCGGCGATATCATGATTCACGGCTTTCCGAGTGCCGATACTAAAGATTTACAACGTTATGCTCTTTCGCAAACTCATCCACAGGTCAATTGGACACAAGGTTGTGTGGCTGTCACAGATAAAGAAATCGAAGAAATTTTCTCGTTAGTGGCTGTTAACACAACGATTGAAATCTGCCCCCGCTGATTAAACTTCGGGGTGTTGTCGAAAAGTTCACCAACACAATCCTGACATAATCAATATAAAGCCAGCCTAGCTGGCTTTTTTTTTGGATTTCATTTTACACATCAACTTTAACCAAAAAAGGTGTGTCGAAATGAAACATTCAGTGATTATCAAAAATTTGGTTCTTTTAAGCCTTATTGCGACAAGCACACAAACAGCCTGGTCACACGTTAATGGTAAAGGTACGTACCGTATTGAAATCACAGTAAATCAGGCTGAGCGCGAAGCTTTAAAAGCCAATCAAAAAACAGAAATTCCTAATGTGAATATGAAGGTTTTTTCTGAAGGTAAATTAACTGATAACGAACAGGTTGAATTATCAACACGCGGGCAATCTTCGATTAAATTTCCACGTAAAAACTTTAGCGCTAAAGTTTTAAAAGAAGAAAATGGCGATAAGAAAAAAATTAAAGTTGGCGATCTTAAATCTAAGAACTTCGTTTTATCAGCAGGTTCAATGGATACTTTATTTATTAAAAACAGCATCGGTTATGCGTTATTAAAAGCGATAGGAATTCACTCTTTAAAAACACAGTTTGCCGAAGTTGAAATTAATGGATCTTCTCAAGGTCTTTATATGTTAACTGAAAATCAAACTGATGTCTTAATGAAAGACCAAGACGCCGAAGTGGTTTTTCGCCGTCGTTATAATGATGCCTTAGAACTTAAAGATGCTAAAAAAGAATTATCCCAGGCTCAGATCGAACAATACCAAGCTACTTTAAAAAGCGTTCATAAATCAATTCGTGAACTGGACGGCGATGAGTTAATCGCGCGTTTAGAGAAAAACTTAAACTTAAAAAATTATCTTAAATGGTTAGCCTTTAATTATATCGTTAAAAATGGTGACTACTCGGATGAAGTTTACTTCTATGGTAAAACAAACCCGCAAACCGGTGAAATCGTGTTTGATGTAAGCCCTTGGGATATGGATGATTCATTCTCTGAAAAAATGCATTCTAGCGGTATTTTCACAAGTGCAAACTTTCACAGAACTGAAGATTCACAAAAACAAATGATCTATAACTACGAAAGCCGTATCGACCGTAAAGTTGCGGGTGATGAAAAATTATTACGTATGTACTTTGAAGCTATGGGTGAAGTGGTTGAAACACTTTCTCAAGGAAGCACTTTATTTCAAATTCAAGATAAAATCTTAAGCGATTTAAACCCTTACTTAGATGATGCAGATATTAAAGCTAACGGCAGATTTGATCAGGACGCAGCCGTGCATTCGTGCGCAGCGATTGAAGATGAAGTTAAAGTAAAAATGGCTAAGATTTATTCGCGCATGCAAGACATCAAAGCTGAATTAAACGTGATTAAAACAGAAGAAAACATTAACCACCGCGTGTTAGATTTAGCGGGTTTAAGAAAAGTTTTAATCAAAATCAACAACGTTCTTATGAGAGAATTTACTAAGTAATTTAACGGAGTTTTTTATGCTACTTAAGAATTTAGCTTCACTTTCTTTAGTTACAGTTATGGCCACATCAGCAGCTTTTGCAGGAAACTACAAAAGCTCAGACTGGCGTGATGTTCCTGAATACTACGCAAAGCATTTTAAATATAACCGTTATATGGAATACGACCATAATTCTAATTTTTTAAGACGTTTTAGAGTTCCTGAATATTCGCACGGAAAATCGTCGCAACAACAGGATCGCTATGTGAGCTGGTCATCAATTAAACTTAAAAGCGATACTCCGGCTGATGTGCGTGAGTGCTGGAATATTTTCGTTAGCGGCGGCGAGTGCGGTAAACCTGTTGTAACCCCATTACCTGAACATTACACGGCTGAAGGTACATTAGATGTTTTAGCTTACAGCCGCTATGTTTCTGAAGAAAATGGTCTTCGCGTAGCTCGTGATGTGTTAGTGCAAGAGTTAACTAAAAAAGACGCTTCAAAAGGCGCTTTATTAGAACGTATTTTAAAAACAACGTCTGACAGAAATTACACCTATCCAGATTCTTTCTCGACAATTCCGCAAGATGAACGCAAAAATATCGGCGTTTATTTAGTGCTAGGTATAGGCGGAGAAAAAAGTGCAAATGCAGCTTTAATTCAAAAAGCGGCTGAGCAAATTCGCCAATTAGGTTTTCAATCTGAGATGTTAATGGTCGATGCAAACTTAGGCAGCGACTACAATTCTGGAATGTTAAACAACATGCTGGCTCAACGTTTACCGAAATTAAAAAAAGTGATCTTAGTTGCCGCAAGTAAAGGTGTGGCTGATTTTATTACTTTCTTTTTAAATCAGGGCGTAAGTTTTTCACCTGAACAACGTGAGAAAATCAGATTAATGGTTTCATTAAGCGGTGTTATTCGTCCATCGTTTGTAGCTAACTATTTAGTGAACAGCAATCAGCCATTACCATTAATGATTCGCGGTCTTTTACACTTAACGGGTAAAGGTGACACGATCAAAGGTATCGATTCGTTATCGCATAATCCATGGCAAGGTCATGACCCAAAATCAATCAAAAGATTATTCACGAATATGAAATGGTTAAGTTTACCGGCTGTTCCTGAAGGGCCAGAAGGTGTAACTCACCTTAGTATGTGGGAAGGCTTTTTAAAAACGCCAAGCTACCGTTGGAACGAAAAAGCATCTCCGATGGATGGTTTAGTTGAAAGTGCGGCTTCAGTTCTTCCGCCAGATACAGGTCTTACTGAATACATCGTGCCGGTGTATGGCCCGCATGCGATTGCTCTTGGTTCATATACAGGTTCATTACGTGTAGCTCCTGAAGCTATGGGTGATATCACTGACCGTGTAGTTCCTGAAGCGGGTGCCGAGATGTTAAGTGCGTTATTCCGCGCTTTACCAATTGAGCTTATTGAATAAAGCCCCGAAAACTCTTTTTTGTTGAAAGCTTTTTTTTCATATGATTTGTTGTGAGCTCATAACAAATCATAGAGGAAAAGGCTTATGCGTCTTATTGGTTTTTTAACACTGATTTTTTCTGCTCATTTCGTTTTTGCACAAGTAACAATGAATCAGACTCAGTACGATGAAGGTACTTTCTTTGCTCCGCCATTTAATATGTCTAAGATTGATTATGAGCTTACAGATTTATTAGCTGATAACGGGTCTTCACAGTTATGTGCTCCTATGGCGATTACGCATGCCTTTGAATTTTTAAAAAATTACCGTAACCCGGGTTTTGCAAATCTTCCGGCTGTGGCCGATATGGATAACGACGGAATTGAAAATACATTTAAAGATCGCGTTCGTTATTTTTTTCAAACCTGCAGCACAGATAGAAACGAAGGCACACGTTACCGCCAAGCGATTGGTTGTATGGATGCTTTTATCAAACAAAGCTCGTATCAATCATGGGCTTATATGGTTGGGCCGCATTCAATCAATGCTCCCGCTGGAAGCCCTTTAGATGCTGTTCAACATGTGCTTCGTTTGTCAGAGATTAAATATTACGTGGCTCATCAGGCTGCTGTTTTGATGGGCATTGGTTGGTATAAATTTAACCCGGGCACCCAAATGTGGGAGCGAACGGGTGGTCATTTTTTCAACCTTTACGGCTATGCAGCCATGACCGGTTGGGGCGAAGATCAGGCTGATTTGTTCGTGGTCAACTCGTGGATTGATTATCGTTCTCGTCCTATGAACGAGCAGTTTGATACAGTGAAAATAACAAGCACGGGCTATTTAAATCAGGCTTCAATGCCTTCAGAAGTTGCCTACGAATTAGCAGGTGAAGGGTTTAATTTTGCTGAATATAAAGCCTTTGTTGAAGATATTTTTGTAGCATTCCCTTATTAATTTTATCGCTTGACGATAAGCGCTTGGCGCATTAGATTGATCCCTCACAACGCATACGCGTGTTAAACGCGGGAGTAGCTCAGTTGATAGAGCGTCGCCTTGCCAAGGCGAAGGTCGCGGGTTTGAGCCCCGTCTCCCGCTCCAAATTTTCTTTATTTATCAAACCCTTTCCGGATATCCTGAAAGGGTTTTTTTATGCGAATTTTAATCACAGGATCTACAGGTTTTATCGGACAACGTCTTGTTCAGCGATTAACGGCGAACAATCACGATGTCGTGGGAACAGCTCGTAGTTTTTCCGGAGAAAATTTTTCGCGTTACACATTTATCGCCGCTGATCTATCAAAGGCTTCTCAGTGTGATCAGCTCACACAAAATATCGATGTTGTGATTCACTGTGCGGGTAAAGCCGGAGTGTGGGGAAGTTTAGACGAGTACACGCAAGCTAACGTAGTTGCGACAAAAAATATTTTAGCTTCAGCTCAGAAAAACCATGTACGCCGCTTTATTAATATATCTTCGCCATCGATTTATTTTGCCTTTAAAGATCAATTTGATCTGAAAGAAACTGATCTTCCGAAAAAGTTTTCAAATGCTTACGCGATTACAAAATTTCAAGCCGAACAATTAGTGCAAGCTGCGCACAAACCAGATTTTCTAACGGTATCGCTACGTCCTCGCGGGGTGATCGGTGCCGGTGATAGAAATTGGCTTCCGCGTATTATTGAAATGCAAAAAAACAAAAGCTTAGTTCAGCCGGGCTTAGGTGAAAACTTAGCTGATTTTACTTGCGTAGAAAATTTAATAGATGCGATTGAACTTTGCCTTACGACAAATGAAAAAAACATGGGTGAAGTTTATAATATTACAAATGGCATGCCTGAAAAACTATGGACGGTGATTGAAAGTTCACTTAAAGCCGTTGGTCTTTCAGCAGAACATAAAAAAGTTTTTCTTTCACTGGCTATGGTTGTGGCCAAAATCTCAGAAATTATTCACACCTTAAAAAAGACCAAACAAGAACCGGCACTTTTACCTGTGAAAGTGGGTGTGGCAGCCTATTCGATGACTCTGGATATTTCGAAAGCGAAAACCAAACTTGGTTATAAACCACGGCAGTCTACAGACCAAGGTCTTCGCGAATTTGCTGAGTGGTATAACGACACAAAATAAGTTTTACTTTGTTAAATTCATCAAAAATTTTAACGACTTATCCTGTCTCATTCTGAAACAGGACGGTTAAGCGATAGTTAAGAATTCCGATAAGTAGTTATGCATTTTAGATGGAATTATGTGCTACTGGCGATCTTTTCAATTTTCTTTATGAACTGTCAGGGTCAGAAACTTGACCTGTCTGGCGCGTCGTCTTTAGGTGATACAATTGTTGATGATGGAAGTCGCACCGATGGTAGCGATTTAGGTTCTATTTACAATGTAACAATGATTGTATCAGCTACACCACATATCAACGAATGGACAAATGCTGAACTTCCATTTGCGCCTCCCTCGCGTCCGCGCCAGGCTATGGGAGAAAATTATTCAGACACGCAAACACCATTTAAGTTCGAGTACACTTATCCACCCAATAACTATAAATTAACAACCGCTCATATTTTAATGGATACTTCTCGTGATAGTTCAGACACCGAAGGTATTTTTATCGACGGCGTTTTTACAGGGCGTGTGCCCGGCAGTATGGTCGGAACAAGTCCGATGATTACACACAGGCATTATTTCTGTGCGCAACAAGCCTGCGCCGGAGCTACGGCTCCCGCAAGTCCAACAAACACCTACTACATGGACTGGGCGTTAACTCACTATAAGCAAAACACCGTAAATACTTTTGACCTAGATGTTGAAGATTTATTAGCGCCGACAAGTTTAAGTCCTGTGGGAGTGGTTTCTGATGGTGTTGTGCGCGTAGTAACCGGAGATGATTCTCCAGTGTATAAAGCGCTTTTAGTTCTTGAAGGAATCACGATTTCAAAAACGCCACTGACATGTTCAAACTCACCAAATTATACTTTTTCAAATGTGTATATTCATAACGATGGTAATAGTATTAGTCAGGCTGCGTTTTCAGGAACGGTAGTTGCGCCGAATACTTCGTGGTCGTCAGGTCAGGCCGGTTTTCGTTCGGTTGAATTTTATTACGATCCAAAACTTCCGCGTGTGAGTACTGATTTTATTACCATCACTTCAGCAACTGTAAACTTACGTGTGAAACGCCAGGCCAGTGGAACTGCGGCGATCGTTGTCAATGGTGTAGGTATTGCTGAAGCGGGCTTTGACCGCAGTACGGCCACTGTTGCGGTCGAGCGCTGGATTGATACGGCTTCAGTGATCTCCGCCTGGACATCTTTCGTTAGCAGCATACCGGCTACAAACACAGACACGACAACAAAAATTTATCTCGCCAGTATTTTTGGTGCAGACACCATGAAAGAACTTCTTTCACAAGGTAAGTTAAATATTTCTTTAGCAGGAAGTTTAGGAACAGCTTACGGTCAAGCAGCGACCTCAGGGCGTACTTATGGTGTGACCGTGGCAGGACCAGAGCTTGCGCTGCAAGGTACATTCTATACTGAAATTTGCACAGTTCCAAATAACCCAGATTCACCTTTAAATGATAACGGTGATGTTCCTACGGGCCTAGATGGTGCGAGCCCAATTATCAGTTCAATTCAAGTGGTGAACATCACGCAAAATTCAGCAACGATTCAGTGGTTAACCAACGAGCCTGCCACAACACAAGTGGGTTATGGTCTTGGTAATACAGACACAAACACGACATTAGATTCAACACTTTCAGTTTTTCATAGCGTTACTGTCACGGGATTAAGCCCTTATAAGTTTTATACTTACGTTGTTAAATCACAAGACGGCAGCGCTAATTTAACAATTTCAGGAGCTAAAGTTTTTAGGACACTACGATAATGAAAACACAAAAATATAACTTCATCATTTTTATCGTAAGCTTTTTTGTTTCGCTATCAGCATTAGCGCAATCAAAGAATGTGTATCGCACATCGTTTAGCTTTATTCCGCTTGCCACTTCAACAAAGCAAGCGGGTAATGGGCCTGAAGGCAGCACGATCATGAGCCAATTTGAATTTGGCGTGCACAAACCTTTTTGGGGTTACGGCTTAGTTTACCAGTATGACCAACACGGTGATTTTCAAAAAGACACGGGGTTTGGATTAAAATTAGAAGTTAATTACAAGGCGATGTATCTTGATTTAGGTTATCTTTTAGGTGTTGAAAGAGTTTATGACGACCGCACCTATGAAAAAGAAACCGGCGATGGTTATTATATCGGTTTAGGCGGAAGAGTAAATTTTGGTAAAAGATATTTCTTTAACCTGACCTACAAACACCGCGTGCACACTTTAAAAAAACAAGATGACACCGCTTTATCTGACCCTATCATTCAGACTGATTCTTACCCATTATTGGGTGTAGGAGTGAGTTTCTGAGAAACATAATTCTTTTTGTTTTGTTCTTAAGTGTTATTGCTGGCTGCGGGAAAAGACCCGCAGAACTTTTACGTCTGCAACAAGCTTACCCAGAAGATTTTCCGATTTATGCCACCGTCGGGGATGGAACAGGCCGCATTTGGAAAATTGATCGTGATGGAACTAAAACTGAATTTCTAACAGGTCTCAATGAGCCACAGGGTTTAGCTACTGATGGTAAAGGCAATCTCTATGTGGTTGAGCAGGGTAACTCAAGGCTTTTACGTTATGATATAGCCACCAAAACACAAACGGTTTTGGCTACGGGCCTTTCGGTTCCAACTTCGGTCTCTGTTGATTCTAAAGGTGAAGTTTATGTCGCTGAAGAAGGGGCTAACCGCATTAAAAAGATTTCTGATTTATCAACATACGCTTCGTTTTCAAGTGCGGCATCAGCCTTTACTTTTGGAATTGGCGATCAACCGGTGATTGGTTTTTTTAATCTGAATCTGGTGCAGTGGGGATTAGAACGCACGCCAGATATTGCAGTTTTAAAACCCATCAGCATGACAAAAGATGTTTTAGGCCGCATTTATGTTTCTGAAGGCACTGATTCTAACTCGCGCGTAATTCGTATAGGGCCAACAGCTTCTGACACTTCAGAAGTTATTGTGAACGGTTTAAACGGGGCATTTGGTGTTGTGACCGACCGTTCAGGAAATGTCTTTGTCGCAGAAACCGCTGAATCACGTATTGTGTATGTCACTCAAAACAGCCAGCTGTATAAGTTTGTTGATCTTACGGCGCCGTTATATATGACGATGACGCGCATTCTTGAATGATTAGAAATGTTCGAAGCTTTTTCCAGAAAGCTGGCTTAGTTTTCCATTTAATTTAAAAACTAAATCTTGGGGGGCTTTGGTTAAATGGCCAATCGGATAAAGTGGCTTATTAAAACTTGCCTGATATTGCTTTTGTAATTGCGAAAAATCTTTTTCATTAATGCTAACTAATAAACAATAATCTTCACCACCGATAGCGGCCATATCAGTCGCATTCCAATTATTTTTTAAAGCCACAGCTTTTAATTCATTTGATAGCGGAAGCTTTTCCAGATGAATTTCAGCACCCACTTTAGAAGAGGACATTAATTTTTTAAGATCTGAATTTAAACCATCAGATAAATCCATCATCGCCGTTACGGCATTTGAGGCCGCCAAAAACTGACCTTCGCCAAGTTGGGGTTCGGGGCGGTAATGGCGATCAATTAAAGTTTGAGTATCAGAATTAATTTCTAAATTCTTAAGTACACACTGTAAACCCGCTGCTGAATCACCTAAGCTAGTTGTCACGCAGATAATATCACCAGGCTTTGCGGTATGACGGTATTTAATTTGATCGGGTTTGGCTTCACCTAAAGCGGTGATAGAAATCATCATACGATCAGGCGTTCTTACTGTGTCGCCACCCAGTAAAGTAACGTTATTTTTTGAAAGTAAAGTTTTTAATCCTGAAAAAAAATCTTCTAGCCATTGGCTTTCAGTCTGTGGTGATAAAGCTAACGTTAAAAAGACATGTTTAGGTTTAGCACCCATGGCCGCTATATCACTTAAATTTACGGCTAAAGATTTAAAGCCCAGATCGAAGGCTGAAATTTTATCTTTGATAAAATGCACATCTTCAATCAGTGCATCAGTGGTTACAACCTGAGAAAGGTTTTCAGAAACCGGAATAACAGCGCAATCATCTCCAATCCCCAAAATGTTTTTTGGGGTATCGGTATTAAACGCTTTTATTAAGCGGGCGATGATTTGCTCTTCGCCCATTTCGCTAATTTTCAATTACTGACATCCATCCGGTGAAGTTACAGAGCTAACTTCTAAATTATCACCGTTTTGGAAATCATATTCAACACTTTCAACAGTGATTTCTGCATAAGACGGGTGCATACCATCAAAATAGTAACGAGAAGAAAATACAGTTGTGTAATAATAATCAGTGATACCTTGATCTACTTTTTCTACGCGCACCGTAGTGGCTTCTTCAGTTAAACGGTAAGCCGTGATTAAGTTTGAGCAACGTGCATTAAGAGTTTCTAAAATGCGAGCTTGTAACTCTTTAGAAATCGGTGAATCTTTTTTAAAAACAGATTCAGTTGTGTTGGCGAAAGACGATAAAGATAAGGCCGTAATAGCGGCGATGATAAGTGTTTTCACTTTGAGTCTCCTATGTGTGTAGCGCACTTATACATCAGCCGGCCCAAAAAGATTGTTAGGGTTTTGTTAGGTTCTATTTTTACAGGCGCATCATCGCATCTGCTGTAAACTTGTTTCTTTTGTAAGGTAGTGAACTCATTAGAGTTTTTATCTCTAAGTCTTTCATGTCTTCAAAAGTTTGATCCCAGGATTTGCTATCTAAGTATTCATCTACTTTTTTCATCCATTCAGGACTTTGTTTAGTTTTCATGGCTTCTTCGCAGGCTGCTAAAAAACAGGTGGCTGTAGCTGCGGTTTTAACAAGGCCTAAGGGTTCGTACTTTTCTTTTAAAGTTTCGTGAGGTGTAGCGACCACAGGGCGGCCAGTGGCTAAGTATTCATACATTTGTGAAGTGGTGTGACCGTTTCTTCCTTCTTTGTAAGGCGCAATAGTTACATCCCAGCCCGCAAAATAATTAGGTAAATATTTGTAATCTTTTTTACCAAAGAAATAAATGTTCGGGCGGCGTGGAAGATCGTTATAACAATTGCCAACCATTGGACCCACTAGAATAAAATTCCAGCTCGGGCGAAAGTCGGCCATATCTGTTAATAAATCAAAATTTAAATGTTCAGTGATATCACCACAGAACCCAAGTTTAGGGCCCGAGATCTTTTTTTGATCTAAAGGTTCGCTTACCTGGCGCGCCTGGCGAAAGTGACTTAGATCAACGCTGTTTGGAAAATTGTGAATATTATGGTGGCTGCTTTTACGGTGAGAATACAGTTTTTCATTCGCCGCAAAAACTAAATCAGCTTTTTCTAAAAGTTCAATTTCTTGAACTGATAATTCAGACGGATTTTCTGGGCTGGATTCGCTGATACAGTCATAAATCGTACTGATCGGAGAAAGGTGGCGAGTGTAATCAATAGCTTTAGTCGTGTCATACCAGACAGAAAAGTTAATGATAAATTCATCTTCAATTAAATCGTCAACTACACGCTTTAAAGCTTCGTGTTGTTCATTTTCACTTAATTCTTGCGGAAGAATAGGCTTAATCACTTCAATACTGCTTTCAGCAAAAACTTTGCGATAGCTGATTTGAGTAGTGTCTGCAAAGATCGGCTCTTCGATAAAAAACACACGACGGTGCTTAGCATAGCGAGAAAGTAGTTGTTGTGTGCGTTGATAGACGAAGCCCCAACGTGTTTGAGAAAAAGCCAAAAGATCGTTCTTAATCATAGATTCCCCCTCTTTGAGAACAATGCGGTTAGATGTGGGGGAGATTGCAGAGTCGGTGCCAGACAGTAGGGCCTTTGAGAGGCACTACCAAAATGTCCCTCGGGGTGAATTGGGCGTTTATTCGCCCAAATTGCCCCAAGGCAAAGACATAAAAAGATGACAGAAAAATACTAGTGTTTTTTGGTAAGAGCTTCGTTCTTTAACATAAGTTCAGGTAAAGTGTATGGCTTACCATCTTCTTTAATGAAATTTCTTAAGTTGTACGAACGATCTAAGATGTAGTTGTTTTGCTCGATAATATTTTTAAATAAGTTCACGCGGTTAAAAGCTTCTTCAGAAGGGTATTTTAATACACCTGAACCCATTTCATGGCCTGAGTAAGCTAGCTGAACTAATACACACTGAGAAACAGTTTCAGGGTTGATCACATTAATCATGATCGGTAAACCGAATTCAGAGAAGATCTCGTTTTTGATTGTTAACTCGTCAAAAAGTCTGAATTTGTTATTTAAATCAACAAGATTTGAGAAAATATCGGTTAATTTTTTAACGATCTCGTTCTTTTCGTCTTCGTCAACTTTACCGTTTAATGAGCTGATCGTGCTTAATAATTTAGAAACACGTTGATCAATCACTTCGCGTGGTAAGTTTTGGTTTAATTCAAAAATTTTAGTTGTTACATAAAGTTCGTAATTCAAATAAGCATTGTGGTACTTATCACGAATCTGGCCACCTACATGCGGAAACGCAACTTTATTTTTGATTTCTTGAGGCATGTATTTGCCGGTTGTTTCATAGAATTCTAAGTATTTGCTTTGGCGAAGACCATAGTGCTCGCGCGATTTAGCAAAGTGAACAGCAACAACTTCAGTTTTGTTGCCTTTCTCGTCAGCTTTAAATAATAAGTTTAACTGAGAACGTTTTTCTTTTTTCCAGTTGTCAAATAAGCTGAATTTTGAATTTTTACCAATAGAGTGCAAGAAAAAATGTTCTTTATCGTTGATACCATCGCCAACAACTGCGATTTCGGCATCAGATGAATTTTTATCGCGTTTATATTTTACTAAACGGACTAAGTTAAATGTACTTGAGCTTTCATCAGCGTCAGTGTGATTTTCAGCGTTGATGATTTTGATTACGCGGCGTTTTTCTGCCGGTAAGTTTTTATCTTCAGCAGCGATAGCGTTAAACTGTGAAAGATCAGCAAATAAGTTTTCATTAAACTGTCTGCGGTCTTTTAAAAATTGAGTCGCTGTTACGTATTGGCGTAATAAATCCGTATTTAAGATTTTCATCTTTTGCGCAACGATAGAATCATATAAAGCACGCGCTTCAGTCGATTCAAGATTTAAAACGTAATCGCCAATATATAGATCTGTCTTACGGTCTGTTGTAGAGCCTGAAAAAACACGGTCATCTAATATTCTTTCGATAATTAACGAAGTCACTGGGTCTTGGGCGTAAATTTTCACGCCACCGAACCAACCGCGGTTTTTATCGTTAACGGCGATAATTTTTAAACGGATTTGATTTTCAGTCATACGAAAGATCTGAATATCAAATTCACCGCTGATGAAATAACGGTAGCCGATGTTAATCGGTAATAAATCTCCGGCTAAAGTTTTAGCTGTACCCACGCTAGTTTCAAAAGCTAACGGGATACGGTAACCGATAAAATCACCAGTTTTAAAAACTAATTTATTATCTTTATCACGGCGAAAGAAATCAGCCGCCGAACGGGGGATTTTTGTAATTGGGTCATAAGGTACACGTAATAATGAATCTTTACGGTTTGAAAACTGTTGGATATAAGTGATTTTTTTAGAAGCGTTGGCGCTTACGTTTACTGGAAGGTCATATCCAAAGATGCGTGAATCAACGCCAGCTTTAATTTCCCAAACATCAATACCTGAATAGTTCTGGGCCACTGATGTATCAGAAATGAAATTGTATTTTCCGCCGATTTCAATACCACGATATAATTCAATAGATGGTAAACTGATTTTTTGGCTTAACTTTGAATTTCGGATTGAATCTAAAAACTCACCCCACAGGCCGTCGCTTTTTTTAACTTCTTCTTTTGTGGCGTCAGTTTGGGCAAACGCGATGTTAGCGGTTAAAAGTAGTGCAGCTGTCAAAGCCTTGAACAGACTTGTCCTGTGTTTCATAGATATATCCCTTCTTATAAAGTAAATACTCGACAGAAGATTAAGATTGCGATTGCCGGACCAGATCAAAAGAATCTGTATTGACATGTGTAAATTATATGTAAGTATAGAGTGAGATGAGCCCAACACAGAGTCTTCTTAAATATTTACTGGTGGATCTAAACTCGTTTTTTGCTTCGTGTGAGCAGCAGGATAACCCTAAGCTTCGTGGTAAGCCAATAGCGGTGGTTCCGATGGTCACTGATAGCGCGACCATTATTGCTTCAAGCATTGAGGCCAAACGAAAAGGCGTGAAAACGCTCACAAAAGTTGGCGAAGCGAAAAGGCTTTGTCCAGGGATCATCTTTGTTGAAGGTCATCATAAACGCTACACCGAATATCACCATAAAATTGTTAAAGCCGTTGATGAAATTTGTCCGGTCGAAAAAGTATTATCTATTGATGAGATGGTCTGTGAACTTATCGGTCGAGAAATGGTTGAATCAACAGCTATCGAAATTGCGCGTAAAATTAAACATCATATAGAAACAACGGTAGGCGAATGTTTAACAACCTCCATCGGCCTTGGACCCAACATCATGATAGCGAAGATGGCGTCTGATTTAGTTAAGCCGAACGGTTTAGTTTCAGTGCCAACGCATAAAATCGGTGAAACTTTTGATCATCTGCCGATCGAAATTATTTCTGGCATTGGCCCGAATATGAAACGAAATTTAAATGCTAAAGGTTTTCAAACCGTGGGTCAGTTGCGTGCGTTAAATCCCCATCAGTTAAAAGCGGTGTGGGGCGGTGTAGTCGGTTTGCGTTTAGGTGAAGAGCTGGCGGGTCGAGACGTGCCGCGCGCTGAAAACGTCACGAAAGGAATGTCGCACGAACATGTGCTTCCGCCGCAGTTGCGTAACCCGCAAGGGGGCGTAGAAATTTTATTAAAGCTTGCCACAAAACTGAGTGCACGTCTTCGTGAAGGAAAACAAAAATGTAAATCGCTTCACGTTTACATGAAAGATCAATATGGTCTTGATAGTTTAGATAAAACGATTTCTTTTGCAGAAACAGACGACACATTTTTTATTTTGCAACAGGTTAAAAAGCTGACTGAAAAAGGCTCGCCCGAACGTCCGGTGAAAGTTGGTGTGGGTGTGTCAGGTTTAAGTAATACGAACGAAGAACAATTAAGTTTATTTGCTGACCCGAAAACACAAAAATTGGGTCATGTTATGGATATTATCAATAAAAAATATGGAGCGAATACTTTAATTCCTGCAGAGTTTCTTGATGTGACGGATCAGGCCAAAGTTAAAATCTCATTTAATCATATTCCAAAAATAGGAGATGAATTTGACTAAGAACGGGAGTACATTTTTTTCGAAAGAGGTTATGTATGGAATATCGTCGTCTAGGTCAGGCAGGTCTTAAAGTTTCTGCGCTTTCTTTTGGTTCTTGGGTTACATTTTCAAATCAGGTGGATACAAAGCTTGCGGCAAATTGCATGGCAGCAGCTTATGATCACGGAGTTAATTTTTTCGATAACGCTGAAGTTTATGCTGGCGGTAAATCAGAAGAAATCATGGGTGAAGTTCTAAAAAAATTAGACTGGCCCCGTTTAAAATATATTGTTTCAACAAAATTTTACTGGGGTATCACCGATGGCCCCAATGAACGTAACACCTTAAACCGTAAATATTTAATGAACGGTATTACGAATTCGCTAAAACGTTTACAAATGGATTACGTAGATCTTGTGTACTGTCATCGCCCAGATCCCAACACACCGATTGAAGAAACAGTGTGGGCTATGCATGATATGATTGATCGTGGTTACGCTTTATACTGGGGAACTTCTGAGTGGAGTGCCGGTGAAATCGATCAAGCTTACCAAATCGCTGAAAAATATCGCCTGCGTAAACCAGTGGTTGAACAACCTCAGTACAATTTATTATGGCGTGACCGCGTAGAAAAAGAATACGCACCGATTTTTGAAAAATACGGTATGGGTTTAACAACATGGTCACCTTTAGCTTCGGGTTTATTAACCGGTAAATACTTAGGCGGAAAAGTTCCCGAGGGTTCACGTTTAGCTTTAGAATCTTTAGGTTGGTTACGTGAAGAAGCGCTTTCTTCTGAAAAAACAAATAAAGTTCAAAAGTTTGTAAATATCGCAAAAGAATATTCTTTTGATCCGGCTCAGTTGGCCTTAGCGTGGTGTTTAAAAAATAAAAACGTAAGCACAGTGATCACTGGCGCTTCGAAGTTAGAGCAAGTTCAGCATAATATGAAAGCCATGGACTTAGTTTCTAAAATCGACTCTGAATTATTAAAAAAATTAAATTCACTGTAGTAAGAGCCGGATGTTTACCATCGTCAGTGCGTGTTAGTTAACGCTATTTGAAGTCGGTAAAGATCGGGCTTCGGTGGCGACAAATAAAAAAGAGCTAGCAAATTGCTAGCTCTTTTTCGTTTAAGACCTGTAGAGTTTTAAAAATTAATCGAACTTATACGAGCGCATAGAGATCGAACCATTTTGTATTTCGTTAAAGAAAACTTCTGGTTCTTTTGTGCGTGTTTCGTAGCTCGCGCCTAAACAGTACACAAGGGGTAAAAAGTGTTCTGGTGTAGGCACGGCCATTTTCGCATTCGGATGCTCGCGCCAGTGTTCAATTAAATTTTTATCATCGCGAACTTTAACTTGGCTATGCACCCAAGCATCAAAGTCAGCAGCCCACGGCATAACTGGAGCTTTTTCTTTCCAGTCAAAGTTACGTAAGTTGTGCACGATATTTCCTGAACCTAAGATCAAAATGTTTTGATCACGCAGATCAGAAAGTTTTTCGGCTAAACGGTAATGTTCAACAAAAGATTTGCTGCGGTCTAAACTTAACTGCACAACCGGAACATCAGCCTTCGGAAAAAGGTGAACTAAAGTAGACCAAGTTCCATGGTCTAAACCCCAGTTGTTTTCTGAAGGCTTAATTCCAAGTTCAGATTTTTTATCAAACATTTGCGGGTAACCCACCGGGCGGTATTTTAATTCATACAGCTCTTCAGGAAATCCATACATATCATAGATCTGTTTTGGATTTGTATCTGCCGTAAAGTAAGTGCCATGATCTGTTTCCCAGTGCGCTGAAACCATCAAAATTGCTGTCGGGCGATTTTTTAATAATTGTTCTCCTAAAGCATTTAATGTTCGCGAATATTCATTATCAGCTAACGCATTCATAGGTGAACCGTGGCCAATAAAAAGTACGGGTTGTCTCATAGCTACCTCCTTTCGGCAGATGGGTAAGGCGAATTACTTAGCTTTTGCGCCTTGTACTTTTAGGGTGATTGTTACTTCGTCGCCAACAACGGGACCAGCTTCAACCATTTTACCCCATTTTAAGTTGTAATCTTGGCGGTTAATTTTTGTTGTCGCTGTGAAAGCGGCTTTATCGTTACCGTAAGCATCTTTAACTAAACCTAAGAATTTACCGTCTAAAGAAACTTCTTTTGTTTTGTCTTTGATTGTTAAATCGCCCACCACTGTGAATTTTTCTGGAGTACCAGTGATTTTTTTACTTTTGAAAGTAATTGTCGGGTATTTAGCGACATCAAAAAAATCTGCGCTCTTTAAGTGTTTGTTGCGGTCATCGTTTGACGTATCAATTGATGCCGTGTCGATCTTAGCTGTCACTTTTGAATCTGTGAATTTTTCAGCGAAATCGATTTCACCTTCAAACTTTGTGAAGCGACCTTCAACTGATGAAATCACTAAGTGAGGGATTTCAAAACCTACTTTAGAGTGGGCAGGGTCGATAGCGTATTTACCGGCCTGGCTAGTTGATGCTGCGGCAGCTTTAGAATCTTTTTTATCGGCTGCGTGGGCTGTAAAGCCGAAAGCCGTGATAGCTAATGCGATTAATAGTGTGTTTTTCATTGTTTCTCCTTGGCGTTTCAGACGCCCTTCATTAGTTAGTTACCAATGTTTGTTATTCAAATTAAGACTAGTATCGCCCGAAATTCAGTGTTGCAAAAGACCCAATAATTGGAAATAATTGTTCCAATGGTGGAACAATTATGACTGAACAATTGGGCTTAGATCTGAACCTTGCTAAAATTTATGTCAAAGTGATCGAGTATAAGAGCTTTAGCGGGGCGGCACGTATGCTCCGTCTGCCAAAGTCCACAGTTTCTCGCTCGGTCAGCCAGTTAGAAAAAGACTTAGGCATTCAATTAATTCTTAGAACGACTCGTCAATTCAGCATGACTCACCAGGGTGAGAAATTCTACCACGACTGCCGACACCTCCTCAGTGACTTTGAAGTTAAGGTCAATCAACTCTTAGAAAGCAAAAAGGGTGCTCAAGGCAAGATTCGTGTCACAGCACCTTTAGATTTAGGAGTCGCCGTTTTAAATCCTTTTATTATCGAATTCACGCAAGCTTATCCGGGCGTTGAAATCGAAGTCGATTACTCTGACGAGGTGATTAACCTCGTGCGGGAAGGGATTGATTTAGCATTGCGTATCGGAACACCGAAAGACAGCCGGCTTAAGATGAAAAAAATCGGGGAGTCGGGGTTTTCAATTGTGGCAACTCACGACTATTGGCAACGCCGCGGGTATCCCCAAACGCCCGATGATCTAAAGAAATTAACGTACATGCATTTTAGCCGTCTGGGCCGCACGATCAAATTCAGTAACGGTAAAGACAGCTTTAATGTTGTTAACGACCCACGTATTGCGATCAACAATTTAGAATCATTAAAAAATATCGTAATGGCTTCGCAAGGCTTTGGAGTTATTCCAGATTTTTTTGTGAAGTCAGAAATCTTAGCGGGAAAATTAGCAGCGGCATTAGAATCATTTAAGACACCACCGGTTCCGATTTACTGGGCTATGCCCGAACATAAAGAAAACGCAGTGGTGATTAAAAATTTTAGGGAGTTTGTCACTCCCAAAATTAGATCGGTCTTGTAGTTGAAATTATAAAAGTAAAAGCATGTTGCCAACATTCGAATAGAACTGAATTTGGCGGTCACGGATAAGCTTAGGGTTACGTACACCTAATAAGTAGAAGTGACGGTAGTCTAAAACTTGTTCCCAGTGCTCTAAACCTAAAACAACAGATCTGTCGGCACGAACTTTATTTAAAGTTTTTTCTGTCGTTGGAATTTCTGTTGTATGAACAGCTGATTCATAGCTTACAACGCCGTCTGATGGGCCTGTGATAAACTTATCCGTTACACTTAATACCGCTGACATGTTCGCGGCATTTGTAATATCCCAGTTAACGGGTTGGTAACCACCGTAAGCAATAATTTTTAACGCTGAAGGCACGCGTACTGATTTAATGAATTGTTGTGTGAAGGGTGTTGTTAATTGACGAAGACCATCTAAGTGGGCCCAGTCCATTAATGTTTTAAATACCCAAGAATTTTCACGCCAGTTTTCGACAAACTCAACGCCATTAAACGGAGTACTAACAGTTACTAAGGCTTTCACATCACGAGCGCCTTTGTTAATCGCGTATAAAGCGTATAAACCGCCGGCGCTATGGCCAACGACATTTAATTGAGCGTTCGGAGCTAGTTTACGAATGTTTTGGAATAAATAAAGAACGCGCTCGCCATTTTCTTCGATTGTTCCAACCGGATTAAGCTTTTGCGCAATAACCACAGTAAAGCCCTTAGCTTGCATTGCTGAAACGATGTCGCTTGAGAAGTACTCTGGAGCAAATGAATTGAAAAAGCCCGGAACGAAGACCACAACACGTTTGGTGCTGGCTGTAAGCTTATCTGTTGTTAATACTTTGTTAACATTGGCTTCGGCTGTAGGCATTTCAAACGTAGCAGCTTCTAATTTAGATTCGCCGGCGTTTGATAACAGTGGTGAAAACACCACACATAAAGACAGAATTAAAGATGTAAGTTTTACCATGTATCCCCCCTGGAAAACTTGCTTAAGTTGGGTAAGAACCTATGCCTTAGAACCTTGATCTGTCACTCTCGGTGAATGAAAAAAACAAAAATTAGAGTGAAAGCCCTATAAAATTAACTTGATAATCCTTTTACAGTAATTTGACATATTGCGACATCGCTTGAATTAGGGTATAAAGGTAGGCGTTTCAGAATCAGTACGAATGACTTGGGGGAAGAACTATATGTCAAATGCGGAATCAACTCCGGCAGCACTTAATGTTTTAGATGGTGCTCTAGAAAAAGAAATCAAAGAAGTAACAGCTTCAAAAGTTGCAAAAGACGAAGACCATGACAGCGATGACATGGATATGGAACAAGACAAAGTTCACGATCGTTTCGGCGGTGGTGATGATGATATCTCTTTAGATAACTCAAATGCAGTTAACTTATTATCTGAAGAAGATGAAGATTTTAACTTTGATGCAGTAGAAAACATTTTAGATTTACCTGAAAATGAATTTCCAAAATTCACTTTAGCTAAAAATAAAGCGCGTTTTTTACGTATGGTATCTTGGTATCGTCAAAAAGAAGAGTGGATCGAAGTAGCTCCACTATCTGGCGTACAAAAGCTTTTCAAACAACAAACGAAAGAGCTTGAAGGTATCCGCGCATCTAAAATGGATTACGAAATGGAACTTGAGACAGGAACATTAACTCCGTCACAACGTTCATACAAACGTGACGAATTAAAAATGTGCCGCGTACAAGAGAAAATGGCTGTTCACTTAATTTCTAAGTTACAGTTAAAAATTAAATCGGGTCGTCGCTAGTCGATCACTGATTAAATATAGTTTGTTTAAAATGAAACGGATCATGAAAAACATGATCCGTTTTTTTATTTGTTCGCTCTACTTCTTTGGCTTCACTCGAAGTGTTTTCAATTTGCTCTCGTAAGTCAGATTGGGACAGTTTTGCAGCCTCGTTTTAGCCTCTGTCTTTAGACCAGAAAATTTTGTTTTGAGGCGCTTAAAACCGCTTATAATCGTTTACGCAAGAATTCAGCCATCTTTTTTCAACTGGCCCCTAAAGGTTTTTTATTTCATTCCGATACATTCATTGTGAGTCGTTTGATTCAAGACGAGAACAAAAACTCTCTCGGGAAGCAGACACTTTAGATTTTTTTTAAATGGCGTAATCGCCGACGATTAAAGAGGAGGCCTAATGGCTCGATCATTTGTATACATTGTATCAGAGAATCCTGAAGTCGTTGAGAAGGTGAAGAAATCTTGCGAAGGTCAAGATGTTAGCTTTTTCAATTATTCGGGACCGCAATGGAGAGAAGGAATGGAAAATCCATTCTTCAGAACACAATTAACTAACGGTGTTCCGGCTCTTACTGCAGGTTTAACACCAGTTAACAATGAAGGTGGCGGAAACGTAGTTTCTTTCCCTACAGCATCAGCTGGACAAACGGAAAAAGTTCAGAAGATGGAAGACATGGAAGCTCGTGCTATCGAAGCTGCTATTTACCAATACAAAGGTAATTTAACAGAAGCGGCGAAAGCATTAGGTATCGGCCGTGCGACTCTTTATCGTAAAGTAAAACAATATCACATCGACCCCTCCCAAGCTCGACGTCGTAAACTTGTAGCGGCTTAATCGCCTCTGCAACTCGCGACCGATATTTGTAAAATAAATTGATTCAATTTAAAACGTACGGCTGGACCTTAGGTCTGGCCGTATCGTTTTTTTGCCGTTTGTGTGAGAGAATAATTAAGTAACTTAAGCGGAGAAACTAATGAATAAAAACAAAATTTTTGTAGCCCTTGTCGGTGTTATCGCGATTGCTTTTGCAACTCATTACTTCTTTGTAAAAAACATCGAAGATAAAGACCGTGAGGTCGCAAGTTTTGGTGAAAGAAATTCTGCTGAACAAATCAAATGGGAACAAAATTTAGCTCGTGATTTATCTGCGGGAAAAGTAAAAACACAGTTAGGTTCACAAGTTTCATGGCAGGATGTTTTTGTTTATGAATTCTTACGCGGCCAATACAATGTTTCTGTAAAACAAGGTCAGATCGATCGCATCACTTTACAGGAGCAGCATCAGGGTTTTGCCATTGATGTAAATCAGTTTATGAAAGACTACGGTTCTAAAATTAAGAACTTTTCAAAATTCGAAGTTAAAAAAGTTGATCCTAAGCAAGACATCGTTGAGCTTATGGATTCTTCAGGACACGACGCGGGCGCTTTCTTGTTTAACCGCAACGACCAAGGTCGTGTAACTGAGATTGTCGTGCAATAAGGCGCGCTAAATAATATTGAATTAGACTCTGTTTTTCACTCGTAAATACCGATGAGAAATCATGGTATTTCCAGATTTAAATTCATTCGAAATTTCCGAGCAAAAACATAAACCGCTTGTGCCGATTCGCATTCTATCGTTTGTGATCGATTATTTTATCTTTGCACCGGTGATCAGTTTTTTAATTCTCGTATTTTTTCACAGTGGTGTAGATATCTACCGTTCTTTTCCTAAGTCTACAGAAGCTCAATCGGTGTTTGGCTACCTGGTTGTGGGGTATGTGATTTTATCAACGTTCTTTCAGGCGCTTTTTATGTCGTTTATGGGCGCAACACCGGGGCAGTTCTTTTTAAAACTTCATGTTGAGTTTAAAAACACGCAGTATCCGATTTTTTTACAAGCGTGGGCTCGCCAGTTAGGTTTTGTTTTAAGTTTTGCGTTCTTAGGTATTCCATTTTTAAAAGCTTTAGCTGATGAAAACGGGCAGTGCTTTTACGAAAAAATGACTGAAACACAGGTGTATTCAAAATGGCCTATGGATCGCCATTCTTATTTTTATAAAGCCATCGAAGTTGATCGTAAATTCTGGTCGGCTTCACTGGCTACGATCAGTTCATTTTTAATTTTCTTAGGTCTTGTAATGTTTTGGAAGAATTATCAATTCGTTCTAACGTCTCCTGATAGTTACGCCAAAATGAAAAGTAAGAAAAAATCTTGTACTGAATTTGTTCATTTAGATTCAACAGACCGCTTACGTTATGCAATTGCGATGAACTTAGTAGGTACGGTTTCAGATAGCTGTTTAGATCAAGAAGCTGATTTTGTTTTATGGCGCAATTTCACGGATGACCGGGCGCTAGCGTATTTTGCTAAATTTGTCACAAGCTCTAACGATAGTTTTGAAGATAAATACTTAGATCAAGCTTGCATTGAAGATTCTAAATCAGAAGGCTGTTACTGGGCCACGATGTTTGTTAAGAATAACTTTTCTGAAATTCGTAAAAATCCAGAAATGGCCAGCACGATTTTAGGTAAAGTGCTTCTTTATGAATTTGCCTCTAAAGGCAATACGAAAAAACGCATTCAGGCGTTTAATGATTTAAAAGAATATTCAGAGTTTAAAAGTGTTAAAAAATACCTTCTTTTAGAAAATTTAAATGATTTATCAAAAGAGCAAGAAGCACTGGCTTCAAGAGCGCAGCTCCGTGATCCAAAAGCGCGCCGTCCGGCAAATTTTGAACCAGTTATTAAAAAAGAACCGTTATTAGGCAGTGATGAAATTAAAACGCTGATCGAGGATTTATGATTTTTCCCGGCGATATATATCATCATAAGATTCAGCCAAGTCTTACTCCGGTGTGGGTGATGATTGCGGTCAATGTCTTCGTTTATTTATTTACCTTGGTTGGTTTTTCTGATCCAGGTAGAAATTATCGCCCTGAAGTTTACCAAGAAAAAATCACAAAACTTTCTGAAATGTATCGTCAAACATTAGATCCGGTCGAATTAGAAACTTTTGACCCCAGCAATGTTCAGGCGATGATTCGTGATTCTCGTTTTTGGGTGAGGGCTCAAAATTTTCCGTTTAAAGGTGATCAGGTTAAAATCGAAGATACGAAGTTGTTTTTATCTGAGCTTCGTTCAGAGTACTTAAAATCACCGCAATACACTTTTGGGTTATCACCTTCGCCAACATCTTTATGGGCCTGGTTAACTTATCAGTTTTTACATACAGGATTTTTTCATTTAGCGATGAATTTATTCTTTTTATATTTAGTTTTAACGGTCTTACAAAAACATATTCCGCACACTTGGGTTTATTCTGTTTATGTCTTAAGTGGCTTAGGTGGTGGCGTAGCCTACTTGTTTATGAACCAATTTAACGAGATTGCGGTGCTTGGTGCCAGTGGTGCTATTTGCGGTTTAATGGCGTTTCTTGCGGTCGTGGCTAATACTAAGAACATTGAGTGGAGTTATTTTTTATCTCCGTTAAACGGCTATTACGGTGTTATCTATTTGCCAGCGTTTCTATTGTTTCCGGTTTATTTAATTTCTGATTTTACTACAGTGCTTTATTATAACACCGGTATTCAGGCTTCGGTGGCACACTCAGCACACATTGGCGGTACGATCACTGGTTTTACATTAGGTTTGTATTATCTGTACGACCAACGAGTAAAAAAACACATCTTAAAAGAATGGGGACACGCCTTGTCCCCAGAAGATTATTCAAATTTACGCGACAAAGTCGGGTAGATAGAAAATAAAAAAGGGACGTTACCGTCCCTTTTTTATTTGTAAGCTTGTAAGTGGTAGTTATTGATTTTCTTCTGGAGCGAAGCCGCGTCTCATTGTGTTTTCTGTCACAACGATTGGTTCAGTGAATTGTTTTAAATAATCAGGGCCGCCGGTTTTTGAACCGATACCTGACATTTTGTATCCACCGAACGGGTGACGATCAACCATAGCGCCTGTGATACCACGGTTGATATACATGTTACCCACCTCAAGATCATGCTTAACACGTTCAATGTTTGCAGGGCTTCTTGAAAAGATACCGCCAGTTAATGCGTACTCAGTTGAATTTGCAATCTCAAGCGCGTGAGTTAAATCTTTCGCGCGAATCATCGCCACGATCGGGCCGAAGAATTCATTTTGAGCTACATCATCAGAACCTTTCACATCGCCAAAGATTGTGATCGGAACGAAGAAGCCACCTTGCGGGGTTTCACCTTTGAATAAGACTTTATATTTTGCTGAAGCTTGTGCGATTGAATTATTTAAACGCGTGTAAGCTTCTTCATCAACAACTGGGCCGAAGTATCCTTTTGGATTTTCAGCAGAAGAGATCTCGATAGATTTAGCACCTTCAACTAAACGTTGAGTGAATTTATCGTAAACTTCGTCTAATACGATCACGCGAGATGCTGCAGAACATTTTTGACCTGCAAAACCAAACGCTGAGTATAATACGCCATCTACCGCTTCATCTAAATCGGCATCGCTATCGATGATGACAGCATTTTTGCCACCCATTTCGATAATGCAACGTTTTACGTGCTGTTGCCCTGGTTGAACAACGGCTGCGTTTTTAGCGATTAATAAACCGACTGCTTTAGATCCCGTGAAAGCGATAGTTGTCGTATAAGCGTGTTTCACGATGTAATCGCCCACGATCTCACCGTAACCTGGTAAGAATTGTAAAGCGCCATCTGGTAAACCAGCTTGTTTAAATAAATCATAAAGACCTTGAGCAACTAGTGAAGACTGTTCAGCAGGTTTCATAACAACTGTATTACCAGTAACTAAAGCTGCAGCCACTTGTCCTGCTAAAATCGCTAAAGGAAAGTTCCATGGAGAAATAACAGCTACAACACCACGAGGTTTGTAGATGTATTGGCTGACTTCACCTGGAGCGTGACCAACACGTAAAGGACGCGCTAGTTCACGTTGGTGACGGGCGTAGTAACGTAAGAAGTCGATCGCCTCAGCCACGTCAGCATCAGCTTCGGCCCAAGGTTTACCTACTTCAACGATTTGGTGAGCCATAAGTTTGTATTTATTTTTCACCATTAAATCAGCGACGTCGTCTAAGTATTTAGCGCGGCGGAAGCTATCTACGTTCTTCCAAGTTTTGAAACCTTCTTGTGCTTTTTGCATCGCTTGTTCTGCTGTTTCAACTGAAGCCATAGTGACGTCAGCTACAACTTGTGAGTTGTTAGAAGGGTTCACACGTTTGAACGATTCACCAGTCGAAACTTTTTTACCACCGATGATTGGTTCAATCTTAACTGGCAATTGAGATTTTAAAGCAGCAATTGCTTTTTGCGTTTCAGTACGAACTTCTTCAACAGCGAAATCTAAGTAAGGCTCATTGTAGAAATCAGTTGGTTTAGTTTCTGGAGTTGGATTTGTTGGAGTTAAACCAACTGCCGGATCTTTTAATAACTCAGCCGTTGTTTTGCCTTCAGCAAATTTTCCACGTAACCATGATTCATTCGAAGTGTTTTCTAATAAACGACGAACAAGGTACGCCATACCCGGAATTAATTCGCCCACCGGAGCGTATTCACGAACACGGTAACCCATGTCTGATAAAGCTTTTTTGATTGGTTCAGCCATTCCGTAAAGCATTTGAATTTCATAAGCGTTTTTAGGTAAGCCAAGTTGTTCAGCTTTAACTAAGGCCGCAGAAATTGTACGAACGTTGTGAGAAGCAAGTGCTACACGAATGAATTTGTAGTTTTCAAGAAGGTAGCTTGCGCACATTTCATAGTTCGCATCAGATTCAGCTTTATTTAAGTAAACCGGAATTGACCAGTTTTTTTGTTTGGCTTCGATAGTTTCAGAATCCCAGTAAGCACCTTTTACTAAACGGATAGTGAATGGTGTTCCGCGCTTTCTTGCAAACTCTGTTAAATCTTTTACATCTGCGTAAGAATCACGTAAGTAAGCTTGAACTACGCAACCAAAAAAACGGTAGCTTGCAAATTCAGGCTCAGAAATTAGTTCTTTGAAAACTTCTACAGTTAAATGTTTTACTCCGTAGTGTTCCATATCAAGGTTTACGAATACGCCAAGATCCATACCTTTTTTAAAGATAGGGCGAAGACGATCTTTCAACATTGTTTTAGATTCATCCCAGGCTTTGTCGTTAATCTGAGAATAAACCGCTGTCATTTTTACTGACACATTGATTTTAGGAATAGCACCATCAGCATCGCGGTCTAAAAGAGGAATCTCTTCCCATTTAGCAGCATCTTTAGCTAACCATTCGATTAATTCGATGTAACGTTTTTGATATTCTAAAGCTTCTTTTTCAGAAAGAGTGGCTTCACCTAAAATATCAACTGTGAATGTTAAATTATTTTTACGGGCTTTTTTCAAAACAGTTAAAGCTTCATCGGGAGTTTCACCTGTGATGAACATCTTAGCCATTGAAGTTACATTTTTCTTAATCGCGCCGGCCATTAATCCCGGAGCTAAAGAACCTAAGCCTAAGCCCACGTTGAAAACAGAAGGAAGTTCTGCTTTGCCGCCTTCAGAGAAATATTCTTTTAAGTGAGTGGCAACGCCATCAGAAGTTGTAAGTGAAGGTAACACGTCCACGAAACGAAACATGTTCGTTTTGAATTTTTCATTCTTCATCGACCAGTCCATCACTGAACCGTACCAGAAGTCTTTTGAAAATAGTGAACCTTTAGATTGAGATTCCATACGACGTAGAATCTCTTCGCCCTTAGTTTGGATTTTTAACTGATTGTCTTGCATGCCTAAGTTTTTACTTAGTTCACGTCCCATTGGCAAACTAAAAGCGGCTGGTTATTAGAGCGTGTTTTGTCTCTCAAAATGGCCTCTAATTTATCACCAGATTTTAATTGTCCGACACCGGATGGGGTGCCCGTTAAAAGGACATCGTGCGGCGCTACGGGGAAATGCATTTTAACATATTTTAAAAGCGTTTCTGGGCTAAAGATCATGTCAGAGGCATTACCTAATTGTTTAGTTTCGTTATTAATTTTTAGCTCGAGCTGCAGTGATTCAAGATTAGGCACAGAGTTTAATTCTAGCCATGGGCCTAGAGGACAAGAATCAATAAATGATTTAGCTAATGTCCAAGGAAGGCCATTTTTTTTAGCATCAGATTGAGCATCGCGTGCTGTCAAATCAAGCGCTAATGTAAAGTGTGAAAATTCTAAGTTTTCATTAAGCCAGAATGCAATTTCTAATTCGTGGTGAATTTCTTTCGACCACTGAGGTAAATGAATCACGCTGCCTGAAGAAATTGTTGTGCCTGATTTTAAAAAGATCACAGGATTTGCCGGAACTTCGGCTTTCATTTCTTTGGCGTGATCAGCGTAGTTGCGGCCTGCGGCCCAGACGTTACGAATTAAATTTGAATGAAACGTATTTTTCTCGTTAGCCATTGGCAGCTCCGCGTGATTTGAACATCCAGATACCATCATCACCAATTTGAAATTGAATGTACTGGGCTGGTGACCATCCCGCAAATTCGTAAGACGTTAAATTTTTATCACTGTCAATCACAGTCATGGCTTCTTCGACCCAGTCATAGTGAGTGCAGGCGTAAACGACTTGGTTTTTATTTTCCGGTTGTGAAGCTTGGTAAGTGTAAAGGTTAACTAATTTTTGAACACGGGCACGAAACTGTTGAGCTGTTTCATTCATCTCGCGTAAGTTTAATTCATTTTTGATTTCGTGTTTGGGTTTAAAATTTTCGATTAAATCGTTCAGTGTTTCTTTGGTTCTGATTTTATCTGAATATAAACAAACAGTGGGCACTGGAAGAGCTTTATCTTGCACCATTTTTAAAAGCTGATGAGCTTGTTCATGGCCCTTAGCGCTTAAGTTAGGGTTTTCAGGTGGATCCATCGACTTATGGCCGTGCCGTAATAAAATGAAAATCATGTGTTAATCCTGCTATTAACTTGAGAACATGTCACGTTTTTGCTAAGTTAAACCGTTATGTCAAAAATTCACCGTTACTGCTCAAATGATTTTACTGTTCGCATGGCCGCTGTTGACGCAACACAAGTTGTGCAAGAGATGCAGATGCTTCAAAACACTATGCCGATTGCAACTGTGGGCGTAGGTAAAGCTATGACCGGTGCGCTTTTAATGGCCGCACAGCTTAAAGAAAAGCAGCAGGTGGGGCTATTATTTCGCGGTAATGGTTCGATCAAATCTATTTACGCTGAAGCTGATTTTGAAGGAAACGTGCGCGCGTTTACGCCTCATCCTCAGTATGAACCTCAAGATTATTCTAAAGGTCTGTCTGTAGCTGAAGCCTTAGGTACGGGAACATTAAGTGTGGCTCGTCACCAGCCCTTTCAAAAACAACCATTTCACGGAACGGTGAGTTTGGTTACGGGTGAAATCGCTGAAGATCTTGCGCATTACTTACACCAATCACATCAGATTCGTTCGGTTGTGGCCTTAGGTATTTATCTTGATGAATACGGTAAATGTAAAAAAGCGGGCGGAGTTATTATCGAAGTTATGCCTGGTGTAGATGAAAAAATTGTTCAGGCGATTGAAGCTAATGCGGGTATCATGCAACCAAGCGTTTCTAAGATCTTGATGGAAGGTGGTAAACCTTTTGATTTGGTTGAACCGTTCATGCTGGGTATTCCATTTACTGAATTAGATCATCCATATGAAGCTAAATATTTCTGTCCATGTAATAAAGACCGCGTAAAAGGCGCTCTTGAAATTTTAGGCATGGCTGAACTTCAAGACATCATTGATAAAAATCAAGAGCAAGAAGTGGTTTGTCAGATGTGTGGTAAGCCGTACTTAATCACTGTAGAAGAAGTGACTGAGCTTAAAAATTTGCTTTATAAAAATTCAATGCACTAAGGGTGAATGCCGCAGGCTAAAGCTTGGCCGGTGGCACTTGTTTTAAAATCTTTAATTTCAAAGAGAACAAAGATTTTCTTTTTCACAGAGAAGTTAAAAACTTTTGTGTTCTCCCAAGTATGTGTTTCATTAAATGTTGTTATGTGTGAATCCGCAGACGTCATACCTGTTGTGGCTAAAAATATCGTAGCTGCGCCTGTTGCGGGTGAAATGCTTTTTTCGGCCTTGTTGAGCATGTCAGGTTTTACTTGCGAAGAATAATTTGAACAATCGCCAGATTCGTAAAGAACAAGGCCGTATTCTTTTTGCAAATCAAGATTATGAATATTGAATTGTATAGAGTGTGGTGTTCCCGTGCTGACAATGAGCTTGCCAAAAACACGCGAGTTGGGGAGTGAATCAAGCGTCACGACAGCTTCCTGAGCCTGAACAAAAGAGATATTGAAAAATAAAATGGCTATGATGAAGCGCATTTTTCTCCGTGCTTACGGAAATACACCGCAGGCCACGGCTAAGCCTGTATCGCTTTTTTCATCTTTAACCGCAGCCAGAACGTAGATCTTTCCACGTGGTTCGAAAGCAAAGTAGCTTCCTTCAGGAGCTGCTGCAGAGCCTGTTAATTTTAAATCTTTTGAAGCCGGGTGAAAAACCAAGAACTGATTTCCTTTAGAGTTGAAAGAATTTTTTTTATCTTTAATGATTGAATCATTCACGGTAACGGCCACGGGCTTAGAAAATTTTTTGCAGTCGCCTTCTTTAAAGACTAACACCGCATAAGGCTGGTCTTTATCCTCGACATTAAATTGATATTGAATTTTTGCGTTTTTATCTTCAGTCATCGTGATTTCGCCAGTGGTTTTAGAATTAAAAGCTGGCTTTAACTGAATAACATCGGCTTGAACTGCGTGAGTAAAAAACAGTGATAACGATAAAATAAATAGTAGTTTATGCATATACTGAGAAGTGCCCCCGAAGATTCTATTCTATATAAATAGATACAAGTTTTCGAATGATTCGGGGGATATCTCAAATTAAGACATTATTGTTTTACAGAAGCTTGCTTACCGCGAAGCTCAGCTTTGCAGATTGCTACTTTTTGTTCGTATTCGTCTTGGCGTGAATTTAAAAGCGTTTTATAACCGCGAAATCTTTGAATGCGGTCTACTAAAAATTCTTCGGTTACAGCCACAAGTTTATTTTGTTCATCAATACCGATTTTAAAATCATCTTCTTTATCAGTGATGCGTTCTAACGGTTCAGTCCACATTAATTTACCATCACCGCCGTAACGTGGATCAGTTAACTGAACTTTGCATTCGCGAAGTACACCATATAAACCTAAAGATCCGAATTTGCGGTTACCGTACACGCGGTCTTCTAATTCATAAACTTCGTATTGAATTTTTCTAAGTTCTTCATTTAAAGAAACTTTCTTTTGAAAAACAGCGTTTCCGTCTTTTACGCCGATAGAGCTTTCTTGATTCATTTCATTTTTATGATCAAGTTTAGTGTCGATATCGCTCACTTTGTTAGGGTTTGTTTTACAAGATGATAAAGCCGCTGCTGCAACTAAGACTAATAATAGTGTTCTCACGAAATACTCCTTTTCATGTAGTTCTAGTTTAGGTAGTTGCACAAAGAAAGACCATCATACTCGGCGTTAATCTGTTGTATTAAAAATACTTATGGAAAAACGCGGAGCTGGTGGCTCGGAGTTTTCTTTCCGAATCCAGCGAAGGATAATTTGTGATGGGTTGGGTTCGCTCACTTTGGGCTCCACGACTGTGGATGGGAGCGGGCTTGTTGTACTCTCCTATATAGCAACTGCCTTGCCAACTTTCTCATAATGAGATTTTTTAGTGTATTCAATCACTTAGAAAGCTGGTGCCATGTTGGAACTTTATGATACCGGAAAGTCGTTCTAAATTTTAAAAAACTGGGAGCAAAAAGATTCCTTTTTGAAATGCACCTTTTAGAGCACCCCCTGTTATCGTTTTTTGTCAAAAGCCGGTTGCGATCTCAAGGTGAGACGGCCAAATCAAATATACGCCAGTAAACTTGGTCAAATTGTTGAAACAATGTGTTTTGACATGAAAATGAAACTTATCATTCGCTTTATTATGTTCGTTTTATTAGGTGCTGCGGTGACCTCGTGTGCGCCTAAAAAATCTGAAGACTGCGGCTTTGTACAAAACGTATATGGCCAACGTATATCATGGAAAACTTCGAGCCCGATTCAATTATATATAAGCTCAAGTGTTCCTGCTGAATTAAAGCCGGCGATTCACCGTGCTGCAGCAAGCTGGGAGCAAACTCTAGGGCGCAAAGTATTTGAAGTAATTGAAGAAAATACTTCATCACCATCACAGCCTGGTCGAGATAAGAAAAATGGTATTTACTTTTTAGGGCAATGGGAGTCTGATAGAAAGTCTGAGCAAGGTCGCACGTCAGTCTACTGGGCTGGAGATGAGATTCAAGAAGCTGATATTCGTATCAACTCTGCAGATTTCGCGTACTACGATCAAAATCCTCAACAACTAGTGAGAACAGCAAGTACTAAGTCTTCGGCGGGATATAACTTCGAAGCTTTGGTTTTACATGAATTAGGTCACTTTTTGGGCCTAAAACATCGTGAAAACGGTGGCACTGTTATGGCTAAAGAACTTGGGGCTTACACAGACAGAGTCAAATTGGCTGCAGTCGATGAGAGTTCTGTTCAGTGTGAGTATAAATAATTGAAGTAAGAATTTTAAGAAGAAGTAAAAGAGAGAAATAAAAAAATGAAAACGGTAAATACAACTAACTCAAATGAAATCACAAACGCGCAAACTGAAAACACTCTTGGTTTTGAGTTAAACATGCCGGTTTACAATGAATTAAATGATCAAACTCAAAGTTCTGTTAACGTATTAGCTTTAATCAATGAACAATTTAAACAAATTCATGAAATGAACAAACGTCGTTCTTTAATCTTAAAAGAAGTATCAGGTTACTTAGTAAAATAATTTTAGATTTTAAAATTTGAGATAAAAAAAGAGAGCTTTTGGCTCTCTTTTTTTTTAGCTTTCTTCGTCAAAGCGTACTGATTCTAATTTCGGGATAAAGAACTTAACGTAATCGCCTTCGCGTTCACGGGTCATGCCTTCTGAGGCTACTGGTCTTTCAAATTTAAATTCTTCGTGAAAAGTTTGAAAGTTGTTAGTGCTTATTTTTTTATTTCCTTCTTCAACTGAATCCTGGAATTTTCTTTTACCAGAGATTACAGCGCGATTGTTCGCCACAGATACTCTTAAGTTATCTTTTTCATGCTCTGGAGCGTAGGCTTCAATCACATAACCTTCATTACTTTCAGAAACGCGGCTTCCGCGGTCTTGCACTTTATAGAAGTTGTCAGTGTCTTTAGTTTCGTAATTTTGCACGACAGGAGCTGAAGCAGGTTTTTCAAAAGCGATTGAGCGGTTAGTGCGAGTTGAAGATTGCTCAACATCTTGGTTGTTTCTGTTTGTTGTGCCTTTGCGGTTGTAAGTCGTATGAGCGGCTTTAACTTCTTGGCGTTCAGCTTTTTGCTCCTCATTGGCTTCGTTCGCTTCATACTTGATATGATTGATCGCGGCCGCTGAATCTTGGTCAATTTCTTTGCTCATCTCTTGGTATTTAGCCTTAAGTTCTCTGATGTCTTCGCGCTGTTGTTCAGCCAGCTGACGTTTCTTTTCGGCTTTTTCCTGTTGAACCATTTGAATGTTTTCTTGCGATGCTCTTCGAATTTGATTTACTTCTGACATAGCTAAAATTGTAGCAAAGCTTGTCTCAAATTAAGACGGGCAGAAAGTCTAGATTTGTCTATGGAGCAGAAGGTGATTGCGGTGTTGTAGCCGCTTGAGCCGGCGTTCTTTTTTCAGGTTGAACGCAATGAGCTTTAAAGTCACTTGTGCGGCCTTTACAACGCCACGTTTGCGTGTACTGAATAATCTCGTCTTGTTTGAGCGGAAAAAAAGTAATGTATTGATCCGGGTCTAAAGTCGAATCGAACTGTTTGTTTTCTCCTGTTTTAGTATTGGTGATCATTAATGTGAATACGCGGTATTCAGCAAAGGATTTGATCGTCACTAAAAAAACAAAAAGGAAAGTTTTCACTTTCCTTTTATCGGTCGTATGACGGCTTAATTTGAGTCGGGCTTTACTTTTTAGCTGTCTTAACTTTTTGATCCATCGCTTTACGAAGCTCTTTAACTTTAGCTCCGATCACACGGTGATTTTTATCAGCGATGCTTGTGTTAACTAGCACAAAGTCGATGTAAGGAAGAATCGTATTTACGTTTTCTGCAGATACGCCAGAAGCCGCTCCCATCGGGTGATTGCCGATCACTGATCTTGCGTCTTTAGCGCGTGTAGGGTCTGTTGCAACACCTGTTTTAGGACCCGTGATCACGATACCATCAACCCAACCCATAGCTTGTAAAGCCGAGCGTTCAATAGTTTTATTGGCATCAACTAATGTTGAGTATTTCATGTGAATACCGCTTACGTAAAAAACGTCAGCTGGTTTTAAAGCGTCGATGGTATGAAGACTTGTTTCTGGAGCTTCTTTGATAAGATCAACAGCTGAAAAATCTGTCCAAGCGATTTGTAAGTTATGCTTTTTCGCTAATTCGAAAGTTTCTTTGTAAGTCATAAGCTTTTCATCAGGGCCTAAGAAATTTACACCGAAAATTTTGTTCGGGTATTTAGCTTTGATAGCTCCGATAGCTTCATCTAATTTTTTGTAATCGCCGGATTCCCAAACGATCGCATCGGCTCCGTTATTAAAAGCTTCTTCGCAGTCTTTTAAATAATCGTCTAAAGTGGCGTTGACATAACCTACCACCCAAATTTGTTTTTTTAGCTGGCCATTTTTTGAAAACTTTTGCGTGAAAAAGTCTCTGCGTGTTTGATAAGTCGAAGCTTCCATAGTTTGCGAGTATAGAACTAAAGCCGCTAAAAAATAAATAAATACTTTCATCGGATGGGGTGCCTTTCTAAATTTAAAAAAAGAAATTAATGCGAAGAATGTTTTTTGTTTGAACGCATGTTGTTTTCGATAATGTAGAAATAAGCGCGGATCAGGCGTTCTTGATCGTCAACACTTAACTGTCTTACGTAATCTTGTTTGTCAGTTAATGATTTAAACTGCAAAAGTTTTAAAAGATCGTCTTGAACTCTTTTAAGGTTTTCGGCCTGAAAAAAATCGTCTTCAGAGAAGGTCTTTTGAAAAACGTCGGCGATTTTTTTGTTGTCAAAAAGCAAATGAACGCCCAATTGGGACTGATCTAAAATTCCTTTTAGATTTTTGATTTGGTCGTCATTTAAATAAACTTCTACTTTAGACAAACTTATGAGTTCCTTCTTAATTCAAAAGCCTACTCACCCGTAAGAGAGTTTCAATCAGAATCCGTTGACTTTATAAGTCATTCGATTTCTGCTTAGAGCTAAGAGTGTTCGGTGCTATATTTTTGTTAGGAAAAGGGTCAAACATGAGCAAAGTTGCCAGTAAATTGAACAATAAGTTAAATAAAAAAATCGGTTCTGGCGCACGTGCTAAAAGTAAGCAGATCAAAATCAAGGTCAAATCCGAGGCCGGCAAAAAGAAATCTCAGAAAAAAGTAAAGGCCAAAGCCAACAAAGCAGCCAAGACTATTCAAGATAAAGAGCTCATTGTAATCGACGAATCACAAGGTTTAATCTTTGAAAACGATAAAACTCTTTTCGGATATTTCTCTGAACAAATCAAAGCCATGGAAGAGCGTTATGCAAAACACTACGCACCTTCACGTGATTTCACAGAAGAAGAAATCGACGCCAAAGAAGATTGGTTAGAAGCCACGCTTGATGATCCAGATGAAATCTGGATTGATATCGAAACTTTTCCAGAAATTCCGTTATACGCCTTAATTAAAACAATCGACGATCCAGCAGATCCGTTTATCTATGTAGCGGTTGTGTATTTAAATACTGAAGAAAAATACCCAAGCTTCGTATTTATTCACTTCGCCACAAAAGACACACAGTTAGCTGAAGTGTTTCGCCAAAAAGAAATCATCTATCACAGAAAATTAGAAGCGATTCAATTTGCGGCCATCGAAGGGGATTCATTACTAGAAGGCGATCACTTAGCGATAGGTCTTTTAGAATCAATGATGAAACTACGTAACGAAAAAGACGTACCAGCAGGCAAATTTCAAGAATTCGCCGAACAGCGCGAAGAAACAATCAACAACCCCGACGAAATCTGGCGCAAAGTAGATTCGGAAGGACACACACTGGTCACGTTCATCCGCGACATCGGCGAATTCAAAGCCGACCATTTCTACATTGTGGTCACAGAAGAAGATCCAAACACAGAAGTGCATTCATTGCTATTCTCGTTTCCAACAAACGACAGCACACTCGTTGATCGTTACCGCCAAGGCGAAAACCTAGAAGCCGAAGAAGTAAGCCAGGAAAGTTCACACTAAACCCAAGCGAATCAATTTATACGACGGGTTTTCCCTTTCCTGCCCCCTTAAAGCCTCAGACATGCTAAAAAATAAAATAATTACCTCTAAAACGCAGTTCGGAGGTGGGCGCGAGGTTGCGAACGCAAGCTCGTGACACCCCCGCTTGTCCGAGGCTTTAGAGGTAATTATTTTATTTTTCAGAACTCGTTTTAAGGGGGCAGGAAAGGGAAAAGCCGGGGTAGAATCGAAGAGCGCTCGTCTTTAGCGTGAACTTTCCGTTAAAAAGTACAAAGCCGAACTTTGGGGGAGAAGTTCGGCTTCGTTGGGGGCTTATTTTATTTTTGGGAACTATTCTTAGAAACAAGTCGCTGAGAAGTAGTTAACGTAGTCTGTTGATGTCCAGCCTGTTGTAGTTACGTTTGCTAGTGGGTGTAAGTCTCTTAAGATTTGGGCGCGAGATGAACCGTCAGCGTTGTAAGCGTAGTCAGATGGTACAGCTAAGAATTGTGGGATTAAGATGTTTTGTTGAGCTACGATGCTGCCAGCTGAGTTATAAACTACGGCTTTTAAAACTTGGAAGATACCATCAGCGTCGTCTAAATTGATGTAGTAACCTTTAGTTGTTGTAACTGAAGTTGCTGCGATACCAGTTTGAGCAGCTTCATCAATTGTGTTTGTTGATAAAACATAACGGCTTGATTGTAATGGGTTTGAATCTAATAAAGCTTGTGAACCTGAAACTCTCCATTTGAAAAAACGGATTGTGTTACCTGATTGAGTTATTGTTGAAGCTAAACGAGTGAATTTGATTTTTACTAAGCTGTTGTTGATTGCGCCAGATGAAGTTTTAACAGCAGAGATGTGAACTGACATATCGGTACCAATAGCTTTTTGGCAAGAAGTTACTACTTTGTTACCAGCGTTTTCAACCGTTGAAGATTGAACGATTGTTGTAGTTGCTTGTGAAGATTTTTTAGAACCGCAAGAAGTTAAAGTTACGATTGAAGCGGCTAAGATTAAAGCTGTTGTTAATGTTTTCATATATCCCCCGATATGTTTGAAAGTTCGTTGTTACTAACTTATAGAGCAAGTGTAGGGCCATATCTCACTCTGAGATCGGGGATTAAATTGAATATTTACGAGCTAAAAACGAAATTCTCACTCTGAGAAATTCAGAGTGAGTCGGCTTGAGACATACGGTGATTTGCGGCACCGACTGTCAGAAAAGTTACAATCCAAGTTCTACCCAAGTGATACCATCACCACCGGTATCTTGGGTTCCAGCTTTCCATTTTTTCACATAAACAGAGCGTGAAAGGTAAGTTCTGATCGCTTTTTTAAGTGATTCAGTGCCATGACCATGAACGATCTTAAGACGGTCTTCTTTCTGAACCGAAGCGCGGTCTAAGGCGATTTCAAGTTCTGATAAAGCAGCATCTACAGTTTTTCCGCGAAGGTCGACGGTTCTATCTTCATCGTGAAACGAAACCTGAACACTTGAATTTCTTTGTGCCAGTTGGCTCGTTGGATTTCCGAATTTGTGAGCCGGTTTTAATTCTTGCCAGTGCAATTGTAAGCGAATCGATTGTGATAAAATCATCACTTCGCCTTTTGAATTTGGCATTGATTGCACAATACCATCTTGATTAAGTGATGGAACAAATACTTTTGATCCCGGCGGAAACTTTTTACCGAACTCATCAGCTGATTGTAACGTACCTGATTGAACGGTTTGGTTTCCTTTTACGATTTCAGGAAGGTTGTATTTAATATCTTGTAATTCACGATGCTTGTTTAAAGTGGCCGCAGCTTTTGCTGATTGAATAGCATCTTCAACTTTGGCCGAAGCTTTTTTAATTGTTTTTTCAAGCTCGTTTTCTTTTTGACGTTCGAATTGTTGAATCTGAGCTTCAAGCGATAAACGTTTTTGTTCAACACCTTTTAATTCTTTTTTAAGTTTGTCTTGAAGATTACCAATATCTTTTTTCAGAGTTTCGATTTCTTCAAGCTGCGACAATTTCTTTTGCGCTAGCGGTGATAAATTATCTGTCGCTTTCGTAATAATCTTTGGATCAACGCCAACACGTTTTGCTGTCAGTAATGCTAATGAATCACCCGGAATTCCCGGTAAGAAATTGTACGTCGGTTTTCCAGAACGCGAATCGTACTCTAAACTTCCGTTGATCACGACATCTTCAGGCTTCCAGCCGGTTTTAAGCGGGCTTAAGTGAGATGTGATAATCCCGAAAACTTTATTGTCAGCATAGGCTTCAATGAAAGAACGTGCCAGGGCAGAGCCTTCTTCAGGGTCAGTAGATCCGCAGATCTCATCCACTAGAATTAAATTCTCAGATCCTTTAAGTTTTAAAGCTTGATCTAACGTTTTTAAATGAGCGGCAAAAGTACTTAAGTCTTCATCGACACTTTGTGAATCACCAATGCCTGTACAAATTTCTTTAAAAAACGGAAGGCTAGATGTGCGATCAGCACAGATCGGAAATCCACAGCGTGCCATTTGCGCTGCTAAACCAATGGATTTAAGTAATACGGTTTTACCACCGGCGTTCGGGCCTGAAAGAATCAGGATCGATTTTTCTGGAGTAAGACTAACAGTATTTGAAATCACCGGTCGGCCCGTCATTTTTAAAAGCGGGTGGTATAATTCGCGAAGATCGACTTTGTCGTTTGTAAAACGACAAGGTTTTGCACCCAGCTGAATTGTTAACTGCGCTTTCGCTAAAAGAATATCAGCTTGAAGCATTTCTTTTTCAGTTTTTTCAAAACCTACTTTTTGTGTGCCTAAGTAATTTGAAATTTCGACAAGTAATCTTTCAATTTCTTCTTCGATTTCAACTTCGATATGACGAAGGCGGTTGTTTAACGGAATGACAGCCTCTGGTTCGATGTACACTGTTTGTTTTGATTGCGAAGCTGCGTGTACAACACCTGGAACGAAGTGCTGCATGCCACCTTTAATCGGAATTACCCATCGGCCTTCACGAGTTGTGACAAACTTTTCTTGCAGCATGTGTTCGATCTGATGATCTTTAACCATGCGGTCCATCTGCGATTGAATTTGGCGCGCTAAAGAATCTTTTTCTTTCGATAGGCGAAATAATTTTTCTGAAGCATCCATACGGATATCGCATGACGGGGTAATTAAGTTATCAATCGCTGATAGAGGTTCTTCAGCCTGCATAAGCTTATCATGCAGATCAATAGCCCAAGCATTGCCTTGTTCTTTTAAGGCTTCTTTCAATGCGATCACTTCTAAACAGAAGTGACGAATGTCTTTTAGCTCCAGCGGTTTTAACACTGCGTTTTTACGAACACGAACGATCCACGTGGCAAAAAGGTCTAAGCTTTCCATGTGCGGACGCACGCCGCCGGATAAAATTCCTGTGGCACATTCGATTTCGTAGAAACTTTTTTCTGCGGCATCGGCTGAAGGTAAAGGTTTAATTTCACCAATGATAGTTTTACCTTGATCTGAAGTGGCAAAAGCCGCTGTTTTATCTAGAATTTCAGACCAATCAAGATTTTTGATAACGAGCACGACGCCCCCTCTCAAGAATAGCTAGCAATATGAGGACCCATAAAGCCCAGTCCCAGTAACCATATTTGCTGTAGAATGTAAGTGATGGATTTTTTCTGTAAGGCACAGTGTAAGTGTGTGCCCATTTTTGATAAACCGGAGACTGTTCTAAAATGTCTCCGTTTGTTAAAATAACTGTGCTGATGCCTGTGTTAGTTGCACGGATGAGCGGTCTGCGGTTTTCAATTCCACGAGCTAAGGTCATGATCATGTGTTGATAGGGTTCTGCCCAGTCACCAAACCATGAGTCGTTTGTAACGTTAAAGAAAATTTCTGCGCCAATCTTTGCTAAGCCGCGCGAAAATCCTGGGTTTAAAGATTCGTAACAAATTTGCGGGCCTAACATTAAATCGCCTGAAGCCATAGGCATAGCTTTTCTAACCGGGCCTGGGCCGCGTTCGTAAACACCCACAAAAGGAAAGAGTTGATATAAAAAAGGAACTTCTTTACCAAACGGCATGTATTCACCAAAAACTAATAAATCAGTTTTGTAATAAGGAGCCGCCGCTTCGCCTGAGCCATTTAAAAAGAAAACGGAGTTTCGAATAATTAGGTTACCCATATGATCACGTTTGTATAAATCTTGTGAGTAAGCTCCGGTAACTAAGTTTTTATTCCAAGATTTCACACGGTTTAAAACCGTCATTTGATTTGTTCTGTTGTGGTAGGCTTTATCTAAAGCCACTGGTAAAGCTGTTTCTGGCCAGATAATTAAATCTGTTTGATTGTTGATATGAGTCAATTCTTGCTCAGTAGCTTGAAAATAAGATTCAAAAACGTAAGGCACATAATCGTAGCCTTTTTCTGATTGCAGCTTTTCTTCGTTAGAAATGTTAGCTTGAACTAAAGTCACTTTTACTTGCGATTCAGTTTGACTGTAAGCTTCGTATTTTTGTTTTCCGGTAAACCATAATCCCAAAGTGATTACAAGGGCTGCTGCTATTACTGTTAAGCTTTTAGTTTTTTGGTCTCTGTATTTTGAAATCGCGTAATACAGAACGGCTTGAAAAATAAAAATTAAAGCCGACAGGCCCCAAAAGCCGATCGTATCAGCCCATTGAGCCAACGGTGATTTGATCCATAAAAACGTATAGCCTAAATTCCACTCAAAAATGCTTGGCCAAACACGCTCAAAAAGAATGTGAACTAAAGCCAGAGCAAAGATAAAAGCCGACGGTTTTAAAGAAAACTTGCGTTTAAGATAAGTGGCCGCTACCAGCGAAAAAGGAATGTACAGGTGAATGAAAGCTGCAAAAAGAATAACCGCGGCAAGGCTTAGTAGTACGTTCAAATGGCCGAATTCTCGGGCAGTGAAGTAGATCCAATTAAAGCCTAAAAGGGTTAATGTGAATTGTGTAAGCCAACCCAAAAAGAAAATAAATTTATAGGATTTATTCGAAGAGGCCTTCGAAATGGCCCACCAAAGCGGAAGATAACAGAAGGCAATAGCCCATGGCGGGTAGGGAATGTAAGAAGTTCCAACCAGAACACCACTGACAAGTGCTAAAAAGCTTAAAAAATAAATGCTTGGATTTTTACAATTCCGCTTGAAAACTTCGCTGATATTAGCCATCCTTATTACAGGTAGCATATGAATGTAGAATTAGCAGCCGAAATTCGATTCCGTTGTCCACACTGTCAAAAGTTATTTTGTACAGATCAAACAGCTTTTGAGGGGTTAGCAGCCGATAAAAATGGGCAGCCTCAAGGCGCTGATTTTCAATGCACTGATTGCCAAAAAGACTTCGTTTTAACTAAACAAAGGTTATCTTCTGGTTTGTACGAAACTCATGAGCTTCGTAAGCCGCAATTTTCAAACTGCCCGAAATGTTCAACGTTAAAGCCATTAGGACAAGACGAGTGCCCTCATTGCGGCGTTTTAGAATCTAAATTCACAGAGCTTCAAAAAGTTGAAAACCCGAGATTATTTGAATTAAACCGTGCTTGGGAAAAGATCTTAAAAGATATCACAGTAGATGCTTCTCATCAGGTGTTCTTAGATCAGGCGCAAAAACAATCGGCTTTAAACTTTGCAGCTCAAAAGTACACTGATCTTAAAAAAGTGATGGGTGAAGACCCATTAATTGAAAAATACCTTAAACAAATCGAGTACCGCTTAGAGGCTCACGTGCAGTCACAATTGTTGAAATCACGTGGTGAAGAAACTGACGGGCAGAAGTCACTTTTAGCTAGCGGTAGACTTTTTATCTTTGTGGCTTTATTTGGAACTTTTATTTTGATCTTAAATAAGATTAAGCCGATGTTTCCGAACTTAACGGGCTTAGTTGTAGCGATTACTGTTTTATCTTACGGACTGTGGTTCATTACTCGTCCCACAGCCTCTAAAAACAAATAATTAATTTGGTTCTTCTGAATTTTTTGTACCTAAACGCTCAGGCAGTTTGTTTGTGGGCTTTTTATCTTTTTTACCCATCACACGTAATAAATCTTGGCCAAACCCTGCGATTTGATCCACCTGTTTTCTGTTGCCGACGTTAGGGTCGTTACCTTGAGCTGCATTTCCTGAAGAGAATAAGCTTCTATCCATAGTATCTAAGAATTTAATTCCTGAAATACCTGTCGTTTTCTCTAAGATCGTAAGCGATTTAAATAAATTTAACTGTCGGGCTGTGCGAGTTTTATTTGCCAAGCTTTGTGAAGAATCACCTGTTGCTAAGATAAACTTTTTAACTTCTTCAGAGTTATTATAAAGTTCTTTATCAGCCATTACTAAAACCGCAGCACCTGTTACAAAGGCTGTGGCCTGTGATGTTCCAGTCATTAAACCGTAAGAGCTATTTGGTAAGCATGATAAAATTGTTTGGCCTGGAGCTGCGATATCTACAGTTTCAGTGCCGTAATTTGAAGATGATAAAACTTCTGTTGTCGGATCAATCGCTGTGACTGAAATAATATTTTTTAATTTGTAATCAGCCGGGTAGTAGTGATGTTCATCTGAGTTTGAACGTTCATTACCCGCAGCAGCCACGAATAAAATATTTTTAGCTTCAGCTGCGGCCACAGCATCGTGTTCTTCTTGAGAGAACTCAGTACCACCACCAGAGTAGTTGATGATATGCGCGCCCATTTTCACAGCGTATTGAATTGATTGAATTGTGTTTTTTAAGTTGTCAGTGTTTGGAACTTTTGGGTCATAGTATTTTAGAATCATTAGGCTTACTTCAGGGGCGATACCGCTGATTCCTTTTTTATTTCCCGCTTCGGCACCAATGATGCCGGCAATGTGTGTTCCGTGACCGTGGTTATCATCTAATTTATTGTTATTAGAAACGAAGTTCCAACCGTAAACGTCATCAACAAATCCGTTACCATCATCATCAACGCCGTTAGTGGCTTTATTTCTGCCTTTAGCGTCTTTTCCAGTTTCACCTGGATTTTGCCATAAGTTATTTTTTAAATCTTCGTGGTTAATATCAATACCTGTGTCGATCACAGCAACGATCACTTTTTTGCTGCCTTTAGTGATTGACCAGGCGCGGGCTGCATCAGATTTTTTTAAACCCCATGCTTGTTTGATGGCAGGGTCATTGAATAAAGCAGAAGGCTCGTTAGGAACTTGCGTTGATGAGTCAACGACAGTGCCTAGCTCTAATGTTCTGTTATCGATTTTTTTAGTTTTTGATTTTTGAGATTGCGCCATGCGCCCAGCACTGGCTGGTTCTCTTTGTTTCCAAAAATAATATCCACCCAGCGAAAAGCAGAACACCACAAAAGCACCAATAACAGCATTAAAGAATTTATTATTCATAATGTGTTTATCGGCACTTAAGAGAGCAAATCTTAAGAAGATTTGCGTCTCAGGATGATACGAGAATTACTTCTGTGCGCCTACGCCAGCAGGTACAAAGGCTGGGGCGTTAGTCATTGGCTCGGTAGCCTTGATAAACTTCTCAGGAAAGTCAGTTTCTTTACTTGGTGTTTCTAAACGGTCGTAGAAAAGGTGGTTGCGGGCAATAATTTTTACGTAAAGTTTAGTTTCGTCGTAAGGAATTTCTTCGACAAAATCAACAATATCAAATTTAGGGCGAAATCTTTGCTTAATCCAACGAGCTACAGCATTTGGTCCAGCATTGTATGCTGCTGCAACTAAAGCGTACTGATCTTTTTGTTTTTTTACCTGGTCAGACAATTCGTAGCTGCCAAGTTTAATATTGATCTGTGGGTTATAAAGATCTTCTGGTTTTTTGTAAGCTACTTTGTATTTGCGGGCCAATGATTTTGCTAACGGCGGAATTACCTGCATTAAACCAAGCGCATTAGCACCACTGCGAGAATTGATATTAAACGCTGATTCTTGGCGCATAATTGAGAAAATTAAGCTTGATGGAAGGCCTGTTGTTGAGGCCATTTCTTTAACTTCGGTTTCCCAAAGGCGTGGAAAAAGTAATTCAGAATTTTTGACGATGATATCTTGTTTTTGCTCAATCGGAAGTTTGGCAAAAGCAATAAATAGCGGTAAGAAACGCTGGCCACGTTCTGCTAACTCTAAACCAAGCACTGTCATTTGTTCAGGTTTATCAGTTAACGCTTGAGCTGCGCGTTCAGCAAGATCGACTTCTTCATGTTTTAGTAAAGCGTTGAATAAATCTTTATGTTTTGGTTCTAAGAATGAAAGTGAACTATCAAATTTAAACTTATCAGTTGTTTTTAACGCATTAAACGGCGGGATTTTCATTTGTAAGGCATCGTAAGCTAAAAGAGAATAATAGCTGTAGAAATCTTCTTTAGTCATAGCTAGCCAAATTTCTTTAGCCTGATCTTTTTTATCAAGACGGGCCAAGCAGCGGGCTAAGAAAAAGTTTGAACGTGATTTTTCAGCAGGATCTAAGGTTTCAGTGGCTAAAGCCTTGAAAGCTTCAGCGGCTAAATTGTAATCTTCAGATTTGTAAAGGACCCACGCTTTTGTCCAGAGCATTTTTTCTCTCGTTAAAACCGGGTTTTTCGAAGGGCCTTTTTTTAGCTCTTCTAAAATACTTTCATAGTAAGCTAAAGCTTCTTTAAACTTACCTTCATCTTCTTTAACTTTACCTAAAAGGTATGAAATTTCTGTCAGATTTTGCTCTTGCGGTTTTAAAGCTTTAACTGTTGCTGATAATAATTTATCTGCTTTATCAAATTCATTTTCAGAGTAAAAATGACGGCCAATTTGCACAGAAGACTCAAGGTACTGCTCTTGATGTTTTGTGTTTTTAGAATCTTTTTTGTATGTTTTTAAAGCTAAGCCATGCCAGTCTTTAAGGGTTTTAATGGCATCGTTTCGTTTGTTGTTTGAACGATATTTTTGGCGAAGCTGTTTCATTAAAACCATTTTTTCAACTGGCTTTTTTTCTTTATTGATAAGCTTTCTTAGTTCATTAATTGAAGCATTTTCAGCTTGGGCTACTTCAGTCGTCGTAGAAACCGGTGTCGTTGGAAGAATTAAGATATTAGCTTCAGCGATTTCTTGTAAGTAGAGTTTACGTTCAAAATCAGACAGTGATTTCATGTCAAAGTTAAAACCAGGACATTTTTTAATACCACGAATGCCGGCTAATGAATTTAAAGCAAAATCTTTGTCTTTTGCTGATTTGTCTAACTCTTCGCAAGACATTTCTTTAAGTTTTGTAAAACCAAAAAGTTGCGCGTGGCTATAGACGAAAATAAAAGGAATTAATAAACAGGTTTTTTTTAACGTTGAAATCATGGGGAAATCCTAGCTGTAATGAAACTCTAACATTTTATTAGTTGGCGAATATGAGACGTGAATCTTTCCGCCGTTTTTTAATTTTCCAAATAATAATTCGTCGATAATTCTTGATTTAATAAGCTCGTCGATTTTTCTATGAAGCGGGCGGGCGCCGTAAACGGGATCATAACCACGTTCAGCGATATGAGTCACAACCGCTTCGTCATAGATAAAATCAACTTTTTTAGCAGCTAAAGTGTGTTTTAGCTCCGTTAAGAATTTATCGACGATATTTTTAACTAAATCTAAAGTTAAACCGTTGAAGTAAATCACTTTATCTAAACGGTTAATAAATTCTGGCGCAAAAGTTTTTTTAATGGCTTCTGAACTGACTGATCCTGGATTAGTTGTGCCAAGGCCGATATTTCCGCGCGCCACATCCGCAGCGCCAGCGTTTGAAGTCATTACTAAAATACAATTTTTAAAATCAACCGTGCGACCATTACCATCTGTTAAACGGCCGCCATCCATAATTTGCAATAAGATATTATAAATATCTGAATGCGCTTTTTCGATCTCATCTAAAAGAATAAGTGAATACGGGCTTTTTGAAACGGCCTCAGTTAATTGACCACCTTGCTCAAAACCCACATACCCCGGAGGAGCTCCGACTAAGCGTGAGATCGAGTGTTTTTCCATGTATTCACTCATGTCAAAACGCTGGTAGTTCACTCCCAGAATTCGAGCTAACTGTTTGCACACTTCAGTTTTACCAACACCTGTGGGGCCTGCGAATAAGAAAGAGCCCCATGGTTTTTCTTTATTTTCTAAACCACTGCGCGCAAATTTAATCGCTTGAGTTAAAGCGGTGATTGCATCGTCTTGACCGAAGATCAGAGATTTTAATTTAATATCTAAATCTTTAAGTTGGCTTAGATCGTCTGAAGAAAGCTGCGTTGTTGGAACGCCTGAAATTTTTGAGATAATCGCAGCAACATCCTCGGTATCAACTGTTTTTTGCTTTTTAAGTTTTGTGGTAGAGCCCACTTCATCCATGATGTCGATGGCTTTATCCGGAAGTTTAGCCGACGTTAAATATTTAACTGAAAGTTCAACACAGGCACGGATAGCCGCTTGTGTGTAAGTCACATCATGAAATTTTTCGTACTGAGGTTTTAATGATTCTAAAATTTGAACCGTATCTTCAATCGATGGTTCTTTAATATCAATTCTTTGGAACCGGCGGTTTAAACCGCGGTCTTTTTCAAAATGTTGGCGGTATTCTTGAAATGTAGTTGCGCCAATACAAGAAATTTCACCTTTTGATAGGGCAGGTTTTAGTAAATTCGCGGCATCCATTGAAGAGCCTGAAGTTGAACCGGCTCCAACGATATTGTGAATTTCGTCGATAAAAAGAATAATGTTCGGATCGGCTTTGGCCTCTTTTAAAATATTTTTTAAACGGCCTTCAAAGTCACCACGGTATTTTGCGCCCGCCAACAGTGAACCCACATCAACTGAATAAATTGTTTTATTTTGTAAAAATTCAGGAACCTGGCCTTGATTAATCTTTTCAGCTAAGCCTTCAACGATCGCTGTTTTACCCACACCGCTATCACCGATAATGAGCGGATTGTTTTTTTGTCGGCGTCCTAAAGTTTGAATCATTTTTTCAATGATATCTTCGCGGCCAACTAAAGGATCTTTTTTGCCACTACGAGCGTAGTCATTTAAATTAATTGCAAAATCTTCTAAAGCTGAAGCTTTTTTATCGGCGGCAGCACCGGGACGTGAATCATTTTCGTCAGCTGTTGACTCTGTGCCAGACGGTGAACTTGCTGATAATTCATGGCTTACAACTGAAATCACATCAAATTGGGTAAGTCCCATTTTTTGTAGAACGTAACTGGCTTTAGATTTTTTTTCGTCAAATAAAGCAATGAAAACCGAAAGTTCATTAATTTCAGAACGTCCGGCATTTTGCATTTGTAAGGCAGCACGCTCAAAAGCGCGGTGAACAGAAACCGTGAGTTGTGCTTTCCATTCTGAAGGATCACCTTCAGCGAAAGTTTTTTTCTGTTCTTCAGTGATCGTTTCGTTTTTATTGATGTAAGTTTGTAATTCCTTTTTTACTTCAGCGACATTGACGTTTAGTTTTTCGCAAACTTCAGCAACCTGTGGCGCTTCAAGAAGGCAATAGGCAAAATGTTCAAGCGTTACGAATTCGTGCGATTTTTTTGTCGCAAGATCAATGGCTTTACCTAATCTTTTATCGAGTTCTTTTGAAATCATCTATCCCTCTCGAAAGCCTGCGGCTTTACTTATCTTCCTCAGTAATAGATTTTAGCGGGTATTTGTTGCTTTTAGCAAACTGGTTCACTTGCAAAGCTTTAGTTTCTGCCACTTCGAAATTATAGATTCCTGCGACACCTGAACCTTGTTTATGTACGTCCAGCATTATTTTATTTGCTGATCGATCGTCATGTTTAAAAAAAGTTTTTAAAACATAAACAACAAAATCCATGGGCGTGTAGTCGTCGTTCAAAATTAAAACTTTGTAAAGATTCGGCTCTTCAGTTTCAACTTCATCAAGCAGATCAATTCCGGTTGCAGAATCATTGTTGCCGCCACCAGAATTTTGTCCAGCTAAATGAATTTTGTAGAGTGATAATTGACCAAAATTCTGGAGCATTTCTAGGTTCTCAGACTGAGACGTGTTTGTTTGATACATAATTATTTATTGTAAAGAAGGTCTGGTAAAAATCAACGGACTAATGAATTTCAATACTTGTCAACGACGGTGAATGTTATAATAATTTATGAGTGTGTCGTAATGTTATTACTTAAATAATAATCCAAAAAGGGGACAAGTTTATTATGAAAAACACTGGGACGTTAAATTCAAAAGGTTTCTCGCTAGTAGAGCTTATGATCGTTGTTGCGATCATCGGTTTATTAGCAGCTGTGGGTGTACCACAATATCAAAAATTCCAAGCACGTGCACGCCAAGGTGAAGCGAAATCTTCATTATCAGCACTTTATGCTTCTGAGCAATCATTCTACGGTGAGTGGAATCAGTACTCTACAAATTTAAGAAATATCGGTTTCGGTGTAACTGGAACTGGTCTGAGATACGTAACAGGCTTTTCTCAAGCGACATGTACTGGTTACAGCAATGCTGCTGGAGCTCCTGATGAAGCAGCTGGAGGAGCGGCAAATTTTTCGCATTTAAATACTGTTTGTCAGAATAATGCGGCAACTTGGGCTACACCAACTGGTTTATCGGCGGCTTGTACCGCTTATTACACTACTACTTTAGGTGGTACAGCTTCTCTTTGTACTAACGGTGCTGCTGCGGTTTTTACAGCATATGCAGTGGGTAATCCAAATAACACTATCGCGAATGCGACCCCTGTTGATGGTTGGACAATCGACCAAGTGAAAAGAATTAGAAATTCAACTGCTGGTATCAGATAGTTTGAAATGTTAGTTCAAGGTATTTTAGGTATCTTAGTTTTAATAACGTGGCTTTCGAGCCACGTTTTTTTTTCGAAAAGCTATGACCGCTTTCAAGAGCCTTATATTCCTCCGCCAAAGGCTATCCAATATTTAACAGCAGGTTTTAGGATTCAAACGGCAGACGCCTTCTGGCTTCGTGCTGTCCAGGATTTCGATTATTGTAGCAACAAGTTAGCTGAAAATGTCTGCGAAGGAAATTCATGGCTTTTTTCAGTGCTGGATTTGTCAAGCACTCTTGATCCTAGATTAGAGCCAGTGATGTATCAGACTGGTGGATTAGCTCTATCCATTTTAGTAGGTGACGTTGAGGGAGCTGCGAAAATTTTTGAGCGCGGAACACGAAATTATCCTTCAAATTGGCAAGTTATTTACGGCGCGGCCTATCATGCGTTGTATGAAGAAAAAAACAAAAAAAAAGCTTCTAAGCTTTACTTACGCGCTTTCGAAAATGGCGCCCCACCATGGACTCAAGTTTTAGCGGCCCGTTTAGCCTCAGATGAGGGCGATAGTGAGTTTGCTGAGCGCATCTTAGAGGACATGATTGCCCAAAACAAAGACGAAAACTTGGTAAAACGCTTAAAAACTAAACTAGAAGAAACTAAGTCACAAAAACGCTAAAAAAATCCGTACTTTCCATTCTTGACGTCTTTGGATTAGACCTCCTATTTTAGTTCGATGTCTACAAAGCGCGATTACTATGAAATTCTAAGTTGTGAACGTAACGCTGATGGCGATACGATTAAAAAAGCTTACCGCAAGCTTGCCATGCAGTATCACCCGGATCGTAACCCGGGCGATAAAGAAGCCGAAGAAAAATTCAAAGAGGCCGCAGAGGCCTATGAAGTTCTAAGTTCACCTGAGAAAAAAGAAAAATATGACCGCTTTGGTCACCAAGCTTTCCAAGGTGGAATGGGTGGCGGTGGATTCGGCGGTGGTTTCCACGATATGAACGATATTTTTTCGCAGTTTGGCGACGTCTTCGGCGATCTTTTCGGAGGCGGAGGCGGTGGGAGCCCCTTCGGACAAGCTCGTGGCAATCAGCGTCCACGCGGTCCGCGCAAAGGTTCTGATTTAAGATACATCACTGAAGTTGAATTAGCTTCAGTTCTTCAAGACGCAGAAAAACAAGTTGAGTTTGAAACAGAAGAACACTGTTCTGATTGTAATGGCTCGGGTGCAGCCAAAGGTTCAAGCGCTGTCACTTGTAAGGTGTGTAAAGGCCAAGGCCAAGTGATTCGCCAACAAGGCTTTTTCACAATGGCCACAACTTGCTCAAACTGTAACGGAACGGGCGAAGTGATCGAAAATCCATGCAAAACTTGTAATGGAAAAGGCCGTTCAAAAGTAAAACGTAAAATCAAAGTTAACATTCCAGCGGGCGTTGATAATGGCACTCGTCTTCGTATTCAAGGTGAAGGTGAGGGCGGTTATAAAGGCGGCCCAGCCGGAGATCTTTTCGTCGAAATCAGAGTGAAAGAACACGATGTTTACGAGCGTGAAGGAGATCATTTATTTGCCGACTTAGACATCGCCTTTGAGCAATTCATGTTAGGTGGCGAAGTTAAAGTGGACGGTTTAGATGGTGAGATCGAAGTGGAAATTCCACGGGGGTCACAACCGGGCGATCGCCTGAAAATCCCAAGCCGAGGCGTTCCGTCACTTCGCGGTTCGCGCCGGGGCGATTTGCATTTTACGCTGCACCCAGAATTCCCTAAAAAGGTTTCTGTGGAGGAAGAAGCGCTGCTAAGACAATTGGCAGAGCTGCGTAAGGTTAAGGTCGGGAATGAAAAAAAAGGCTTTTTCGGACGTAAGAAATAACGAAAACGCGGCTTGACGAGGTCTGAATCAGACCCACATTAATAGAGAATTAAAAATCGGCAGGAAATAGGCCGACAGGAGAGAAAATGGGAAAAATTATCGGTATTGACTTAGGTACGACAAACTCTTGCGTAGCTATTATGGAAGGCGGCGAGCCTAAAGTTCTTGTGAACGAAGAAGGCGCACGCACAACTCCTTCAGTTGTTGCTTACACTAAAGATGGTGACCGTTTAGTTGGACAAATCGCTAAACGCCAAGCTGTAACTAATCCAGAAAATACAATTTACTCGGCGAAACGTTTTATCGGTCGTCGTTATGAAGAAGTTCAATCAGAATTAAAACTTGTTCCGTACAACGTTGAAGCAAAAAACGGTGGCGCGGATACAGCGTTTAAAATTCAAGGCGGAAAATCAGCTTCACCAGAAGAAATTGGCGCAGCGGTTTTAGCTAAACTTAAAAAAGTAGCTGAAGATTACTTAGGTGCAGAAGTGACTGATGCAGTTATCACTGTTCCTGCGTACTTCAACGATGCGCAAAGACAAGCAACAAAAGATGCTGGTCGTATCGCGGGCTTAAACGTTCGTCGTATTATCAACGAGCCAACAGCAGCTGCATTAGCGTACGGTTTAGATAAAAAGAAAGATCAAAAAATCGCGATCTACGATTTCGGTGGCGGTACATTCGATATTTCTATCCTTGAAGTGGGTGACGGTGTTGTTGAAGTTAAATCAACAAACGGTGATACGCACTTAGGTGGTGATAACTTTGATATCGTGATCTTAGAATGGTTAATCACTGAATTTAAAAAAGACCAAGGTATCGATCTTAAGAACGATAAAATGGCCTTACAACGTTTGAAAGAAGCAGCAGAGAAAGCGAAAATTGAACTTTCTTCAGCGCAAGAATCAGATATTAATCTTCCGTTCATTACGGCAGATCAAACTGGTCCTAAGCACTTACAAATTAAATTAACACGTTCTAAATTTGACCAAATGACTGAAGATTTAGTGAAGCGTTCGATCGAGCCATGCAAAAAAGCATTAGCTGATGCTGGTTTATCAACTTCACAAATCGACGAAGTGGTTCTTGTGGGTGGTTCGACTCGTATTCCATCTATCCAAAAAGCCGTAAAAGACTTTTTTGGTAAAGAGCCAAACAGAACAGTTAATCCAGATGAAGTTGTAGCTTTAGGTGCTGCAGTTCAAGGTGGTGTATTAGCGGGTGATGTGAAAGACGTATTGTTACTTGACGTAACTCCGTTATCACTTGGTATTGAAACTATGGGTGGCGTAATGACGACTCTTATCGAGCGTAATACGACAATTCCTTCGAAAAAATCTCAAGTGTTTTCAACAGCGGCTGATAACCAACCGGGCGTAGACATTCACGTGTTACAAGGTGAACGTAAAATGGCTTCAGATAATAAATCTTTAGGCCGTTTCGAGTTATCTGGTATTGCGCCAGCACCTCGTGGTATGCCACAAATCGAAGTGACTTTTGACATCGACGCCAATGGTATCTTACACGTATCAGCGGTTGATAAAGCGACTAATAAATCGCAACAAATCAAAATCACTGCGCAATCTGGTTTATCTGAAGATGAAATCAAAAAAGCGGTTAAAGAAGCTGAAATGCAAGCTGACGCTGATAAAGAAAAAGCAGAGGCTGCACAAACGCGTAACAATTTAGATAACTTAATCTATCAAACAGAGAAGTTAGTAAATGAAAACGCAGCAAAACTTGGTGCTGAAGCAGACACTGTGAAAACAGCAATTGCTGATGCGAAAAAAGTTTTCGAAAACAAATCCGCTTCAACAGCTGAATTAAAAGAGGCGTTTGAAAAACTTCAAACATCATCACACAAAGTGACTGAGGCTTTATATAAAGCCGGTGGCGCTCAAGGTGGTGGTGATGGCGGCGGTAACGGCGCTGGTGGAGCCCCTGGTGAAGAGAAAAAAGATGGCGACGATGTAATCGACGCTGACTTTAAAGACGTAAACTAGGTCAAAATAGCCCTAAAACGAAAAAGCCGATTGAAAAATCGGCTTTTTTTATTTTATACTTGGGGCATATGAAAAAGATCACTTCTGAAAACTTCGCATTTATCGTTTTATTGGTTATTGGGGCTGCTTCTCGTTTAGTTGTTCATGATTGGAACTTTACAGCCATTATGGCGGCAAGTTATGTGTTTGCGATTCTTTTTAAAGATTCAAAAACAAAAGCGCTTATGCTTCCAGTGTTAGCGATGTTGTTATCTGATTTTTTCATCAGCCTTAACGCTCCAAAATTCTTTCACTCAACAATGGCCTTTGTTTATTTAGGAATGGGCTTAGCTCTAGTTCCGTTCTTCGCAAATCGTAAAGCCTTAGACAAAGCATTACCGCGTATCGCAGCGATCTTAGCTGGTAGCTCTATCTTTTTCTTAGTTTCAAATTTAGGCGTTTGGTTAATGGATGGCATGTACCCAATGACAGGTGCTGGCCTAATCAAATGTTACACAATGGCGATTCCATTTTTCCAAAATCAATTAGCAGCAGATATCGTATTAACTCCGCTTTTACTATTTGCTATGAAACGCGTGCTAGCACTTGATTTTTTTCAAGTCGTAATCGGCGAGCGTAACTAAAGACTTCAACGAATTTCCGAAATAATTGATGTGGCCTAATTTCTTTTTAGGCCTATTGGCTTTTTTATCGTACCAGTGAAGTTTACCCTGAAGTCCCACTTCAATAGCGGGTTTTCGAGTGCTGCTTCCTACGATATTTTGCATTAAAAATGTTTTAGTTGATTGAACTTCTAACGGAAAATTTTGATCAGCTACGGCACGCAGGTGCATTTCAAATTGATCAAATGAGAATGCGTCTTGTGTGATATGGCCTGAGTTATGTACACGCGGAGTAATTTCATTCACTATTAATTTTGAGCCCACATCAAACAATTCAAAAGTGATCAAGCCGACATAATCAATGTGATTTAAAAGCGAAGTGATTTTTTTAGTTAAATCATTTAAAGCCGGGTGATGATCTGGCCCCCACACTCGAAAGCATTGCTGATTTTTTTGCAGCGAATTTAAAAGTGGATACATGAAAATATCGCCTTTTGAATTGCGGCAAACGATCAACGATTTTTCACTCTTAAAATGAACAAGTTTTTCAGCTAAAAATTGAGTTTCTTGGTTTTTATGAGTGCGTTTAAATAATTCAAACTGCGCTTTTGTTTTAATAATGTAAGTGCCGAAGCCATCATGACCACCTAAGCGCTTTTTTAAAACCAATTCGCCATCAAAAACTTTGTAAGCGGCTTCAAGATCGTCTTTGCCGGTGATTTTAACGAAGTCAGCAGTTGGAATTTGGTAATCCCATAAAAGTTCTTTTTGTGGCCAGCGATCTTGTAAAATCGCCAAATGATCAAGCTTTGGTACGCAACGGGTTTTTGTTTTACTTAATCCTCTTGCGATCGTGCGGGCTGGAATAAATTCGGTCTCTAGAGTGATGGCATCAACTACGCGGGCTAGCTTTAAGATATCGTCCTCATTATAGATTTTGCCCTTAATCCAGCTATTAGCGTATCCCACAGCGGGGTCGTCTTTATCGTCAGTTAAAACTGTGACGTGAAAACCCATTTGTCGTGCTCTTTGGGTCATCATTTGTGCTAATTGGCCGCCGCCTAAAATTCCTATCTTTTTTCCGATAATCGCCATACATATTCATTATGCAGTTTAGTTTTCCGTTATGTCTAGCTCCAATGGTGGGATTATCCCACGTAGTCTTGCGAAAAATCGTTTACGATTATTTGCCGCAAGGTCAGGAGACTATTTGGCCGACTGAAATGTTAAATTCGCGCCGTGTACCTCAGGAAAAATTAGGCTTTACCGCTGAAACTTTATTGCATGAAGGTGAACGTAATCTTGTTCCGCAGATCTTAGGTAATGATAAAGAAATGATTCAGTTAACTATTCGTAAAATGATCAACGAATGGGGAGACATCAACACGGTTTCGGGTATTGATATTAATATGGGGTGCCCTGTGCAAAAAGCCTTACGCCACAACTACGGCGTAGCTTTAATGGGTGATCTTAATTACGCAGCTCAAGTTGTAGAATTTGCGGCCACAGCTTCGAATAAACCGGTATCAGTAAAACTTCGTGCCGTCGGCAGTGATAAATCAGTTCCTGAATTAATTCATTTTGTTAAAACATTACGCGATGCCGGTGCACAGTGGATCACACTACATCCCCGTACCGCAGAACAAAAACGCCGTGGCCAAGCTGACTGGAATCAGATCACTGAACTTAAAAAAGCTTTAAATATCCCAATCATCGGTAATGGTGATATTCAAACAGCTGATGATGTATTTTCAATGTTAGAACAAACAGGCTGTGATCTTGTGATGTCGGGCCGAGGATTAGCAGCGCGCCCATGGATGATGTGGCAAGTGGCTTACCGCAAAGGCTTAACAACTGAAGTGCCTCCGATGACTGAATACGAAGAAGGTGCCGAGTACGGTAAGATGCTTTTAAAGTTTATTCACTTAAGCCGCCATTATTTCTGTGAAAAGTTAGGCCATAAACCTGATTACGCTTTTCGTAAAATTCAATTCTTCGTACGTACAACGCACGTCTGGCTTGAATGGGGACACCCATTAACTTCAGAGATCAACCGTTCACAAACTTTCGAAGAAATGATCGAACGAGTAGAGAAGTTCTTTTCTCAGCCACATAGGATGGTTCCGTACACGGAACTTCGTCAGTAAAAAATAAAACATTATAAGAAGAAAAGGGTCAGGGTTTAATTTCGCTCTGTAGTTCAGGCAACAATGTTGCCCGAAACCCCGAGTGTTAAAAAATCGCTCTTGATTTCAGTCCACATTGTGGGCCTAGATCAACAGCGAATATTAGAGTGACTAAGTTACGATAAATGTTGGATTTGGCGTGAGTTTAAAGACGAAGATTTTTTCGCGCCAGTTGTACCATTAGCGCCAGACTTTTCGTATAATCCTTTAGCGATCGCCTGTGATTTCATAAACGGTGGAATATCGCGTTTTTTTGCGCCATCGCAGAAGTCAGCCTTAATAATATCAAAAGCTTTATCGCTATCATCAGTGCGCATAACGATGTAATCATAGGCTTTTTCAGATAAGTTAATTAACGAAATCGAGTGTGTTTCTGAATATTTCTCGGATAAGTAATCAACAAACTTCATAAAGTTCCAGAAGAACGAGCCTTCAAAAGATTTCATCCAAGTCATGAACTGTGGAAAATCACCACTGTTCGCGTAGAGGTCCCAAAACTTGGCAAAGCGGTTCATCAGCTGCAGCGTTGAATAATCCATCGTCGAAGTTGAAAGAATCTGAAACGGAGAAAAATCCTGATAACGCATTTGAAAGCTAGATTCATGGCGGATAATCGGTGTTCCTTTTAAGCGCTTTAAAATACCCACTTGGATTTCGTGGGGTCCCATAGCCGCTAAGCGGTCAAACCCTTCGCCGAAGGATTCAAGCGTTTCGCCAGGAAGACCTACGATTAAGTCAGCGTGTGTGTGAACATGAGTGTTCGTATTAATGTAGTTAAAGTTTTCAGCCACTTTAACTAAGTCATTCTTACGAGATACGTTAATAGCCACTTGTGGGTTCAAAGTTTGAATACCGACTTCGAACTGTAAACTTCCTGCAGGAAATTCTTTAATCAAGTCACGAATTTCAACGGGTAAACGGTCAGGCACCATTTCAAAGTGTAAAAATAAGCCTTTATCTAAGTGCTGTTTGAAGAAATTTAAAATCTTCGTAGAAGTTGTAGGGCTTAAGTTGAAGGTGCGATCGACAAACTTAAAACAACGTGCTCCGCGCTCAATCAGCTTTTCAAGATCGCTCAAAAATTGATCCAAGTTAAAGCTGCGCACTGATTTATCTAATGAAGATAAGCAGTATTCACATTTATACGGGCAGCCGCGCGACGCTTCGACGTAGATCACACGATTTGCGATATCGTTATCACTATATAGATAGTACGGAAGGCGTAACTCCGGCAGCGGCGGTAAAGCCCCGCGCACGATTTTCAGTTGAGTATCATTTCCGCTTAAATGTTCACGGCAGAACTGAGGAAAAAGTAAATCTGCTTCGCCACAGATAATATGATCAGCTAATTGATAAAGACGTTGGCCTTCGGTTTCAAAAGAGACCTCGGGGCCTCCCAGCACTAACTCGATATCTGGCGCAACCTTCTTAAGAATTGAGCAGACCTCGAAAACCTCTTCGTTATTCCAGATATAAACACCAAAACCTACAATTTTAGGGCGGTAAGAAAGGATCTTTTCAACGATGTTGCGAGGGTTTTCTTTGATAGTCCATTCGATCATCTCGGTTTGATTGGTTAACTCTGCCATTTGAGCCAAGATATAGCGTAACCCAAACGAACTATGCTGGTAGGTAGAGTTCAACGTACATAACAGGATGTCTTTTTGGATTGTCTGGTTTTGGGGTAGGCTCATGCGGCCTTAGTTTTAACGAATCCCTCTAAGATATCATAGCATTTTTTGATTTCTAAAAAACTTTCATGGCATCCGCCACTGTCGGGATGGTTTTTCAACGCGGCAAGTTTATAAACTTTTTTCAACTGTAAAAGGTTGAAACACTCAGGAAACAGACGGTGAGCCGCTAAGATCGGAAGTTCTAAGGCATACAGTAAAGTTTCGTAAGCTTTGAACTCTGCTTGGGTCATGCCCTGTGATTTCAATTTGAAATTCTTAGTTGTTACAGTCTTGTAAGAGTGAGAATACGATGAAGTTGAATGATTTTGCACTCTTAGCATAGGTATCTCACCTAGTAAATTAGAGAGAAAAGCGGGTTCCAAAGTGCTAGAAACCTCTGTGGAAAAAGATGTTTCGGTCTCGTTTTCAGAGCTAATTTTCTCTAGAATTTCAGCGAACGAAACGTCTCTCATAGAGACGATATCGGGATAAATTCCCCGATTCCAGAGTAGAGAAATCGTAATCCCCCTCTAAAAAAAGTGAAAATAAATGTTTTTTTCTCTCGACAAAGGGTTTTTTCTAGACTTATGCTTAGGAACATCGACTTTGATATTAAGACGGAAGTCATAGTGAACGATTCATTATGCTTCAGTCATAAAGATACAAAAACAATGCCTTAACAATACCTTACGGAGGGATATAACATGGCAAAGAAAACAGCGAAAAAAGCTACAAAAAAAGCAGCTCCTAAAAAAGCTACAGCAAAAAAAGCAGCTCCTGCGAAAAAAGCAGCTCCTAAAAAAGCAGCTTCTAAACGTAAACCAAACGCAGCTTTCATGAAAGCTTTAACTCCATCAACTACTTTAGCAGCTATCGTAGGTTCTTCTGCATTACCTCGCACTGAAGTTGTTAAAAAATTATGGGCTTACATCAAAAAGAACGGCTTACAAGATTCTAAAAACCGCCGTAACATCAACGCTGACGAGAAACTTAAACCGATCTTCGGAAAAAACACAGTTTCTATGTTCGAAATGACTAAACTTGTTTCTAAACACTTAAAATAAGTTTTAGTATAGTTTCGGCGTAAGCTGAGATATAAAGAGGCTAACCTTCGGGTTGGCCTTTTTTTTTGCTCTTTGCCGGAGGCGAAGCAACATACAAGAGGCAAAATTTTCAACCCCTTTGCTAATTTCTCCTCTGGGGAGTATAATTTTCCCCATGTCTAAATCCTCAAGAACTCCGGTTCCTTTAACTAAGGACGAAATCGAAAAAATGCGCGTTGTCTGCAAGATGGCAGCGAAAGTCCTTAACTACACAGCCAGCAAAGTTAAGCCGGGCATTACAACTCTTGAGTTAGATAAAATCGCTAACGATTACACAGAAAAACTAGGTGGTACTTCAGCTTGTATCGGTTACTACGGGTATCCGTTTGCCACTTGTATTTCTGTGAATGAAGTGGTGTGCCACGGAACTCCTTCAGATTACGTGATTAAAGAAGGCGATATTTTAAATATCGACGTGACAGTTAAAAAAGACGGCTTCTTCGGAGACACGTCTAAAACCGTTATGGTGGGTAAAGTTTCAAAAGAGGCTGAATCCCTTGTTGATGCTGCTTACAATGCCATGATGGTCGGAATTGAAGCGATTAAGCCCAATGGTTACACTGGTGATATCGGTTTTGAAACAAACAAATATGTTCAACGTCGCGGTTACACGACAGTTAAAGAAATCGGTGGCCACGGTATTGGTAAGACTTTTCACATGGATCCCTTTGTTCCGGCATTTGGTAAACGTGGTAAAGGCGAAAAAATCATTCCATGGACATGCTTTACTGTAGAACCCATGGTGAATGAAGGCGTTGAAGATTTTGACGAGTACTCAATCCCAAATTCTGAAATTAAGTACTACATCACTTCAGATAAAAAATTATCAGCGCAGTTTGAACATACAATTCTGATCACTGATACAGGTTACGAAATTTTAACTTTAGAATAAATTTTTAATAAAAATCTTAAACACACAAAGGAAAACGAATGCGTACACAAACGACTTCTGGAAAAAAACAAACAGCCGCTACCAAAGCGATCGCTGCAGCAGCTGCAAAAAACAAATCTCAAGCTAAAGGTAAAGCCCCTAAAAAAACGGCTGGTCCTGACTACCGCGTTTGCAAAGAGGCGATGGAAAATCCAAAAGTATTTGCTGAGTTAGCTCGTTGGGGTCGCGAAGAAATCAAAATTGCTGAAAAAGAAATGCCAGGCTTAATGGCTTTAAGAAAAGAATTCGGCAAATCACAACCATTAAAAGGCGCTAAAATCGCTGGTTGCTTACATATGACAATTCAAACTGCCGTGTTGATCGAAACTTTAACTCACTTAGGAGCTGAAGTTCGTTGGTCTTCTTGCAATATCTTCTCGACACAAGATCAAGCAGCGGTTGCTATTGCAGCGACGGGTGTTCCAGTTTTCGCTTGGAAAGGTGAGACTGAGCAAGAATTTAACTGGTGTATCGAGCAAACTATCGAAGGATGGGGCGCTGAAGGTTACAACATGATCTTAGATGATGGTGGTGACTTAACAAACATGATGCACGAGCCACGTTACGCTCACATGTTAAAAAAGATCTTCGGTCTTTCAGAAGAAACAACGACTGGCGTTCACAACTTAGAAGTGATGCTTAAAAATAAAAAATTAAAAGTTCCAGCGATCAACGTAAATGATTCTGTAACAAAATCTAAATTCGACAACTTATACGGTTGCCGTGAATCTTTAACTGACGCTTTAAAACGCGCAACTGATGTTATGATGGCTGGTAAAGTGGCTGTTGTTGCTGGTTACGGCGATGTAGGTAAAGGTTCTGCGCACTCTATGCGTGGTTTAGGTGCTCGCGTATTAGTAACTGAAATCGATCCAATCTGCGCCTTACAAGCTGCTATGGAAGGTTTCCAAGTTGTTACAATGGAAGAAGCAGCTCCTATCGCTGATATCTTCGTAACTGCGACTGGTTGCTGCGATATCATCACTGAAAAACACTTCAACAAAATGAAAGACAACGCGATTGTTTGTAACATTGGTCACTTCGATATCGAAATCGATATGTCTTGGTTAAACAAAAACTCTAAGATCCGTGAAATCAAACCACAAGTTGATGTTCATACTCTTAAAAATGGTAACGAAATCGTTGTTCTTGCAAAAGGCCGTTTAGTGAACTTAGGTTGTGCTACAGGTCACCCATCGTTTGTAATGTCGAACTCATTCACTAACCAAGTGTTAGCGCAAATCGAGTTATACACGAACCGTGCACAGTACAAAGATATCGCGATCTATCGTTTACCTAAACACTTAGACGAAAAAGTTGCGGCTCTTCACTTAGGCCAAATCGGTGTTAAATTATCTAAATTAACTTCTAAGCAAGCTAAGTACTTACACTTAGACGAGCAAGGACCATTCAAACCAGAACACTACAGATACTAAAATACGTTTACTCTGCGTTGCTGCGGATAAGGCATACACTTGTATGGCCTTATCCTTAGCGCCTTGATTAAACCTATTTCGGGGATATTATGATCACTCTGATTTTCATTAGTTTATCTATTCTACCTTTAAGCGCGCTGACTTTTGGCGCGCTTTTTTTTCACAACAAAAATAAGACGATTCATATTCTGTCGTTTTTAGCTTTTGGCTTACTGACGATGTACGTGGATATGTATTACTTCCACCGTGCGTATCAAGTTTCGTTAACTAACGGGCAGTGGGGGCCAGCGGCCGGCACTATGGGCATGTTCTCAGTGTTTGCGACGTTGAACTCATTCGCGTTTGGTTTGTTAGGGTCTGCGGTTTATTCACTTTTTAGCAAAGTAACTAAAAAGCAAGACACTTACTCGAAGCTTTCGTTTGTGAAGATTGCAGCTTCGTTTGTTTTAGCAGCTTCTACGGCTACATTTATGATTATCGATCACCATAAACAATCAGCTAGCCAAAAGATCATTGCTAAAGCTTCTGGTGATTTAACGCCTGAATTAGTGAATGAGTTAATCCAGCTAGATCAAACTTCTAAAGACAAAACAATGATTCAAACATTATTGATGAATCCGAATTGTCCAGAGTCAGTTTTAAAAGATTACTCGCAAAAAGAAGAAGTGGTTTACCGCGCAACTGTATTAAAGAACCCAAATGTTCCGCAAGAGGTTGTAAACCAATTAGCTTCGGATAAAAACGAAGTTGTTCGCTACCATGTGGTTATTAATAAAAAAGTAACGACCGAAGTTTTAGAGCAGTTAGCAAAAGACCCGGCGAAAGATGTTCGTAATAAAGCTCAATCTGAGCTTGAGAACAGAAAAACGAATTAAGTAGGTAGGCTGGCCGCCCGCGGCCGTCCCTTTTTCGGGAGCAATGTGCCAACCTTCTGATTGTTGAAATAAAAAAGGCTGTGGATTCACAGCCTTTTTTTATTTTTTAGATTTAGAAGTCATAACTATTTATCAGTTTTGATTTGATCTAAGTAGTATCGTAATTCGCCGATACTTTCGCGAATATCGCCTAAAGCGCGATGAGCATTCTGTTTACGATATATTTTATCATACTTGTTGTTAAAGATAATTTTCCAAGAGCTTACATCCAACATTCTGTAATGAAGACGTTCTGCGATTTTTGGAAAATACTTATCAACAAATAAACGATCTTGCGTGATAGAGTTGCCAGCCATAATAGGCTTGAACTTTTTGTCTTCTTTCCAGTTTGGAAAGTGACGGTCGATCATTGAAGTAATATGAAATTCAACTGAGTCTGGCTCCATACCGTTTGGTACAGCGGCTGTAAGGCCTGAGGCACCGTGATGTTCAGTATTCCAGGCATCCATCGCATCTAGGTATTTTTGCGGCTGTTTAACCACGGCTTCAAAGGTGTCTAGTTCTTTAAAATCTAGATCGGTGATAATGCAGGCACATTCAATAACGACTTCCTTGTTTACATCAAGACCGGTCATCTCCATGTCTAACCAAAGAAGTTTAGAGATTTTATCTAGCATGATTATTTCTTTTCAGCTTTAGCTTCTGGGTATTGAACTTTATAAGTATCGCCAGCTGATTTAACAGCTGCATCTAACGCTGCTGTATCTAAAGTTTTACCTTCTTTTAAGCGTAAAGAGATTTTGCCGATTTGTTTTTTGCTATCAACAACAGTTACACCACAAGATTCAAAGTTTTCAGCTAACTTAGGGTCAGCACATACTTTTTTGCTGATCATTTTAGTACAAGCGGCACAGTGTACGCCTTCAACCATAAGGTCAGTCGTCGCATCTGATTTTGCTGCTGTCGCAAGCGATAAAGTCGCAGTCAAAGAAATAAGAGCAAAAATAAGCTTCTTCATTGAGGGGTCTCCTTCGAAAATGTATGAAAAACCCATTATGAACTAAAGTCGGCTCACAGGGAAACGGGAATTTCTCCCCAAGATATGATTTTATTGCTATTTTATTACGCAGCACTGAAAAAACAGTTTACTTTAACCCGCGTTTTCCATAAATTAACTCCACTACGAATTAAATACTTAACGGAGTTGTAGTTAAGTTGGTTATAACGTCCGCCTGTCACGCGGAAGGCCGCGGGTTCGAGTCCCGTCAACTCCGCCATTTTTCTCTTTAATAAATTTACATACTTAGCTACGATTTTTTTTGAGTCTACACTCAACGGGTCTCAAACTTTTTTGATTTAAACTACATTTATAAGGAAGTTTTTCGTGTCATTAACTTGGTTGCCGCAAGATGAAGTAATTGTTCCAAAGATTAAGTTCTATGAAGTTAATGCTGATTTTATGAAAGCACTTTCGCAATCTCGTTTTCCGGAAAATCAAATTTCAACTTCAAATTCACAAATAGAGAAGATCCAAATGATGATGAATTGGGCCTACAATCTTTGGAAACATGATGGCGGAAATGATCCCGGAACAATGGATCCAAAAGTTATATTGGAAAAAGCAATTAAAGGTGAAAATTTTAGATGTGTTGAATATGCTATTTTAACGGTTTCAGCAGCAATAGCTTTAGGTTTAAATGGAAGAGTCGTGGGATTGCGAACAAAAGATATGGAGACTGCAGAGTACGGTGCTGGCCATGTTGTAGCAGAAGTTTATAATTCGGATTTAAAAAAATGGGTTATGGTTGATTCTCAGTTTATGCTTATTCCCGTTGTCGACGGAGAACCATCTAGCGTATTTGATTTAGTTAAAGGCGCCGCGGAATCTAAAAGAATTGAATTTATTGATATGACTGGAAAACGTATTCAGCATCAAGAGTATTTAAATTGGTTAAAACCATACCTTTATTATATCGCTATTCGTATTGATCAGCGTTATGGATTAAATACTGAAAATTTTGATCAAATTATTTTGGTTCCTATGGGTGCAAAAGTTCCAGAAAAATTTCAGAGAAGGCCAATTGCTGGTAAGGTTTTTCCTGTATACTCTCCTAAATCGATTTATGCTGATTCTGGTCCGCCAATTTCTTCTTAAATAATTTCAAATACAAAATATAGATTTCCGGATACGATTTTCCCAATGAAACTCAACGGGATTAAAACTTTTCTCAAAGGTCACAAATTGTGATTCAAATATTTCTGACATTTTTTAAACTTGGATTAACTTCATTCGGCGGTCCGATTGCACATCTTGGTTTTTTTCATAATGAATTTGTCGCAAGAAAAAAATGGATGAGCGAACATGAATACGCTGATCTGGTGGCCTTATGTCAGTTATTACCTGGGCCGGCCAGCAGCCAAGTTGGAATGGCGATCGGTTTTTATCGCGGTGGAATTTTAGGTTCCATCTTAGCGTGGATAGCATTTACTTTGCCTTCGGCTTTATTATTGGTTTTGTTTGCGCTGAGCTTAACATCGCTATCTGGTGTTTTAGGTGATAAGTGGCTTCATGGTTTAAAAATCGCTGCCGTTGCTGTTGTTGCCCAAGCTGTTTGGGAAATGGCCAAAAAGTTTTGCGAGAGTTCAGGCAAGATGCTTGTCGCTCTTTTATCGGCGATCGGTTGTTTCTATATTCAAACAGCATGGATGCAGATAAGTCTTATTGTCGCAGGTGCGATCGTAGGAGTCTTGTTTTTTAAGTCATCTGCCTCATTTCCACATCAACCCCGAGAAATTAAATATAACTATAAATTAAGTTCATTTTTCTTAATGTTGTTTTTAATTTTTCTAATCGCGCTACCTATTGTGGCCGGCAGTTTTGATTTTATCGGCTTAAAACTAGCCAATGTTTTTTATAGGGTCGGAGCTTTGGTTTTTGGGGGTGGTCATGTCGTTTTGCCGTTGATTCAAACTTCTGTCGTTGATTCGGGGTGGATAACAAAAGAAGCGTTTATTGCAGGCTACGGGGTCACGCAAGCTGTGCCTGGCCCACTTTTTTCGCTCTCTGCTTATTTAGGTTTTATGTGCGATCAATGGGCGGGAGCACTGATTTCTTTGGTTATGATCTTTTTGCCGTCTTTTTTTCTAGTGATTGGTATTTTACCTTATTGGGAGAAAATTCGTTCATATAGCCAGATGAAAACAGCTCTTGTGGGTGTAAACGCTGTAGTTGTAGGTCTACTATTGGCTGCTCTTTATAATCCCGTTTGGACAGCAGCCATTTTTAATTGGAAAGATTTTCTGTTAGCGCTGGTAGCTTTTTTACTTTTAACTTTTAGAAAAGTTCCAAGCTACCTTATTGTTGCGGTCTTAGCGGCAGTGACGGCTATGCCATTTTATATCTAGAAGTATACGTAGCTTTACGAAATTCCGAATACTGCTAAAACTCTTAAAATAAAAGATTCAGACGACAACAAAACAAAGAAGATAAATACAGAAATAATCCCTATTAAAGTGTAAAGAAGCACGCGACAGAATAGCGAATATTTTTGAAAAAATTTGCTGAATTTAAGATATGTAGCATCACTCAATTTTCTAATTGGAGTAACTAATCCCAATGCAAATAATGTCGAAAAAGTAAGTATACCCAAGCTTAAAAAATCAAATTCAGATGAGTGAATTTGATGAATAAAAAAAGCTGAACCCGTAAGGGCTGGAAGTTGAAAAAATATAAGATTGTCTAGTCCCTTGTCTCTGATTTTTGATTTTCTTTGGTCACCTTGGCTCTTAATCAAATTAAGTAAATACGCGGTAAGATCTATGAACCAAAAAATGCCAAGAAAAATTAGAATGTAGACACAGGCTGCAAGCTTCGGGTTCGAAAAACTATGATGTAGGTTATAGAACCTGCTACTCACAGATTGTCCAAGAGTTAAGTAGACAAAGAACATAACTAAATTAAAGTTTTTATTTTTTTTCGACATAAGCTATTTTCCTAGCGAATTGATTGTTTTAAAGGTTTTGCTGGTGTTGTCCATTTTTCTTGTCTCTGCATCTGTCGTTGCGCTAGTTCTGTCGCAGTCATTACATGGCCGTCGGATTCTTTATTTCCAAAGTTAGTGACTGAATCAATTTTTAATTCAATTTGTTCGGTGGTCAATGGGTTGTTGTATTTATCGAATTGTCTAAAATTAATTGTATTGTAATAGTCGCTAAGTAAATCAACTAGTGAGGTTGATGAAGTGCTTGTGTCATGCAAATCTGCATTTGGAGATTCAGTGGTTTTGTCAGTGGTTAAGTGTTTTTTGTTTTCATCGTCCTCTTTATTTTCATCATTGCTGTTGTCGTCTTTTTTTGAATCTTTCTGTTTGGCAGGGTCTTCGGCGCCATCCTTGCACTTTTCGCGTTCTACTTTTTCGATATCTTCGGTATATTCTTTGTAGCCGACCATGCCAGCGATGCCGCCGACTGTTGCGCCAATAACGGCACCAGGAGGGCCGCCAATGACTGCGCCAACAGTACCTCCTGCGCTAGCTCCAGCTCCTAACCCTTGAAGTATAGCCATTTGGACTTTGCCTATATATTGTAAATTGCACAATTTTTTAGAGTAAGAAAGCTGAGACATTTCCGCTTGAATTCTTGAAAATAGGGTGTTGGTACGATTTCCTGCTTTATTTGAGAAAAAAGAAACTTCGCCGGTTCCATCGTTAGATAAATTATAGATACTATCTACGATGAACGCTTCGCCAACGGCAGAGTTTTCTTCATCAGTCAGGCCTTTTTCAATTTGGTATTCGTTGTTTTTTAAGTGAAAGTTGCTGTTAATTAAATCCATTTCTTGGTCTGAGAATTTAGTACGTGAATTTAGTCTTTGAAATAGAGTTAAAGCCGGTGTTCCATCACTTAGAAGACTTGCTTGGTTAAATCGCGCCATTGATTCGGGAGCAAAGCGGTTGATGATTGAGGCCGACTCTCTAGCCATTCTTAGATTTCCGACATCGAGAGAAGTCGCTAATAAATGGTGGTTAATTTCGACGATTTTTTGAACTTGGTTTTCGGCTGAACTGATAATAATGGCTTTAAGAATACCTTTATACGAGCGATTACCGCTCCAAAGGTGAATGTTAGCAGCTGTTGCTTGCATGGCATTTTCGATTTCGTCATTAGGATTTAGATTACTGCATTCCTTGGTTAAGCAGTGTTCTGGCTGTATTTCTTTTCTTGTATAAGAGTTGGCTACATTGGCGAGTAACAAAATGAAAATGCATACTGCAACCTTTGAGACTAGTGATTTTTTTGAATTTTTTTCCAGAGCTTTCATATTTCCCTTTAAATTATTTAAGTAACAGTTGTTGATATATTTAGGGGTATGGCAAAGCCAGTGCCGGGTATAAAGGAGCTTAAAGCAAATAAATGAGTTTAAAGCTTAGATTTTCTAAACATCCGGAATGTTTAGTCTAAAAGTTTAGAAAACCGTCGTTTAAACATCCTTGATTCCGGATGAAAGCGGCTGCTATTTAGTTTTATATATGAAATCAGTCTTAGCTTTAGTTTGTACTAATATTCTGTCTATTCAAGCGTTTGCGGGTAATTGCAATTCTCAAAGCCTGATCGGTGAGTGGACAACTAAGACCGAATCGGCCTTAGCACCGCATGCGGTTTGCGGTAAGACTGTAAAAAATGAAAAGACTGTTTTTACCTTCGTAACTAAGGCCGGAAAACTTTCTGGCCATGGTGCGAACGTGACGGTCACTGCTTTTCAAAATCAGAAGTCTTGTTCGCCTGTGACTAAAACATTGAAGTACCCTTTTGTTGAATTATACTCTAATGGCACTCTGGGTATCATGTCAGATACTGGGGCTCAGGTTATTTCTGATTGTATTGTAAGTTCTGACCGTTCTAAGTTGAAGCTTGGTAGTCATTTATATCAACGAACAAAGTGATTGCTTTAAGATTTGCGTGTTAAGTTTTTACTAATGTACGTTGGCTTTCGTTAGGCTAAAAAAGAATGTTGATCCTTGATCAATAGCGGATTCAACCCAAATCTTTCCTCCGTGCAGCTCTATGATTTTTCTACACGTTGCTAGGCCTATGCCTGATCCACTGTGTTTTCCGCTTAGTTTTTTATAAAGAGTGAAAATTTCTTCTTTGTATTTTGGATCAAACCCTATGCCGTTGTCTTTAAGAGCTATAATATAATCGTGATCTTTTTCTTCAAAAGAAATTTGAATGCGCGGAGGATTGTTACTTTTAAATTTAATAGCATTGGCAATAAGGTTTTGAAAAAGTTGAGTTAATAAATCTTTGTCGCCTAGAACGACAGGCAAGTGGGTCGCTTCAATAGAAACCGAACTTTTTGCGATCTCGTCAGCTAAATTCTTTTTACTTAAATCAAGAACTTCGTTTAAATCGACTGGGGCCAGCTCCTTTTGCTTTGTCGATAGTTTCGCAAAAGTTAATAAGCTATCGATCAAGCTTCGCATTCTGGCCGAAGCGCCAAGACATAGCTCTATATAGGGAATATTTTTTTTGTCAGATTCATCTTTTAAAAGATCAAGGTAACTTGTGATTGTGGCTAGTGGCGATTTTAAATCATGGGCAGCGATAGCGGCAAAATGTTCAAGCGCTTGATTGCTTTGCTGAGCTCTTGATAGTGCGTCTTCAACAGCATTTTTTTGAACCAGCGCAAACTCTGTAGCTGCCTGCGAAATCGAGTCATCTAAAATTTTATCAATAATAAATCTAACGTTATAAGTTAAAAGATTTTCTTTTTGTAATGAGCTATTCAGGACTTCGCGCAAAAGACTAAATTCTTTGAGAAGTTGAGGCAGAAAGTATCCTGAAAAAGTGGCGCGAAACTTACCATGTTCTTTTGACATTCCCGCTTCTTTAGAGGGGTTGTAGATGTAATAGCCCTGTTCGATAAAGTTGGCCGCATCTTCTAAGAAGATTTCCATCGAATTAAGGAGTGACTTTGAAGAGTGTATATTCGAAATATCAATTTGGGTTCGAACTTTATCTTCCCAATTGTTTTTGATTTCTGTGTGGCGTTTGCGAATATGTTCTGCAGCTTTTATAAATTGTTTGAGTGTGTCATTGTCGTTAGTAAATTCTTGGGTGCTTGCGGTCATGAAAACTCCTTAAAATCGAATCATTAAGGAATTGCAAGAGGTAGGCCGCTACAGAGCCCTGTTGGTTGGGGCAAAGTTGTTAACGAGTCCGCCGATTTTGTTGTAGTTAAAAAATCATTAAAAAATTAAATAAACTAACGACGGACTCGCAATACTCTTAGTTCATCGTAACGAAAAACAAAGAAAGTAAAGTTGTTCCGAAATAAACGAACATATTTGCAGAGCCTTGAAAATCGTAAGTGATTCTTAAACCGAATAATAAAATTCCGAAAAGAAATAGCGATCCTAAAAGAGCGTAGGGTAGTAAGCCAAAGTTAAAAACCGAGATAATAAATGTTAGAGCTAGTAAACCCTCAAGCGTGGCAATAACCCAGTAGCCTACTGAAGCTCCGCCTGGAAGTCGTTTGATGAAGGTGTTATCAAACTGTTTAACAAACCATTCAGGCGTTGAAAGTGTTTTCCATTTGTCGTAAGCGGCAGTTCCAAAAAGCAGAGCGTAAATAAAAATAATCGCGAAATTACGGGTAATTTGAAATGATGATAGTGTTGTAAGTTCAAGTGTTGTCATAGTTGCTCCTCTAAGAATATTCTTACGCGAGTGCTGTGGTAAGTCTAATGCTGATGTCTACACGGTGCGCAAAAAATGTAAGGGGCAGTTTTCCCATGCGTTTTTTAATTCTTTGTCTTCACATTTTAGAAAAGCTAAATCTGAATCCATGGCAAATTTAAAAAAAACAACAGAACAATCTGAATTAATTAAAACAGTTATTTCTTTAGACGCTAATTTTGCAAGTCTTGAAAGATTAAGTGAACGTATTGGTGAAATCGAACTTAAAACTGAATTCGACTACAGCCAAATTCGCAAACTCATGTTGGCTTTTGCAGAAAGTGCAACGGCGGTTTCTGATGAAATCGTTCAACTGGCACAATTAATTTCTGAAGCTAAAATTCGCTCTGAAGAAGCAGCTAAAGTCGTGGCTGCCAAAACAGAACTTTTACAATCAAGACAAAACGAAGAAGTTGCAAAGTTAGAAGCTTTTCGTCAGTTAACAGCTAAGGTGAACCAGCTGCATGAAGAGATGAAAACACTGCAAGCTTCTACGGGCACCGACTTGTCTAACGAAGAAAAAACTCGGATTACCCAAGAGTTAGCAAAGTTTGAAACCCGCCTTCGCCCTTTGATTGAAGAAGCTCAGGTTATTAAAAAAGACGCCCAAGCCTCACGCTTAAAAGGTTTAGAGCAAAATGCCGATGCTCTAGGGCAAAGCCTAAAAGCTGCCAGCAGCAAATTAACTGTGGTGCTGTAAAAAACTTAGACGAAAACTCCAAAAGAAAAATCTCTTAATTTTTGCATTCAATGCTAAAATTAAAGAATGTTGCAAGAAACATGGAATACGTTTCCTCGACAAATAGTTCAGAAGATCAATGGTCTGCTTGATCAAGCGCAGCCCAATCGTCTTAAAGCATTTCACATCTATAAAATGTGTAAGTCAGAAAACTTATGGGATAAATCCTTCTCAGAATTTTCATTTTTATTAGAAGGGTATTATCATACGCACCCCGCAGAGCGTAGTAAAAGTCAAATCGATCAGTTTCTTAACCGCCCTATGGATTGGCGCAGTTATGAATCTATAAATCTCAATTTTCACACGGCAGACATCGGATTAACCGAAGTGCGAGATATCGCAAGCTGGGCCCACCATATGCTAAGACTTCATTACGAAAAAACATCACCAATTTCAAGTGTTGAAGCTTTAAGTAAGACAATTTTCGATTTAACTCATCCAAGTTATAACGGAAAAGATCATGATATTGATTTTGAAGATTTTTGCGATGCCTGGAAAGACGCCGTCGACAAACTTTATGGAAAAAAGTTTGAAGCTGAACACCAAATGGTTATTTCTGAATTACGAAATTTAAATCAAATCTTAGAATCTCGTGCCTTAGAGCTGCCAGCTCATAGGATTAATCGTATTTACCTTACTCAAACCGAGATCACTTGGGTTGAACGATCGCTAGAAGCGGTCATGGCTGGTTTAAGTATGCCACGATATCCGTTATCTAAAGGGCCGACAAAGCCACGTCTTATTGATCTATTAAAATGGCTTACGCTTTGGGAGATCTCAAAAGATGTTAAAGCGCCTTCAGTGCAGGCTAAAGTTGAAAAGCTGCGTGGGCATATTCAAAATGAATGTGAAGATCTGCTGGCAACCTGTCGCAGATAGGCTAGAAAGAGCCTGCAATTTTTTTCAAACCACTATCTAAGGCAAATTGCTGCTGGCTATACAGCCTGCTTTAAGCTATCACTGGCTCATTTAGGGGAATAAGTGATGGCTTCAAAATTCTTGTTAAAATTTGTATTACCGATTGCAATGTTAGCTTTAGTGGCGTGTGCTCCATCAAACAACAATTTAGAAACAGCCAATGAGGTTACAGACTCTGCAACCATCGTAAACGGTAAGCCAGTTAGCTCTAAAGATTTATATGCTCGTCATACGGTGGCTATTTTTGCTGAGAACTCAAGCCCTTGTACGGGAGTAATTATTGCTCCACATTTTATTTTGTCGGCAGCTCACTGTGAATTAGAAGGGGCTGATATTTACTTCGGTCTTGTGGCCACAAAAAAACAAGCTGTTTATTACAAAGTTAAAAACGTAACTCCGCATCCACGTTATAGCGCTGCAGCTAATATGGGCGGGGCAGAGCCTGGTGATTACAAAGATTACGCTATCGTTGAATTTTCTGAAGACCTTCCGCCAGGATTTAAACCAGTTCCTTTTGCTACATTAAAGCAAATTACAAAAGGCACAACGATTCATCTTTCTGGTTATGGCATTGATGAAAACTACAAATACGATGGCATTATGAAGAAAACACAAGTTTCGGTTGTGGCCGTTGGTGAATTTGAATTTATGACTGACGAAAAGAAAACAGGCTCTTGCCACGGTGATTCAGGTGGTCCGGCGTATATTATGGTCGACAATAAACTCTACTTAGCGGGTATCACAAGTCGTGGCGAAGCTCAGTGCCGTGGATATGGTATTTACGGAATGCCAGCCGCTGAGATGGGCTGGATTAAATCTGTAATTAATAAATGATGAATGGCTAAAATAGTATGGCGCTTAATTTAACAGTCTTATTGGTTATTTTTAGTAGTGCTTGCACTTATCTGTATTTATTAAAAAAGCCTTCAGTAAAAGAACTCACCGATTTTTCAGAAAAATACGAAAGCATGAAATTTATAGAGCAGCGTCTAGAAAGACGAAGAGCTTATGGAGCAAGATTCTTTTTACTTTTTAGTATCTTAGTCATTTACGGCTGGATTGTTTCTTATATTGCTGAACTTATAATGGGATAAAGCTATCAACATGGTGAAAGTCAGGCTCATGGCCCGCGTGCTTTGTTGCCATATAGTGAATTGTGCCTGACTTTTCTTTTAAGACCGCCGTTAAGCTTATCTCAAATTTGTCATCAGGATTTAGTCCCTGCAATTCAACTTCTAAAACTTGGCCATTCCATTTCATGCTTTTTAATGAAATATCCTGACACTGTTGTGGTGGTTGAGGTTTGCGATAGCTTTCAAAGAAATACTCATTCCACGCAGGCATTAACGAAAAATTAAACTCGTAATAAGATGTCTTTCCTACAGGGCGAAGAAACATTTCAAAACAAGTGTTATTCCAAAGGCCATCAACTCGCGGAGTTGTACTTTCTTCGGCCACAAAGCCAGCTGGCAAATTTAAAAGATTTTTTACATCAGCAATTTTATAAACAAGCTTAAGCGTTTGTTTGTCGCGAGTGGCATCTGCCTCAAGTTTAAAATCCGAAGTCGAGTTGTTAAATGAATTTAAAGCCTTCACTTAAATAGGCTATATCAAATTATTCTGGTTCGGTAGCGTTTAAAATATCTGAAGCTTCCCAATGCGGAATATCTTCTTTTAAACCAGCCAGTAAAGTCTCTAGATAAGCTTCGGCATCGTCACGGCGATTTGGGTCACAAACCCCATTAGCTGTTTCACGCCATTCTGGTGAAAGCGCCAGACGGCTTCTTAAGGCGTTAATAAATAGGTCAATCCACGTCGGAGCTGTAAAAGTAAAGTTTAAGGCCAAAGCTTCGCCGTGGGCTTCAGTTGAATGCCAATAGCCGCGGGGTACGAAAAGCACCGATCCTGGTTTTAGTTCGACCGTTTGGGTTGATTCCGGCATTTTCGTTGGCAGGTCGTCTTCTAAATAGTTATCCATTTCTGCATCGGGTTCTAAACCCATCGTATGACGGGTCAGTGGATTAATAACATGTTCGTTTGGAGCCAGTTTCCAGATTTTTGTTCCGTGAATTTGTAAAACAAAATTAATATTCTGGTCAAAGTGAGCCGCTGTGCCTTTACCATCTGGAGTGGCATAAATTAAACAGCGCGAATAAGTCTGCGTCGAAATTCCTAAATCAGCGCGAATTTTTTCAAGCCAGGTTTGAAGTAATGGCGAAATACGGTGGGCTTCATTGAAAAGTAAACCCATGCCATTTTGAAATAATTTTTTTGCATCTTTAGGAGTCGTATCGATCGAGCTAGCTTCATCACGTAAGTCAGGTAAATGCGCCTGAATGGAATGCGGCCACATGTTTAAAAGACTGTCTAACGAAGCTAAAAAATCTAAATCACGTAAATCTGAAAGTGCCTCTTTTGGGTGGTGAACCACAAACGGCTCACCAGCTTCATAAGCCGCTAAAAAATCGGATGTTGTTGAGGGGTGAATAAGTGCAGCTAAACCTGGTTTCATAATAATTCCTAAGCAGCTACAGATAGCCAGCCAAGGCAGTTTAAGTCAAACGATAGGCAATCTTTATACATTCAAAGCCTTAGATCGCCGTAAAAGTTGCAATTAATTAAATTTCACTACGAAAATCCTATAGTTACAGTTACATTGGCGCTTATGAATACATTTCCAGAATTTGGTCTATTGCCATCAATCCTTAAGACGTTAAAAGCTCTAAAAATTTATACTCCAACAGAGATTCAAAAAAATGCTATTCCGATGTTGATGTCGGGCCAATCAGTGGTCGGTGTTTCTGAAACGGGAAGTGGTAAAACCTTAACTTATGCTCTTCCGATTTTACACTTAGTTAAAACTTTAGAAAACGAAGGTAACCCAGCTGACGAACCCGGCCGCCCGCGTGCGATTGTGCTTGTGCCTTCACGTGATTTAGGTGAACAGGTTTCAAAAGTATTTAAAACATTCACACACGACACACGCGTCAGAGTTCGCCCGGTATTAGGGGGAACAACATTCGAACAAAGCAGAAGAAGTGTTGCCGCTGATTTTGAAATTTTATTAGCAACACCAGGCCGTCTTATTCAATTAATGGAACGTGAATTAATTGATTTTTCTGATGTGCGTATGGTTGTGTTTGATGAAGCTGATCAAATGTTAGATGACGGTTTTATCGGTGAATCAAAAATGATCGTAAATGCTTGTGATGAAGATGTTCAGTTAGCTTTATTTTCTGCGACTGTGTCGCAATCAGTTCAGGATTTAATGAATGCACTTTTCAAAAAAGCAGAAGTGATTCGCTCAAGCGGTGCCGGTAAAGTTGTAAAAACGCTTGTGACTAAAAACGAAACGGTGATTGATGGTCTTCGTTGGCCAATTTTTGAAAAATTATTAAAACAAAAACCAACGGGTGGAACGATCGTTTTCACGAATACTCGTGAGCAGTGTGATAAACTAGCCAATGAAATCAAAAAACACGGTTATGACTGTGTCGTTTACCGCGGTGAAATGGATAAAGGCGAGCGCCGTAGTAATCTGCAAAGCTTTCGTAAGGGTGAAGTAAGTATTCTTATTTCAACAGACCTAGCAGCCCGCGGTTTAGATTTAGATTATGTTGGCCGTGTTATTAATTACCACTTACCCCAAGAAATGGCGAACTACCTTCACCGCGTAGGTCGTACAGCCCGTGCAGGTAAGTCAGGCTTAGTTGTTAATTTAGTGACTGAACGTGACTTAGAGCTTATCGCAAGACTTGAAGGTAAAGGCCAGTCGGCTAAAGAATTAAAATCTCGTTTTAAAGATAAAGACGGTAAACGTTTACACGTAGCTGAAGAACTACGTAAACCAAAACGCGTGAAATTTAAAAAGAAAGACGATAAGGCCGAAGCTTCTGCAAAACCAAAAGCTCCTTTTAAAAAATCGTCTCGCCCTAAATTTAAACCAAAGCCGTATAATCCAAAGTAGTTTTATTAAATAAAAGAATTTTGCATGGCTTGGCCCAGAACCAGCTCAAGGGGTGCTGCTTGCGCGAAGGCAGGTACTCCTTCTGGTAACGGGCACAATGGAGCGGCACTTTTGGTCCATACTAAATATTGGGGAACGAATTTTTTAAAATCCTCAAGGGTCACAGCTTTTACCGTAAGTATTTCGGTAACATCTGAGATCTGTGAAAACACATGGCTTCCACAATCTTTACAGAAATGTCTTGTAGCAGTTGAGCCCCGATCAGACTGAGTCGTGCAAGAAGATAAATTTTCTAAACCACATTCAAACTGATTTTTAAATATAACCATCAAAGGACTTCCGTAAGCGCCGCCGCTTTTTTGGCATTGCAGACAATAACAAATACCTTGCGACAAGGGTTTAGATAAAATTTTATATTGAACTTTTTGACAAAGACAACTGCCTGATAGCTCGCTCATATCATACCCTCCATCTTTTCGTGAATTTTCTGAACTTGAATTAAACCCTCAAGATATTTTTTTACAGAAAATGCAGTAATTTGAGTTTCAAAGCTTTGAATTTTTTTATGAAGTTCGCAGATTTCTTGGCGAAGCCTGTGGATAGCTAAAGCCAGCTCTTCTTTACTTTTAAAGGTGCTTAGTTCACCAGTGATATCGCCGTCTAAAACTTCACGTTTTCGGGTCGTTAGAACATTGAAAATTCGCCCTATACGTTGTCCTAAAAATAAAACTTCACGAATAGCTCCGAATTCCGTGAATTCTATTTTTTCAGCCGCCATAAGGTCCATCATGCCGACGATAATTATTCCCATGTTGTGGTGAGTGTAATGTCGATTTTCGGCCTGATTATTGATGTAAGGATTTGCCGTTAACAACGAGCTATACTGGTTAGCTGTGTAAAACTGTTTTAAATCGAAATTAAGAATTTCAAGAAGCTTATCATACTGAGGCTGGTGGCATAGAACTTCGTGCATATTTTTAAATAATGAGTTCGCAAAGTTTAAAACAGGGCCTTCGCTGGAAACTTGATGTCTCTTAAAATCAAGTTGGTAAAGCGACTCTAACAAAAGCGGATTACTCTGTGACGGGCGATCGGCAAAATCATCATATAACGTAATCAAAGTGCCTAGGCAGACTTTTGCTTGTAACAATTCAGAAAACTTTTCTTCTGAAACAGCGCTTAGTGTGATTGCGGTATACCCTTTAACTAAAAATTCATTAAATAACTCTGGTTTACGGTACGGAGCTAACTCAGACATGTTTTTTTCAATGCTAGCTAACATAGGAATCTCGCTTTTTAAAAACTACTGGTAAAGGTTCATTGGTATGGGCTGTAATAAGAGCTTCAATCTCGGGTGGTCGATGATGAACAGTTCGCATTTCATAACGTTCACATAACTTTTGTAAAACCAAGGTCGCTTCAAGTTTTGCAAGCGCAGCACCAATACAAATTCTTGGGCCTCCACCAAACGGAATAAAAGAAAATTGATGTTTTAAGTTTTCTAAGAAGCGGTCTGGTTTAAATTCGTTGGGGCTTTCAAAATAATCAGGATGGCGTTGTAAATGTCTTACACTTAAAAAAACTTGTGATCCTTTAGGGATCTTTACGCCACCTAAGACGTCATCTTGGTTAGTTTCGCGGGGTAAAAAATACGCTGACGGATAAAGTCTAAGAGCTTCTTTATAAGTAGATTGAACAAACGTCGATTTTTTTAAGCCTTCGTAATTCTGCGTAAGCTTGCGTTTAGCTTCAAGAGCAATACTTTGCTGAGCAGAGGCGCTGGCAGCGACCAAGTAAGTGGCAAAAATTAAAGAAGAAGCTGTGGTGTCGTAGCCAGCAAACATAAAAGCTTTTAATTGATCACGAATAAATGGTTTTTCTTCGCCTCTTAAGGTCATTGCTTTTAATAAAGATGTTTCATCGTCTTTTAGAACTTCTTCAGCGATGCGGTCTAATTCAGTGTGAATTGTATTTAAAGATTTCTGCTTAGAAGAAAAAAACGGGCATTCGGCAATACTTCTTAAACTTTCTCCGGCCTTACGGTTTAAATCAACAAAGGCCGAATTTAATTTTTCAGATTCAGAAATTAAATCATGGTTTAATACAAATACACCGGCTGTGCGAAGCACGATCTTTGTTAAGTGCGGCACTAAATCAACGGCCTGATTTTTTTCGATCGCTTCATCTATAACCGGAAAAATATCTTCAACGAATTTATCAACTTTTTGAATCAGGCGATCCATGCCGTCGTTACTCATTAGTTTTGCACTGGTGTTGCGTACCCGCATGGCGTCTTCGCCAACCAGCTGAATCAGACCCTGCGGACCAGATAAAGCCTTAATTTTTTTTAAGACGAGGGAGCTTTTGTTATATTTGTTTTTTTGATCTTGCAGAATGTGCTGGGCGTGGTCGGGATGATAACAAAAAAAGAAACGACGAAACCCTAAATTAAGTTCAACCGGAACCATCGCATCTGCTGGCTTATGTTTGTCAAAAAATGCAAATGGATCCCTCTGGAATTCAAGCAGACGCCCAATGGGGTTATTTTTAAATAATGCTGTTACTGGGCAACCTGTGCTCATATAGTACCTCGTTAAAGAATAAGTACCGAACTTTATAGTTGAAAAATAGTTCATTAAAGTTATATATAATTAACTTATGGATATAGATCGAGTTCGCTATTTTAATACGTTTGCAGAGACTGGCTCTTTAGTTCGAGCCTCAGAAATTCTGCATGTCTCACAACCAGCGCTCTCTAAGGCGTTAAAAACATTAGAGGGTGAAGTTGGCCTTCGCCTGCTTGAATCCGACGGGCGGGGCTTAAAGCTGACTGAGGCGGGTAAGCGCTTTCGTGATGAAACCCGGCCACTTTTGACCGAGTGGATAAATGTTTCAAAAAAAATTCGCGACTTAGAAGTATGGAAGCCAAGCCGAATTGCTTCGTTTGAAGTTTTCACGACTTATTTTTTAGGTCATCTTTTAAAGTATGTAGATCTTGAAAACCTAGAAATTCACGAACTTGGGCCGGGCCGCATGGAGCAAGCCGTGGCTGATGGTAAAGTCGATCTTGCCATCACTTACAATCCGGTTCCCAAAGCAGGTGTTGATTTTATTGATGTGGCGAAGATTAAAATGAGCTTATTCGGTCTTGAATCTTTCAAGTCAAAAAAATTCTCTGATTTGCCATTTGTGATTCCTCTAATGCCGGCCGAAGGAACACCTTCAAAAGTTATGGGTTTAGACGGCTGGCCAGATCATTTGTTTGAAAGAAAAGTAAAGTATCGTGTAACTATGATGGAATCAGCTTTAGAGTTTTGCCGTGAAGGACAGGCGGTGGCGTATTTACCTGAATTTGTAGTGCAGCTTCATAATAAGCGTGTGCTTCCTGAGTTTCGCTTGCGAGAGCTTAAGCATCCGCTTCCAGATAAAGACTGTAAACAAAATCTGTACCTGGTTCGCCGCCATGGTAATACCGAAACAACGATCGAAAGACAGATTGCGAAAAGCTTGCGGGCTTTAACTTGAATTTTATGGGTTTTGCCATAACATTTACCTATGGCAAAACTATCGCAAAAACAATCCGAGTCGCTTTTAAAAACCTTAAAAGAACGTTTTGAAAAAAACATGAATCGTCATAAAGGTCTTAAATGGACCGATGTCGAAGCAAAGCTTGAAAAGAATCCAGATAAGTTAGCCATCGTCAGTGCCATGGAAGAAACAGGCGGTGAGCCTGATGTGATCGGCTTTGATAAGAAAGCGAACGTTTATATTTTCTGTGATTGTTCGGCAGAAAGCCCTAAAGATCGCCGAAGTATTTGCTATGACCGCAAAGCTTTAAATTCAAGAAAAGAAAATAAACCTAAAAATAGCGCGATGGATTTAGCGGAAGAGTTAGGTCTTGAAATGTTAACTGAAGAACAGTACCGCGATTTACAAAAGTTAGGTGAATTTGATCTTAAAACTTCAAGCTGGGTTTTAACTCCGCCAGAAATCAGAAAGCTTGGGGGCGCCATTTTCTGTGACCGCAGATACGATCACGTTTTCACGTACCATAACGGTGCTGAATCTTATTACGCCGCCCGTGGTTTTCGTGGATTAGTGAAAGTTTAACTATTTTTAATAACACTGATTTCGCCGTTGCCTTCGACAATGGCGATTTTAACTTCTGAAATATCATTCACACCGTTGCGGCGTAAGATAGAACTTAATTCATCTTGCGTGATTTTTTCTTTTTTCATGATGTCTTTGTGAAGCACACCTTTATGAATTAAAACTTCAGGCTTGCCATCGACGATCTGGGCAAAACCTTTGTACTTGAATGAAAAATAACTAATTACCCAGTGAGCAAAGATAAGTGTAACAACTAAAATCAATCCACCAGTGACTGAGTTGTCGCCGCCGTTCATCGAATTTTGAACCGCATTACTTAGAATAAATAACATCACGAAATCAAAAGGTGATAACTGGCCAATTTGGCGTCGACCAGTTAGGCGTAATGTTCCTAATAAAAAAATGTAAACGATAAGCGCACGTAATGAAAATTCCCACCAGGGAAGAGATAAATTGAACATTTACGACTCCTTCTTTTTAATACAAAATCGGCACACAGATCCACCGCGCGCGATACAGCTTTCAAGTTTTACGTCCATGCCATCAGTGGCATTTTCGATAAACTTCACATCAAAACGACATAAGTTAGGGTGCTTTTGCGCGACCGTATGATAAACGCAATTCGTAGCTTCAATGATGGCCCCCTTACGAAGGTCGCTTTGTTTTAAGCTTGCCCTATATCCTAACTCATTCAGCGTTTCAGTCACGAGTTTAAGAAGTTCAGCCGAGCTTCTGGCATTTTTAAATTTGTCTTGCATTGAATCGGCGATTTTTTCTGAAAGGCCGTCTAGAATATCGTTGATAGCATCCGCCCCCATAGATTCAGCTAAATGTTCTAATAAGATATTTGAAAGCCACGAGTACTGTTTTGGAAAAGCATCAAGGCCATCAGGTGTTAACAGATAACGTCTGCGTGGGCGGCCCACAGACCCTTGTGAATCAATGTAAGTGATGTAGCCTAAGTGATCGACCTTAAGGAGGTGTTCTTTGGCTGCGGTCTTTGTGACTTTAAGATGCGCCGCTAATTCATCAAGCGTTGCGCCTTCTTTATTTTCTAAAAGGTAACTTAGGATCTTTTTTTGGTTGTTATGCAATCCATTCATAATAGAGCCCTCGTTTAAACAATTTAAACAGTATTTACTGTTTTTATTATAGAGGCGAATATTAAAGAAAACAACAGTTCTCTAACTTAAGGAGATTCATATGGAAGCAGCATTAAAACAAAATTCAGGGGCTGAAGCCCAAGTTACTAATAAGCCCATTTTAGCCGGTATCATTACAGGACAAGTTGCGGGGTTGATCATGGCCGTTGTTGTGATGATCGTCTTTGCGGTGTTCTTAGGTAAGAGTCCGCTTTACCCGGTGCAAGTGATCGGCTCTATGGTGTTCGGTGAAAGTGCTTTGCCAAATTTTCATTTCGGAGCTTTGATTGCAGGCTTGTTACTTCACCAATTTGGTCCATCATTATTATGGGGTTTTCTTTTTGGAGTAGTGGCAAAGCAGGTTGCCATTAAGTCATCAACTCAAGCTTTAATTTGCGGAGTAGCGGTTGGTTTAGTTTCAATGATTGGGCCGTACGCTTTAATTCCTTTTCTAATGAATGCTTTGCACGGCGTAGATATCTGGAACCGCGAAGTTCCGATGTTCTGGGATTGGGCTGCGCATATCGTATTTGGTGCATCGTTTGTATTGTATCCAAAAATTGCCGCGAAACTAAATCACTAAGAATGTGATTTAAGTGAAATCGCCGCGACGTTTGATAATAGTAACAAACGTCGCGTAACTTTTTATCTTAAATACTCCGGACCTGCACCTTGAAGGGCCGAAATGTTTTGAGCATTTTTATAAATGTCCAAGTGATTAACGACTTCCTGAACACCTGGAATAGCTTTAACGCATTTTATAAGTTTATCAACTTCGTCAGCTAATATGGGGCCTGATAAGGTGACGATGCCATAAGTGACAGAAGTTTGAATCGCTTTGGCATGACGAATCTGCCGGCCGAATGTTGAACGAACCCGTTGATTTAAAGTTTCATCACTTTGCTCTTTCGGGTGAAGTTTAGATTGAACTTGCGCCACTGATCCAAAAATTTTACTTTTTAAATTTTTAAAAAATATTTTTGAATCATTTTTTAAGCTATTCATTTTTGAAAAGAATTTATCGTGTAAAACTATTCTTCTTCGGTGCCCACGAACTGGATCAAAAAAATAAGTTGCAGCCGCTCCAAGAGCAGCACCACCAATAGCCCAGTACATTGCTTTAGGTGAAATTTTAGTGGGTTGCATGGCTACTTCCTTCATGGCGGCGTGTTTGCCAGCCTTTTTTGGCTGCTTTTGAACGTTTGGCGTGCGACATAACGCTGCTTCCACCTTTTTTGCCGCCTTTTTTTGAAGGTGAAGTGTCAGAAACTTTTTTACCTGCGCCGCCGGTTTCTTTGTTCACCGTGGCCCAGCCGATTTGCGCAGCTCGTTTAGCTGAATAACCTTGTTTTTTCGCGCTGTCTTCGATGTGGTGAGCCTGGCGTTTTTGTTTACTTGTGTATTTTTCTTTAGAACCTTGTGCCATATAAAAGCCTCCTCATGTTTTAATTCATATGCGAAAGAGACAGTGCAAAAATCTGTCCGGGGCCGAATGGAACTCATTGTAAAATCGTTTAATCAGGAGGAAGATGAAAGCGATGAATGAATTTGTAAATCGTTTGAAATTAAAACATCCCTTAGTGGTTGCGCCGATGGCCGGTGGGCCTACAACTGTCGACATGGTTGTAGCTTCGTCAAATGCCGGAGCGCTCGGTTCAATCGGTGGTGCGTATTCAACAGGTGCTCTCATTGAAGACTTTGCTAAAAACGTGAGAGAAAAAACCAGCGGGCCGATGGCAATTAATTTATTTATTCCGCACAACATTCTTCCGGTTTCAGCAGATAAAATTGCAAAAGCGGTAAAAGCGACAGAAAACTATCGAAAAGAATTAAATTTACCAACACCTGATTTACAGCCACCTTACGAAGAAAATTTCGATCAGCAGTTTGAATCAGTTCTAAAAGTTAAACCTGAAGTTTTAAGTTTTGTGTTTGGTTTGTTAGCGGCTAATTATGTTAAAGCCGCCAAAAAAGAAAATATCTATTTAATTGGTACGGCAACAACTTTTGAAGAAGCACAAGCACTTGAGGAAACAGGTGTTGATGCAGTCACTTTACAAGGTGTTGAAGCGGGCGGGCACCGTGGAATTTTTGATTCTAAAGTTGACGATCCGCAGGTCGGCGCGTTTGAGTTACTAGAACAGTGTAAAAATAAAATTAAAATTCCACTGATTGCTGCAGGCGGAATTATGAGTGCGCAAGATATAAAGCAGGCCTTACAAAAAGGCGCACAAGCCGTTCAAATGGGAACAGCTTTTTTAACTTGTAAAGAATCTGGCGTGTCGGCTCCCTATAAAAAAGCTTTACTGGCCTCAGACAAACGTAAGACTAGATTAACCAGAGCTTTTTCTGGAAGATTCGCCCGTGGTATTGAAAATCGTTTTATGCTAGAGATGCAAGATCAAGCTGATTCTATTTTACCATTTCCGGCACAGAATAAATTTACCCGCGATTTACGAAACGCTTCAGCTAAGTCTGGATCAGCAGACTTTTTATCATTATGGTCGGGCAGTGGAAACGGTACTCTGTGGACAGGTTCTACAGAAGAATTGATTACGAAACTATTTGGTGATTTATGAAATTATTATTTTTTATCTTAGTTATTTTTTCGGTTAAACTTTACGCTCAATCTTTTGAGCCAGGTCTTTGGAAATCTAAAGAATCAGTTAAGATCGCAGGCATTCCATTGCCGTCATCAAGTGTTGAAGAATGTTTAACACCGTCACAAACTAAAGACGCAAAAGCTACGATTCAAAAAGAATTAAATAAAAAAGGCTGTCAGCTTGATTCATGGGTTGTTAAAAACCAAAAACTTGATGCCAGTATCACTTGTAAAAATAAAGATCTGGATGCTGTTGGAAAACTAGGTGGCGATTTTACGAGTAAACGCTATGAACTTAAAGGTAAAGCCGAAGGTACATACAAACAAATGATTCCTGCTGTGGCCGACATCAGTTTATCAGGTCAGTGGGTTAAAAAATGTCAGAAGAAGTAAAACCAGCGTTAAAGTTTTTAACTTTTCCTGGAAAAATTCATTTAATTAAAACCGATGCAGAGCTTGCTGCTGTTTCAGATCAATTACTTCAAGCCACAGAACTTGGATTTGATACTGAAACAAGACCAGCTTTTAAAAAAGGTGAGTCTTATAACGTCGCTTTACTTCAGTTAGCGACTGAAACAGATGCGTTTTTAATTCGTCTGCACTTTGTTAAAAACTTCGCTGTTTTTAAAACGGTTTTTGAAAATCCTAATGTTGTTAAAGCTGGGGTCGCAATCAGAGATGATCTAAAACAGCTGCAAAAACTATTTCAATTTACGCCGCAGCACTTTGTTGAATTACAAGGTTTAGCTAAAGCGCGTGATCTAAAAAACTTTGGTCTTCGTGGTATGACCGAAGAGGTGTTAGAAGCGACAATTTCAAAAGGTCCAAAAACCACCAACTGGGAAGCCTTTGAACTTACCGATCGCCAACTTATGTATGCCGCAACCGATGCTTGGATAGGTTTAAAGCTTTATCAAAAGCTAAAAATTTAATTTTTTTAGGCGTAAGCTTTGCTTTGTATTGTCCGAGGTCAATACATGCGCTTAAAGCAACCCCAGCAAATTTCAACAGGCGTTATTCCCGTTTTTCGCAATGGTACAGAGTCGAAATACCTGGCACTTCGAGTCTATAATTATTGGGATTTTCCAAAGGGACTGGTTGAAAAAGACGAAAGTTTTATTGAAGCAGCTCTTCGCGAACTGCAAGAAGAAACGGGATTAAAGTCAGCCGAATTTTCCTGGGGTGAGGATTACATTGAAACAGAACCTTATGCACAAAGAAAAATCGCGCGCTATTGTCTGGCAGAAGTTTTTGATACGCACATAAAAATTTCTTCTGAGCATCACGAGTTTGGCTGGTTTTCTTTTGAAGAACTTAATCCTTTGTTAAATGAACGGCTGCAAAAGGTTCTATTCTGGGGTGTCGCTCGAAGTACATTAACTCCGTTATTTCTAGTTGATGAAAATGTCTCTGGCTTAGCGAAATGGTTACGACTTGTCGGATGGGACGCTTTAGTCGCTCGAAAAAAGAGTGATGATGATGAAATTTTGGCAAAGTCTTTTGAAGACGGGCGTGTGATTTTGACAACTGATCGGCGTTTGTCGACCCGTGTGGCTCATGGTCATTGTTTGTATCTTCCGCAAGAAAATATTTTTCAGCAATTTTTGCGTGTTGTAGAAAAATTCGATTTACCAGCTGAGCAGTGCTGGTTTAGTCGCTGTACGATTTGCAATGTCTATATCAAGCCGTATGAGGCGGTTGACTTTAATTTTGAAAGAGTTCCTGAAGAAATTAAGAAAAAATATTTAAGCGCAAAGCTTCGCCTTTGGACTTGCCCTCGCTGTGGTCGTTTTTATTGGAAAGGGTCACACCTGGAACGGGTGACCAAAAGGTTGCAACAGCTGTCTATAGCGAAAAACTGATTTTGTTATTTTTTGCCCGCAACTGGAGCTTTGGTTGCTGATTTACGAACAGTTTCTTCTTCACCATCGTAATCAACGTCAGCATCATCATTGATGGTTTTATCTTCTAATAACTTACCGGTTTTCATAGCTTGTTCAGCTAAGTCTTTATGGTAAGCGTAGATAACACCGCCATTGCTGAAATCAGCGTTCATGCGTTTCATTAAAGCTGTTGATACGGCCGGGCATCCCCAGCTTCTGCCTAGGCGGCCAGTTTGTTTTAAGAATTTATCTGAAACGTAGTTAGCAGCATGCATAACAACATCACGCTCGGCAGCTTTGTTATTTGAAGGGTCAAGACCGTGTAAGTTTAAAGAAGCGCCGTGACCACCGCTATAAATACTTCCACCTAAGTAAAGACCTAAAGAAGACATTTTAGAATTATTAATATTAGAAAATTTCGTCGCAAAGCGAACGCCTGAACCTTTACCATGCGCTACGTGATGCGCTGTAAACTGACCCGTTTTAACGTTCATCACATAAAGACGGCGCACATCAGAAGGTTTTGTGAAATCGATAATCGCAATCCAGTCGCCTTTAACAGTGATATCTTTCGATGACATAACCGCTTTGTTCGAACGATCTTTAGCAGCAACCTTTACGGCTTTACCAGCGTTAGCATTTAAGTAATCGTAGATACGTTTTAAAGGAGCGGCGGGAGCACCTTGTTTTACAAAGCGGTTAAAAATAGGTTCACCTTGAATTTTTAAATCATAAAAATTCGTGGCAAAGCTTTGTAATGTCATGAATAGGGTTGTTAAAAACACTAATTTTTTCATAAACGTTCCTTTAAAATCCGCAATGGCGAAGGATTTCTTTGCGAGAAGCATTCCTAGGTGAAACGTTGTTTAATTGAATAGAGACTGCTCGAGTGTTTAAAATGTAGACATTAGGGCGTTGCTAGTCACTCTGTGGCAGGAACATAGGGACTGTTTTCGGTTGCATTCATGTTCAGAAGCGGTACCGTTAAATTATATAAAACCTCTTTTAGAAAAGGAATTCTATGAAAAACGTTTTAGTTATTTCAGCTCTTGTTTTAGCTTCATCAATCGCATCAGCAGTTACAGTTCGTGGCTCTGCTCGTATGTACGCTAACAACACTTCTATCAAAACAGTTAAAGATGCTTGTTCTGCAGCTACACAGTCTGCTGAAAAATCTCTTAACGAAAAATGCGCTTTATTAGGTGGCCAAGTTTCTTCAGATGTTAAAGTATCTGTTGATCCAGTAGCTACAAGCTATGAAAGCTTCTGCACAGCTTACGCTGAAGCTAACTGCCAATAATTTTTTACTGACTTCTTAAGGCTTGCGATGCGATTTGTAAATTCGTGCGAGCCTCTTTTGATTTCGGGTAAAGTTCGGTGGCCGTTTGTAAATATCGGACGGCCATTTGATACTGTTTTAGGTTGTAATAAATATTTCCTAACCCGATTCTTGCGATCAAACTTTTTGGCCAACGTTTTAAAATCGTTAAATAGGCCATCTTAGCTTCTTTATACTTTCCTATTTTTTCTAACGCAGAGGCAGCTCTTAAATGAGTGACTTCGTCGGCACTTGTTGAAAGTTCATCAGGGCGTAAAATGACTAAGCCCCAGTAGTTTGCAAGTTTCCATGAAAGTTCAAACTCGCCCATTTCAATAATATCATTGGGGTTGGGGCCTGAGTGTAAAGTTAAAGTTCTTTTTTCTAAATCATAACCGGTGATTAAAGCGTAATGCCATTGTGGCGCCCAGTTAATACCTAAGTTTTCAAACACAATGACCGGATATCCTGATTCTAATTCTTTAAGTAGGTTAGCTAAGCCCGAAATAGGAATCGCGACAAACCCTTGGCGTCGCGCTGAAGCGATCATGGCTTCTTGCAGACTACCTTTGGCATGGGGTGAATAAACCTGATCGGTGATTTGTTTAAGATCATAAGAATTTCCGGTAGCCCCAATAGCCATCGCTAAAGTCGCTGGCCCGCAATGGCCAGCTTCTTGATTGATAAAAGGGGCTGCGTTTGTAACAACGGGTTTTAACCCGTTACTTGAACTGAAAAACTGATCTGTCTGTATCGTGTTTGATGCGCATCCTGTTAGCCAAGTGATGAGCATCAAAAAAAGTATTCTTATTTTCATAACTAAATTCTTTTAATTAAAAAGATAATTAAGACGATTAATAAAATCGTAACTAAGATATCACCACCGTACTGAGCTTTATCAACTTGCGTAGATAAATTTTGTAACTCTTGGTCTGAAAGTGACATCACGCGCGCTTTGGCTTCGGCAAGTGTAATACCTTGTTCGACTAATTTACTCTCGACATCTTTTTGACTTAAGTAATTGGCTACTTTTTCCTGAGCTAGTTGGCGATCAAAATTCTCAAGCATTTCAGATGTTGAAATCATTTTCTTTTGAGCTTGAATTGTTTCAGCCAGCACAACATTTGGTAAATGCGATAATGACAGAGACAACACCGCTACCGTAAAAAATCCACAACGACTTCTGACTCGCATAGAAAAACTCCTTTTTTCTAACATTATCTAAGCCTAACATGATGTTTGATTAAAGCGTGTTTGAAGAAAGCGCAATGTCGCAAAGTGATAGTCAGATTTCTAAATCAGTCGTCTTGTGTAAAAAGAGTTACAGTAATATTGTTAGATCAGTCGACAAAAAATAAAAAGTTTTTGCGAGGATCGGGTCACACTTGCTAGTCGCAAAGATGAGTCAGATTGAGACATAGGACTAATTCTAAAGTCCTGTGTACTTAAGTCCGAGAAGTGCACTATGAAGATCTTTGCAGCCGTTTTATTTTTCACTCTTTGGTCTAGTCACTTTGCTCTAGCAAAGTCTTTATATCTGTCAGGCATGGTGCCATTAACGGGTGAAGTGCAAGTAATGCAAGATAAGCACGGTAAGTTCATCATAAGTAAAAAAGGCGCAAACAATCTAAAACTCAAAAATGTTAAGAAAAGCCTACAGGCCCGCCAAATAGCTTCAGTGAAAACCCCCGGTTCATGGGTGGTCTTAGAAGCACCTTAAAAGTACAGTTCTTATTAAAATCATAGCTGATGCTATGGAATACCTTTATGCTTATAGCATGAGAAATATTTTATTTTTTGCGCTTCTTGCAGGTTCTGTTCAGGCTTTTGCTTTTAAACTTTCGCCTATGGTTGTAAGCTTTGCACCTAACGGCAGTAAAGCGACACAAGTTTTAACATTAGAAAATAATGCGAACGAAAAAGTTCCCGTACAAGTCGAAGTCTTCTCTCGCACAGTGGATAGTAAAGGCGAAGAGGTTCGTACTCCCACTGAAGATTTTAATGTGTACCCTGAACAATTGGTTTTACTGCCAAACGAAAAACGTAATGTGCGTGTGACTTACACCGCAGGAAAAAACGACGGGGTAGAGCAAGCTTTTCGTATCGTAGCGACGCAGGTTCCGGTTGAATTTAAAGATCGCAATGCTAAATCTCAAACTAAAAAAACAAGCTTAAATTTTTTAATTCAGTATGTGGCTTCAGCTTACGTTACTCCCGAAGGTGTTTCTCCGAAAGTAGTCATTAAAGATACGCAGCTTGTGTCTTCAAAAAAAATAGCTGTGACAATTTCTAATGAAGGTACGGCTCATAAAGTTCTAAAAGCAAAAACATTACGCGTTTTATCGGGTAAAGATAAACTAATCGAAGTGCAAAATCCGACGGAGCTAGACGCGATTAATTTCTTGGCTAAAACAGAACGTACAATTACTTTCGCATTACCTAAAGAAATTAAAGCTGATAAGTCAGCAAAAATCACAGCAGAGTTTGATTACTTAGAAACTGGCGACTAGAGAATGTTTGGCAAGCGTTTATTTCTTTTATCGACACTGGGGGGATTTTTTCTATCCCAATTAGCTCAAGCGGCAGGGCCTTTTCCGACAATGGAAAAACCCTACGTGGTAGCTCCTATTACTGTAGATAATAGTGCGCGTGAAGATGCCTGGGTTTACCCGCGTGAAAACGTTGAAACAGGTGAACGCGAAGTTTTCATCGAAGCTGCGCCATTATTTAATTTATTAGAAGGAAAATTAACTGAAGATCGACTTGAAAGCTTAAAAAAACTTGTAACTCCGCAAGGTACATTAAGTTTACAAACGCTTCAAGCTTCGGGTCTTACAGCAGAATTTGATTTTAACACGCTCGAATTATCAGTGATGATTCCACTTAGGTATCATCAGACCACTGATCTTGAATTAAATAAAACAAACACAAAAGAAAAAGTTTTACGACCTGAACCCCACAGCGGTTATTTAAATTTTCGTTTTAATCAGAGTTATCAACATGAAAATAGCGAATACCTGCCGTTTACAGCCCGCACGGATTTAGCTGAAAATATCAACGGCTATGTTTTGGAATCATCAGCGGATTATCAGGACCGCACTGATTTTAAATGGCGCAGGCAAGATACGCGTATTCGTAAAGATGATGAAGAAAGAATGATTCGTTACACGTTAGGTGATCTTTCTTTATCAGGCCAAGGTTTACAGCAAGTTCCATCAATCGCCGGTTTTTCAGCGGTTCGTGAATTTGCCATTCAGCCTTATAAAACTTTACGTCCGATCAGTGCCACAGAAGTTTCGATTAAAAGGTCTTCGATTATCAGCGTTTATATTAATGGCTTTTTATACACTGAAATTCGTGTAAATCCGGGCGTATTCAATATCCGTGATTTTCCGTTAGCGTTAGGTCAGAACAATGTGCGCATTAAAGTGCGCGATGATTTAGGCCAAGAAGAGTTCTACGAATTTTCAATGGTCTTTGAAAATAGTATTTTAGCTAAAGGTTTAAGTGAGTTTACCTACAGTGTGGGTATGCCGTGGGTAAATGCGGCCGCTGACCGCGCTTATGACAATGAACATTTTTTCACACACCTTTATCACCGTTATGGAGTGACTGATACTTTTACCGCCGGTTTAAACTTTCAGAATTTTATGGATCAAGCTTTGATAGGCGTTGAAGGGTCTGGTGTTACCGGTATCGGTTTTTTATCGGCTGAGCTAGGGCAATCATCGCACCCGGGGCGTACAGGCTTTGCACAACGTTATCAGTACCGCACATTTAACCGCATTAAGGGCGACTTGTTTCCGGTGACTTTTAAGGCTGAATACGAAAATCATAATGAAGATTTCTCAGTGGTAAATACTGAGGGTATTTTTAACACAAGTTTTAAAAACCGTTACGATGCGCAGGTAAGTTACCAGCCGATTAATTATTTAAAATCTTTATCGTTAAGTGTTAATGCAGGCCGCATAGAAAACTTTACGGCAGCTAATCAAGATTACTACGGTACGAATTTAGTTTTTCACTTCTGGACAACATGTCGTCTTGAGTTGGGTTATACAAAAACATTCGGGCAATCGCCTGAAGACCGCGGCCTTTTATCTTTTAACTGGGTAGAGCCGCGCGGCCTTTATAGCGCAAATGCTTACTACGACACTTTAAATCACACGACAAACTTAGCAGCTAGTCGTAATAACACATACAAATACGACGATTACCGCTTATCATTCAGCGGGCAGAATAATGATTCAGGCCACGCGGCCAATGTTTGGGGTGAATACTTAACCCAGCCAGCCAGTGTGCGTTTAGAACAGTATTCAAGTGATATCGGCGGAACTAAAGAAAACATCACAACTGTTGGCGTAAACACAGGTATAGCCTGGACTGGTTCATCACTTAACGGTCATCATGCGGCGTTTACTCAACCCGTGGGCGATAGTTTCACGCTGGTGCGGGCTGAAAACCTTCCAGAAGGTCATGCAGTCACAATTAATCCTATTGATAGCCACGGCGAGGCTGAAGTTAAAAATAATCGCAATGCAGTTCTTCGCGATCAAACAGCGTATTATAAATATAATTTAAATGTAGATACGACAAGTCTTCCTGTCGGATACCCTTTAGATAAAGAGTATTATCAAGTACAGCCAACTTATCGCAGTGGAATGTATATTCCGTTGAAGTTCAAACATAAAATCGTAATTAAGGGTCGTCTTTTAGATGCAAAAAATAATCCGTTGTCTTATGTGGCCGGAGATATTTTAAATGATAAAGGCGAACTCGTAGACAATTCATTTTTTACGAACAAACAAGGCCGCTTTTTTATCGAAGGTTTAGAACCGGGCAGTTACAAAATTGTGACAGACAGAGCTGATTTAAATGCTATTTCAGTTGAAGTGTTAAAAAATGAAAACAACTCTCTTGATTTAAAAGATGTGGTTGTTCCGGTTTCTGGAGGCGTTAATGATTAATTCTTTAAAGGCTGCAGGATTATTTTTTACTTTAGTTTCTATTTTAAGCTTAACTGCGCAGGCAAATGAATGCAGTAATATACAGCTCCAGCCAACAACGACAGTTTATAACTTCACTTCAGGTTATACTGTAAATCCATCGGTGGTGGTTAAAGCCAACACTCAACCCGGTGGTTGTAATTTCTTTTTAACTGTTAGTTACGGTGGCGGTGGATCTTTTTCAAATCGCAGACTGGTTAATGGTGCAAACACTTGGCCTGTGCGTATTACAAAAGATGCCGCAGGAACAAATCACTTAAAAACTTTAGCCCAAGCGACAAGTAATAATGATATCGTGACCGGAGTTATGCCGGCCTACAGCGGAAGTGATAAGCAGGTGACGGTGAATTTTTGGGCCGAGCTTTTAAATGTTTATACTACGCGCCCACCTGGTTATTATTCAGATTCATTCGTCGTGAGTCTTTATAAAGGCACACTTTCAAGCTACACCTTGCAGGGAACATTTAATCTTACTTTAGGTATCAATACGACAAAGCTTGCGGATATTTCAATTGTTGCCACAGGAAGTACCTTTAATGTGGCGGATACGACCGAAGTTTTAAACTTTGGACAACTCACTCAGGGTACAACTCGTTCGGCGGATGTGATTTTAAAATACAACGCGGGTTATATTTTAAAAGCTTCGTCGGCAAACAACAGCCGTTTAAAACACACAACCCTTAATAGCTATGTTCCTTATACAATTACCTTTGCGGGATCGACAGTGAATTTGACAAACAGCGCAGTAACGCCTGTGACAATCGGCCAAGGTACGGGAGTTTCTCCGGCCAATGGAACTATTTTTAATACGGTTGTGACGATAGGAAGTGTTCCGGTCAATCAAAGTAACGGAAGTTACGGAGACACGATCACACTGACTGTGCAATCGCCTTAAAAAAATTAGAGCCGGCCTACATGGAGTATAGGCCAACCCAGGGAAACATCAGAAAAATTAGTTAGCTACGATAGAGATAGTTAAAGTATCTTCGTATAAACCAGCTGGAGCAGCCGCGTAAGCTGTTACGTCAGCAGCTACTGCAGAGTTCACAGTAGTTAAGCCAGATAATGAAGTTACGTTTTTAACTTGTAACGGAGCAACTGTCGGAGTTACCGCAGCAGCGCCATCGTAAGCGATTTTGTAACCAGTTTTAGCTGAAGAATCAGACGTATTAACTAAAAAACCACCAGTTGGCGATGAGATAAAGATTTTATAACCATTTAAGTTATTTGATTTCTCAGAAACAGAGGCAACGTTTTTACCTGTTTCGCCAGCAACGATATTTAATGTCGTGTTGTTAGGGCTGTTTGCTGTGATGACAAGTTCGTTCACCACGTTTACGGTACCTTGTAATAATAAAGTACCAGTTGAGGCAGCTAGTGTTTGTGCGCTAAATGCTAATACAGCTAAAACGGCTGCTAGTTTAGTTTGTTTCATTCGGGTTCTCCTTCATATGTATGGAAATTTCCATATTTGTTAATGAGCTAATTCATTCCATTATCCGTGCCAGCAAATTTTTTGGCCGATAGCAAATCTATTAACTATAATAAAGGCAGGGGGTGTGCAACGATTTTACACCCCCGTGTAAGAACGGCACCAGTCTTGGTTTTTAGAGTAGTTTCTCGAATGAAAAATCGGTTTAGTTGTGTAGATAATTGTTAAGAAAACTACACAACTTTTAATGTGAAACGACATCAATAATAGTTCGAATAAGTTGTTCGCGATCAATAGGTTTTGTCACGTAGTCGGCAAAACCCGCTTTATGACAGCGTTCTTTTTCGGCCTTAAAGGCGTGTGCTGTTAAAGCCACAACTGGCTTTTGAAACCTATTTTGATTTAGTTGGTAAATAGCTTGGTATCCGTCAAGAACAGGCATTTGAATGTCCATAAGAACAATATCAAAAGCTTCTGTCATAGCCATTTCAATAGCTTCTTCGCCATTGGCAGCTTCTTTACAAATAGCACCGGCACTTTGTAAGTAAATATTGGCAATCGTGCGATTATCAGGCGAATCATCAACAACCAAGATCTTTAGGCCGGATAAGGTTTGTGAATCAATACTTGGTTCTTTGTTAATACTAACTTCAGCCACCGCCGCGGGATTATCTATGCGTATATCAATGTGAAAGGTTGTGCCTTTTCCCGCAAGACTTTTTTCTAAAACTAAATCGCCACCCAACAGCTGTGCTAATTTTTTTGAAAGCGAAAGCCCCAGGCCTGTGCCTCCGTATTTGCGGCTCACTGAAGAATCTGCTTGAACAAATGGTTCAAAGATTCGTTGCTGTTGTTCAGGGCTTAAACCTATTCCTGAATCAGTCACACGCACACAAAGTGTTTTATCGTGGGCTTCAAGCTGAACAAATACGCCCCCACGATCGGTAAATTTAATAGCGTTGCCGATAATGTTATTCAGGATCTGCGAAAAGCGTAAAGGGTCGGTCACGATTCGTTCAGGCTTTTCACTCATCCATGCCAGACGTAAATCAATACTTTTTTCGCGGGCTCTGAGTTGCATAGTTGAAAGAATGTCATTTGTGATTTTATCAATGTCGACATTTACTTGTTCAATCTCCAGCTTTTCAGCTTCAATTTTAGAAAGATCTAAAAATTCATTGATAAGCAGGCTAAGCTGATCAGCATTATGGGCTATACGGTCTAAATAGGTTTTTCCTTCTGGGCAGTTTTCAAGAAAAGGCTGAATAAGATTGGTAAAGCCAACAATGGCTGATAAAGGAGTGCGAATTTCATGGCTGATATTCGCTACAAAACGCGACTTCGCTTCATTAGCCGCCGTAGAGGCGTCGATGGCTTTCATTAAATTCTGTCGTGATAAAACGTGATCGGTGATTTCTGTTCCTAAAATCATTACGCCGTTGATGTCACCATGAACATTACGGCGGGCCGCATAGGTTAAATTAAAATAACGAAGGCGGTTGGTCACGGTCACGGGAATTTCAATTAATTCGGCTGTTTTGCCGGTACGGTAAACTTCATCAAGAATTCCATGAACTTCGACAGATTCGGGTTGGGCTTCTCTGACCGTCATACCGGTTGCATCGAAACCTAAAACTTTAATGTGGGCTTCATTTACAAATTCAAAAAGATGTTTTGGTCCGGATAAAATGCAAACCATGTCTGGAGTCTGCCGAAACAGCTCACGAAAATTAGCGCGTTCGACGTCGCTTTCTGTTGATAATAAATTTGTATTTTGGGAATAATCTGCTCGAGCCATAAACCGTTTCTTTCGGGGGCGTTTATAACAGCGAACAAAATAAATGCAAAACGAAAATAAAAATTTCTTTAGCGAGAGAAATATTCTTCGCAATTAGCTCTAAGTTAGATAAGCTTTAAATATGCGTAATTCCTATATTTTTGCTTTGGGAGCTATTCTCTTATGGTCGTCATTAGCTGTTCTGGGGCAAAAAGTCTCGTCTCTACCGGCTTTTTTACTTGTGGGTATTACTCTTTTTATCGGTGGACTGTGTTCACTTCCGTGGTGGCGTCAGTGGCGAGTTTCAACGAAGTCTCTGGCTGTTGGTATTTATGGATTATTTGGCTATCACTTTTGTTTATTCATGGCTTTTCGATTGGCACCAGCCGTTGAAGTGAATTTAATTAATTATTTATGGCCGTTATTGATCGTGCTTCTATCGCCGATGTTTTTTTCAAATGTGGCTTTAACCAAAAAGCATATCTTTGGTTCGATATTAGGCTTTGCAGGAGCGTTACTGATCGCAAGTAAAGGGTCAGTCGTAGTCACTTACGAAAATGTTATCGGGTACTGCTTGGCTGCTGTTGCCGCATTTATCTGGGCCAGTTATTCACTGTTATCAAAAAAAGTTTCTGATATTACAACACCTACGGTAGGTTTATTTTGTTTGTTATCAGGTGTTTTATCTTTAGCTTGTCATTTTATTTTTGAGCCATCGTATCCTTTACAGTTATCGCAAGTTCCTATTTTGGTTTTGTTAGGAATAGGACCAATGGGCCTGGCTTTTTTTCTTTGGGATAAATCTTTAAAGCAGGGTGACCCGCGTATAATCGGATCACTTTCTTATTTAACACCACTGTTATCGACGCTGTTGTTAGTTGTTTTTGCAGGTGGAGTATTTACGACGATGACATTGATGGCGATGATCTTGATTATTAGCGGTGCAGTGATTGGTTCAATGTAGTAATTTTGCGTTCAACAAAAAACGCAAAGCGTGAAGTTAAAAATCAATAAAGCCAAACAATAGTTTGGGGAGATTTACCACTTCAAAAAAAATAAATTCTAAAAAATTGCCTTAACTCGTTGTTTGAACGAAATAAACGTCTCAAATAAACGTAAAGGCAAAAATGAAAACAAAACTAATTGCGCTTCTGGCTCTTGTGATAATGACATCGGTCGCTGAAGCACAGATCTCATTAAAAAATGTTTTCCCATTAAAATCATGGAGCACGCAAAACCTTGGTCCCTGTGTGCAAATCTTTTATGACCAGTCAAAAGACTCTAAGTACTGGATGGGAAGAACTTATTCGATCTTTTTACAAAACTTGTTAGCTCACTTTCCAAAGTATCAACAAATTGCCGGCCCCATTGAACAATACCAGAAAGGTGATTTAGACCGTTGTGACGCCAGCTTTTATATAGGTTCATATTTTGAAAACGGAATTCCTAAAGAGTTTTTCGAAGACTACGCGTCTACGACAAAGCCTGTGATGTGGATGGGGTATTCGATCTGGCTTCCGGGGCCTGATTATTTTCACAATATCTTTGGTTATAGTTATTCAGGCTTAAGCAAATTAAACAATGAAGTTCGCGATGCTAAAGGTAAACCCACGTTTTACAAGTTTGCCTCTTACAAAGGAGAAACATTTAGAAAATTCGGCGAATTCAGCCGGACTGACCCGACACAGTTTTTAGCTCCGTTTGAAAATGTGATTTTAAGAAAAACCAACGAGGCCACAGACACGCAGGTTATTTCTGAACTAACTCATAACGGGACGAAAGAAAAAATCCCGTACGTACTTAGAAATAAAAATCATTTCTATGTGGCTGATGTGCCATTTAGCTTTATGCATGAGGCCGACCGATTTTTAATCGTAGCTGATTTGCTATTTGATGTGCTTGGCGAAAGCCCTATGCATAACGAAAAAGTAGCTTTCTTACGTATTGAAGATGTTTCGCCGTATATCTCTTTACCGTTTACGTATGACTTATTAAAAGTTTTAAAAGAAGAAAGTATTGCAGCAAATGTTTCAATAGTTCCGATTTTTACTGATCCACTTCGCTATTATCCATCGACCAACACTTTTATTTCTATGGAAAAAGCACCGGGCTTCATGCTTTTAGTCGAAGATTTTAAAAAGCTTGGGCATTCGTTTATCTGGCACGGGGTTACTCATCAGTATGAAGATATTCCTAATCCTTATAACGCTGTTTCAACAGATGACTTTGAATTTTGGATGGCGGCGCCGTTAAACCAACCGGTTCCTAAAGATAGTGCCCCTTGGGTTTTATCACGTCTGCAAGAAGGTTTATATTCTTTAGCTCAAGGGGGAATCAAGCCAAACACTTGGCTTACACCACATTACCAGGCTTCAGCTTTAGATTATTATATTTTTGGCCGCATCTTTACGTGGAATGTGGGGCGTGTGATTTATTTTGATCATAGTGCCCAGAATGTTCCGCCTTATTCTTCTGATTTATTAATGGGCTCAGATACAGGCAGCTATCAAAAACGCCTGCAGGCTTTTCGCAATATGAAGGTGCAAACAACCGGGCCGTGGAACGGGCAGATGTTTCCGTACTTAATTTACGGTGATGTTTACGGGCAAAGACTAGTTCCTGAAAATTTAGGAAACTCGCAACCTTTTAAAAGCGAACACGTTGTGTGGCCGCGCACGCTTGATGAAATTCTTGAAGATGCCAAACGTAACTTGGTCTTACGTGATGCGTGGGCTTCAATTTTTTATCACCCATCGCTTCTAGATAACTTACAAAATGGCGGGCGCGGGCAATACCCTGGTGATCCGCATGATCTGCGCCGTTTAGTGAAGGGAATTAAAGGCATGGGTTATCGCTTTGTGAATATGGATGAAGTCAATCGCCGCTGGCAATTACCAATAAGAAAAGAAACTATAACTTTGGAAGGTACAAGATGAGATTTTTAAGTTTAATCCCCGTAATTTTATTAGCGGCAACGCAAGCGTTTGCGGCCCTTAATTTAGCCGAGCCCGATGTGCTTTTAGTTAAAGCCCGCCAAAGTCGCATTGATTTACGGGATGTGGTTTTTGATATCGACAAAAATATTGTTGAATTTACTGAACTTGAGCAAATGGATAAGTATCTTTTTATTCTGCCAGAGCTTCAGTACTTATCAGACCAGTTTATGCTAGATGATCTTTACCCAAAAGCGGTGAAGCGTTTAGGAGAGTCTATGTTTAGCGCAGCTATTAAATGGTTAGATGTGCGCACCGTACCTGAAGAACAAATTCTTCGTTACGCCGCTTACGCGAACTTCGATTTAGCTTTTCGCTATGCTGATTCTATTGCCGATGTGTTAAATAAAGAACGCAGTCAGGAAAAACTTATTCAAGGGGCTAATAATGTTGAGGCCTTGCATGAACTGTTTTTAAAAACCTTACCGAATCAGCCGGGCTTAGAAGGTAATTTAAGAAATATTCTTTCTGATTTAGCCAATAAACACTTAAGCCGACCGGGATTAACCGAAGAACAAACTTTATTCTGGATCGGCAAAATTTCTTCAACTTACGGGGTAACTACTTACCTTGATGTGATCGGTAACAAAATTATTTTACTCAACCGAGAAAACGCCATTGAATCGCACTTATACGCGACTCGTTTATTACAACTTAGAGAACGTATGTTAAAATTAGAAAACGAAATTCCCGGATACCTTACAACAAATGTCAGCGATAAGTTAAGCGAACTTATTCAAAGAATGATTCTTTTACAAATTGTTTTTGAACCCAATGAATTTGAAAAGATTCTTGCAGCTATGGCGCCGAATACGGTTCGTCAGTTATCGCAATCTATTATCGCGCGTGATAGTGAAATTCCAATGCATTATGGTGATGAATATATTCGCCTGATGCAGATTTTATTAAATACATTACAAACGTACGGATTTGATTTCGAGGCTAAAGAGTTCGGTTTATACATGCAGCGTTCGATTGCGCCAATTATGATTAAACGCTATTCAGCTGAAGGAAACTTCAGTCTTAAAGACCACACCGGTAAAGCGTGGATTTTTTCGATAGTGCAAGTTCGTAAGAATATGCATTATGCAGCTCTTGGAACTGAAGATCGTTCGATCTTTAAAAGTTTTTATTATGTAAACTATGATTTTAAAAATAAAAAATTCGTGGCTTTTGAGCGTGGTCCTGATTTAGACGGAAGTGCCAATCAAGTGGTGAGTTTTAGAATCACGCCTGAAGGTGCTATTAAATTTGAAGATCTTTATTCTTTACGTGACGTAAAAACTTTAACCGGAAAAAAAGTAAGCTTAATGCCGCTTTATAACGATGGCGTAGAAGACACATCTACAATCACCGGACGATACAAAGGTTCAATCACTATTAAAGACGGTTCGACAAGTAAAGCTGAACTGATTGTTTCAGTGATGAACGGCTTTGTGATGGGGCGTTTAAATCTATCAAAAGATGGAATGGTGTATGCGTCGCTGGATTACAGCGTTGGAAGTGATATCGTCACAGGCCGCACTGTGCACTTAACAACCGGTAAGCTTGCCTCAGGTACCTGGAGCCATTTACGTCTTGGTTATTACGGCGATAAAGTTCGCGGTGTGATGATTCAAGGTGGGCGCGGAACCATTTCAGAAGAATTTGAATTAAAACGTGTACCAGAAGAGGGTGAATAATGAAAAAGTTTTTTAAATATTTCATAGTATTAAGTTTGTTATTTAGTGTTCAAGCGTACGCTGACCTAGCAAATGTCAGTGGCGGTTTTAATTTAACTGAAACTGACGATTTTCACTACGATGCAAGTATTGATGGTACAAAAACACCCGCACAGGTGGCCGTTGATCATATTAAACGGTTAGGTGGTAAACATGTCGAATTAAACGTGCGTGCGCGCATGATCACAGGAACAGGTACAGAGATTGTGCCTGTCACAAAACCAGCTGACCGTGCTGACGAAGCAAAGCGTATGATTCGTTTAATGAAGTACATTAAAGAGCAGGGTTTAACTGTAGGTATTCGCCCTATCTTTTTTGTTGTCGGGCCAAATGGTGAATTTCCGTATTATCAAACGATGCCTGATGGCAGTCGTAAGCACTGGTGGCATGGAAACATTCAGCCCATTGATCCCGACCGTTGGTTTGATAGCTTTCGCACTTACTTAGATGTTTACATTACGATTGCAAATATTGGTAAAGCCGACGAATTCACAATCGGTGCCGAGCTTTACAGTATGACTGTGGGGATTGAGGACCAATGGCAGGAATATCAGTTCGGATTTCCTGGCCGTTGGATCGCTCTGTTACGGTATGTAAGAACAAAACTTCCGCGCGCGATGTTGATGTATGATATTAATTTTACCGATGACTCTAATACAAACGGCGGTTTTCAAAAATCCGGTGGAGAGTTAGAACGCTGGCGTTACCGCTTAGTGGATTTAGCAAACCCAACTGATCCTGAAGAATTAAAAATCTGGCAAGACTTAGTTCAGTTCTGGCGCGAGCTTGATGGAATCGGTATTGATATGTATCGAAGCTTAGCCAGTCGCGGGCAGGTGCCGCCAACAAATTACGTTGATCTTGTGAAGCTTCTTCGCCAAAGAGCTGATTCGTATGCTTCGCAGCTTGATACGGCCTGGACAGAAATTTCTTTAGTCACCGAAATTGAAAAAAAACTTTATTTTAAAGAAATTGGTTATCGTTCAGTGCAAAATGGATTTATTGATCCGTTCACATACGCTGATAATGACCCGCGTGTGAATATCGCCCATCAGGCGGCAGCTTACGATGCTTTCTTAGAAGCCTTCTGGGATGCTAAATGGCCTTGGTTAGGTGGCGTGTTCTTCTGGGATGTTTCAACTGATCCAAGTAAAAATGCAGGTAATGACTCTGGGTTTAGTCCGGTAAATAAAAAACAAACCGAAGATGTTATTTTAAGACGATTTCAATAAAAAAATCAGTCTCTGTGGTGAGCTTCACTACAGAGACTTTGTTTGTCTCATTTTGTATCGATAAATAATTATTTATAAATATACTTTAGCCCAGCAAACTGGATGTCGATAATCTTCCCAAACGAAGGGAAATTAATGAAGTATATTCTTTTATTAGCGTTCGCTTTATTTCAATTCAGCTGTGCAACGATTATGAAATCAGAAGGCCAAATGGTTCAATTCTTTGGCGGTGATCCTGAAGGCACACAAGTTAAGGTTCAAAACATGACTTACAATCTGCAAAACGGCAGTGGAGAATTTTACGTGCGCCGTTCAAAGCAGAATATTCCTATCCAAGTTACCTGCGCAGGTGAAACTAATGAAAGTGCCATTGTCACAAGCTATGATGCTTTAGCCGGAGTTTTTGGAAACATAGTTTTTGGTGGAATTATCGGTATGGCCATCGATGCAGGCGGTGATAAAACTTATAATCCTCCCACAAGATATGACGTCTCTCCTTTATGTGCATCGTCGCCGAAGCAAACAGCGATTACGGTTCAAGAAACTCCAAGACCTGAACGTATGCCCGCAGGCGAACGGTTTCCCGTCCGGGCTGATCTGTATTAAAGAAAAACTTCGTCACCGAAGTGAACAGGGCAATGTGGAACAAATATAGAATAAAACCCATGGTCTATGGATTGCTGTTTAAATTTCTATGCTGTACAAAGAAATAGAAATCCCTATTGCCAATGATTCTGTTAAAGGTGATTTAACGGTGTTTCCAAAAATGAAAGCGGTTATTATATTTGCCCATGGCAGCGATAGTAGCCGTAAAAGTCCGCGCAATCAGGCCGTGGCCCAGTATCTTAATGAGAACGGCTTTGGAACACTTTTATTTGATCTTTTAACCACTGAAGAAGCTAAAGATCGTAAAAATGTTTTTAACATTGATCTGTTGGCTGATCGACTTATTGTCGCCACCAGATTTTTACGTAGGCTTCCTGAAATTCGTGAAGAAATACGCTTTGGATATTTTGGCGCCAGCACTGGAGCAGGAGCTGCGATTAAAGCTGCGGATTTAATTTCAGTTGAAGAAGAAATTTATGCTGTAGTTAGTCGTGGCGGCCGCCCGGATTTAGCAGGCGATTCGCTCAACACGGCCAAAGTTCCGATTTTACTGATTGTCGGGGGCAATGATTATGGCGTGATTGAGCTTAATGAATTAGCCGAAGCAAAACTTAAAAACTGCATGCTTGTGATTATTCCTGGTGCTACGCATTTATTTGTTGAAACCGGAACTATGGAACAAGTTTCGCGAAAAGCCCTAGAGTGGTTTGAACAACAACTTCCTGAAGAGCTTTATCAATTTCCTGAAATGTCAGTCTAAACATTTTTTTGTAGTCAACGAGGCATTCTTACCCCTAAGCTTAAAGTATGACTACACAATATAGCGAACATTTAGTCCGTCGAATTTCACTTATCTCGTTAATTTTTTACGGTATCGGAGATATTCTTGGTGCCGGCATTTACGGTCTTGTCGGCAAAGCCGCAGGAGTAATGGGTAATGGAATTTGGGTGGCCTTTTTAGTAAGTGCTTTAGCAGCGATCTTTACCGGTCTGACTTATGCTTCTCTTGGATCACGTTACCCCAGAGCTGCAGGTATTGCGTACATTCTGAAAAAATCTTTTGGATCTTCTTTTTTAGCTTACGTTTTTGGAATTATGGTTTTGTGTTCAGGCCTAGTTTCAATGGCCACGGCCAGCCGCGCTTTTTCAGGTTATTTGATTGGAATGATTCCTGCGCTTTCATTAAACGGTGGAATTTTAGTTTTCATGGGGCTTTTAACATTGATCGTTCTTAAAGGAATTAAAGAATCAATGTGGGCTAACATTATTTGTACAGTGATTGAATTATCAGGTTTACTTTTAGTCATAGCATTTGGTTTATCATTTATTGGTGATACCCCATTACTTGATTTTACAACTGAAACTAATCCAAGCGGGCACTTTCAGATGCCGTTAGTTTTTTCTGGCGCTATTTTAACATTTTATTCTTTTATTGGGTTTGAAGATATTATGAATGTCGCTGAAGAAGTAGAAAATCCGCAGCGAAATCTTCCGATTGGTATTTTAGTTGCGGTTGCGGTTTCATCAGTGATTTATATGTTAATCAGTATCGTGGCGGTGTCGGTGATTCCAGCCGCAGAACTTGCCAAAAGTACGCAGCCGTTAGTTGATGTTATGGCTAAAGCGGCTCCGTGGTTTCCGGCGAAGATTTTTAGTTTTATTTCGATGTTTGCGATTGCTAATACAGCGTTATTAAATTTTATTATGGGGTCGCGCTTAGTGTACGGCATGTCTCGCGAAAAGTTATTACCGAAATTTTTAGGCTACGTTTCGGCTAAAACACATACACCAGTCACAGCGATTTTTGTTTGTATCGCGGTGGTTCTGTTAATGGCTTTTACCGGTGACATCGCTATTCTTGCTAAATCATCAAGCTTATTACTGCTGACTGGTTTTTTTATGATGAACTTAAGTTTAATTATTCTTAAACGCCGTAGATCTGAAGAAAAAGGCCGTTTTGAAGTTCCTTATATTGTTCCAGCATTTGGGTGTGTGTTAGCGATCACTTTAATTTTTTCAGCGACATTTGAAGAAGCGCAAAGAGCGATGGGTGTTTTTGTAGTAGGTTGTATTTTATTTTTTGTCTTACGCCCGAAAGATTCAGCCATCGAAAATATGCAAGGGTAGTTACAACTTATTTTGCCGAAGGCAAATAACTTACTTACAAGTAAATTCAACAAAGTTATACATGGTGGTTCTTGGTCCTGAACCACCCACCATGATGGCCCCTGTGCCGATACCAACACCGGTCGCAATACCAGCTGAAGAATTACTTTCATCGCGGGCTTGGTATTCACGGGTAATCGTGTAATCACCATTACAAAATCCAGTGGCTTTTTTCTTTAGATCTTCACGGTATTTTGCTTCAGTGTCTGGTTTATCAGTTGGGTAGTAGCGAACCACGGCTTGCTTTGTCGGTGATGTTTCGCGGCGAACAAATTCAACAGTGTGTGAACAGCCTGTGATTAAAAGAAGCGATAAAATAAAAAAGCCATGATTTTTCATGGCTTTTAGAAAGAGCAATTTGTATTCCATCAAGGATAGGGTCTTTGTGCCCCAATGAAAATTAATCTTGAACGCAGTAGTAAGTGTAACCTTCGTCAGGTGTATTAACTTCTGTTCTAGAGCGAATCGGCGTTGGATTACGTAAGTGCGGAGCATATACGTAATCATTAGCTAAAGCCCAAATCGCATCGTTAATGCTAACGCCGCCATTCCAGTCACCATAAGCATCGATCATTTCTAACTCTAAACCTGTCGGAAGACGGCCACCTAAAGTTTCACAAGCGCGCTCAGCATTTCTTGGAGAGAAAGTTTTTTCAACTGAACCATTCATCGCTCCTAATAAAGTTAAAGATTTCTTTCCAATTTTTAAAGTCGAAGGAAATTTTGTACGTTGAAAATCTTCAAACATGCGAGAAGCAATCTGGCTCATCACAACCGCTGGCTGGCCTTGACCGATGTAAGAGATCTCTTCGCCATCACGACCCATTAAATGTAAAGTTACTTGAATATCACCTTGGCAATTAGGAGCTAAAGCGTACGTGCCGTAAGCGATATAATCTAACTTATCAACTAACGATTGATCTAAGTAACCATCACGTTGACCATTGGCCGCAGCACGCACCACAGACATCACATCATTTACGCGGGTGAAACTTAAACGTTGAACACGCGGTTTGATATTGCGGTAGTAATCGCTCACGTAAGATTTTAAAGTCGATTCAAGAGTGACTTCCATATACTTGTACTGGTTAGCCGCTGCTAAGTTTTGATCGTAAAGATTGTTAAATCCAACTAACATCGGAAGAACTTCTTTACCTTTGGCTCCGGCAGACATTAAGTCTTTGGCATAACCCACCATTTTATCCATGTAACCAGAACGAGTAGAGCTATAAGCATCTTTGTAAACACAAAGATCAGCCCCGCGGATAAATGGAATCGTTGGCCAAACACCAACTTGCTCTTTTTGCACAACAGCCTGAGCAGCTAACGAAGAAAATGTTAAGGCCGCCGTTAAAAATAAAGAAATACGTTTCATAAAAATCCTTTGAGGTTTATTCACCGCGGTTTGTAATGCAATTTAATGACTCGACGGGAAAGCGTCGAAATAGCCTATTTTCGTTTAAATGTCTATTAGCCTGTTGAGAGGTTAGTTATTTGCCATTTAAAGGCACTTGAAGCATGCTTACAGGGGCATATGTCTACAAAAAAGCATTTAAAATTTGATCAGCAACTCGTCGTTGAAAAACCGTATCCTGGAGATAACAAGGGAGCGTTTTTATTAAGTTCCACGCAGCTTGAAATGGTTTTGTTAAGATCTAACAATCACCACGAATTAAACGCTGAAGTTTGGTTTAGTGCCGCGACGGCAGGGCCTCCGGGGCATGTTCATGGGGGCTGCCAAGCGGCAGTGCTAGATGAAGTCATGGGATCAACAGGCTGGGCTCATGGATACGGTGTGGTCGCTGCAAAAATTGACGTAGCCTTTATGGAAATGGTTCCTGTTTTAAAGCAGTATTCAATGCGCGGAAGAATCACATCCATTGATAAACGCAAAATTTTTATCGAAGCCGAACTTTTTGATAACGAAAAAGTCTACGCTAAATCAACAGGGCTATTTATTGTTCTTACGAAAGAACAAATGGATTCTCTAGGAACGAAAAAATAAATGAGTACTAACGAAATTATTATTGAAACAATAGGCTGGATTTCGACAGCAGCATTTTTATATTCGATTATTGTTCCGCAAAGAATTAATCTGCATTGGTTAGGAATTTTTACGTCAATTACTACAGGTATTTATGGCTATGCTCACGGAGCCACAGCCATTTGGGTGAAGTGGGTTATTGCTTTTTTCTTTCACGCTTACATGATCTGGAAGCTGAAAAAACAAAGCAACCCCGGTCAGGGCAAATCTATCACTTAGTGGATAGATTTGCGCTTTTCTAAATATTCGTCATAAGTGGTTTTATCATCAAAGATCACGGTTTCATCGATCTCGATAATTTTATTCGCCACCGTTTGTACTAACTGGTGATCGTGTGAAGTAAATAGGATTGTGCCTTTGTAGCGCTCCATTCCTTCATTCACAGCCGTAATACTTTCTAAGTCTAAGTGATTTGTCGGACCATCGATAATTAAAACGTTGGCACCAGAAAGCATCATCTTAGAAAACATACATCTGGCTTTTTCACCGCCGGATAAAACATTTGGTTTTTTTAAAGCGTCGTTTCCGCCGAATAACATTTTACCTAAGTAACCGCGTAAGAACGTTTCATCTTTATCTTCTGAGTACTGGCGTAACCAGTTAACTAAAGTGTCTTCATCACCTTGGAAGTATTTTGCATTATCATTCGGAAAGTAACTTGTTGTCGTCGTGATACCCCAAGTGACTGTGCCTGAGTCGGCTTTGCGTTCGCCAGCTAAGATGTCGAACAAAATAGTTTTTGTTAAGTCATTGCGACCCACAAAAGCCACTTTTTCGCCTTTGTTAATTCTGAAACTTACGTTTTTTAATAATTGCTGGCCATCTAACGTGTAGTTTAGGTTTTCAACAGTTAAAACATCGTTTCCTAATTCGCGTTTCATATCAAAGCCAATAAAAGGAACTTTGCGTGACGAAACCGGTAAATCATTAAATTCTAATTTTTCTAATTGTTTAGCGCGTGAAGACGCCTGGCGAGACTTAGAGGCATTCGCACTGAAACGGGCGATGAACGCTTTTAAATCTTCGGCTTTTTCAGCAGACTTTTTATTTTGGTCAGCTAATAAACGCTGTTTAAGTTCACTTGATTCACGCCAGAAATCATAATTGCCTGTGTAACAAGTCACTTTACCGTAGTCGATATCAGCCATGTGCGTACAAACTTTATTTAAAAAGTGACGGTCATGGGAAATCACAATCACTGTGTTTTCAAAGTTTAATAAAAACTCTTCTAACCAAGCAATCGCATAAATATCCAAGTGATTCGTCGGCTCATCCAGTAACAAGATATCGGGCTTTCCTAATAGCGCTTGCGCTAATAATACCTTAACTTTTTCGCCGCCGTTTAAGTCTTTCATGAAACGTTGGTGGTAAGAATCATCTAAGTTAAGACCGGCTAATAATACACCGGCGTCAGATTCAGCCTCCCAGCCGTTAAGCTCGCCGAACTCAGCTTCTAATTCAGAAGCGCGTTCGCCGTCAGCGTCAGAAAAATCAGGTTTATTATACAACTCTTCTTTTTCTTTCATGATTTTATAAAGCCTAGAATTACCCATAAGAACTGTGTTCATCACGGTAAATTCATCGTAAGCAAAGTGATCCTGTTTTAAAACCGATAGGCGGGCTTTAGGTGGAATAATCACTTCGCCAGTGTTTGGTTCTAATTCTTTAGATTAAATCTTTAAGAATGTTGATTTGCCGGCCCCGTTGGCTCCGATTAAGCCGTAGCAGTTACCCGGTGTGAATTTCACATTTACTTCATCAAATAATTTTTTGCCGCCGAAACGAAGGCTAACGTTACTAGTAGAAATCATTTTTGTTTAAATCCTAAAATATCAACGTAAGTAATTCCGCGAGCAATACCAGAAGAGGGTCTTGCGTTTTGACCTTTGATTTGAATTTTTCCGGAATTGAATAACTCTTTATAAGCTGTGCGCGAAATTTCACGTAAAGTTAAGTTTTCATTTTGGGCTTTGATGGCTTGAAGTAAAACCACATCTAGGCGGCCTGCTGGGCGCATAAGATCTAAAGTAATGCGAAATGAATTGGGTGGTTTTGGTGGTACATGGTCAGTCATTTAAAAAATCTCCGTAAGCTCATCTATTAATTTTAAAAGATTTGGATTTTGTTCGACGATGGTTAAATAATCAAATGCTAACGCATCTAGAACATTTTGGTTAATGCCATTCAGGCGTAAATATAACTCAGTTGTGTTAAAGCGAAAGCCCGGGCTTAATTCGAAGGCGTTTCGGCTTAAGTTTTTAAGGGCCTTGTGATTAAAAGTTAACTTCATCACACGGTTTAAATCGTTCTGCGTATAGTGTTCGTTTAAAAAGTTGCTGTGTAAATACGCGTAGAGCATAAACTTAAAAACTTTTTTGTGACCCACTTCTTGAATTAAGTTTTTTAAATGCGTGCGGTCATCAAAGCGGGTAAAGAAAGAATTCGCTTCAAGAAAAATTTTATGAACGGCATCTTGGGCGTCGTTGATCGCCATAAACTCACATGTGTTCGCAAAAGATTCTTCTAAAAGCATTACAACCAGTTTTACTTTTTGATCGCTGGTTTTTGTTAGCCCCAGCTTTGTTGAAACCGATCTGGCGATAGCGTGGCAAGATTCATGAAAAACGTAATTGGCTTTTAAGTTTCCACCGATATGGTCCCACGAAATTTGCTGCGGAACTTTTTGGTCAAGCTGCGACAGAATTTCAATGTTGTTCTGAAAATAGATGGTTTTTGTCGAGAGTAAATTTTCAAGTTGGCTCATGGGAAAAGCCAAGTAGTCTTGATTTGGCGAATCTGAAAAATTGAAGTCCAGAGTTTTAACTTTTTTACGAACGGCGCCATAGTAGCTGTTGTTTTCAACCAAATAGCCATCGCCCAAACTTAAAAGAAGTCCGGAAGCTTTGGTTGATTCATGCTTTTGTAAAAGGGCCGTTAATTTCATGATTTTCATGGGAGAATACGTCACAAAATCAGTTTTGGACATGAGGCTTTTCTTGGATTAAAACTTTTACATAGTGCCTCAACATGGGTAACAAAACCTCGTTTTCTCAAGGTAAGGAGATAATGGATTATGAAATTTCTTATGGCCGCTTTATTGCTGATTTCTACTCTGATGATCACAGAAACCACGTTTGCAAATGACCTAAAGATAAATGACATGGCCCCGCTTTTTAAAGCGAAAAACCAGGCGGGTGTTGAGTTCGATCTGGCGTCACGCAAAGGAAAATGGACAGTTTTATACTTTTACCCTAAAGCCGGCACTCCAGGTTGTACGAAACAGGCCTGTGCATTTCGTGATAGCGTTAAAAAAATTCGCGATTTAGGCGCAGAAGTTTATGGCATAAGTACTGACACCATTGAAGATCAGGCCAAATTTCATAAAGAGCACCATTTAAGTTTTGATTTATTAGCAGATCCCGAAGCAAAAGTGACTGAGCTTTACGGAGCGAAAATGCCAGTGGTGAAGGTTGCAAAACGTTGGACGTTTATTATTGATCCACAGTTGAAAGTTAAAAACGTGTTAAGAGACGTCGATCCTGCATTGGATTCTGAACGAGTGGTTGCTGAAATAAAAAAGCTAAAACAGTAAGTTAAAAATCAACGTCTCAAAATAAGAAAAATTGTTAAGGCCTACGTCTGAAAAACCGATAATTAGAGGGTGAAGACGTATAGTACGTTTCGTTGTTTATTGTCTCGGTCACTGGTCAGAAATTTCGTTCTGATTATTTCGCTTATTTTCTTTTCTTCATGTCATAAACTTTTCTTCGATGCGATGTCAGAAAATCTTCCGCTGTACAGACCGGGCATGGCGCCGATTATCGTATCGGGCCAGGTGACGGGGTTTTCAGTAAGCAGTCTTGGTTATCAAAAACTTTCACAGTCAGTTTCAGCCATGGATTGTAGCGAGCCATTAACGGTTAAGCTTTACCGTTTACAAAGCGATGGCACGATCCAGGGAAGTTCACCATTAGCTTCGACAACAGTAAATGCCACTAACCACTACTCATTTGATTTACAAGAATTAGGAATCGATGATTCAGCTTCAACGGTGGGGCTTGTAGTTAAAGCCGAAGATTGTAACGGCGATTTTATGGACCGTCCGGTAACTGGCTTTAACACTGAACAAGACATCAATGCCAGAACAACTGTTATTTCACAAATTGTGAATGCCGGAGCCTTGGTTAATAAAAAATTAAACGAAGCTGAAAAAGCCGAAGTTGACCAGTTACTTAACACGATCACGGGTTCAACAACTCAAGAAGCCATTGATTCACTGACAAACGGGGCTGCCTCTGCGGCCAAGTTCACTGAAATCTTTGGGGCATCGCCTTCGGTGATTAAAGATGTAAAACCTGAAATTCAATTTGTGCAACCGACAGCGATTTTAAATGAACAGCAGGTGACAGCTTTTACCGTCGGCGCTTTTCATATCGATCCAAATTATTCTTTTGTTTATAAATGGAAGTTAGACGGTGTTGTTAAATCATCGGCTAAAACCTGGAATTATATCCCGCATGCCAACGCCGCAGGTCTTCACCAAATAGATCTTTACGTGGGTAAAAATAACGGAAGCGGCGATATCGATATTTCAAAACCATATTATGCAAAAACTTTTGCGATCACGGTGGGTAACAATATTCAACCAACGGCTCCGGCACTTTCTATTCACGCAAGTACAGCAAGCCCGCGCACGACAAATACAATTAAATTAAATATTACGACGGGTCTTAATATGGCAAATTGTGAAAGCTTTTCGCATATGGCCTTAACCGACAGTAATGTGACTCCGGGTATTGCGCAATTTAATATGGATTGCACAACAAGTGGCACACAAACCTTAGATTTAACTTTAGACGGAACCAACGGCCATAAAAATTTATATTTATGGGCGATTGATGATTTAGGAATGGTTTCTTTGCCACAGTCAGTGGCTTTCACCGTGGATTCAACACCACCAGTTCCTGTGTCATTAGTTATTAACAATGGCGTCTCACACACCGGAAATAAAAATGTTCTTGTGAATTTTTCTGCACAAGATGACACAACAGATATTACCGCTTTTTGTTTTCGCTACAATAACACAACTGTTCCAAGCGTAGGTGATTCGTGCTGGACAACATTAAGTTCAATCAGTGTAGCTACCAGTACAACATTAACGATTAGCAATTACCAATATCAATTAGGTTCGGTGGTTGGGGATTATAACGTTACCGTTTGGTATAAAAATTCGGCGAACTTAATTAGTTCAATGACAAGCACATCAGCTGTTGATGCGTTTACTATGAATTATTCGCCAGATCCTCCACCAACGCTTTCAAATATTTTAGCGGCAGGTTTTGATAACTCGGCCTCACCATTAGGGGTGAGTGATACGACAGTTACAATCGGTAATGATCTTTATATTAAATGGACCATTGATGATAATCATCCTATTCCCTCAGGCAATGTAGCTTTATATTATACAACCAATGATTCTACCTACACGACAATTGCTACCGGCCTTAATAATTCTATTAACGGCGGTTGCACGATTACGGGTGCTGAAACTGGTTGTTACAAATGGACTGTGGGTTCGCCGGTTAGCAGTTATTACCGCATTAAATTAGTTGTGACCGATACGGGTGGTTCAATTGTATTTGATATGTCAAACCCGTTAAATACCGGGCCTGTCAAATTTCTTTCAGGTAATACAAGTTTAGGTATCGGCGGTATGGCTACAAATGCGATGTTATTTTCACCGAACGAGCCAACGTACAATGATGATCATGATAACCAAGCCATCGTTGTTACAAAAACAGGTTATGTGTTTTTTAGAAGTTATGGCCGCGGTTTAGTTTATGTTTCTCCGCATGATGGTATTATTCGTGATGTGGCTTTACAAACGGGAACAGCTTCAGGCGATGGCGGTAATGTTTTTAATGCCACTTTCAGAGCAATGTCTCGAATGGCCATTGATTACGACGACAATGTTCTGATCTGGGATTACAACAAAGTCAGAAAAATCGACACGCACACCACACCGTGGACAATTTCAACATTGTTCGGTGGCGGAGCTGATACCTCAGACGGAGCAGCCGCACTTTCAGCAAGTATTTCTTCAAGCTATTCAGATCAAATGACCGTGATGCCAAATGGTCGAATTTATTTTAATAAATCAAACGAGATCTGGTACTTTGACCCGACAGATTCAAAAGTTAAAAAATATATTGCTTTAACTGGTGTTGGTACAGATGACATGGCTTCTTGGCGGGCTACTTATGATAACGTAGCTTGTCCTGGGGCAAATGCCGCGATCGCGTTTACAAAAGCTGATTCTAATATTACTAAAATCATGCGCCGTATGAGTTCAACAACAAATGCCGCTTGCGGATCTGCCACGGCCACGTATCCGTATTATAATACAAACTTTGATCTCACAACGGGCGAGGCCACAGCGCCGCACCCGCCGCAAACAACGTGGTCATCAGCTAAGTTCACAGGTCTTGATGGAAATATTTATGTCTTATGGCACGGTCGCGGAACAATCAGAAAATATGATCCGGTAACAAACACATTCGTAACGGTGGTAGGTAACGGCGTGAATGGTCGCTGCGATGACGGAACTCCGGCTTTATCATGCCCGATGGTTGCGATGTCAGCTTTTGTGACTGAGTTTGGAAGAATTTATTTCGTTGATCTCGGGGTATTACGTACTGTCGATTCAAGTGGTTTAGTACAAACGATCGGTGGCCAGCCAAGAAATTTCGGTGTGGGTTATAATCCAATCAGCGCGCGCTATTCACAAATTGCTTTCTTTGAAAAAAATGGCAACGATGTCTATGTTAAAAACGAACAAGAAAATCAAATTTTAAAATTTTCGTTAACAGGTGGTAACTTACAACTTGTGGCTGGTAATACATTACGTGGCTCACCAACAATTGGCGCAAGTGCTACCACCTCAAGACTTCCTAACTGCGGCTGGGGTATGCCTTGTGGATTTTTAATCGATAGCGCAAATAACCGTTTATATCACTATTCAAGCGCCAATAATGTGGCCTACATCAACTTAACAACAGGGCTTTGGGTAACTCAGGCAAGTAATGTGGTACAAGATTCAGTGGCGCGTGTAAGTTATGTTGGCTTAAATGCTGACGGGCTATTAGCTTACGTGCCATCAAGCTATGGTGTTACGGGCACAAAAAATACGATGCGTATGATTAATCAAAGCACGATGGTCAGTACAAATATTTACGGAGTTGATTCAATTATAACTTCAACAAGTGGTACGGTGTGCGTCGGCGTAAGTACAACAACTTGTTCAATTCCTCACACGCAAACGGATTCAGTGCAAACACGCTATACGTTTGATTCAACAACGGGTAACTGGTTATACACAATCCGCGGTCAAACAAGCTTATATTCTTTACCTTCAATGGGTGGAGTCGCCACATTATTTGAAACCATGAATAATGCGATTTTATCTTACGATTTCTATAAATCGGGTGGTGATGATTTTATTTTCTATTGTTCAACAGCGGGTAACTTATATAAACGAAATATCACAACGAATGTTGAAACAGCCTTACCTTTACCGATCAGCTCAATGAAGTGTTCATCAAATTCGTTATTCTACGATGCCGGTCGAAATTCTTTAATTTTTGCGTATAAGCAGGGTAACTTGTACGGAATTGCCGAATACACAAATCCGTAAAAGTTTTAATTTAACAAGCTCCTAGGCTTTTAAATTTCCATTTTCAATGGATTCGTTAATCATACGTTGAGCCACAGTCCAAAGTTCTGGAAGCCCGCCCGTGATAGGTGGTTCACACTTAGTAATAACTTTATCAGCTTTTACGTTATGATTTTTCCAAGAATAACCGCCGTTTAAATAATTTGAATAAAGCGGTAAAAAGCGATCAATCGCAGAAACAAATTTAGCTTCAGCTGACTGGCCATCTTCAAATTCATTCCAGATAGCCATAAATTCATTTGCAATGGCTTCAGGTAAAAGACCAAAAATACGGTCGCGCGCTTTGGCTTCTTTTTCTTTTTTATTGGGCTGTTCAGCATAAACGATCACATCACCGGCATCGATTTCAACGATGTCATGAAGAAGCGCCATTTTAACGGCTTTGTTAATATCTAATTTTTGCGGCGACATTTTTTCGAACACTAAAACGGTCATCGCCAGATGCCAGCTGTGTTCAGCTGTATTTTCAACGCGGCCACCGGCATGAATCGGGGTGTTGCGCTCGATTAATTTAAGACGGTCAATTTCTTTGATAAACGGAAGTAAAGCTTCAATACTCATGGTAACCACTTTTGTAAGATTTTATTTAAGACATTAATATTAACAGGTTTTGAAATATAGTCATCCATACCGGCTGCGATACAGCGCTCTTTATCGCCTGAAAGAGCATTGGCGGTCATGGCAATAATCGGAATTTTTGAGGGTATCTTTGCTCTTTTTTGGCTGCGAATCACTTCTGTGGCTTCAAAACCATCCATTTCAGGCATTTGACAATCCATCAAGACCACATCATACGGAAACTGCTCCAAAGCCGAAAGAGCTTCTAAGCCATTACCAACAGTGTCTACGCGGTGACCGATTTTTTCTAACATGGCGCGAGCTACTTTTTGATTAACGAAGTTATCTTCAACCACTAAAATACGGCCGGTTTTGAATGTAGCCACATCTTGTTCAAAACCATGAATTTGGCTAACATGTTTATTTTCTGATTTAGCAAAAGTGATCTCAAACCAGAAAGTTGAACCTTTATTTTCAGCGCTGTTTACGCCGATTTTTCCATTCATCATTTCAATTAGTCTTTGGCAGATAGAAAGGCCTAACCCTGTACCACCGAATCTGCGGCTCATTGAACTGTCGGCTTGAACGAAAGGTTCAAATAATTTTTTAATATTTTCTTCAGAAATACCGATGCCAGAATCTTCGATTTCAAAGAGCACAGTCATTTCTTTGTCTGAATGGACTGTTTCAGCCGCGCGCACGATCACTTCGCCTGAATCTGTGAATTTAATTGCATTAGAGATAAGATTAAGAAGAATCTGGCGAATGCGACCCGGATCGCCGATAACATTTTCGGTTAAAACAGGAGAAATAAGGGTTTTTAGATTTAAACCTTTTTGTAAAGCCGGAAGACGTAACGATTTAGTTAAATCATTCATTAAACTTGAAATTTCGAAATCGATTTTTTCAAGCTCCATTTTTCCTGACTCGATTTTTGAAAGGTCTAAAATATCATTTACAATGGCCAGTAAACTGTCAGCCGAAGTACGGATGATATCTACGTATTCCCGCTGTTGCGCCGATAATTCAGTGTCCAGAACTAAGTTAGTCATTCCGATGACACCATTGATCGGTGTTCTGATTTCGTGACTCATGTTCGCTAAAAAGAAACTCTTAAGTTCAGAAGCTTGTTGAGCGGCACCCACAGATTTTTCGAGTTCGATATTTAAAGCTTTTAATTTCTTTTCATCTTCTTTACGTTGGGTAATGTCAGAAAGAAAGGCTGTGAAAATGTAATGCCCTTCGATTTTAAGAGGAGTAATTGAAAGTTCGACAGGAAACTCTTCGCCACTTTTTTTAAGTGCCGAAATTTCAATTTTTCTGTTTAAGACCGGGCCTTCGCCGGTTTTAATAAAGTGTGACAGGCCTTTTTCATGCATCTCACGGTAACGGTGGGGAATAATCAAATCAGACATTCTTTGGCCTAAAGCCTGTTGTTTTGTCCAACCAAAGATTTCTTCAGCACGAGGATTCCATTCGGTGACTATGCCTTTATCATCCATTCCAACAATGGCATCAAAAGCCGATTCTAAAATGGCTCGCACTTTGGCTTCGTTTTTTACAACGGCCTCGGTGCGTTCAACCACGCGTTTTTCTAATTCAGCATTAATAACGATTAATTTATTTTCAGTTTCAGCTTGTAAAACTTCGGTTTTATAAAGATCGTTGGCCATTTTCCAAACGATTAAAGAAAAGAAAACCACACTTCCCATTACGCGAAGTAAGACACCGAAGTCACCATCAGCGTAACCAGCTTGTTCTAATCTAATCTGCAGCCAGTTTACCATTGGTGGAACAACAATAGCCGCCGAGATAAGTAAACGCGTACTGCGTCCGGCTACCGAAGGAGAGGTTGCAATTTTAATGAGACCGATATTTTTACGGGCAAATAAAAAGCCCAACGTTAAAAAGATAAATAAGATCGAAGTGTGCAGAGCCATTTGGGTGTAAAAGGCTGCGCCGAAGTTATAAGTAACTCCTAAGAAGTAGCCCATTAAAGCTTGAAACGAAATTAAGAAGGCTAAAAAAATGATCGCTTGGCCAAAGCGCTGCAGGCGCGGTTTGATGCTGGCACTTAAAAATACAGCCACCGTGATCAACATAAAATTCATTGCTGTCACCGGAGCTAAACGTCCTGCAGGAAAACGCGCCCCCGGAAGAGCAGTATCACTAAACAAGAGTTCATCAATTCCAAGATCAATTTTAAAAATATATTGGCTTAGCGTTAAGGCGCCGATCAAAAACGAAAGGCTGGAAAAAAAAAGCGAAGCGCGGCGAAATAGTTTACGCGAAAGAAAACGTTCTGGATCTTCAAAGAAAAATAAAGAAGCTGCAAAAAACAGTAAACCAACTGCAGTGTTGGCTTTCATAGAAATGTAACCGGGAATAAAAGCTTTTAAAGAATTGTTGTCAGTGGCCCAGCCAATAAGTACTAAAACGCAAACAATAGACGTTAAGGCGATGCAAAAACGGACAAACGAAGCTTGTCTAGGGGAAAACTGATCTTTCATGCAGGCTCAATTTTAGATGAGTTTTCCCTCGAGGTATAGAATATTTTTAGAACTAGTCGATGATCGAAACCCAAGTCGCCGAAATGCCGTATTGGCGAACTAAACGATTAAAGATTAAACCATTATCAGGGTGCACGCGCACACAACCATGAGAAGCTTTTGTACCTAATTTTTTAAAGTTAGATTCAATTGTTCCGTGAACAGCGTAACCGGCGTGTAAGAACACGGCGTAAGGCATATTGCCTAAACCTTTGTAATCACCACCTGGATTAGCTTTAGAAGAGTACTTATCGTAGATACGTCCGTTTGGATGACCTTGCCATAATGGAGTTTCATTTTTCGGGGCGCCCGTTGAAACTAACCACGTGTGAATTAAAGAACCACGAACATATAAATAAAGTCTTTGCTCGCTCTTTCTAACTTCAGCGTAAACCGGGCAGTCATAACGTTGGCAAGAGATCTCTAAGAAGTCAGGCATGATGTAAGGTAATTGGCCTGTTTGACGGATGTACTCACGGTCCATCTCTTGTAAGATTTCTTCAATATTAGGTGCCGCAGGATCTAATTCTTCTAAAGCATTCGTTTCTTCGGCTTCAACTACAGCTGTTGGTGTTACAACAACTTCTTGAGCTTGTGCTTCAGAGTAAACTAAAACTGCTGATAAAAATAATGTGATCAGCGCGATTGTTTTTAAAATTTGTTTTTTCATAATCATTCCCTTTAACGTCGACCTCAGATTCGACGAGGTGCTTTTGTAATGTGGCTGCAAAAAAAATGCAAACGCTTTAATAGGGACAATGGCGGCAACCGTTTCCACAACAGTAGCCGCGCTTCAGATGATAACTTCTTGAGAAAACCATTAAACCATTGGTGTCAAAATAGTAATCCTCATTGTTTTCTTGAACGAAAGTCGGTGAGGTTTTTGTGTTTGTAAATTCATTCAAACACTTAGCACATAAACAATCTTTAAATTCTGACGGAATATTTTGCGCAAGAGGTAGGGTGGTACACCAGCAGGGCGTTTTGTCCCCATCAGCTACACCGCAAGAAAACTCAGAATGGCACCGCTCACATTTTTTCTTCATGAGAACGCACGCACTGCGCAACCCACTCACCAGCTTTGTAGTAAGCGTAAGCATAGAACCAAATAAGTTCTGTTTTTTGATCAATAATATTTACTTTATGTACAAAATCTTCAGGAACAACGCCGTTGACCGAATAACACCAGCCATAAGCTTTCATATCGGTATCAGAAATAACATCTAAGTCTGAACCAAGACCATAAATGCTGACGATACCATCGATATCGCCAACAAAAGGAATTTGGTTTTGATTAAAAAAATCAACAGAAACCTGACCTACGGTTTTAGGAAGTGCACTTTCATTTTCACCAGAAAATAAAACTTCGCCATTTTTGCCGATGACTTTTAAAGTCACCGCTTGAACACTTGAAAAAGAAAATAAAACCGCAAGAAAGATTTTTAGCATTACTGGCTCACTCGTAAGTACTGTTGCACGTTAAACGGAACAACGATGTTACCCATGTGTCCGCCAAGCGGGTATAAAAATAATCTTTCACCGAAGTTGTCGCGTAATAACTGGATGTCTGTGGGTTTTAATAAAAAATCATCTTTATTCGTAAAAACAAAAACGCGCGGGTCATTTTTTAGCGCCGGCATTTGAGAGTAAAGACCTGTATCAAACGGAATATTTGATTGCTGTTGCGCAGGCGTTAACGTCGGAATCACAAACGTGTGCATGTAAGCCATAAAGTTATAAGTGAAGGCTTCAGCTTCAATGGCGTTTAATTTGTATTTTGAATAAGGCGTTTTTAAAACGCGTGGTTTTACAAAGTGAGACATTAAAATAATGTCACGTAAGCTTTGACGGTACTGATCACCAATAACCCATTGAATATCTCTGATCTGGATTTTTAGTTTCGCCATCATATCAAATAAGGCTTTCACCGGATCTTTGGCTGCCGTGATATCACCTGCGTGAGTGTAAATGGCACCCATCACCCAGTTTTTACGTTCAAGCGACATCGTGGCACCCACAGTGTCGTTTAACCAATCAAGTTGTTGGATACCGTAGATCACATCAACACCTGGGTTGATTAATAAGATTTTTTTGAAAAGCGGCTGAGTTTGTTTTTTATCAAGTGGTGCTAAAAAGCCTGCAAGTACACCACCGTTTGAATAGCCCACTAAAACATTTGAAGTGTAGCGCATGCCACGGGCTTTAGCTTGTTCTAAGATCCATTTAATAAATTGGTAATATTCAACAGCATCACGAGGCATGTAACCCGGAACACCTGTTTCAGAAACCGCTAAGGTGTAAGACCAAGATAAGTTACTTGGTAATAAAATCACGTTGTAGCCGGCTTTAGAATAAACATCACCTAAGGCCGCTGAATTTGTAGAATAAGAATTTCCGCCAAGACCTGCGATGATCATGACTAACGGAGCTGCCTGGCTTTTTTTGATCACTTGAAGATTAATAACCGGTTTTTGTAACGGATTTGGGTTATTTAAACGTTCAGGGCGGTAAGTTAATTTCCATTCATCATACTTAGCTGTCGATTGTGAAAAAGAAGCTAAAACGGTTGCAATATATTTGTCTTTTGTTGGAAACGGGTATTGCGACTCCGGAATTTCCAAAGCATTAGCCATTTGGCCAAACGATAAAAATAAAATAAACGCGATAGCGATTACAGATCGCACGACCTGCTGAATTAATCCTTGCACTTTCATTCCCCTGAAATGTTTTAGAGTGATCTATCTAGAGAAACTTCACTCTAAAGGGAACAGGAAAATCGAAAATGTGACAAAATGCGTGTCTGCCTGCGAAATTGTTTCAAATCCGCGATGAGTAGAGGTAAAAAAACATCAGTGGAAAATGATCTCTTCGAAACGCAAGTGAATCCAGAAATGCTGCCTTTGGCAGAACGAATTCGTCCTAAAAGCTTTGAGGAGGTTTTAGGGCAAAGTCATTTTCTATCAAACAAGTCGGCGTTCTATCGTATCCTAAAAAGTGAGCAACTTTTAAATCTGATCTTCTGGGGCCCACCAGGCACAGGAAAAACAAGTTTAGCGGTGAGTCTGGCTAAGTCACTAAAAGCCCATTTTATTCAAATGAACGCAGTCGATGCCGGAGTAAAAGATTTAAAAGCCGCCTGTGAAGCGGGTCGTACGCGTAAACTTCAGTACCAACAAAAAACATTACTTTTTGTCGACGAGATTCATCGTTTTAATAAATCACAGCAAGATGTGCTTTTACCTTATGTTGAAAAAGGTGATGTGTACTTAATCGGAGCTACAACCGAATACCCAAGTTATGAATTAAATAAAGCCTTGTTATCGCGTTGTCAGGTTATTGAGTTTAGAAAACTAACAACTGAAGCTTTAGAAAAAATTTTAAATAAAGCCGCTAAAGAACTTGGAACAACCACAGAAGAATTATTTCAGCCTGAAACAAAAGATTTATTAATTAATACCGCTGATGGCGATGCCCGACGTTTATTAAATATCACAGAAACAGTGATTAAGTTTTATAATGTAAGAACTGAAGAAGATAGTTTTCCGTTAAACATTGAAAATTTAGAAAAGCTCATGGGACGAAAAATTATCCCGTACGATAAAAAATCTGATCAGCATTACGATTGTATTTCAGCCTTTATTAAATCAATGCGCGGTTCAGATCCCGATGCGGCCTTATATTACTGCGCGCGTATGATTGAAGGCGGCGAAGACCCAGCGTTTATCGTGCGCCGTATGATTATTTTTGCTTCTGAAGATATTGGTAACGCTGATCCACGCGCTTTAACGATTGCGACCTCTTGTTTACAAGCCGTTGAAGCGATCGGTATGCCTGAAGCCAGAATTAATATTGGCCAAGCGGTAACGTATTTAGCAAGTTGTCCAAAATCAAATAAAGCTTACTTAGCTATAAACGCGGCGATTGAATACGTTCAAAAAACCGGAACACCAGAAATTCCGGTGCATTTACGTTCGGGTTCAAAAGGCGAGGGGTACAAATACCCGCACAATCATCCAAAGGGTTGGGTCAAACAAAACTACTGGCCACCGCAGGCAAAACCTGAAAGTTTTTACGAGCCGTCGACAGCCGGATTTGAAAAAAATATTTCTGAATATTTAAAATGGCTTAAAGGCGATAGCCAAAACTAATTAAAAGTCTCTGGTTGTGTGCCGGCGTGAAATAGATTTTCAATGCGGTCCCATAACTCAGTTCTTGGCGCTTCAACTTCAACAATTTTATTTTCAATCGGGTGAGTGAATTTTAATTTCTTAGCTTTAAGGCAAAGGCCGTTGATGTCTAATTGATCTCTGAAAAAACGATTGTGATGACTATCACCATGGGTGCGGTCACCCACGATCGGGTGGGCTACGCGGTTCATATGGCGTCTGATTTGATGCCAGCGTCCTGTTTTAAGTTCAACATGCAGTAATGAATAACGGCTTGTCGGAAACTGCGGATTCACTGAATAATTTAATTCAATCTTTTTAGTCGTCGAGTACACCGTGTGGGCATCGACAAGTTCGCCTGTTGAATCTAATTCAAGCGGTAAGGTAATTGCGCCGTTTTCTTCTTTGAACCAGCCACGCACGACCACGTCGTAAGTTTTATGAATTAAATGGGCACGCATCATCTTATTCATTTCGCTGGCAGCTTTGTTGTTTAAGGCAAAAATAACTAAACCTTCGGTGGCAAAATCTAAGCGATGAATGGGGTGACCCGTGATCTGATGTTTATCTTTAAGCCAGTGAAGACAAGTTTTTCGCCCTACAGTTTTTCGAGCGATGCGATCTTCAGGCGGGTGAACGTAAACGTGAGAAGGTTTCATCAGGATCAAAAGATCTTGATCCTGATACACTATCGAAGGTTCGACATCGAATTTATCGTTTAAGGCCTTCGGTAGCGGTTGCATGAGAACTAAAAAATTATAAACCTAAAAATTTATTTAACTGAAAATTTTCAGGAGCTTTATTGCCTAAAGCTAAAGTTAAAAGATCGATAAAAGATGAATCATCGTATTGGCAAACTAAAACAGTTTTATCAGTTCCGATAATTTGAGCTGTTTCAACATGACCAGCACATTGAGTATTGCCATTTTGATAATCGTTAAAAGACATTGGATAGCCTTCTTTTGTGTTAAATTGCATAACATCAAAAGCACCCACGTAAGCGTTATCGAATTTGCATAAAGCCCATTGGTCGCGGATTTTTGAATTTTTAAGATGAATTTCAACAACTGTGAATTCGCCACCGGCTAAGTTACAGTTTCTAATCAACGGATTAGAGGCAGACCAAGACGTCGAAGCTAAAAGGCAAAGAACGATCATTGTCGCGTAAGCGTATTTCATAGACACAGGCTCCTTAGTTAATAGACCTTGGGGTCTATCGGATTTTCTGAATGAAGCCAATTAATGCACTAGTTTTTAACTTTTTTACAAGACTTTTGCTCCGTTTCACTTAAAAATAAGGCTATGTTGAATAGAAAAGTACTCTCTTGGGCGTTATACGATTGGGCAAACAGCGTGTTTTACACCACTGTGATGGCTGGTTTTTTTCCCGTATTCTTTAAAAAATACTGGAATACCGAAGCCACAGTTAGTCAAAGCACCGAGCGCTTAGGGTTAATCTTAGCTATTTCGGGTTTTTGTTTGGCGATTTTATCACCGTGGTTAGGGGTTCTTTCTGACTACCGCAGATCAAAGAAAAAATTCTTAGGCTTTTTTATGGTGTGCGGAGCACTCGCCACGATGGGATTATTTTTTGTTCCTCAAGGAGATTGGTTTAGCGCTGCGGTACTTTACGGTTTTGCATTTTTCTCAGCCGCCGCCAGTGTGGTGTTTAACGATTCATTAATCGTAAGTGTAACTACGCCTGATAAGTTCGACAAAGTTTCATCATTTGGTTTTTCGCTAGGGTATTTAGGCGGTGGCCTCTTATTTTTAGTGAATGTTTTAATGTTTCAAAAACCAGAATTTTTTGGTTTAAGCAGTGGCGCTGAAGGTGTTCGCTGGTCATTTTTAACAGTGGCGATTTGGTGGTTAGTGTTTTCTGTTCCGAATTTTTTATTCGTGCCTGAACCAGAAGCGACTCCGACAAACGAAACAGCCGCGCAATTATTTGTTAAATCAATGAACGAGCTTAAAAAAACGTTCTTAGAACTCTTTCACCAAAAAAATTTATTTTTATTCATTGTTGCGTACTGGTTTTATATCGATGGCGTAGCCACCGTGATGTCGATGGCGGTTGATTTTGGAATTTCAATCGGTTTTGAGGCTGCTGATTTAATTAAGTCATTATTGATCGTACAATTCGTGGGTTTTCCGGCAGCTTACGGCACCGGATGGCTAGCCACTAAATACGGAAGTAAAGCAGTCATTACGGGTTGTTTGCTGATTTACGTAGGTGTTGTGATTGGCGCGTCTGTTATGACTAAGCCTGAGCATTTCTACACGATGGCCGTTTTAATCGGTTTAGCGCAAGGGGGCGTGCAGGCGCTTTCACGCTCGCTATTTGCGTACTTAATTCCTTCTGAAAAAGCGGGGGAATACTTTGGCTTTTTTAATTTATTAGGAAAATTTGCTTCGGTTTTAGGGCCATTATTAATGGCCGTAACTGCACGAGTTTTCGGGCACCCGCAAAAGACTATTTTAAGTTTATTGTTATTATTCGTGTGCGGAATTTACTTCTTAACGCGCGTGCAAGTTAAAAGAGCTACTTAAGTAGCAGGCTTCTTGTCGTCTTGTTGTTTATTCTCGTCGGTTGCGTGCTGGTGTTTTTGGATCTCTAGGGCTTTTTTGCCGGTGATTCCCACCCATTCAGGTAAAAAGATCGCGATCACGATAAAAACCATAGTACATAGTGCAAAAAATCCAATAAGAATCCAGATAAGTTCCATAATATGGCCATTATACATTGAAACTGTGACATAAGTCTAAAGGTTTAGTATATCGTGGCTCATGAGTTATAAGGTACAGGATCACTATTTTAAAAAAGCTAAAGAGCAAAACTTTGTCGCTCGTTCCATTTTTAAACTTGAAGAGATTGATCAAAAATTTAAAATTATTTCTCCGGGGCAAAATATCTTAGATCTTGGCGCATCTCCTGGGTCGTGGTCACAGTACTGCTCAAAAAAGATCGGTCCAAACGGTCGCCTTTTGGGCGCTGACTTAACTGAAATTCCAGAAAAATTGGCAAAAACCATGAGTAATGCCAAATTTATTCAGGCCGATTTGCGCGATATTAACCTTGAAGAAATCTTTAAAGAGTACGGCTTTAACGAACCATTTGATGTTGTATTGTCAGATATGGCCCCAAAAACGACGGGCATTCGTTTTACTGACCAAGCTCGTTCGTATGAACTTTGTGAGATTGCTCTTAATGTGGCTCGCAAGTTTTTACGTAAAGACGGGCACTTTGTTTGTAAGCTATTTCACTCAGACGACTTTTCTAAACTTCGCGAAGAAATCAAAAAAGATTTTCAAAGATTCGAAGCTGTTAAACCTGATTCGACTCGCAAGATTTCAAAAGAAATTTTTCTAGTGGGTTTAAAGAAAAAATAATGTCGATCATCAAAGTTATCTTTGAAAACAACGACTTTATCGCCTGTGATAAACCCGCAGGCGTGTTAAGTGTTCCTGATCGTCATAAAAGTGATCGCCCTTGTTTAGGGTTGGAATTACAAAAACAAAAGAACATTCAAATTTTTCCGGTGCACCGCTTAGACTTAGAAGTCAGTGGTTTAATTTTGTTTGCGAAAAATTCTCGCGGGCACAAAGCTTCGCAAGATTGGTTTTCTAAAAAACTACTTCAGAAAAAATATAAAGCTCTTACATTGAATCAGGATTTCTCTCACTGGCCAGCGAATGTGCCTGCGGCTAAAGATAAATTAGATTTAACTTCGGGTTCAGAATTTAATTGGAAGATGAAAATTCTGCGTGGTAAGCGCCGTTCATTTGAATCTCCGCATGGCGATCATTCAGAAACAAAAGCGATTTATCAGGGTAAGCGCGGTGAATTTAACGAGTGGGATATGTTCCCGATTACCGGCCGTGCTCATCAGTTAAGATTAGAGCTCAGCCGTCATGGATTTCCGATTGCGGGTGATCAATTGTACGGCTCGAAAGTGACTCTGAACCATAGCCAGTGGCCGTTCGGCCCGTTAGCACTGCGTGCGGTAGAGATCACTTTTAATGAGCAGATTTGTAAAGATTTCGATTTTCCTTACGTGCTTTCGGCTACTTACATTTAATTAAGAACATTTCAGAATTAACCTCATTTTTGGGGCCACAACTCAACGCGTCTAATCGTTAAGATTTCTTCTGCTCGCGTGCAATTTTTACTTTTCAGATGGTTCCAATCTGGGTACTACTAGTGCGTCTCTGGAACCACCAGAGACCTTACACCCACGAAGGGGGTTAAAATGAAAGCACTCGTTAAATTATCAGTAGCAGCTTTATCTTTAGTAGTCGTGATGGGATCACAAACTGTTAAAGCAGACAGCGATATCGAAAAAATCATTGGAAAAGATGACCTTATCGCCGTAAACGCTGAAGCGACAAACGTACCTGCTAAATTCAAATCTTTAGTAGATGCTTTTGGTAAATTAGGTATGGGTTGTACAGCAACTCACATCGGTGATGGTTATGTATTAACTGCAGGTCACTGTTTTTGGGCGGGTCCTACACCGATCGAAAATCAAGACTGCCCAGGTGCTGAAAATGAAATCCAATGGGGTTACCGCGAAGGTAAAGAGCCTTACTTAACTTCTAAATGTGAAAAAATCATCATGGCGCAAAGAACAGAGAAAATGGACTACGCTTTATTAAAGGTTAGCCCAGTTCCTCCAGTGGCGATCAAAGCTGATTTATATAAACGCGCTAAAGTTGGCGAAAAAGTAACGATCTTCTCTCATCCAGAAGAGTTACCTTTACGTTGGTCACAATCTTGTAAAATTCAAAAAGTTCAAGACTCTGATTTCGATCCGGCTTTAATTCACCACATTTGTGACACAAACCCAGGTTCATCTGGTGCAACAATCATCAATTACTACACTTTAAAAGTAGTAGGTATTCATGATGGTGGTAAAGCTGATGGTAACGGCGGTGGTTTAAACTACGGTACGTACATCTACGACACTCCACTTCGTAAAATCATTAAAGACTTAAATATCAAGTAATCGATAAGTGATTTCAGCGATGAAAAATATCTTTCGCCTTCTATCAGTTCTTTTATTGTGTGGTTGCATTCATGCAACTGCACAGGATTCAAAAGTTAACGACAATTATCCTGATCAATGGTGGGTGTTTATTCCGCCAAGTGAATTAAAAAGCTGGGAAATTGCTCCGCAAGCCGCTGATCGATCAAAAGGTGAAGTTATTCTTTCTAAGCGCACTGAACTAGGTGTTTTCTCTAATTTATCTGAAGCTCATTTTGAAATGGATGGAATTCATTACGCCAGTGTTGAGGGGCTCTGGCAGGGAATGAAATATCCAGAAGGCCCAAACGACGAACGTTTAAAAGATCCGAACGTTGTTTGGCCTTACACACGTGAGCAAGTTTATAAAATGTCAGGCTTTGAATCTAAAGCCGCCGGTGATGCAGCTAATGCTAACATGAAACAGTTAGGTATTAAGTGGATCACTTATAAAGGCAAAAAAATCGAATATAAAACTGAGACGGGTAAAGTTGAGCACTACAATATTATTTACCGTGCTTCAGAACAAAAGGTCTTACAAAATCCAGAGATCAAAAATTTATTACTTCGCACAGGTAACTTAAAATTCTTACCGGACCATACTCAACAGCCAAATCCGGACCCAGCTTACTTGTATTTTGATATCTATATGAAGATCCGCTCGGGTCTATCTGCAAAAGCAGCGCAGTAAACGCGCGCTGCCGATTACAATTAATTCTTAGTTTAAACAAGCTTCGCGCTTTGCGATATTGGGCTAGTTTTTATCTGAAATTCCACACACTTACGTTTAATTTACCTAGCATTTGGTCAAGAAAACTAGACCATCGCCTAGTTTAATAATGGAACCAGTGAAATCGCTTAAAATTTTTAAACAAACGTACAATGCTAGATCCACAACAAACGGATTTGTTTAAACTCAATTAGAGGGGAGAGTTTGTGTTAAAACCACTTAATTCATTAATCGTATCAACTGTGCTTGCAATTTCATCAATTGCTATCGCTAAACCAACATTAAACCAAAAAATCGTTGGTGGTGAGAATGCTCAACAAGGTGAGATTCCATATATCGTTTCTTTACGTTCAAAAAGCTACGGCCACTTTTGCGGCGGATCTTTAATCGCTCAAAACTGGGTATTAACTGCAGCTCACTGCGTTCGCGGTGGTTCTATCGATGAAATCTGGATCGGTATGTTAGATCAAAAAAATACAGCAGGTGTTGAGAAAATCAAACCAGCTAAAATCATTGCTCATGAGAAATATTCTTCTCAAACAATGGAAAATGACTTTGCTTTAATTAAATTATCGCAAAATTCATCTTTTGCTCCAATCGGTTTAAACGAAACTGAAATCGCAATTGATGAAAATCCAGATGCAGCTCCGATCATGTCTATGACTGCTGGCTGGGGTGCAACTCGTGAAGGTTCTTACTCATTACCTAACATGTTACAAAAAGTTATGATCCCGTTAGTAAGCACTTCAGCTTGTAACGCTAAAGAATCATATGATGGCGACATCAAAGACAGCATGTTATGCGCTGGTTACAAAACTGGTGGTAAAGATTCTTGCCAAGGTGACTCTGGTGGACCACTAGTAGTTATCGGTGAAGACGGCAAACACACTTTAATCGGTGTTGTAAGCTGGGGTGAAGGTTGCGCTCGCGCTAACAAATACGGTGTTTACTCAAAAGTAAGCAACGGTGTTGAGTGGATCAAAGAAAAAATGGCCACTACAACTGAAGAATAGTTTTTAAAAATAAAATTTTAATAACAAGAAAAGCCGGGTCCTTCCGGCTTTTTGCTT
>CBINGM010000001.1:0-357917 GCA_966250225.1 uncultured Pseudobdellovibrio sp. | reverse complement strand
CAGATTCTTACGAGCTATTTGTGACAAAATCGCTCTCTTTTTTTCTTGTCACAAAGTCCGGGTGCCAATCCTAGTAGTTTAAAAGAAAGGTTATCTATGAAACATTTATCATTAGTTATCGGCGCAGCCTTAAGTCTGTACTCTGTAAGCCTTTTTGCCCACGGCGAAGACAAAGCCGGCCCACATGGTGGCTATGTTAGAATGCCTGGAGCCTTTCACACAGAGGTGATCAAAGAAGGAAAAGATAAGTTAAGAATTTATCTTTTAGACTTAGCCTGGAAGAACCCTTCGGTGAAAGATTCATCTGTTGAAGCCACGATTAAAGATAAAAAAACAACGAATGTTCTTTCGTGCGAAAAAGAAACCGATTCGTATGTTTGCAGTTCTAAGAGCGGAACTTTAAAATTAAAAGGCCACTTAGAAATTTTAGCTAAGCGCGAAGGTCAGGTAGGTATTGCCGCTATATACCCATTGCCTTTTAAATTAGAACAATAGCTTACCAAAATAGATGGTGGCAAAAATTGTAGAGCTGTCAGCATCTGTAACAACATAGAAACAAAGCCGGTTTGTTTCTAGATCTACCCATAAGCCTTCGGGCTTAGTAGCACAGTCAATTTCGTAGCGGGCGATTTCTTTTCCTGAAACATCTAAACACCCAATCACCGCTCCGTAATACTCGCCATCTTCATAAGTTGACTGGCTATCTTCAGCGACAGCTAAAAACCAAATTTTATTATCGACCACACAGGCATCGGTAAAATCTAATTTATGCCCATCAAGATTTCCTAAATTATATTCGGTAACATCTAAAACATGCGAAGCTTTAATAGTAGTAGCATTGCCCAGGTCATGACAAAAGCTAGCCAAATCAAGATCGATAACTGCGTTTTTTCCGCTGGCGCCGTTTCCGCGCTGAAATAACTTTAATGTGTTATTAAGAACGCAGGCACCTTCAATATTTAACTCGGTAAACTGTGTTTTTAACGATTTATAAATTTCAGAGAAATCAACAAGCACAGGTTTCGAATTCGCATCGACAGTGCCAGCCTGATTCAAACGAATAAAAGCTCCGGTCATTCTGTTTTCTGTCGAACCTGAAGGTACGGCCAGAATAATTTTTTGATTGTTTGCAATCTCTAACTGAACTAGTGACTCCCAATCAGGCTTTTGCTTTTTTCTTTGCGCGGGATCATGGGGTAAAATTTTATCTAAAAGCTTTATATAACGAGCCTTGGTATCACCTTCAAAATTAAATTCAGCTAACGAGACCTCATCATCAGCAATAACATAGAAAGTGTTAGCTATCTTAACCAGGCCGCTTGCGGCTTTTACGCCTTGATCAAAGTCATTTTTTAAAGTGCGCATGGCACGTAAAGAAATTCGCATATCAAACAATAACACATTTTATCGTTCAAAATAAGACATCAATTAAATAAATCGACATTTAATTGAAGGCTCGTTTTGAGCCAGGTTTTTACTTTTGTTTTGATAACTTTTTAACATGATTTAAAATTAAATGATGGTGAACGAATCCCAACGGCAGATGATTATTGCCAAAATTAATGTTATTACAGAAATCAAGAAATACACTGTTCAATCAGAAATGATTTCTGCTAATGACATGAAGCTTAAGCATGGCTTACCGCAAGAATTCCTGCAGCAAAGATCACCGATCATTTTTCAAATCGTTTATTCAAGCGATGTAAAATCTTACATTTTTAATGTCTTAGGTACTCCAAGCCCGGATTCATCTTCTACGGTGCTCTTCACTCCTGAATCACGTGGTATTGTTCAGCAGTTTTTAACTGACGTGGGACCCATTAAAAAACGACCTATCGCCGGCTAATGTTTTTCGCCGCTTCAGTTTTATGGAGCGCTCTGGAGTCTAGCTGGTGTGAGAAACCCAGCAAACACATGATAGCCTTTAGCTTATGGTCAAAAAACTACTGTCAGCGAGTTTGGCATTTTTTTCTGAAAATGTTGAAGTCACTGAAGACCCACAGCTTCTGCTTTGGAAAGAAAAATTTGAAGCTATCGCTCATCAACAGAGCCTGACTGAAATCTTACAAATTGTAATTAGTGGCCATAGCTATGATTCGCAAAAACACAGCTTTATGGTGTCGTTTTATTTTATGGATGGGGTTCAGGCGTCAAAAATAAGACTATCTTCTGAAATCGTTGTTGCCGCCTCTGAAATTAGAAAAAATCAAAAATTAACTTCGGCTCTGCATTTTTCAGGCGGTTCATCTGAATTAGCCGAACTGTTTAAAAAATATTTTTCAGACAAAATCGTCATCGAAGCCTTAGATGAAAATCTTTATAAAAGCCGCTTACACCTTAGCTTTAGAAATTCAAAAGCCAAGATCGATTTACCCTTAAGCTTAAGTCAGTATTACTTGCGCGTTTTAGTGAATGAATCGCATTACACCGATAGCTTCTTAAGTGAAGTCAGTTACTTATGGGTAGATCACTGCCATTTTGTTGAATCTGACAAAAGTAATCTGACATTTAGTTTTTGTAACGACAAAATGACTTTTTATACCTTTCGGTTAAAGATTCAAAAACCTATCGAAGATTTAAAAAAATTTACTGATTCTGATTTTTTTGTAGCTGACAGATACAAGCACTTAAAACCTTCATCGCCGTTTTTTAAAGTGCAATTTCAAAATGGTTTAATCACTTTCTTATCCGTGACTGGAGAGGTTTTGGCGCGGTTCGTGGCTTTAAAATAGTTAAACTAAAGTCTTAACGTAGTGCAATTTATGGTTACACAATTTCTTCAACTCGCAGCTATTCATTCTGACAAAAACTGGATCTGCAATTCTTTAAAAAAATACTCGAAAATTTATAGATATCATTCGGAGGTATGTCATGACGTCTAAGCTTTTAGCTTCAGCTCTTTTTCTTTTATTAAGCCCCATCACATTGATGGCCCAATCATCACAAGCTGTAGAAGAAACAAGTCACGAGGTTGTTTTACCCAAACACGTGCAAGAGCGTTTAGATTTTAGAAAAAATGTTCCTAATACATTAACAGAAGCTATTACGGCCGAAGATGTTTCTAAAGCCAGAACAGATTACTCTTACGTTGACCCTACTCGTATGATTCCAACAAAACTTCGTGAAGCGGCTTTAAGCTACTTTGATGTAAATAAGAAAAATTTCGCTAATCAAAAATATATCGCCATCATTGATTTTTCTGCGCACTCTTCAAAAGCCCGTTTTTTTCTGGTGGATATGACAACAGGAAAAGTTCAGCCTTATCACGTTTCACATGGTAAGGGTTCTGATAAGAATAACGATGGCTACGCAGAACGCTTTAGCAACACATCTGGCAGTGAGGCCTCTTCTGTGGGATTTTACCGTGTAGCTGAAACTTACAGTGGTAAACATGGCTATTCGGTAAGATTAGACGGTTTATCTTCAACGAATTCCAACGCCCGTGCCCGCGCTGTTGTTATTCACCCGGCTGATTACGTGAGTGAATCAAAAGCAAAAGCAGGACGCAGCTGGGGTTGTCCGGCATTAGATCCGAAATACAGTGCTAAAGTTATCGCTGCCCTTAAAAACGGGGCGATGCTTTACGCAAACACTTCTAAATAGTTTTTTTTAAAGGCTTAATCGGCTGTGTATTCAGCCGATGGCGCCGTGAAGTTCGTTGACCAACGAACAATCTGACTGATTCGTGCTTCATCTACAGAACCATTTAATGTATTTGTTCCGTTATAGCCGATACGTAAAGCCGCTGTCGATGGTGACAAACGAGCTGAGCCGACCGTACCGATACTTGCTGTACCTTTTAACACGCCGTCAAAGTAAAACTTAATCGAACCTAAATTCCATGTTACCGCTACGTGCGAATAGTTTGCTGTTAAAGCTGTTTCTTCGGTAGCAGATAAGGCTGGTGATTTAACTTCTGTATAAGTTGTTCCGTTCGTGCTGCCGCGGAAATAAATGTAATACTTAGAACCTTGTTTTCTAATACCATACTCAAAACTAGCTAATGAAGCTCCAGAATTAATTTTAGAAATAATCGGCGCATAGCTTCCTGGTAAAGCATTTAATTTCATAAATGCCTCAAGCGTCAGATAGCTTCCTACCGCTGCCTGTGATGGCGTATTAGCGACAGTCGTGTAATTAGCCGTGGTTAACATACTACGACCTTCAGAGAACTGACCCGCTACATTTCCTGAAGAATTATCAGTTAAATCATTTTTCACCCCACCGCTATACAAACCAGAATCTAACAACGGCGCAGTACTGTTAAAATGATAAAGAGCTATCGTGTTAAAAGCTTCTTGTGTCCATGTGAAACTTGCCGGGGTGGAATCAATATTACCCGCCTGATCAACGGCACGAACATTTAAAGTGTGCACACCATTTGCCAGTGAAGAATAGTTTAACGGCGAAGCGCATGTACCATAAACTGCGCCATCTAAACTGCATTGAAAAATAACCGGCGATTCATTCGACGAAAAAGTAAATGAAGAAACCAGAGCGTAGTTAGTTGCCCCCGGCTGAGAATCAAGTGTGGTATTTGGTTCAACTGTATCTTTTGTCCACGTTTTGGCTGTTTGAGCTGAGTTGCTTACCCCATTTGTTTGATAAAGGCTTAAATTATAAGTGCCATCAGGCTTTGTAATCGTAAAACTATAAGCTGCATCGACGCAGGTTAAATTTAAACTATTACTAGGAGTTACAACATCGGTGCTGCTTACACCTTGTAAAACAACCGTTAAACCCGTTTCACAATCGCCGCTTAATACAATTTCAGCTAAGCTACTGATAAACGGCTCGGCTGAAGGTGTGGCAATTGTTACCATCGGTAAGGCAAAAGAATCTCTGACCCAGTCTTGCAGCGCGGGGCCTGATGTATTTTGCGCTAAATCTGTTTGGTCAATAGCATAAGAGTAAGTGCCGTCAACAGGCTGTGAAACTGTAAACGAGAACGAGGAAGAAACACAAACCACTGACTTATTATCATCACCGGTTAAATTTACCGTGGCGTTGTTTTCACAGCTTCCTCTGATGACAAGCATTGAACTTGTTGTTACCGGAGACTGCGTTGGCGATGTGATCACCGGAGCCGCCGGAATTTGTGTGTCATACACCCATTGAAAATCGTAGGACGCTGATTCAATTGCTGTGACAGAATCAATTTGTGAAACTGAAAGTGTATAAGTTCCGTCTATTCCTTTAGGAACATTAAGTGTGTACGTTCCACTGGCGCTACAAGTTGTGTTAGCCAAAGAAGCACCCGCTTCGGAAACGTGAACGGTGTTACTGGCTACACAGGTTCCTGTAACAACCAAAGGCGAAAAATTTGTATAATGCGGGTTATCTGAAAAGTTGGTGATCGTTGGTGTTGGCGGAATTGTCGTATCACGTATCCAATTAAACATGACCTGATTCGACGAATTTTGCGCCAAATCTTTTTGCGTAAAATAGTATTTATAATTGCCGTCAGCATTCTGAGTCAGACCGTTAAATGAAAAAGTTCCGCCACTGCAGGCTGTAGTTGCAGTATGGCTTCCTGAAATTGTGACTGTAGTATTGCTTTCGCATTGCCCGGTAATATTGATTGATGAGCTTCCGGAAATATAGGGGTTTGCCAGCGGACTTGTAATCACAACTGCCGATGGCGCGATATTATCCAAAACCCAAGCCACATTAACTTTTCCTGAAGCACCCAGCGAATTTTCTTGGTTAACATCTAAAAAATAATTTCCGCTTAAAGTTTTTGAAACAGTAAAACTATATCGGTACGATGAACACGCCACACTTTGTGTGTCATCGCCAGTCAGTTTAACTGTGGCTCCGTTTTTACAGGCTCCTGAAATTGTCAGATTACCATTTGTTAAAGCATTTAAAGAAATCGGAGTTGTTACCGTCGGCTTACCTGGCGCTGAAATAGACGGCGATGTCGAAGATTCTTCTTCGACGCCAATCTTTTTGCTGCAGCCACTGAAAATAAAAACGGCCAGCGTTATAATGTAAAACACGTGCTTTAAACGCATAACTTATTATAACAGTTATCGGAAAAACAGAGTGAATTGATGAACAATTTGACTATAAATGTTCATTTTTGAGAGTGTCTCAAAATGAAATTCTCAGAGTGAATTATTTTGCATTTTACGATGTTTTTATATGAATCAAAAACAATAATTAATATAAAAAATATTTTTTCTATTCAGTAAGACCGGCATTAATTTTTGCAATAAGATCATCTAAACTTAAACGTTCGAGCATGACTCCGTTAACAAAAAAGCTTGGAGTACCTTTAACGCCTGCTTGCTTACCTTCGGTTTGATCTTTAAGAAGAATTTCCTCGGTCGCTGGATCTTCTAGGTCTTTTAAAAATTGGGCTTTATCTAAGCCTTTGATTGAAGTCACAATCTTTACGATGTCATCTTTAGTTGAAACCTGCTTTTCACCCCACTGGTGTTGCGTTTCAAATAATAACGCCATCGCTTCTAAAAATAGATTCTGCTTGCGGGCCGCTTCGAGTGCCGCCACGGCATTTCTTGAATTTTGATGATACGGCATATAGCGAAAAACCCAACGAACTTTACCATCGTAGTATTTCATTTCTTTTTTGATTTGCGGAGCAACGGCAGCGCATGATTCGCACTCAGGATCAAAAAATTCAACCACTGTCACTTTCGCATCTACCGGGCCGTAAGAAAAACTATGGCTTGTAACTAAGTTTGTAATTAACGGAAACGCCGGAGTTTGCGTTTTTACTTGTGGATTTATGTTTTCTTTTAAAGCGAATTGGTAAACAGCAAAGCTTAAAGCAATGACAATCAACAATGTACCGAATAAATATTTAATTTCTTTTTTCATCTGACATTCCTTTAAAACTTAATACCGCTATACCTAAAAATCCCAACAGTGACATCACGGGAATACTTAACACGCCAAAAAGCTCAAACTGTTTTGTTTTACAGCTTAGGTCTTCAGTGCACACGGTAATCACTTCACCGATAATGTTGTGATAAATCAACGAATGATATCCGGCAATGATGAATCCGAAGACACTTAAAACTAATGCGTACTTAGAAACATTCTTATCTTGAATGAGAATTCCTGTGGGAATAACCACCGCCGCTGAATACATAAATACTCTTTGATACCAGCACAGCGAACATGGTGGGTATTTTAATAGTTCGCTAAAAATTAAACTAGTGGCCGTTGCAAAAAGCGCAATCCCCCAAGCTAAATACATCGAAATTTTATGTTGCACCAATAATTACCGTATAAAAAAATCTACTTTACGTAGATTTTTCCACCTTCCATTAGGTTCATACCGCAACCAAAACGCACTTCGCCTTTTTGAAGTTTTCCGATATGTACGATAACTGTTTTATTTAACGGAAGCTTCGTATTGATTTTTTTATCTGGAACAACGATTTCTGTCGCACAAGTAGCATCAGATGTACGGGTAATTTTTAATGTTAAATCTGTACCCGGAGCTACGTTAATAGCATTTGGTTGATAGCCTTCTTCGGTAACCTTAAGTTCGACCGTTTCTTTGCCTGCAAAAGCTACAGCTGATAAAAACACGCTGAATAGAATAAGACCTAAATTTTTCATAATTAACCTCTTGTTACTACTATGATTGCCAAGGTCTATTTGTGACAAGAATTTTCGAAAATTTTAGAAATAGGGCTATTTTCGTAAAATAGCTCTACCCGCTGCTCGCGACTAACGGTAAGCCAGAATTTAAGACGTGGTCAAAGATCTTTTGGCGGTAATTCACCTCCCAGAGATCGATCAAATGTTGCCATTCGTTACGTTTTTGCCATAACTGCAAGGTTTGAAATTCAAAATCACCCGTTAAAAACGGATGGGCAGCTATCGTTAGCGCATTTTTTGCTTTGGCTTCGTACAAAATTTCTTCAATACCCAAATCTGGATCAATAAAGTCAGTAGTACCCAAAATTAAAATATGGGCGCCGCGCTGATGAAAGAAAGAATTTTTTGTGATTTCAAAACCAGGCACTAACAACATACCGTACTGTTTTTGCGCCCGTTCTTTTTCACGTAACAGGTTTTCTATATAATATGGAAATTTTTCTTCGGTTAAACTCAGTTTTAATCTGCGGCTGACATGCCCGATCACTCCACCGCGTTCGCACAGATGATCCGTAATAGCTATAGCCCCGTAATTTTTTTGGCCGTAAAGATCTACGATTTCGGCCACCGACAATTGACCATCGCTAAATTGACTATGAATATGTAAGTCAGTCTTTAAGGGTTTCATTCTTACTAAAACCCTACGATAATTTTAACGAATTGTGATTTTAAGATTTCGTTAGTGGTCTGGTGTTAACAAAAAACTGACAATCATTAACCACCTAAAGTAATGTCTTGCGCAGAATACCATTCTAAGGCTTCTTCTAAATCGCGCGGCTCTAGGTCAGGCCAATATTTATCAAGAACAAAAAAATCCGAATAAACCGTTTGCAAGGGTAACATGCCGCTTAGTCTGCGGCGTCCACCCCAGCGCACGACCAGATCAACACGGGGAATTTCTGCAGAGCAAATTGTTTCGAGCAAATCTTTACGACGTCCACCTTGAGCATGTACGTTTTTGCTTAAATCCCAATGCCAATCATAGTTCACCAGAAAATTAACCTTTATTAAATTTTTTCCCGCCGGTTGACGAACCAGATAACTTTTTAATTCCTCAGGAAACTGGGGCGATTCACTATTACCGACAACCAGGATTGCCGCATCTTTATCATGCATTTTTGCAACGGCATCAACGCAGGCCTGGCGAAATGCTGCGGTTTCTTCTGCCGGGCGTTTGGTGTTATCGTTCGTAAATCCGTAAAAAGTAATTTCTTTTATTCCTAAAGATACACACTGTTCATACAAAGCCACACCTGGGTCTAACCCATGTTCGTAGCCTTGCGATTTTTTCAAACCCTGTGATAAAGCCCAGCGGGGATTACCATCAGGAATAATGGCAATATGATTGGGAATACGAATTTTTTTAGACATGGGACAAAACTCCTCGTTTGCATTTAGAGTTAGTTTGAGTGCAAATTTCTGGACTTAAATCACCTTAAATTAAATCGCTCTATATCATGCCAAAGAGTTCGGCTAGAATTAAATACCAGGAGTTATTTATGAAATTAATTATTCTGTGGGCTATTGCTTTATCTACTTCAACAACATTTGCAAAAAACAACAAATCCCGCAAACCAGCCAGCGCTACTGGCGCCTGCGAAACTCAAGCCGGTGAAGCTGTCGCTGCAGCCGTCAGAGCTTTAGGCCAAGACGTTACTATTGAATCTGTAAGAACTGATTTTATTAAATCTAATCACGAAACTTATAAAGTTAAGCTTAAAGGTAATAGCTTTTCATCAGCTGAAACAAATAAGGTAATCACTGTTAAACTTTGGGACATGGGCGATGGTTGTGGTCTAGATTCTATCGAAATGCCGATGGAGCTTAAACGCGACAAAAACGATTAATGTTAGTGTGAATTCATTTTCATTGCGCTCCACTGTACAAAAATCTTACTGGCCCACGGATCATCACCGTACACGTCGTCAAAATCAGAAGGTAAAAAGTTTTTTGTAGCGGCAAATCCTAAACCCAATTCGTGTTCATTTAATTTCCATTTATGAGTATATCCTAAAGTTAGCGCCGTTATGTACTGAGGATCTAGCGGGTCTACTGTCAAAAAACCTAATTGCACCGGAGCTCGCTCTAAAACTTCGAGTCTTCCCCAGTAATTATGTGGGCTATCACTCGCGTGAATTAGAAATTCATCTAAGAATGATCTTAAAGCTGAGATATGATCTAAGCCATTGACTAAACCAAAAATAAAAGTGTTATTAAATTTTATTTCTGAAAAAATATCGTGTTCACTGTAATACGAAGCTGAATAACGGTTGATATGATCTAAGTCAGTGTCATGTTCTTCAGGATCTTTAACATAGCTTGCTGAAATCATCGCCGATGATTGTTCGCTAAAGTCGTAAATAATTCTTCCGGCGTAAGAATTTAATTCACCCATCGGTATATCCGTGTCGGTTGGTGAAGGTTCGCGACCATGAAAAACTGAAGCTTCATAGGTTACACGGTCTATCTTTAGCGCCGCTCCTAAGACTGTGCTCGTGATATGAGCCACATCTTGGCCTACATGATGCCCCAAAGGAGGTTCAGAATTAATTTGCCCCGTTATTCTATGCATAAAGCTCTGTGGCCCTTCGGTCGCTTCACCTCGTGGTGCAAAAAATATTTTCAAAGAATTTTTATTAAAACTAATTGTGTCGCTCAAAGTTAACCCCATAATCGGTGATGAGTGTGGATGCTGGTGATCGATATAAGGTTCATCGTCTTCATTAAGTTCACCGACTTGTAAAAGTTGTGGTGCACCTTCATCGGGGTAGGTCCAGCGTTCAGCGGTTAACATCATATTGGCATTAAAAAAGTGATTTTCAGTCACATTTTTTCCGATATCACCCATAAACATATTAGGAGCAAAGAATTCATTATCGCCGCGAGGCCCCTCTTGAAAGCTTTGTACTAAAAAGATATTAGCATGAAGCGTCCAGTAAAGCTCATCGCGGTTTGAAGGCTCTTGCGCCCTATGATGTTCATGCTGAGCCCAAGTTTTTAAATTCACTAATAAAATTATTAGAATAAAAAATATTTTTTTCATAATTCTGTTTTATTTGCAAAAGCTGAACACACATAAATGTCGCAAATTGCCCGTCTCATTCTGCCCTATTTTATTTGGATTAAAGTTTGCAGCCCCTGTTTTTTTTCACCTCTTACACAAAAAAACAATCAAGGAGAATTCGACAATGAAGTCATTATTAAAAGTTTTAGTTCCATTACTTTTTGTATCTGTATTAGCGCAAGGTTTTGCGGCACGTGAGGTATTAACACCTATTGCGCGCCCTCTTGAACGTGGCCCCGCTATTGATGAATGCCAATTGCGCACAGACTTAAGAAAATTATGGGAAGACCACATCACATGGACACGTGTTTACATCATGAGTGCTTTGGCAAATCTTCCGGATCAATCAGCAGCCGCCAGTCGTTTATTGCAGAATCAAAAAGATATCGGTGATGCCTTTAAACCTTTTTACGGAAACGCCGCCGGCAATCAATTAACTAAGCTTTTAACTGAACATATTTTAATCGCGGTTAAAATTATTCAGGCTGCTAAAGCCGGAAATAACACCGACTACATGAACGCGGTCGCCGACTGGTACGCCAATGCAGATGATATCGCTACTTTTCTTCACGAAGCTAATCCGGATAACTGGGGTTTAGCTGAAATGAAACACATGATGAAATTACATCTTGATTACACGGCCGAAGAACTCACAGCCCGTTTAAATGCGAATTGGTCTGCCGATGTTATGGCTTACGATAAAATTCATAATGAAATTTTAATGATGGCTGATGAATTAGCAGAAGGCTTGGCAAATCAGTTTAATTAATTACTTTTTTTTAAAGGAGAAACCGATGTTACACAATGGCGAAAGTCTTTCACTTTGGATTGATACAGTTGAAATGCCGAAGTTTGCCCCGCTTGAAGATAACCTAGAAACCGAAGTGTGCATCGTAGGTGGTGGTATTGCGGGTTTAACCACGGCGTATCTTTTAATGAAAGAAGGAAAAAAAGTCTGTCTTCTGGAAAGTTTTGAACTGGCCAGCGGACAGACCGGTCGAACAACAGCGCATTTTGTGAATGCGCTTGATGACCGTTTCTTTGACCTTGAAAAATATTTTGGTGAAGACGGTGCAAAAAAAGCTGCCGAAAGTCACACCGCAGCCATTAATCTGGTTGAAAGAATCGTAAAAAAAGAAAATATCGATTGTAATTTAGAACGTCTGGATGGGTATTTATTCGCGAAAGATGATCCCCGCCCCGATGTTCTTATCAACGAACTCGATGCGGCCCGACGGGCCGGATTAGAAGTTCAAATTTTAGAACGTGCGCCCATCGCAGGATTTAATACAGGCCCAGCTTTGCGTTTTCAAAATCAGATGCAGCTTCATCCTCTTAAATATTTATCTGGTTTAGTTACAGCTTTAATTGACGGAGGTGTTAGAATTTTCACGCACAGTCATGTGACCGAAGTCAAAGGTGGAAAAGACGCTTACGTAAAAACTGCTTTACACAAAATCAACTGCGATGCTGTAGTGGTTGCAACCAATGCTCCGATCAATGACATGTTTGCTATTCATACCAAACAAGCGGCTTACCGCACTTACGTTTTAGGTTTTGATATTGCTCCAGGCAGTATTCCGAAAGCTTTATTTTGGGATACCCTTGATCCTTATCACTATTTTCGTTTGGCTAAAGATAGAGAGGGAAAAGACATCGTTCTTGTCGGCGGAGAAGACCGAAAAACCGGACAAGATGATTACCCTGAAGATCGTTATAAAAATCTAGAGTATTGGGCCAGAGAACACCTTCCGATGGTAAGAGATCTTCGTTACCAGTGGTCAGGCCAAGTGCTTGAGCCTGTTGATAGTCTTGGATTTTTAGGCCACAACCCCGCTGATCGCGATAACGTTTATGTGATCACCGGCGATTCTGGAAACGGTATGACGCACACGACGATCGGCGCCATGATTATCACCGATCAAATCATGAAAAGAAAAAATCCCTGGGAAAAACTTTACGACCCTTCACGCAAGTCATTGCGTGCGACCAAAGAATTTTTAAAAGAAAACATCAACGCGGCTACCCAATACAAAGATTGGTTTCGACCTGAATCAAAAGCAGAATTAAACACGCTTAAACCCGATCACGGCATAATCATTCGTGACCACGGAAAATTAATCGCAGCTTACAAAGCTAAAGATGGCACCGTCAGCTACTGTTCTGCAGTTTGTACTCATCTAGGCGGAGTTGTTTCGTGGAATGAGGCCGAAAAATCCTGGGACTGCCCGGTTCACGGCTCGCGTTTTGACTGTCACGGAAACGCCATTGAAGGACCTGCGTTTAAAGCTTTAGAAAAAATCGACAGAGACAAAATCGAAAATGAACCAGTCAAAGAAGAAGAGTCACGGCTTTAAAAACTGATCCTAAAAATTAAGCTATTTTTTAGCTTGTAATATACCCCCCTATCCTATATTTAAGAGGGCTCGGGAGTATATTATGGCTCACACTATTCGTGAAAAAAAGAAGATCTTAGCCCGCGTTAACCGCCTTAAGGGCCAACTTGAAGCTTTTAGCCAAGCCATCGAACAAGAAAAAGACTGTTATCAAGTGATGCAGCTTTTATCGTCTTGCCGAGGTGCTGTGAATGGCTTGATGGGCGATTTAGTTGAAGACCATATCCGCGAACATATTGTTAAAGCTGAAACTAAAAAAGATGCTTCAACCGGTGGCGAAGAAGTTATTGAAATCATGAGGAGCTTTTGGAAATGAGTACCGTGCATCACTGCAATCAAGCTAAAGAACTTGAAATCGAATTTGAAGAAATTGAAAAAAATGAAACACGCACCCTATGGGTTGTTTTATTAACAGCTGTGATGATGGTTGTTGAAATTGCGGCGGGCTATGTGACCGGTTCAATGGCGTTATTAGCTGATGGTTACCATATGTTTTCGCACGCCGGAGCATTAAGTATTTCATTTTTCGTTTATCGTTTAGCTAAATCTGGAACGTTAAAGAAAAAATTAACCTTCGGAACCGGAAAATTACTTCCGTTAGGTGGATATACGAGCGCTCTTGGTTTAGCGGCTATTGCGATTTGGATGGCTTATGAATCAGCGCAAAGATTTTTTAATCCGGTGGCTATCGAATTTAATGAAGCGATCTTAGTGGCTATTGTGGGCTTACTGGTCAACTTAGCTAGTTTTGCTCTGTTAGGTTCACACGGCCACGACCATCATGACCACGCTCATGACGAGCACGATCACGACGATCATGATCATCATCACGATCATGACCACCATCACCATCATGTGCATGATCACAACCATCAAAGTGCTGTGTTACATGTTCTGGCGGATGCTTTAACTTCAGCGGCAGCCATCGTAGCTTTAGTGGCTGGAAAATATTTTGGTTTAATCTGGCTTGATCCAATTATTGGTATTGTTGGTTCATTAGTGATTTTAAAATGGGCCTATTCACTTTGCAAAGTAACGGCGAAAGAACTTCTTGATTACCACCCAAGCGAAATCAATGCTGATACTGTGCATGCGAAATTAAAAGAAGCTGGTATTAAGCTCATTGATCTTCACGCCTGGAGATCAGGCCCAAGTAATCTGATCTGCCAAATTATTGTTGAAACAAAGACGACAAAAGACACAGGCTTTTACAAAGACTTATTAGGAACTTCAGTTAAAGGATTACACTTAGTCGTTGAACAACGATCTACTTAAGTAGATTTTTGTTCAAGGTCTGTATTTTTTAATTATTTTTCCTAACCCGTAGGCTATGGCGCTTGAAACAAAAGCTGCAGCGCCAAGCCCTCCGCCAATGCCTTTAGCCAGCGGAATTAAAAAAATAAAAATAACAGCAAAAATTAAACTTGCGGCAAAGACCCGCTTCCATCCTAAACGGGACTGATCACTCATTCCAACAAACGTGGCACCAAAGAAAGCCGTTTGCAAAGCTGGCACAAACGAAATACTTGTAAGCCCGATAAGTAAAGAAAAAACCAACGTTGAAACTGCTGACGCACGCACAATTGAAAGCCGCGCTTTATGTGTTAAATGAAATGTAGCCTGCGCGCCAAGAATTGAAACTAAAAAAAGACTGATTGTCATTATCATAACCAAAACCTTAAAGCTAAATCTAAAAGCGAAGCAATAAAGGCAAATAATCCCAGTCTTCCACCAATCCCTTTAAAATACGGGCTAATAAAAAAGTACAAAGTACTTCCGATAAAAGAAACAATCAAAATTTGCACAGGGTCAGCTGAAACAACTCGCGACCCCATGGCCACAAAAGCGCCCATGTAAATCAGTGCATGCACATGAGTGCCATCAATTCTTTTTGATGAAGGAATAAATGTTCCCAAAAAACCAGTTAAAGCTGCGGCTACAACGGCAGAAAGTTTTAAGCTTGATTGTAAATAAAAACAAAAAGCACAACCGATAAGAAACGTGATGAACTTTAAAGCCCAAAGTTCAAAGAATTTTAAAGAGCGGACCAAGAAAACCTCGTGATAAGAAATAAAAATCTATCACGGGTCAAGAATACGGGCAATGCCACCTAAACCATTTTGTAGGATCGGAAAAATGATTGCACTTTGGGCTGAATCCCAGGCCATTGAATAGCCATCACAACTGATTGTATTACTTGGCCAGAATAACTGCGTTTCAGTGGATGTGTTCATATTGTATTTATAAACTTTTCCGCCAGAGCAGTAATAAACAAAAGGAACACCAGTACGAACGATATAGTAAAACGATTGGGCCCCACGAGGAAGATTAACTAAATCACCAATCACTCCGCCTTCAACCGCTGTGCGGATTAAACTGCTCCCGATATGATTAATTAACCAACGGCTGTTAGCTGAATCCCACTGGGCTTTGGTGAACTGATTAAAACTTGTCGGAGCCTTACATGTCGCAATCGGTGTTCCTGCGGCACAGTTATTTAATGAATCAACATTTATTCCGGTTTGTCCGGCTAAGTGAGTTTGTGTTCCGTCGGCGACACTATAAAGTTTAATCATTGAATTCACTTCGGTTGTGCCGTTCCATTGATGCAGCGAACGCATTAACTGTGTTCCGTTATAACCCATTGGGCCTTGCGGATAACCTGAAATGGCCACTTGATTTCCGATTGTGCCATCGGCCACGGTGTAATCCGTACTACCGCCACCCGCTACATCCGTCCATAAACCTGTTGAGCGAATTAAGCGCGCAAGAATTGATCCATTTCTTGTAAAGAAAATATCTCCGGTCGGAGGATCAATCACCATGGGATAATTAGCTCCCCAATATTTTACGGTGATCGGTTGGCTTACTGCCGGTGTTACAGAATCCGGTGCGCCATCTGATCCGTTACCGGCCACAAGACTTATGTTACCTCCGGCTGTGAATTCACGAATACGAAATTCATTATTATCAACCACGATAATACGACCATCATTGGCGCGATCCATCCACAAGACGCGGCCTAAACGTGCTGAGGTCGCTTTTGATCCGTCGCCATAGGCCATCGATTGACCAAATAATGATTGCACTTTGTTGCTGGCATCAATCACACGAATGCGATTACGATCCATAAAATAAATTGTACCGACCGGGCTTACGTACATGTCGCTGACATCGACGTTACATGATAAAGCATCAGTTCCGTCTTCACACTGCCCTTTTGTTCCCGTACCTAAAATACGAACCCATGAATTTGTGGCTGGATTATATTTATGAATACCTTGTGTATCAAAGTGACTGACGTTGTACATCACGCCACTCATCGCGGTAATGGTGTTATCGTCAGCCCAATAGTTGATAAACGGAATATGAGGTGCTTCAACACCACCATGCACCGGATTATAACTGATACTTCGCGGGCTGTGCCCTCCTGATGTGGGAATAATTGAACGCGAACGAATTTTTAAAACCGTTGAAGTGTCTGGATCAAAAGTGATTCCGAAATTATAAATCGCATATGTGTCAGGATTAAAACCGGCATCTTCAAGAGAACCTGTTCCAGATGGCGTAATAATATAAACTTTTTGATCAGCAGCATTGTAATAACGAACTTTAGCTCCTGAATTTCGTGAACGAATAAAATCATCATTGATCTGAAACCAAATATTTCCGTTTGGTAAAACGGTGAATAACATATATTCAAAACTTCCGCTGATAGGATTGATCTGAAAATTACTGGCCAGTGTGCCATCGGCGTTTGAATTACCACCACCGATTAATGTAGTGATTTGACCGGTCGTAAAATTTATTTTTCGAATTAAATCGTAATCATAAATAATTAAATTTTCAGAGGCATCTAATACCATCTTAATCGGATTTTTTAAGCTGGCACTGGCCACAGGGCCATTGGTGGCCGTTCCGTTGATTGGAATATACAGTTTTAACAAACCATCATACGGATCGATACGCATTAAACCACGCTCATCCAAAATATAAACATTACCATCACTACGAACTACAAAACGTGAAGGCCCCGCATTGTTTGTACCGACGGCATTTCTGGTATCTAAGATAGCTGTGTTCGCACTGCCGTTTAATCCTAAGTCAGTGTTACCGGCAATAATTGAAAATGGTGTTGTATTATTTGGCGGAGCTGAAGCGTAACTAATTAAACCTGTGGTATCAATAACACCGACACGCACTTTAAAGTAAGTTGAATACGGAGAACCATTTGTCCACTTATAACAACCGGTTGAACTTCCATCGATGGTACAACCAGGATGAGCGGTATTAGCAATACCGCTTACGACAGAAGTAAAGTTTTGTTCATCAGCAGTAAAATAAATCGCCATTGCATCACTTGGTAAAGCCAGATCGTCTGAGGCATTCCACTTAATATAAACTGACTGCCCTGCAGGAATAAATAAATCAGCTTCTGAAATAGGAGAGCCCGGTGTATCTGAGTTGGCAGCGATCACGTTTCTGATATCTGGCGCTTGGGGTGGTGTGTAGGTTGTATCGAATTTATCAACCCCGATTGTTCCTGACCCGGAATTTGAAAGCGTTGAAATAGCCCCAGCCTCGCTTTTTACCCACGCATAAACAGAATACGTCGCTTGCACATAACCAATACTGAAATTGAAATTACTAAAACTAATGTTTGTCGCTGGAAAAATTGGCGGATTAATGCCGTCAATTGTTTTCCAACATGAATCAGTTTTTGTCGGATCACTGGGAGCTGGAGAGCCAATTTGCGATTTTAAACAAAAGCCATTCACTTTTAAATGTGTGTGTGTCGCACTTAACGCGACTTGAACAACATTTGAATCAGTTGCTGTAGCACCACCATCTAAAGAAATCGTTTGCACGACGGGCTTAATTGTATTCACCCGCAGTGTAATACTTGCCGTAGGTAACATTTCGTTCTGCCAGGCTCCGACAAAGTTTTTACCAATTACACAAACAGTAAAAAAATCATCAACAGTTCCTCCTGGAGGAGTAAAATAAAAATTAGAAGCGATGGATGTTTCGGGCGCCGCTAAAAGATTTGCACCAACGCCAGGATCATTACAAGTTCCTGAAGTAATAAGCACGGCTTTATAGGTTAGAATTCCGGGGCCACCGACCGTGACATATCTCTGGCTGGTGTCATTACTTGGAGTTGGGCCAAGGCCTGCCGAATTTACAGTGGCAAAAACCGGATAGACCGATCTTTTCCAAAAGGCCATGTTCGGGTAAAAAGCATTCCCGAAGAAACCGTAAAATAAAAAAAGGCTAAGACAAATTATCCGAATCATTGAAAATCTACGACTTGCGCGACGAACACAAAATTGTTAGCTCGCAAGAAAGAATAAACCATCGGGTTTCCTGTCGATGAAAACTTCTGTCCTGCGGGATATTTAAATGCCGTAACTGCTGTTCCGCCTGATCCCCCGTTAGCGTTTGTCGTACCTGTAAAATCAACCAGACAACTGCTTGGGGCAACAATCACGATTGAATAACTGCTGCCTTCAAACATTGAATAAAGATTTACCGTTAATACGTTTCCAGGACATGAACTGAATGTGACATACTGTGTATTACCTGTGGCAAAATCAACAGCATTACCAGCTGGATTGACTAATGGTGTACCCATTGAAGTTTTCACTTGGCCTTGCACATCTAATTTAGCAGCCGGTGTTGTTGTGCCGATACCGACGTTACCACTGTTCGTGATTAACATCTTCGTATTACCGATGGGGTTTCCACCTTCGGTTGTTGATACGTCAAACTCTAAACCACCGATGGAGCTATAATTATTTACGATCGACCAGTTTCTATTCATACCACCGTTAGCTTGGTCAGAATAAAGATGAATAACAGGAACCTGTGCTGACTGCACTTTTAAAATAGACCACGCTGACGTACTTTTAAGATGCATTAAAGAATCAGGTGATGCTGTACCAACACCAACGTTTCCGCCAGGGGCAACACGCATTTTTTCGGAACCGTTCACTTCAAAAGTGATCGGCGCTCCGGTTGAATCTACTCCGAAGCGACCAGCTTGCGATCGTAAATAACCATTTACACCGATACGAACCTGATCACCGTTCGTTGCATCATCACCTAATATGATCGTGCTGCCACCAGCGCCGATTGTACTGACCTTGAAAGCATTGGCATAACTTGCTCCACCGCCAACAACTTCAAGCTTTGCGCCGGGATTTGTTGTGCCAATCCCCACGTTACCGTTATTAGCGATTGTCATGCGATCTGCTAAAGCACCATAACCAGTTTGAAATTTTAAAGAGACATCTCCGGTACCATTCGTATAGGCTTTAATTGCCGCAGCATCAATAGCGGCCATACTATTTGAGAATCTGATATTTCCACCACTCCCCACTACAGTTGCATCGTAGGCTGATTCTAGCTTTAAGACATCTGCACCAGTGCTTACACCGGCAGAGGCATCTCTTACATGAAGTTTTGCTGTTGGATTAGCAGTTCCAATTCCGACATTGCCTGCCGTGTAGTTAATTGTTGTGCCACTTGTTACCCATTGCGAAGAAACAATTGAGCTCACTGTATTGGTTAAGTTAAAAACTGAAGTTGTCATGGCGTTCATCGCCAGAGTTAAAACTGTTCCTGAAGTCACGGTTTCTGCAATATCAGTCGGTGTGACTGGCACATAACCTAAAGCTGTTGTCACATCACTGGCAGATAAATTTGACCCAGCAGTTACGCGGCCTTTACCATCGACTGTTACTTTTGTGTATTGCGTACCCGAAGTAATCGCTGATTGATCGGCTAAACGGGCGTCAGCGATAATGCCAGTAGCACTGGCTGAACCAAGATCAACACTGTTTGCTATTGCAAAACTGCCTAAGCCTAAATTAGTTCTGGCAGTGGCCACATTTGTTAAATCAGATAAGTTATTGGATTTTTGTAAGTAAGTTCCTGAAACAGAATTATCTGCTGGAGTGTAACCAAGTGTTGCAATGATCGCAGCTGCTGTGGCTGTCTGTTTATTATTAAATGTTGTCCAGTCAGTTGCTGACAGATAACCATCAGCTGAAGATGTGGCTTGTGCGATTGAAATTGTTGGCGTTGAGCCACCGCTTGAAGCTAACGGCGCTGTGGCACTTACACTTTGCACCGGAGTATAACCTAAAGCTGCAATAACAGATGTTGCACTTGCGGCCACGGATACGCAGCTAAAACTTGCGCCGTTAAATCTTAAAGCTTCATCACTTTGACAACCTAAGGCTGCGAGAGTTGTATATTCAACAAAAGCGGTATCTGATTTATTATTTAAAGTCTTAGCGTTGTTAGATTGATTCGCGTACATCGCGTAAGGCACAGAGTTAATCGTCATGGCCGGTAATGTTTGCCAGCCGGTACCATCATCAAACTGCATCACGATTTTACGAACATCATTAGGACCTGGAAGATAAATTCCTGCATTCTGACACGCAAACGAAGGGATCGAGTTATCAAAGATCGTTTGAAATGTTTGTGAAGTACCACTGGTTGGAAATGTGCGGGTTCCGTTACCTAAAGAAAATGAGATTAAACCTTTGGTGTCCATCATATTAATGGCGGCGTAATCTTCAACATAAAGAATACAACTACCCACGGTATCTAAAACCGTGAATCTGAAATTCACACTAGCAGCTTCTAAAGGGTAACCATTGGGCTTAGCAATCTTAGCTTGGTAAGTTGTTCTACCATTCATTGCGAAAGCCTGGGAACAAAACAGAAAACTGCTTAGTAAAGTTAATAAACGTGCCTTAATCCCACCAGACATGTAGAACTAATCGACGTTTACTGAAGTTAACTTAATCAAATTTGTATCAGAACGATACAGGGCCAACACTTTTTTATTTAAACAAATAAGATAATTTTTAAATGTAAATCGCTGTTAAAAATTGGATATAATTTCGCACAAGTGACAGTTTATTGTGAATTCTGTCACTCGTGCGAAGCCTTCTAAGCCGCTTTAGAGAATGATCTTAGATATTCTGTGCGACGAAGATTTTCTTGTTCTTCAAAATTTTTCATTTCATCAAAGTAGTAAAAATCAGTGGTGTTTGTTTTAAAGAATGCCTGTTTTAAGTATGTAAGCCATTTTTTCATAACAATCTCCTGAATCTAAGTATCGTCTAGTCACAGACTGAATTAAAGGGCGAGTTTAAAAGTATTACTTTATGCACCCAATGGTATTAATTTATGATACTTCCTATTGCCGAACGTCTCGCAATAAGGCAATGTTTACATATGGGATCAAACACGTCTTTAATTATAGAAAGCTTAAAGTCGCATTTAAAATTGCGCGGCCTTACTTACTCAGATTTAGCGAAAGTATGGAAACTTTCAGTTTCTAGCACCAAAAGAATCATGGCTTCAGAAGATATTTCGTTATCAAAAATTGATAGCGCCTGCGAACTGATGAATATTCCGGTGGGAGAATTTTTACAGCAGATTCCGTTTCAGAAAAATTCTGACATTTATTACTTAACAACTGACCAAGAAAACAAATTAGTTAAAGAACCTGAAGCCCTGCACTACTTCTTACTTATTGCTGAAGGTTTTAATCCCACAGAAATTGTTCGTGATTACACAATTTCAGCCGCGACAAATATTCGTATTTTAAATTTACTGGAAAAATGGGATCTGATCGAAGTTCAAACTAAAAACCGCATCAAAAGAAAATTTTCCGGGCAAATTCGTTTTAGAAAAGAAGGCCCTTTAGGAACACATCTTGAAGGTTTAATGAAAACTAAATTCTTTGATACGAAGTTTTCTCATAACGATGAGTTTTTTACGTTTTTAAATCTGACTTTTATTCCCGGTGATCCGCAGAAGCTAAAACAAAAACTTTTGCAACTGGGTAAAGACTTAGTCACTGAATCAGAATTACACCGTAATCACCCGAACGCTTTTGAGTTTGGCTTAGTTATTGGTCTTCGCCCATGGGAATCGCCATTTACAAAAGCTTTTAATAAGCGTAAAAAACAAGGATAGTATGGAACATTTTGATTTATTAGTTATTGTTGGATCTTTAGTCGCTGGTGGTATCGCCTCAGTTGCGGGATTTGGTGTGGGAAGTATTTTAACACCGATCTTAGCTTTAAATGCCGATACAAAAGTAGCTGTTGCGGCTGTTTCGATTCCTCACCTATTTGCCACAGCTTTACGTTTTTGGATGATTCGCGAACATTTAGATAGAAAAGTATTACTGCATTTTGGAATTTTAAGTGCGATCGGTGGATTAATCGGCGCTATTTTAAATTCTATTTTTAATCCGACGTCTTTAACTTTAATTTTTGGAATTATTTTAATGTTTGCAGGCTTTACCGGAGCTTCTGGATTAAATGAAAAGTTTAAATTTGGCCCAAGAACAGCCTGGTTTATGGGAACTCTTTCTGGATTACTTGGTGGTCTTGTAGGAAATCAAGGCGGCATCAGGTCAGCGGCCCTTCTTGGTTTTAATGTCAGCCGCGATACCTTTATTGCGACAGCGACAGCCACGGGGTTAATCGTTGATGGTGCCCGTATGCCCGTTTATCTGTATTCACAGGGCGCAGAAATTCTTCAGCAATCGCGTTTTTTAATTTTGTCGACGATTTCAGTTCTTGTGGGAACCGTTTTTGGAATGTTGGTTTTAAAAAGATTGTCAGAAAAAACTTTTAAACGTTCTGTTTCGTTTTTAATTCTAATTTTAGGAATCTACATGTTTATTAAAGGGCTTGGTTATTTTTAAGCCCCAATCCGCCCCATTGTATTTGGCTCCCGCGTTTGCATAACAATACTGACGCAAAACAAAAGGAGTCAAAATGGAAGAACGTGGAATTATTGCGACCGTGATCATTGGCTTTGTCGTAGGCCTTGTCGCCCGCTTTGTAAAACCGGGCAATGATAAGTCGGGATTAATCATGACAACGATCTTAGGTATTATCGGCGCTTTTGTCGGTTCATTTCTAGGACAAGCCTTTGGAATTTACGGCCCCAATGAAAGAGCCGGATTTTTAGGTGCCGTGGTCGGAGCAATTATCGTTCTGGCTTTAGTGAATGCATTTAATAAAAAGCGAGCTCTCCCGTAATAGTTATTATTTACAGAATGGCGCTGACGGATTCTGACTGCAAAGATAAGTTTGAATAGCTTCATTACGTTTTTTAAGTTGAAGATTTTCAGCTTCGAGTTTTTCTGTTTTTACTTTCAGCGCCTGCATTTCGGCACTATCAGCTTTTGAAGCTATTTGGCGATCTTGTTTTTCAAAACGATTTATCACATACGAATAAAATTCTTTAAAAGCCTGAATCAACGGTGCTACTAAAACGGCGTAATCAACTTTTTTATAGCCCGTGTTTTTATCATTCATTACAGCCGTCGGAAAAACTTTTTCAACATCTTGAGCAATCACACCAATGTCATGACGACCGTGGCTTAATGATTTTTCATTCCAATCAAATTCAACACCTTTTAGTGAAATCACTTTTTCTAAAGCGTACGGAATTGGTTTGATATTTTCTTTTAGGCGTTCATCGGATGAACAGTTCGTGCCACCTGCCCCGTTTCCTAAAGTACAGTCTGTTGAACCCTGTACGCGTAAATTACCTACGACATGAAGTTTCTCTGATGGACCCGTCGTACCGACACCAACATTTCCGTTCACCGCTCCGGACACATAAAAATTCGTCGAACCTCCAGCACCTCTGATCGCCGTGCCGCCGGGAAAATCTCCGGCATAGTTAATCACAAGAACAGTACCCGTGTCTTTGACTAAAGCTCTTGAGTTTCCAGAATTACCACGGGAAACCTGATCAAGATTACCAAGAACAAAGTCCATTCCGCCATTAGTGATATTTCCGGCTACATCCAGTTTCGTGGCGGGCGAAGCCTTACCAATACCGACGTTGCCTAAACCATTTCGCCCACTCACGACAAGAACATCATTTGTCCATGTACCTTGATAAAGAGCATCAAATGATAAAGCTAAACCGTCGCCGTAGTCATGATTCACGATACGTGTACCATAAGCCCAACCACTGCCATCAGCATTTTGCGAACCGCCCATAATAAGACCACCGCCATTACCACGTCTCCACGCAGCCGGCACATACGTATATCCGTTTGCAGGAATACCAAAATACGCACTTGGTCCTAATTGCAGATTTGTCTCAGGAAAAGTTGTACCCACCCCCACATAACCAGTTGGCGTAATATTCAATCGCGAAACGCCGCTCGTTACTAAGCTTAAAGCTGTAGCTGCCCCTATAGCACCAAATTCCATTTGATCGTATGGTCCAACATTATAGTAATTAGCGTAACCTTTTCGAGAAGCAAAATAGGTTGAACCAAAAACATCTAACTTAGCTGCTGGAGCTGTCGTGCCGATACCGACATTACCCGCATTGGTAATGGCCATAAGTTGTTTTGTTCCACCGTTGGCTCTAAAACGAAATCCTGCATCTGTTCCTGTATCAGGATTATCAGCATCAAAATAAAAATAGCCATCTTGATTGTAAGTGATTGTTCCGATACTGCCGCTGGCATTTTCTGTATCTTCAAAAGCTAAATACGGATACTGATCTTTAATATGTAGTTTGCGGGATGGATTAGTAGTACCGATACCAACAAAACCATCATTTTTAATAACCATTCTTGTTTGTTCTGTGTAGGCACCGTCTGGTGTAGTAGTAAATTCAATTCGCCCCGGAGTATCACTTACACCAGGTGTGCCGTCGACAAGCATTTTAATACGCGCTGCTGTTTGATAAGTAGAACCGTCATAAGCTCTTCCCCATAAAGTTGTGATCTCATCACCTGAAGAAACAATTGTTGGTGCTGCCGGAGTACCGCGTGATTTTTGAAAAACGTGATGTGCTCCAAAACCATCACCAGAATTTCTTTCAGTCATAATAATTCCTGCACTGCCACCCACATGAAGAGCCGCAGCCGGAGCACTTGTACCAATACCCACGCTACCGTTACCAGAAAATGTAACAGCTTCATTTGTTGCGCCATTACCCAACGGCCCTGCATAAAGAGTTAATCTTTCGGCGCTTGTGTTTACCCCTTGCATTTTTAGATAAAATCTTCGTGAGTTATCTGAAGCATTAAATTCAATTTTTGGCTGTTCTGTGCCTTCGTTTCCTAATGTGATTCCGGTAGAATTTCCGCTGGCTGCCAGTTGTGATTTAATATTACCGACGACGGCCAAAGGATAAGAAGGTGACATGGTACCAACGCCGACATTTCCACCATTGGGATTGAGCGCTAACGGAAAGGCCACGCTATCTGAATCACGCATCGCTTGAAGCATAATCGGATACGGATTACCTATACCATTACCTGCACCCATAAATAAAAAGACGTCAGCGCCACCAACTTGAAAAATAGAATTTGTCGGCGTGATTGAACTTTGTCTTGTGCCAATAACAGATAACTTGGCTTGAGGGGTTGTCGTACCGATACCAACATTACCCGTCATATAATTAATTGTTGAACCATTCGTTGACCATTGCGAAGAAGTCACCGCAGCCATTGAAGCGCTAAGCGCATTTATAGAGGCGCTCATTGTTGTGGCCGAAGTTGCAATCGTAGACATCGACGTTGTTAAATTATTTACTGACGTTGTTAAAACAGTCGTTGATGTTGCTATCGACGTAACTGTTGCTGAATTAGCTGGTGTGTAACCTAAGGCTGCAATCACCGAACTTGAAGTTACGCTTCCGGTACTGAAAGCTTGCCAGTTACTTCCGTTACAGTATTCAACTGTTGCTGAAGCATAACGTAGTGTACCGGCAAAGCCTAATGCACAAGCGGCCGATTCTGTACCAATACGTAAGCCGCCAGCAACATCTAAGCGCGTGACTGGATTTACTGTACCCACGCCCACGGCGCCAGCGCTTGTAACTGTTAAGCGATCTACGTTTGAAGTTCTGATTTGGTAAGAACCTGAAGTTACATTTGTATAATAACCAGTGACAGCACCTGCCGCAGATACAGCCCCTGCATAATAAACAGATCCCGAAGCTGCCTGAACCTGGATGAAATCATAGTTCGTATAATTTGTTGAAGGTAAAAAAGCATAGTAAGCCGGATTGTTTGTGTTAGCGCGGCTTACGTAAATGTAGTCGTTCGCGTAATATTGTCTTCCCATAACGCGACCGTCTTCCATAACAACATCTGATGTGTTCGAAGAACCTCTGAAAATATATTGCGGAGGCAAAACGCCTGGATCTGGTGAGGTGTATTTAAACTCCATGGCTTCGCCCCATGAGTTTCCGTAAGTGGTTTTTGTTAAACCAATCGTTGCTGATACCGGATAACCCCAGTCAATATTGTAAGCTGAAATCGAAAGAGCATCGAAATTGGCTGTTAATGGCGCTGATCCGTTTGAAATTTCTAACCGCGTTGTCGGATTTGATGTGCCGATACCGACATTGCCAGAATTGTAACTAATTGCAGAGCCTGTCGTTAACCATTGTGAATTTTTGACCGCCGCAAAACTTGCGGCCACCGAAGTTTGTAAACTTGAAACTGTCGATGACACTGAAGAAATATTTGAGCTTGTCGTGCTTAACGAATTTGAAAGTGTTGTAAAACTAGCGGCATCAGCTGGTGTGTAACCTAAAGCTGTTATTACACTTCCGGAAGTAACTGATCCACCGCCGACCGCAAGACAACTAAAACTAACACCGTTAAAATGGATAGCTTCATTAGCTTGGCAATTTAATCCCGTAAGTGATGAATACTGAACAAAGGCTGTATCAAATTTTCCGTTAAGCTGAATTGAATTTTCAGATTTACCCGCATACATCGAATAAGGAACCGCATTGATTGTCATCGCTGGCAAAGTTTGCCAACCAGTTCCATCGTTAAACTGCATCACGATTTTTCGTCCATCGTTTGATGTTGGCATATACACGCCTAATGTTTGGCAAGAAAATGAAGGGGTTGAGTTGTCAAAAATATTTGAAAACGTAGCCGCTGTTCCACTGGTCGGAAATGATCTAACACCCGCCCCCAAAGAAAATGCAACGACACCACCGCTATCAAACATATTCACAGCGGTATAATCTTCACTGTAAATCACGCACGTTGCCGCAGGATCTAAAATTGTAAATTTAAAATTTACGGATGAAGCCTGTAAGGGCTGACCGTCGGGTTTAATAATTTTTGCCTGATAAGTTGTGCGAAATGGCGCTGCTAAAGCGAAAGCTTCTAACAGAAAAACCATAGTAAAAAAAATGGCGTGCACCAACGTCCTACAATTCACATATTTCTTATCGGCTCAGAGCGAAAAAATCCTCACCGCCGAATAGAATATAGAAAAAATATTTTATTTTTATGTGTTTATAAATGAGAATTTTTATCGGTCTTTAACAAAAAATTAATGACATGAAAACGGTGTTGCACCGACTTGGCCTTGCATGTGAGCAACACTCCACACTGACCCATCCCAATGAAGCGTAGCTTGAACTGTTCCTTGATTACTGCTTGTCGCAACGACTGCACCGGCAGCATCTTTTAAATTTGTGCCCCAACCACGCCATTCAATTTCTGCCATATAATTAGTGGCGTTTAATTTAGCTAACGTCATACGATAAACACCATTCCACGTCGTATCAAAACCTTCAAAGAAATAATTCGGATGCGGACCAGCTGCACATCCCACGGTGTCTTTTAGTTTTGGTGCAATACCACGCCAAGTGTAAGTTTCATCTTGGTGGGCATCAATGTACGCTGAAGTTAAGAACGCCGGCATTGAAACTGTTCGTGTAGTTCCATCGAAAGTTATAATTAATTGTCCGTAGTTTGGTTGCTTAATACCACCGTTAACTTGTAATTTTGAAGTAGGTGTTGTTACACCCACGCCGACATTACCTGTTGTTGGTGCAAGGACTACTTGATCGTACTGCACTTTCACCATATCAACATTTGATCCGCCTGATTGTGCATTAGTTCGTAAAACGATTTGATCGTTGGTGTTATCAAAAACTTCAATGACCAGACGGCTTACTTCAGAATTCACATCATGTTCACCAAAAATAGAACCAGCGTCTGTGTTTGCAATACCGGCTGTTCCTGATGTTGTGCCCGAGTTAAACATCATTCGCCCTGTAGGAATATTCACGTCGCCACCGGCTACTTCTAAACGTGTTGTTGGGGTTGATGTACCGATACCGACTGAACCGCCGTTCGAATTTAAGATCGTATTATTACCGACTTTGTTAATGTAAAGCGGACGAGTTCCGTGAGACTGAATCCATGCATATTCGGCACTCGTTGTAGTATCATCTGTACCGAATAATAACACTGCGACACCACCGTTATTAATGGCCAGCGTACCGCTCGTAAATGACGACGGGCTTCCGTTCGGGCCACGCACATCTAGTTTAGTTACTGGAGAACCTGTTCCAATACCTATATTACCTGAAGGCTTAAAGGTCATCATTGTTGTGCTACTTGTTCCAAATGTTAAATCAGCATTTAAATAATTATATATACCAAAGCCGTTATCCGTACCAATACCACCACCAAAACCAACGTAAGCTGTATCACTTCCGCCATGGCGAAACATCATTAGCGGATGAGTATTGGCACTCGTCGTTTCAAGTTTCATAACAGAATTCCAACCAACCGAGCCACCTGTCGTCACATGTAACGGTGCTGTTGGAGCCGTAGTTCCAACACCAATTTTTCCTGCGAAATAACCATTACCATTTTCGTTATTAAGAATAATTGAAGCTCTTGCGCCTGCAGGTAACGATGGAAATGTTAAATTATTCCAACCAACACTTCCTGCGTTTGTCATCATGATCGAATTTTGCGCGGCTGTCGCATCATCGGTATTGTAGTGATAAATTCCCCAGTTAGAAATAGCCTCTTCAAAAATCCATGAGTTAGCATTCGTTGTTGTTTGATTTAAAAATGTACTTACTATTCCAGGGTTACCCGGCACTCCTGCCATTTTTACTTTTCCAGAATTAATAATTAAGTCACCCGCACTAATTAAAACAGATCCTGAAACATCTAGTTTTTGCTGCGGAGTATTTGTACCAATACCTACATTACCACTTGAGTTAACGACCATGCGGTAACCACCGCCTGTGTTATCATATAGCCCCATGTAGCCTGCACCGGTTGAATTGGCCGAGCCTGTTGAAATCCACATATACTCACGCCCACCTGCGCCTGAACTTTTGAAAGAAAGATTGGCTCCGGCATCACCTTGGTTTTCAATCATTAATCCTTCATCGGAACTGCTGTTATTGTATTGAATATGAAGTTTTCGACCAGGAGCTGTTGTACCAATCCCCATATTACCGTTCACTAGAATTGTCGATTTAACAGAACCATTTGTTGCAAACTGCAGCGGAACGGCGGATCCTGTTCCTACAATTGTTGAAAAAGTCAGACTGTTAGAAAACGTTGTTCCGCCAATACCTTCAGTTCCAAAATAACCTGAAAAAAGGCCATTCAGATTTGTCGTTAAAAAAGTTGGGCTTACTCCATCTGTTGAAGTGATTTTTACCGTCGCCGAAGTTTGTTTAACTTCAAGCGAAGCTGATGGTGCATTTGTTCCTAAACCTAAATTACCATTCCAGAAAAATTTAGAATTATTCTGCGAAACAGTTCCATTGCTTCCAGCAAAAAGCACACTGCCGCTTGTAAAGCCTGATAGTTTTAATGAACCATCAATTACTGTTGAACCGCTTACATTTAAATTTCCGCCAGCATTAATATTTCCGGCAACTCCTAAGCCACCTTTAACAACTAAAGCTCCGTTGTTAGAATTTGTTGATGGCGTTGTCGCCGAAACAACTACTGATCCTGCAGGATTTAAAGTTAAATTACTTGTTGAATTAATCTGTGACGTATTATCAAGAACCCCTTGCGAAGAAGCTGTTGCAATTATGCGGCGCTGGTTGGCTCCATCAGTTAAATAGTAATTAGAACCATCGTATTCCATTGTTCCTGATTGCGGTGATGTAAGTAATGTACCTGAAGTAAATTTAAACGGAGCCAGTGTTGATCCCCCTGCTCCTAAATGCACACGCGCTGTGGGCTGCATATTGCCAGGACCGATATTGCCGCCAAAATAGTTAACCCCAGAATCAGCTTGATAAATACCGTAATCATTTACGATTATTCCATAATTCGTTTTACTTAAATAAAGCCCGTATGCTGTCGTAATACTTGCGGCCCCTGATGTGTTGGCGATCACTGAAGAAAGACCGTAAGCTGTGTTAATATTTCCGGTGCCCTGATTCACAATCTGACTATCAACGCCGTAAGCGGTAGTCATATTGCCTGCACCCATGTTGGCCGTGATAAAAGTACCGGCCATAGCGGAATTAATATTTCCGCTTCCCATATTTTGAATCACACCAACCGTACTTCTAGCCTGATTTACCGATCCTGATCCATAGTGTCCGATAACATTGTAAAGACCATAACGAACACCGTAATCGACTGACGAAGAAGCCGGAATAAACTGATCGATAGCTAAACCCATATCGATCATAGAACTATTAGATGGCGCATCGGCTTTAGAAATAATACTCATTTGCGACTGGATACCTGAGGTTCCAGACAAAGTATCATTAATCGCAATATTTTTTGGTGTAATGAATGATAGCCCAGGCGATTCTGCTTGAAGAGAATTACCGATCGAAAATTTTGCCGTTGGTGATGCGGTATTAATACCGACGTTGCCTGATGAATAATTAATACCTGATGGGTTTGTACTCCACTGCGAACTTGTGATCGCCGCAAAGCTTGCAGCTACTGTATTTTGTAAACTTGAAACTGATCCTGCCAGCGACGACACAGTCGATGAAACCGCAAACACAGTTGAACTTACACTTGCAACCGTTGAACTCACATTGGCAACTGTCGATGACACCGAAGACATTGTGGCATTTACGGCGCTGCTATCAGCTGGTGTGTAACCTAAGGCTGTGACAACACTTCCTGAAGTGACGGTCGTTCCGCTTGAAGTCGCGATACAACCAAAACTTACGCCATTAAATTTAATCGCTTCGTTTGCCTGACAATTTAAAGAAGCTAAAGTTGAATATTCAACAAACGAAGTATCTGCTTTGCCATTTAATGACTGCGCGTTTTGCGCTTTAGCGGAATACATCGCGTAAGGCACAGAGTTAATCGCCATCGCCGGCAATGTTTGCCAACCGTTACCTTCATTAAATTGCATCACGATTTTTCTGTTATCTGTTGGTATTGGATTATACACACCCGGCGCTTGGCACACGAAAGATGGTGTTGAGTTATCAAAAACTGAAGCAAAAGTAACTGGTCCACTCACTGGATAAGCGCGAGCACCCATACCTAAGCTAAACGAAGTTAAACCACCGCTTCCGATCATATTAACGGCGGCATAGTCTTCTATATAAAGAACACAAGATGAAGAAGGATCTAAAACTGTAAAACGAAAGTTAACACTGACGGCTTCAAGTGGCAGACCATCGGGTTTGTAAATTTTGGCTTGATAGGTTGTTCGACCGTTGATGGCAAATGCGGTTGATGAAAGCCATAATAGGCTTCCCAGCACAAACCAATAAACGTTCTGCAACCACTTGTTCACGTTCTACTTATCGGTGTTTAGTCTAGGAAGCTAAACTGCGCTTGGCATGACACAGCAAAAACGACTTTATTAGCTCTACAGCGTTTCATTCTGAGAACTTTCAGATTGTGTCAAACTCATCGACTAAAAATCATTAATTCTGGTTATCACATAAACTCGGTTTAATAATTTCATTAAGTTCAGTAACCGAGCTAACGTTTTTTCTAGTAAACACAAAAGGAGAACTATCTATGAAATTTTTCTTATTAACTTTAGCTTTGTTTTTTTCAACTGTAACAGCAAACGCAGCCGCCGCTGGCGATCTTATCTGCAAGAGAGAATTTGCGCGCTTAACAACTCGTATCGAGATCACTCCTGAAGGCCACTTCACTTTAAGAGAAGAGTATAAAGGTTCATTTCCGACAGTTGATGAAAGTTCTGGTCAAGCTACAGGTTGGTTAAATAACACTAACCAAGGTATCAACGCTGAATTTACATTTGTGGCCTTTGCAGCTCCGTCGAAATTATCGGTAACTAGTTCTTTAGGTGAATTAACAATTGGTCACAGTTCACCAACAACAGCTTTTACTTGCGAATTAGCGCAGTAGTCGTCTTAGTGTCAAAAGCGTAGACGCTGTTTTTACTCCAGTGAACAGCTGAGTTGCTTCAATGTCAGTTCAGCTGTGGCACATACCTCGCTAAGTAAAAGGCATGTTAAACTACGCTCGCCTTTTACCATTAGTTTTGTTTACCTTAACGAGTGCTGCCAGCATGGCGGCACCACTGTCGTTGTACACAGAATTAGACCAAAGCTATAAGCGCAGCGAAGCGCAAAAGGTTCGCGTTATTCCTAAAGGCAATGCAGGCATGGCTGAAATTCCTGAAGTCGCACGCCTTCGTGTGTACTCACGCGCTGTTTTAAATGGCGAATGGGAAGCCTTATTAAAATCAGGCCGCGAAACTGAATTTGCACTTACCCTTGGTAAAAATAAAATTCCAAAAATTCTAGATGCTTTAAACGAACAAGGTTTAATCGCTGAAGCGATAAGATTAGGTAAAGCCTTTAACATTCACCCGATGCATATTCTGGGGCCGATCATTGGCGAAAATTCTTTTAACGGCGCAATCGACCAGACGATTCAAGATAGCTTTGCTAAAATGTTTAACGAGTCAGACTTTAAAACAATGTCGGCCCGTATGAAAATGATTTCTGAAGAGCCCGCAACTGCCGGCTGTATGAATTTAAATATTTCTAATTACTGGAAATGGCGCTGCGTACTTCATAAATCAGGTTATTTAGCTAACGGATCAAACCGTGATTTTATTTTTTGGTTTTATCAAATTTCAAATAAAGGCCAGGGCACCTTCGGTTTAGGTCAGATTCAACCGTTTCTATTATGGAGCGTGAACGATCTTGTCGTCGAAAAAACAAAAGCTCTAGGCTACTCTTACAAAAAATTTAATCTAACAGATATGAAAACACCGTTTCAGGTGATTTTTAACAATAAAGAAATGTTAGCCTACATCGCAGTCATGGCCCATGTTTCTATCAATGTTTATAAACAGATCGCGCAAGTTGATATCAGCCAAAACCCAGGGCTTACGACAACACTTTACAACTTAGGTGATGAATACCAAAGAGCTTATATGTCTACCGTTCGCGGCGGCGACCCACAGGTAAATTTTATGGGTTGGTATATAAACCGCTTTGAAGATTCGATTAATAACTATTTAAAAAACACAGAAATAAAAAATCAATAATAGGAGTAAATTATGAACAAAATCGCACTTACTTTGTTATCACTTATGACAGCACAGACAGTTATGGCTAATAGCTACTTACAAGAACTTAATAAAATTGAAGAACAAGTTAAAGTGTCGGTGACTGTTCAGTATCAATGTAAGGGTGATGCGCAAGAAGCTGGGCGTTTTGGTTTTATCACTTTTGATAAAAGTCATATTTTTAACAATCAAAGCAATATGAATGATCGCACGAATTGGTCAAAATCTAATCGTAATGATTTATTAACGGCAAAATTAGTTCCTGCCACAGCCATCAACCACTCTTACACGTCACTAGATCTTAAAGTTTGGGAATACATGCCTGAAACAATTAAAGGAATTCGCGCCGTAGGAAACGACAACACTCAAGATATGATTTTAACTTTTGATAAAGCGACAACAAGTGCTTTTTCTTCTGAAGCGAAAATGTTTGCGAGCGAAATGACCGAAGAATTACAAACAACAGGTACCCTTGTTGTGGTTGATCACACCACAGGACAAGCGCAAAAACAAAGCTGTGAAATCATCTTGCAAAAATGTGCTGGCACTAACTGTGTGACGCGTGTGGTTTTACAAAACTACCATAGACCGTTTTCAATGAATTCGATTAAATAGTTTTTCCGATCAAAAAAAACCAGGTATTTCGCGCGGTAACTTAAGCCGCGCGTTTTCAACAACTAAGCCAATATAAGCCGCAATATCTTCAGCTACCGCATAATCGTATTTTTCAAAAGTATGCTGGTAATTTTCAAAAATAATTTTTCCTAATTCTTTATCAAAAACAATCACCGGTGTTTCTATTTTAGCCTTAGCCTGCCCTTCGCTACTTTTAGCCACGACTTCTTTTTCATTGGTAATTTGAATTATACATCTATCACAGAAAAACATAATTGCTATTTCAGCAACTTTTTGAAGGCGTTCTTCTAAAGACACCATTTCACATAAGTGTTTTGCTGATTCAGATAAAAACTGAAGCCTTTTATTTTCAGCTTCAATTTGTGAAGCCATAGTATCAAAAGTATTCGCTAGCCTTTCAATTTCACCAAAGCCTGCCTTAAGATTGGTTCGCGCTGTTAAATCACCTTGCTTGATTTTGGTTGCGGCCTTATCCAATTTTTTGAGTTGCCATAAAAATAAAAATCCCGCAGCCCAGGCAAAAAGAATTTGAACAAACGTCGATAAACCTTCGTGCCAAAGCCTTGTTTTTAGAATGGTATCAAACTTTGATAAAAAGACGAACTTAGGAACACCCACTGCAATGTAAATAGCCCCAGCTTCAGGCGCTGATCTTAGTTTTGTGGCCGCATACATTTTATCTAGTTCAAAGATCTGCTCACCACCTGATTTCAACTTATTTAAAATACTTGGATCTTGAATGGCATGGCCCATGGTTTCTTCTGATTCGGGATAGCGAACTAAAAACTTTCCGTTTTCGTCCAGAATAAAAAAACTGGCCTGCATCGGAAGCCCCGCTTTAACAGTCATTTGTTTTAAAATATTTAAATCAATAGCCGCAAACAAAACGCCGCGAATATCTTTTTGCGCATCTAACAGCGGGTAACCAAAGTTCACTGTGGGCTTTCCGGTAATGCGCCCGACTTGAAATTCACCAATTGAAAACCTTCTAGATTTTAAAACTTTGGTAAAATAAAGACGATCACCCAGATTAATTTTAGATTTAAGCTCAACACCACTACAGACTGTATCGCCATTAAGTGCAATCACACCTAAATTGGCGTACACCGGGTACTGCATACGAATTTTATCAAGAAACTGACTGCATTTCGGCGAATTCGGGTTACTCAGTTCAGGCACTTCAGCTAAGACCATTAATAGCTGCTCTACTTTTTCTAGAATACGTTCGTAATCGTACGAAGCCAAATGCAAAAGATTAACGGCTTCTTGGTTAGCAAAGCTGACCGCTTCTTTTTGAGTTTCGCGGGCTGTGTACCAAAACTCCCCAAGGTTGGGGATCACTTCAAAAAAGACAACTAACAGGATACTGACCTTAAAACTTTTTGCGACCAGGCCTTTAGCTTTATCCCATTTAATTGAGAGTAGATTTTGTCTTAGCCGCTGTAGCCATTCCACAGCGGTTTATACAGCATGATCTGTGCCGTGATGAGCTTATTTAATTTTAAGCCAGCCGTTAAAATGCTGGTTAATTTTATCAATGACTAACGACTGTTTAAAATCAGCGTCTTTCGTAAAATCACAATAGATATTGTAATCGCGGTTTTCGATCACTGAATAACGTTGAATTTCTTTGTTCGGAAAATCGATTTTTTCAATTTTTGTTGTGAATTTTTTCTTTGGCTTAATTGTTAGCTTTTGTAATTTAATATTTTCAATCGCGCAGTATGAACCACCCTCTTCTAACTGCGTGCTCGTTTCATAACCGCGTTTACCATTACGAAAGCTCATATACTTTTGATCTTTATCAAATTTAATCGCATACGAAATACGGCCTTGTGCTGAAGCTAAATCTTTCGGGTTAAAAATGGGTAAGTTGTACACCACATCGTTACCCGTCACGTTTTCACGGGCCATGCTTAATAATAATTTTTTACCTTTTTTGATATTTAAACCACGTGGATAACATTCAAAATAAGTTTTTTGAGCCACACAAAGAATTTCTACTTTGGTTCCGCCGTTAGATTCAAAAAAACCTGTCACGTAAGAATAACGTACCGATGGTTTTTTAGTTTCTTTATCTAAAAGATAAACATCAAACGATCCGTCTTTATTGGTTAAAACTTCGGAATAAAATTCGCCCACTGATTTTAACTGACCGCCGTTGGGGCCTAGGTCATTTTCTTGCGAAAAAGCATTAACTGAAGACAAAAACATCAAGATGCAAATAATCAATTTCATATTGATATTTCAAAGAAAAATCGCGAACGAGTCAACGATTTGAATAGAATTTGGGCTTAACTTAGTTCATCAACGATAGCTTCCATCGTTGATTCGATCTTTTTCATCGAGGCAGGGGCCACGAAAATCGTGTCATCGCCTGCAATCGTTCCTAAAATGCCATCGGGTTTAGTTAAATCTAAATGGTGGGCCACTAAACTTGCCGATCCCGGCGGAGTTTTAATAACGATCATCGAACCGTTATTTTCGATACTTAATAAAAGACCTTTAATTCCGGTCGTTAATGCCGGAACCGGAGCCGCAATCATTAACTCTTCAGGTAAACGGTAAACCACTTCTCCTGATGAAGAAATCGTTTTCGCAGCACCGATTCTGCGTAAATCACGCGAAACGGTGCTTTGAGTAACACTAAAATTTTTCTTTTGCAGTGCCTCGCAAAGCTCCTCTTGGGTGCTTACGGTTCCTTCTTCTAAAAGTTTACGAAGGATTTGTAATCTTGCGCGGGCGTCAGCTTGTGATGTGGCTGCCATGTTTTCATTTCCTCAGATGAATAAAGACCAGTCAACAAAGCTTTTTGCGCGTGCATGCGATTTTCGCTTTGTTGGAATAAAACCGAGCACGGATGCTCAATCATTTCGCGAGTTATTTCCTGATCTTCATGAATTGGCATGCAGTGCATGATAACTGCCTCAGAAGCAGCCAAAGCATAAAGCTCAGCATTTACTTGGTAACCGGCAAAAGCTTTTAATCTTTCAGCCGATTCTTCTTCTTGTCCCATCGAAGTCCAAACGTCCGTGTAAATCGCATTAACGCCAGCGACCGCTTCTTGCGGAGTTTTAAATTCTTTAATCTTAGCACCCCCTAAATGCGCACGTTCGTGAGCACGCGCTAAGATTTCAGGATTTGGTTTGTAACCTTCAGGACAAGCAAAGTGAACATCAACACCCACATAAGGGGCTAATAAAAGTAAGCTATGTAAAACGTTGTTACCGTCACCAACGTAACAAAGCTTTAAACCTTTTAGCTTACCGAATTTTTCTAGTAAGGTTTGCAAATCAGCTAACGCCTGGCACGGGTGATGAAGATCCGAAAGACCATTGATCACCGGAATTTTGGCGTGTTTTACCATCTCTTCTAAAATTTCATGCTCGAATGTTCTAATCATTAGACCATCAACATAACCTTGCATAACACGAATCGTGTCTGCCGGAGTTTCTTTTTTACGTTGCGTTGAATTGATTTCAAAAACGTTACCCGCTAATTGTTCAATACCTACAGAAAAACTCATGCGCGTACGCAGTGATGATTTTTCAAAAAGTAAGGCAATCGTTTTGTCTTTTAAAAATGTCTGGCGTTTATTTTTCTTAAGTTCTACCGCGAAAAATAAAAGTTTTAAAAGTTCATCTTGCGATAACTCTTCACCCGTTAAAAAATGCGGAGTTGTTAAGTTAAACATAGGTACCCTCACTGCGGCACATTGTGCCGACGTAATCGCTCCAAAGACCGTCGTAAGCTTGTGTTCCACGTAAAATTCTGACTTGTGAAACACCGTGCACTAAAGCATCAACCACAGTTAATACTTTCGTGTACATTCCACCACTGACAGTTCCGTCATTGATAAGTTGTTGCAACTGCACATAGTCCGTATGTTCAATTAACTTTTTATCTTGATCTAAAATTCCATTTTGATCGGTTAAGAAAATTAATTTTTTTGCTTTTAACGCTGAGGCGATCTTAGCTGCAGCCCAGTCAGCATTAATATTAAAAAGCTCTGCATCTTCACCAATACCAATGGGCGCAATCACCGGAACTACGTTTTTCTCTGGCGCAATTAAAGCCTGAACAAATTCAGCATTTACTGATTCAACCAAGCCCACTTGGCCAAGTTCAGGGCTTGCCTGTTTGCAGTGAAGTAAATTATTTTTAGCTCCTGATAAACCAATGGCCGGCACGCCACCCTCATTTAACGCAGCCACAAGTTCAGCATTAATCTGACCAAATAAAACATTTTCAATCACATTAATCATTTCAACGCTTGTGACACGTTGGCCGTTAATAAAACTCCAAGAAATATTTCTTTTTGTTAATTCAGCGTTGATCGCAGGGCCGCCACCATGAACTAAAACCACGTCGTAGTCATATCTGCGGTAATCACGCACCGTCTTAACCACTTGATCGCGAGTTGCCGGATCAAGTAATGAAGCGCCACCTAATTTGATAACTACTAAATCTTGTCTCATCTTCTCTAACCTAAACCCTTTATGAATAATCAGTGTTAATATCAACGTACTTCTTCGACAAATCACAGCCCCAGGCAGTTGCTGCGTGTGGACCGGATTTTAAATCGATCTCAATTTTTACATTGGCCGATTTTAAAAGGGTCCGCACTTCATCTTTGTTAAACGTTGCGGGTTCACCGTTTGTGAATAATTTAATACCTTGTAAAGTCAGATCCATTTGCGCAAGGCTCGCTGCCGGAACTTTTTCAGCACCAAGGCGCGCTAAGATTCTGCCCCAGTTTGGATCTTCACCATGAATGGCTGTTTTAATTAATGGCGAAAGAGTAACCCCACGAGCCGCGGTTTTTGCCAATTGCTCTTCAGGTGAACCTTTAATCGCCACTTCGATAAGTTTTGTAGCGCCTTCGCCGTCAGCAGCAATGGATTTAGCTAAATAAACCATAACTTCGGTCACAGCTTTTTTAAAAGCATTGTAGTCTTGGTCGTTTTTAAGTTCTACGCCAGACTCTCCGTTGGCCATTAAAAAACAGCAGTCATTTGTTGATGAATCACCATCAACGCTGATCATGTTAAAACTTACATCTGTGGCCGATTTTAAAACTGTATGCGCTACATCTTTAGAGATTTTTACATCTGTTAAAATATAACCAAGCATTGTCGCCATGTTTGGGTGAATCATACCTGAACCTTTGCAGATTCCTGTGATACGAATTTCACCTTGAGTCAATTTCACAGCCGTGGTTACAGTTTTAGGAACTAAGTCAGTTGTTAGAATAGCTAAAGCAAAACTTTCAGCATGCTCTTGCGCACGTTCTACTAAATCTGGAATCGCTGGAATAATTTTATCAGTATGCATTTGCACGCCGATCACACCAGTTGATGCAATTAACACTTGTTCTGGAGTAACTTTTAAAGCTTCAGCTGTAGCGTTGATGACTTCTTGGTTACGTTTAAAACCTTCAAGCCCAGTAGCCGCATTGGCTTGCCCTGAATTTGTAAAAATCGCGCGCACGTTATCAGCTGGCAAAACTTTCGCACAATGTTGCACAGGCGCTGCTTTACATTCATTTAATGTAAATACACCCGCTGCAACAGCATCAACTTCAGAAATAATAACGCCGATATCCGGGCGGTACTTACGTACGCCGCAGTTAGCTCCACTGGCTAAAAACCCTTTTGGAAGTGGTGTTCTGTGTAAACCTGGTCCTGGTGTCATATGAAAGCCTCCATATCTTCAAGTCCTGTCGATAAAGGTAAGTCATACAGGCGGTTAAAATTTTCAATCGCTTGGCTGGCTGCCCCTTTCATCAGGTTATCGATTGTTGAAAATAGAAAAAGCTGGTCGCCTTTAAGATGATAACTAAGGTGTGTATGCGCGGTTCCCACGACTTTTTTTAGTGATAATAATTGAGGTTGTTTGTCGCTTTCGGCGAAAAACACAAGCGGATTACCTGCATATGCATGTGCATAAGCTTCAGTGATCTGCTCTGTTGTTACGCCGGGTTTTACCTTCATATATAGGCTTGATAAAATCCCACGGCGAGTTGGCAGCAAGTGAGTTGTAAAAAAAGGATTGATATTCACACCCGTGAATTGCTCAACCGCTTCGATAATTTCAGGCAAGTGCTGATGCTTTCCGATTTTGTACGGAAGACATTCACCTTCAACTTCAGTGAATAATAAATTTTCAGAAGCTTTTTTTCCACCGCCGGTTGTTCCCGATTTGGCATCGATCACAATTGTTTCTGTTTGAATTAAATCTTTTTTGATTAAAGGAATTAACGCCATCAATACGCTTGAGGCATAACAACCCGGGTTAGCCACTAAAGGGTTAGAACTAAAATTTGCAAAAGGCACCAATCCATAGGTAGCCGATTGCAAAAGATCATTTTGTTCATGCGTAAAGCCGTACCATTTTAGGTAATCGCTTTTTTTCAAACGAAAGGCGCCAGATAGATCGATCACTTTTTTGCCTTTGGCTAAAATTTCTGGCGCAAGCTTTAATGAAGCTTCAGCAGGCGTTGCTAAAAACACAACGTCTGTTAAATGATTCATTAATTCTTTTTCAGGCAGACATTTAACATCTGTAATTTTTTTATTTTGAATAAATTGGTTTAACGAAAAATCATTCGTCGCAAACGCGTGCGTAAGCTTTGCCAACGGATGACGAAGCAACTGTTTTACAGTTTCTAAACCCGTGTAACCACGCGCACCTACTACGGAAACCGTAATAGAACCGTCTAAATGTGTTGTCGCATTGCGTGAATAATTATGCACCATGCATGCATATTTATGTATTATAAGTGCATATGTCAACCATTAAATTATATATTTCTATTGACTGCATAATTATTCGCATATAAATAAGGTTTATGCATGCATATTTCTCGCATAAATAACGTCATATGCATTCACCTAAAAGGAGAAATGAAATGAACGATAAAAAAGTTCTATTAGTATATTCTGGTGGTCTAGATACATCGATCTGTATTCCGCTGATGCGTCAAGAGTACGGTTACGAAGAAGTTATCACTGTAACTATCGACGTAGGACAAGATCCTTCGGACATCGTTCAAGCCCAAGAAAAAGCAAAAATTCTTGGAACAACTCACTACACTGTTGATGCTAAAGAAGAATTTATTAAAGACTATTGCTTCAAAGCTTTACAAGCTAATGGCGATTACCAAGGCTACCCGATGTCAACTTCGATTGCCCGCCCGCTGATCGCAGCTAAAGCCGCTGAAGTGGCTAACAAACTTGGCGTAAAACATTTCGCACACGGTTGTACTGGTAAAGGTAACGACCAATTCCGTATTGAATTCGGTCTTCGTTCATTAGTTGAAGGGGCTGTGATTCATGCACCGATCCGCGAACGCAACATGACTCGCTCTTGGGAAATCGAGTATGCACAAAAAAATAATGTTCCTATTCAGCAATCTTTAGAAAAAATCTGGAGTATTGATGAAAACCTTTGGGGCCGTTCAATTGAAGGTGGTCGTTTAGAAGAACCAGATTTCGCTCCGCCTGAAGAAATTTTTCAATGGACTAAATCTTTAGAAAACGCAAAAGACAAAGCTGAAGAAATCGTTCTTACTTTTGAAAACGGTGTTCCGACACATATCAATGGCACGGCTTACACACCAGGCAACATGGTTATCGCCTTAAATAAAATTGCCGGTGATCATGGTATTGGCCGTATTGATATTATGGAAGACCGCATGATGGGTTTAAAAGTTCGTGAAAACTACGAATGCCCGGCTTCGACTTTACTTTTAAAAGCGCATAAAGCTTTAGAAAACTTAGTTTTAACTCGTGATGAAATTCGTTTTAAATCAACGATTGATCTTGAGTGGAGCAAATTAGCTTACGAAGGTCTTTGGTGGGATCCGTTCAAAACTGATCTTGAGGCTTTCATTGGCGCCACACAAACTCGCGTTGCCGGCACTGTGAAATTAAAACTTTACAAAGGCAATGTGGTTGTTCAGGGCCGTACGTCTCCATGGGCTTTATACTCTGAAGATTTAGCAAGCTTTGATACAACGACTTTCGTGCAAAGTGAAAGTACAGGCGCTGTTAAAAACTTTGGTTTACAGCCAAGAATGTTCTTTAGCTTAAAAGACAAATTAACTTTAAACCAACACTAGAGGTTTTTAGATGAAACTTTGGGGCGGATTATTTCAAGAACAAACTCACTTTGAAGTTGAAGACTTTTCGTCTTCACTTGAAGTAGATGCACGACTTTGGGAAGTAGATATTTTTGGCTCGATAGCGCATGCTAAAATGCTGGGGGATGTGGGAATTATTCCTTCGGTCGAAGCTGGCGCTATTGTAGTCGCTTTACAACAAATGCATGAAGAGTTTAAGCTTGGAAAAATTAAAATTGATCCGGCCTCTGAAGATATTCATTCAGATATTGAGAAAAAACTTTATCAAAAAGTTGGTGCGTTAGCTGGTAAACTTCATACAGCCAGAAGCCGTAACGATCAGGTAGCCACCGACACCCGCCTTTACTTAGCCGGTGAAATTAATCATCTAGTCGCAAATCTAAAAGCGTTACAAAATTATTTTGTTAAGACTGCTGAAAAACATTTTGAAACACTTCTTCCAGGTCTTACGCATATGCAACATGCCCAACCCGTAAGTCTTGCCCATCATCTGATGGCGTATTTCTGGATGTTTCAACGTGATATCGAACGTTTACTTGAAACTCAAAAAAGAGTTTTACATTTACCTTTAGGCTCGGCTGCTTTAGCTGGAACAGGCTTTCCGTTAAACCGTAAGCAGGTCGCTAAAGATTTAAATTTTAATTCTGTCTCAGAAAACTCATTAGATGCGGTTTCTGACCGTGACTATATCATCGAATTTTTATCTGACAGTGCCACGATCATGATGCATCTTTCACGTTTAAGCGAAGAATTAGTTTTATGGTCAATGCCTGAATTTAAATTCGTTGAATTATCTGACAAAGTCACAACTGGCTCAAGCATTATGCCGCAAAAGAAAAATCCTGATGTGGCTGAACTGATCCGCGGAAAAGTTGGCCGTGTGAATGGCGCTTTAATTGGCGTTCTTACGATGCTAAAAGCTCTGCCTCTGGCGTATAACCGTGATCTGCAAGAAGATAAATTTCATTTATTTACAGGCCTTGATACCGTTAAGGGTTGTTCACGTTTAATGTTAGTGATGCTTGAAGAAGCCACGTGGAATACAGCAAACATGAAAAAATCATTAGCCGGAGATTTTTCAAACGCCACTGATCTTGCCGATGACTTAGTTAAAAAAGGTTTACCATTTCGTGAAGCGCACGAAGTGATTGGCCGCACTGTTCAGTACTGCATAAAAAACAAAGTGGCTCTTGAGCAGATTTCTTTAAATGAACTTAAAGCCTTGCACCCGCTATTTGATGAAGCCAGTCTTGCAATACTTCCTCACTTAGCGGTCATGCAGGCACGTCACAGTCATGGCGGCACATCACCGCAAGCCGTAGCTAGCCAAGTTGAACAAGCCAAAGGCTTACTTTAAACTTAAAGTTTTAAAAACTGACAAACTTTTTAACACTAATTTTAACTTAACAAACTGCCCTAGACCATCGGGCAGTTTTTCTTTGAGCGAAGCTTAAAAAAATGTGATTTTTCACTCTGAAAATGACGATAAATACCTCAGTCATGACGAAGCTTTTTTGGGCCTTTTTAAAGCGCCATTTTTATTTAATCGGACTTTGCAATTTTGCCTTTTTTATGGTGCTGGCATTAGGTTATCAATCAGGCTTAAACCAAAGCTTAAGTTCACTTTTTATCACCCAAGAAGTTTTAACTGCTGACGAACAATCGCTTTTTGAAAAAGTAAATGCGTGGCAAGAAAATGTTGTCGAACTTAAAACTTATGTTGAAAGTTCGCAGTACACGACTGACCCAAAAATGGAGCGCTCAAAAAAATTCAATGACTTTTCAACACGCAATAACTCGTTAATGATACAGGCGTTAGCTTCACCCTTAGCAAAACAAAAAGCCGCCATTCACAATACCCTGGCTAAAAGATCTTTAAACTACGCTGATTACTTTGACGCTGTTAAAAACTTTATCGCTTCAGGGGCCACCATCAACGTAAAAATTGCCACAGAGCCAATGGATCTTTTTAAGAAAAACGTTGGTGAATTTAAATTTAACCCACAATCAAGTTTTTTAGTGATCAGCTTAATGTCGCTGGCTTTAGCCGTCGTACACTTACTGGCTTTATACCGTATAACACGAAAACAGAATATCGGCCTTGTTTCACAAGTTGATACTTTCAAAAAAGTAATCAGCAATATGTCTGAAGGTGTGATCGTGACCGATAAATACGGTTTTTTCACTTTCAGCAATGAATCAGCGAAAAACATTATTGGCCCCGTGGTCAATGATATTTTCTATTCAAGCTCAATTGATGTGATGGGTTTTCAATCTCCTGACGGAAGAAAACTTTCTAAAGAAGAACTTCCGATGTACACAGCGCTTAAGAAAGGCTTAGTGAACGATCAGGAATTTATCGTAAAAAATCAGCTTCACCCCGATGGTATTTTCGTATCTGCCTCAAATGGTTTTTATGTAGATTCTAAAGGCTTAACATCAGGATCGGTGGTGGTTTTAAAAAACATCACAGCTAAAAAACAATTAGAGCAATTCTGGAAATCAGAAAAAGAGCGCGCTTTAGAGAATTCAAAATTAAAATCAGATTTCTTAGCTTCGATGTCTCATGAAATCAGAACACCGATGAATGCGGTCTTAGGTTTAACGACATTACTTAAAGAAACTAAACTTAACGAAGATCAAAAAGATTATGTCGTCACAATTCAGCGTTCGGCTAAGTCATTATTAACGTTAATTAACGACATTCTTGATCATTCAAAAATCGAAGCTGGTAAACTTGAAATCACTAACGCTCCTTTTAGCTTAAAAGCCTTGGCTAACGATGTAGCTGATAACTTTAAACCTATGGTGATGGAAAAAGGTCTTGAGCTTAAATTAGATTTTTCAGAACTTAAAAACGAACATTTTAATTCAGACTCAAACCGTATCCGCCAAGTAATGATTAACCTTATCGGTAATGCGATGAAGTTTACAAAAGTTGGCTTTGTTGAATTAAAATTTATCACTGAAGGCGCAAACACAAAAATTATCGTTAAAGACACCGGAAGCGGTATGACCCCTGTTGAAGTGAGCCACCTTTTTCAAAAATACTTTCAAACGAAAAACGGACAGACTGTAGGTGGTACAGGTTTAGGCTTAAGTATTTGTAAGCAGTTAGTTGATCTTTTAAAAGGTGAAATAGGCGTATCAAGCGAATTAGGAAAAGGCACGCAGTTCTGGTTTAGTTTACCTTTAGAAGTTTGCGCACCAACTGTGGGTAGTGAACAAACTGAACACGACGAAGAAAGTATTTTATTCAGTCATCAGTTTCAGGGTTTAATTTTGATTGCTGAAGATAGTACCGTAAATCAAAAAGTTATTACGAACTATTTATCTAAATTAGGATTTCAAACTGTGGTGGCCAATAACGGTGAAGAAGCCGTTCAGCTTTATCAGACTCACCACCCCGATTTAATTTTAATGGATTCTAATATGCCGGTGATGAGTGGTTTAGAAGCGACTCAGAAAATTATAGCGCTTCAGCAAAACCCACAAATGAAAAAAACACCGATCGTGGGCCTTTCAGCCGATGTCAGACAAACTAACTTTGACGATAACAGCAAAGCTGGTATGACGGCGTTTCTAACTAAACCGATTGAATTAAATAAACTTGTGGCTTTATTAAAACAGTACTTTACAGCTACAATGGCTAGCCCTAGTCAGATTGAAAAAATCAAACACCTTATGGTGGGCGATCAGCTATTAATTGAAATCTTACTTAAAGATTTTACAACCCAAGCCCCTGCTAAACTTTCTAAATTACCTGAATTATTACAAGCGCAAAACTTTACTGAGCTTTATCAAACAGCGCACAGCCTAAAATCAGCATCAGCAGAATTAGATGCGCATGAACTTCACCAGATTTTAGCTAAAATTGAATCTTTGGCTGATGAAAATAACCCTGCCCACACTGATACTTTAAAACAAGAGATCAGTAAAGCGCAGCTATGTTATTCGTTAGCGATAGCCGGTATTGAAGAGCGCATATATGACATTAAACAAAGTCAAAGGAAGGCGTCATGAAGACAATTCTGATTGTGGATGATCAAACAAGCGTATTACTTACCTTAGAAGCGATTTTAAAAAAAGAAAACTTTATTGTCGTCTCTTGCACGAATTCACTGGATGCCTTTGAACATATCCAGCGTGAAAAATTTGATGTGGTCATTACCGACGCGGTTATGCCCATGGGAACAAGCGGTTTTAGCTTAATTTCAACAATTCGCTCGCAACCTAGCAATAACCAAAAAGTTCCGATTTTAATGTTAACCGGTAAACGCGACCCTGCTGACGTTGAAAAAGCGATTTCAGTGGGTGCTAACGATTACATGATTAAACCGATTGATCCTGATGTGTTAATGACAAAGCTAAAAAAGCTATTAGCACAAAAAAGTGATAAAGACGACTTCGTTCATGCGATTGTGAATAAGCCGGCTTCTATTCCAATGAAATTAACATTAATTTCAAGTTCAGAAGTCAGTGCGAAGTTTTCTTCGGATGTAGGTCTTATTCCTGGCCAGATTTATAAAATCACCAGCGATTTTTTTAATATCTTTGAACGAACAACGGTTTCAATTCGTGTGAACACTTCAGATTTAAAAACCGATCATTATGAAATATCGGCTAACTATGTGGGTTTATCTGAAAAAGAATTATCACATATTAGAACTTGGGTTCGTAATAAGCTGATTCAAGATAAACCCACTGAATAAATCTAATGAGTCGCTGAAGCCTGGCGGTCAGTTTTTACCGCGCCCATTTTTTTCTTCGCCATTGCGGCCATTTGATCCACTTCGCGGCGAAATTTAACTTCGTCCATATTAATACCATTTAAAAAAGTACTCCACTGGCGAACGCTCGCAGCCATTAACACCGCTTCTTTTAATTCTTCAGGCGTAGCCCCATTTAGTTTAGCCATTTCACCATCAATGTAGAGACAATAATTACATGGCATTTGCGCCCCTACCGCTAAGCCGATAAAGCTTTTTACTTTCATCGGTAAAGCTGTATTTGCACTCATATGAAAATCACGTAAACCTCTCCAAGCTCCTGATAACGCTGGCTTATGATAAGCACTTAAAAAATTTGGCGTAAAGCCATACATGTTTTGTACGTCTTTTAAAGCAAGATCTGCTGTCGAGATATCAGCCGCTGGTGTCGCCATTGGAGATGGCGTGTTTTTTTGTGCCATCGCTTTTGTATTAGACACCAATTGATCGACATCTTTTTTAAAAGTGTCGAAATTTAAATTTTCACCGAACGCATAAGTGCTCCATTTACGAACGCTTGAGGCGACGGCTACGGCTTCGTTCATTTCACGCTCTGTAGCCCCTTGCAGAGCCGCAAATTTACGGTGAAAGTATACGCAGTACTTACACGGAATTTGGGCTGCAACCGCAAGACCGATTAAATCTTTATATTTACCCGAAATTTGCGAGTTCGGATTCATCTCGACCGCTTTCATTTCTTCCCACGCTCCAGGTAAACCTTCTTGTGGATACATTTTTAAAAATGTAGGAACCATTCCTAAATTTGTTTTAATCTCATCAAGTGCCGCCGTGTATTCGGCAGAAGGCTTCATGGCTTGCTGCTTTGTCTCTGATTTTGTCGAGGCAGCCGTTCTTTCAACTTGCGCAAACGCCGTGAGTGATAAAAATGTGGTTAAAATAAGGATAAGTTGGGACTTCGTTTTCATTAAAATCTCCTTGGTGATTTTTGGGTTTGATGGCCCCTAATTTTGCAAATACTTAGCCACTATTAAATTTGGATTTTGGGTGGCAAATTGGTATAGGTGATTTTTTATTTACATGTATTTTCACACGACCACGGTCTAATAATTCATCAGGCTTTTCAATTCAGACTCATGTTCATTTTATAAATAACCGATTATTTATCATGAAAAAAATTATCTTAGTTTTTGCAATGTTACTTACTCCACACGCAATTGCCGCTGATGCAAAATGGTCTTTCGGATTTCATGTGGGCTATAGCCCAACTTACTTTTCGATGATGAACATTACTGGAACTGAAGGCTCAACGCCTTATACCGACACTTATTTTATGGAATTTGAAGGTGCTCCAGAAATCGGGATCGATATTTTCAAAATGCCTAGAAATGATTGGGGTTTTATTTTTGCCGCTGAAGCTGGCAAAGCTAGAAAACTCACAAAATTGACTGATAAAAATAATCAAACTTACACACCACAACCCGGACAAGAGGTAGCCACTTTTCAAACGGGATTTATTCGTATTGGCGCTGTCTATCGTTGGGATATCGCGTATATTCCGGTCGGCATAACCTACGGCGTGACGGCGATGACTATGCCTAGTTCAGGAACTTTAGAAGTTAAAGGCGGCCCGGGAATGTTTTTCGGAATTGGCTGGAATCTTGATGACACAATTGCCATTGAATATATCGGCCGCTCGACGCTTACGCAGTACACGTATAAGAACGATACCACCACCGAAACCGGCACTGGGGTTATCGGAGCGAATCTTCTTAATTTAAAAATTCTGTTCTAAAACCCTGTTTTACCCGCTGCAACAAGCACTTTTAAAGGTGATTCTTTAAGAATCCGTTGGCTATGATTTCCGTATGAAACACATAGCTTTATTCGGCACAGCCCTTTTACTCACAACTTCAGTTTTCGCTCAAAAAATTTGGGATGAAGGTGTTCCCGTTCCTGCCGGCGGTCGTGCAAATATCAATAATTATTCAGTTCAAGATTTTACCACTTACCGTGATATGGGAAAACTGCATGCCCAGTTTTATCCGGTAACTGTGACAGGCGCACTTCCACCGTACCAACCGATGATAAATGTGATTGAAGATGGCCAAGATAACCCGCTACGTGTTGTTTTAAGTAAAATCGTGCAAGAAATTTCTGGCATTAATAGTTTTGATCAAGTGATGGCTGATCTTGGTTTACATCATTACCCAGCTGTAACTGATACGGGTGTTTACCAAGTTCCTGTGCCACGCACGGGTCGCCCTGAACACCGCATGGGTTTAGGTTTTATCGAACGTAATGGCGCAACCGGTTTTACTTTTTCTTGTGCCGCTTGCCACTCAAGTAACTTGTTTGGAAAAACTGTACTTGGCATGACAAATCGTTTTCCGACAGCGAATGATTTTTTTGTTAAAGCTAAAAAGTTAGCTCCGGCTGTTGAACTTTGGTTATTTAAATCAGCTTCGGGTGCGACCAACGAAGAAGTTCAATTAATGAAAGAACTTAAAACAAATATTCAACGTGTGGGCACTAAAGAGCCGATTCAATTGGGCCTTGATACATCCCTTGCACAAGTGTCGTTATCATTAAATCACAGAAATAAAGATGCGTACGCAACCCCAAGCAATTGGTACGAGTTATTTCCGCGTTCAGATGAAATCTTAGATCACAACCCGGCTGATTCAAAACCAATGGTTTGGTGGAATGTGAAATATAAAAACCGCTGGTTATCTGATGGAAGTGTTATTAGCGGTAATCCGATTTTCACAAACATTATCTGGAATGAAATCGGCCGCGGCGTTGATTTAAAAGTTTTAGAAGCTTGGCTTAAAGACAATCAAAAAATTATTGATGAGTTAACCACAGCGGTATTTTCGTCTGAAGCTCCGCGTTTTACAGATTTTTACCCAGCTGAATTAATTGATATCGATGTGGCTAAACAAGGTGAAAAAGTTTTTAACCAAACTTGTTCTAAATGTCATGGCACTTACGAAAAAGCCTGGAACTTACCAAATGCCGATCAGTTAACTCACACTCAAAAATTAACAACGACAATGGTGATTCCAAAAACAAAAACGCCTGTTGTTGATGTGGGAACAGATGCTTACCGTCGCCAGGGTATGAAATCACTTGAAAAGTTAAATGACTTATCAATTTCAAAAGCTAATAACATCGTGATCAAAGAACAAAAAGGTTACGTGCCACCACCGCTTGTAGGTATCTGGGCGCGCTGGCCGTATTTTCATAATAATTCGGTGCCATCACTGTGTGCGGTGTTAACACCGGCAGCTCAAAGACCTAAAGCTTACTACGCCGGTGATGCGCTAAGTACAGCCACTGACTTTGATCCGGATTGTAATGGTTACCCAGCTGGCGAAGATACACCGCTTTCGTGGAAACAACCGCAATACTACTTCGATACAACTCGTAAAGGTATGAGCAATAGCGGTCATGATGTAGACATCTTTATTAAAGACGGCCAGGAAATCCTGACCGCTTCTGATAAAAAAGCTTTGATTAAGTTTTTACAAACGCTTTAATAGTACTCGACATTACCCGTAGGCATTGGGCCAAAGATATCGTCGAAATTAATTTCACCGTTAATATAAATACTTTCTTGCGTAATTGAATGATTATTTAAGAATTTTCTTAACGGTGGAATTTTATATGTTCCCCAGCTTTTGCCAGCGAATCTACGACCCGCGTACTGCTCGTCTTGATTCATCGTTGAAAAGCTTGGGTACACACCATAAATTTCACCCATCACAAACATTTTCTCTTCTGAGACAATTGTTTTGGCTAAACCGATACCGTTTTTACGAATGTCGATAGAATCTAAAACTTTGTAATACTGTTTTAAGAATTTTTGATCTTTCACCGTTAATTTTTTAATGTCATGAACGGCATCTAAGAATTTATTTAAATCGTAACCATAGGCGCAGTTTGAGTTACTTTGTTTTTGCGCGCCATAATAGCAAGACGTATCGCCTTTATAGTTATTGGCAAATAAACCTTCTAACTGTTTTGCTGCTAACGACTTTAAGTTATTTAGCAATGTATCACCATAAAAGTAGATACGTGTGTGACCGTAGATCTTACGGTACTTATCCATTTGTTCTTTGGCTGGTAAGTAATAATCCGCATAAAACGGTGTGTTGGCATCTTTAGAATAGAACTTATTTAAATCGGTGATGTACTCAATTAAGCCTTTACGGTTTAATTTTCTTTCATAATTCCACACTTCAAGGTAAGCCACCATTTTATCTGGTTCAGCTTCATCAATTTCAATGGCGATGTTTGTCGTATCTTTTGAAACCACTGTCGCCATTTTATCAATTAATAGCACGGCTTTATCAGCCCCGAATAAACTAGATTCTTCGCGGCTGTAGCGTTGGAAGTTTCTTACTTCTTTGTTTGATGTTTTAACTGTGGCTTTTGAATATCCGGTCGCTTTTTCTTTTTTGAATAAGAATAAAAAGCTAAAAGCTGATTTTTTAGTTTCGCCTTTGGCTTTAATATCTAAATCTTTTTTCGATAAAACCAACGGGTCACTATCACCAGATTCTAGATAACGGCTTAATAGCTCGCGCTCTTCTTTAGCACGCATTTGTTCTAACACATTAAAATTTTCTACCGACTGAGGGGCTGAGAATCTATATAACGCCGATTTATGATCATAAAAATAAGATGTTTTACTAAATTCTAAAAACGGAAGGTTGAATAAAATTAAATCTAATCCCGCATCTAAACCTGCAGTGGCTGAATAGCCAAACATTGTGTTTTCAGCTTCGTAAATGATTAGCTGGTTAAAATGATCGCGTGAAAAGTATGTTGGTTTTGAGTTTTGCCAAAATACACTAGCTCCTAATGTTAATGGCACACCGGCCACAGCCCCTACCGGAACTTTAGCCCCAGCTGAAATACCATAGCTATCAGAAATTTTTAAAACTTCGCCTCGATCGATGCATTCAACGATGCAAGCTTTCCAGTGCGGAATAAATTTAAATAATTTGACCGGGCTTTTGTAACCTTCAAGCCAAGTGTTTGCAAAGTGAATAAATTCAAATTCACGGCGCCAAACTTTGATGTTGCCGTTCACGGCTAGCTGATCTGGAAATAAGCCTTTTAAAGTAGTGAAAATTGAAGAGCCTACATTGATTTCAACGGCAAAGCGGTCTTTCACCACAAAGCCTTGCGACTGATCACCGCGCATAACATATTGATTATTGATTTCAACCACACGAGTCAGTTCTAAACCGATACCACCTGTGATATCTTTAACGTTAAGAACTTTACCCAGGCTTTCTGACTGATAGCCAGCTGAAATATCATTAGCAACTTTGGCTTTAAGTTGTTTATCTAAGGCCTCAAGTTTTACAAATGAAGCGGCCCCCTGAAGAATAAATGGTAAAAGCGTATTACGAGGTAATTCGTAACTAACGTAACCATCAAAGTGACTAACAACCACATCACCGTTTTTTACTTTTTTGCTCGGGCTATAAGTTTTAAAATCGACCACAGGATATAAATTAAATTCAGCTGTTAAATCAAAAGCGCGCACTATTTCATTACGGCGGTTTGTGATTTTATGAATATATAAATCTTCGATCTCTGGTGGAAAGTCAGCGCTTTTTACCGCGAACTTAATATCGTCATGGCTAAGTTTAGCGATCTTACGCGCCATCCATTTAAGATCGGCGTAAGTTGTTGTATTAAAACGATCACGGTTAAATAAAATATCGGCCCAGTTAATATGAATTTTATCTGCCGACCAATCTAAGAACGTATGATCATACGTGTTTACTCCCCAAGACTGGGCTGAACGTAACATTTCAAGTGGGCGTAGCGGATTAATTTGAAATTGTAATGAATAACCCACATCTTGCATTGAATAACGTGGTACTAAGCCTTTTGGCGTTTGTTCTAACAACAACATATGATTACCCGTTTTTGAGTCGATCATATTCACTAAACCAAACCATAAAATCTGCGCACGGTGTTCGCGGCGGTTCGGTAAATCCCAACCGGCTGGATCATAAGGAGCAATACGTAAAAACTTAGGGTCATTAATAGATAACTGTACATCTTGTAATGTCACATAGTTACCATGACCATCACGGCCGTAATCTAAAACAAATGATGAAAGCTCTTTGTTTAAACCTGAGTACTTACGTTTCCATTGCGCTTTAAACGCATCGTAATCTGTATCTCCTTTAAAATACACGCGTAATGTTTTACGCATAACAGAGGTATCTTGAAACATACCAATCATTTTACCTAAAATAGATGACGTGATTTCAACATGCGTTTCATGACCCATTTTGATTTTCACATCAATGTCTTCACCGTTACGCTCAAATTCACCTTCCATTTTAGGAGAACCGGCGCTTGAGAATTTTACTTTTTTGAAATAGATGATTTCATTCTCATTCGGAAACCAGTCTGCATGGCGATCTTTAGCTTCAGCCATCACTTCTGGAGTTTGTTTTCTGACTAATGATTCTTCAGCTGGATTGTAAATTGAAATATCAACGTTACAAGCTTTAAGCTTCGCGATTTGAACTTGGTCTAACAGGTCGTTTACACGCACTTCAGGTAAGCAGGCTTTTGTTCTGGCTAAATTTTCAGATTCAATTTTTAAGTTAGCCGCTTCAACTTTGCTATCATGACGTTTATAAGTGTAACCAAAAAAGTTTTTACCGATAAATAAAACATCTAAGTCTTGGTGAAAGATATTACGAGGAGCTTCCGGTAAGTAAAACCCAGCATAACCATCTAAAAACTGATCCATAATACCTTCGCACATAAACTGTGGGCGGTGCTGGGCTACGCAATCACGTAGGGCCGTCATTTTAGGAATAAGGTATTGGTCATAGGCGATAATATATTTTGATTTATTTTCGTCTAATTCTTTTTTAGCCGATTTGATCGCGTCTTTATGTGATTCGATCTCAAGTTCTAATTTTTCGATGATTTTAGTTTCGTACATATCATTGGCTAAAGATTTTTTTTCAACCTGTAAGCGTTCGATAAATTGGTTAATCTTTGCTAAATCAAAGCTTCCGTTAGTTTTTAGATTTTGCGCGGTAAAGCGTTCGGATGTTTGATTATGCTGTGGTGTCAGCAACGAATGATTTTGTGCTGATACAGTTTGTGAAAGAACCGTTAAAGCAAATAAAACACCGATTGAAGTTTTGATTGTTTTTGTCATAAACAATAACTACTTCGAAAAACAGGCCAGTTTTTACAGTTGTTAACGTTTAAAATTGAGATGCGAAAACGAATACAGAATATTTTAGGTAAACAAAACTACCTTTGCTCTTTACACGAATTTGATAACGACAACTTACGGCGACACTGTCGTCATACTCGCCGCATTGTTTGCCCCTATCTCAAAATGAGACAGAAGGGCAAACGGCTCCGTGACCGCCCTGAAGACGTTCTATGCGGTGATTGAAGTCGCTTTTGACTTTGTCAATGACCTCAAAAAAATTTGAAGCCTTGTTATCTATAATCGCTTCAAACCTTAAACCACGAATAAAGGTAACGGCATTAAATTCTCCCAAATGTTTTTCAATTGAAAGACTAATCTGACATTCCGGAGAGGTGTGTTGTTTAATGTAGTGAACTAAACGTTGGGCGTATTCATCCATTTCCATACTGACTGAGAATTTACTGTAGGCAATATCTTCGAACATACGTGCTCCTCGCGCCTGTGACGCGACTAATGCGATTTATAAATTAAGAATTTCTTAAACGATAACATCGCTTTGATAGTTTCAACGGCTACGGCTTTTTTAATCGGTTTTTTCATAAAAAACGGAACATAGTCGTTTTCATATTTTTTAATTACATTGGCGAATTCTTTAATTCCCATAGAACTTGTGAATAAAAATAAAGAATCACTAAAACGGTATTTCTCCCATAAATCGATTCCCGTTTTAAAACCTGAAAGGTAAATATCAGCGATCACTAAATCAAAATCCTGATCCTGGGTGATTTTTTGATTCATTAAAATCTCGGCCCCTTCTTCTGACTTAGACCATTTAATAGAGACCTGCGGGGATACCTCTCTTAAGACACTTTCCCAGATGGGTTGCATCGCAAAATCATCCTCAACGATTAACACGCTGAGTTTTTGCTTGTGCGGCGAAACATTCATAAAGTTTTCATCTAGATTCTTTTTATACGGCACTCCGGCCTCTAATAATGACTCATTCTCGATATAATGAAGATAATCCAATTCACCCATACAGCCCTCCTTGTATTTCTGAAATGTAGTGAAATAATGAGACCACACAGCTTTTGCGATAATTGGGAATCCATTTTAAGAAATCTCAACATCGTATTTTTTTTCTTTACCTAAATTTTTTGGTGATTACTTCTGTTGCACAAATCTTGAGAAATGCCTGATTATCAACACTTTCGTGGTCTAGGTTTGTTTGTTTTTTGTTGAAACAATAAATTGCATGCGTACTGTGCTTTTTGCTGATACCTTTGATGCTGTGGCTACATTAATCTCGGCATTTCAAATTTCCAAAGCATTTGCATCTAAAAATCTTTTCGACTCGATCTCGTTTGCAATCGATACCGAACAAAAAATTGGTTTAGTGGGCCCAAACGGCGCCGGAAAATCAACATTACTTAAGATTCTAAGTGGTAAAATGAAACCTGATTCAGGACAGCTGTCTTTTTCAAACAGTTTACGTCTTGGTTACTTAGAACAAAAACCGGTTTTAGAAGCTGGTAAATCTATTTACGAAACATTAGTTGAAGTCACTGATGATCCTTACGATGGTGTGAATATCGCGCACGCGTTTGAACTGATCACAAAACTTTCTTTAGATGAAATGGCTGAAGGTGAAAACACCGATGTCGGCACTTTATCTGGTGGCTGGCAAAAACGTGTGGCTTTAGCGCGCGAATTAATGAAACGCCCGACTTTACTTATGCTGGATGAGCCAACGAATCACTTAGATATTCAAAGTATTTTATGGCTTGAAGATTTTATCGCCAATGAAAATCAGGTTTCATTTTTTATCGTAACCCATGACCGTGCGTTTTTACAAAATACCTGTAATGCGATTTTTGATTTAGATCCCCGTAACCCGGATGGATTGATTAAGTCTTACGGCGATTACGCTAAATACTTAGAAACAAAACAAATGCTTTTAGATAGCCAACGCCGTTTAGAAGAAAAAAAGCGTAATACCATGCTGATCGAAAAAGCGTGGTTAGCCCGTGGCCCGCAGGCTCGTTTAACAAAACAAAAAGCCCGCCAAAACCGTGCACATGAATTAATTGATGAAGTTAAAAATTTAGAAAATAAAAATCAGCTGCGTAAAGCGGATTTCGATTTTTCGGCGGGAACCGGCAATACACCAAAACGTTTAGTTGAACTTACTAAAGTCAGCAAAAGTTTTACGGGCCGCAATTTATTTTCAAATTTATCAGGCTTAGTGCGCCCTAAAGCGCGCATTGGTTTACTAGGTGCTAACGGCTGTGGTAAGTCGACATTGATTAAATTGATGTTAGGCAAAGAACAAGCCACATCCGGTGAAGTGTTTGTTAATCCGGATATTCAGATTAACTATTTTGAACAAGGTAAAGAAACACTTAACCAAAATGTTTCAGTTTTAAAAGTGATCTGTCCTGAGGGTGATTATGTGCATTTAGCGGGTTCACCGGTTTTTGCCAGAAGTTACTTAAGCCGCTTTCACTTTAATGGTTTTCAAATGGATATGCCGGTTTCAAAACTTTCGGGTGGCGAACAAAGCCGTCTGTTACTGGCGAAATTAATGTTAACTTCGGCGCATGTTTTAATTCTGGATGAGCCCACAAATGACTTAGACGTTGAAACATTAGATGTTTTATCTGAGTGTTTGGCTGACTACCCAGGCGCTGTGATCTTAGTATCGCATGACCGTTTTTTCTTAGATCAAAACTCAAACGAGCTTTGGGCTTTTACTGAAAACGAAAAGGGCGAAATCATTAAATTTGCTGATTATTACCAGTGGGAAACCTGGTACCGCCAAGAAGGCGAAGAAAACCGCAAAGCCGGAAAAGCCGCTACAGAAGCCGCTTTAAAACAGGCTCAAGAAGCTCCTGCTAAAACAGGCTCTAGTTCGAATAAAAAACTTTCGTATAAAGAAACTCTTGAATACGAAAATATCGAAAAAAATATCGCGATCAAAGAAGAAGAATTAACAAAGGTTCAATCTGAGTTAGCGTTACCTGAAAACCAAGCGAACTATAGTAAGCTGCAAGAGCTGACTTCACTATCTGCAAGCCTTGAAGCTGAGGTGGCACAGATGTATGAGCGCTGGCAGCTCTTAGAAGCTAAGCTAAAGGGCTAAACACTTTTGATTTAAAAGCCGCTATAGAGCTTTAACGCTGTATGCGGTGTCAAAATTAGTTACAGTTCAGAATGTTTTACTTAAGCTTCATTTTACCTCTGTGAAGCCTCTAAATCTGTAGTAATTTGCTCCCATATGCGGGGGCATACTATGTGGGGAATTAAACAAAAATCAAAATTATCAATCGTCGTATACCTGACAATCCATGTGTTAGCGGCAACCCTAGTTTTCGGCTGTGAAAACCGTAAATCTTTCTACGATGTAAATAAAAACAATATCGATCAAGCGCCATTAAGAATGGAAAATCCTGATGATCCAGTTCCAGATACAATGGAAGAAGAAGAGCCTATCGTTGTTGATTTAGATCAAAAAGAAGATCAAAAAGCATCTCAAGATGATGATTTAAATATGATTCCACCGGCACCACCAGTGGCTGAACCTGTTAAAGAACAACCGAAAAAAACTGAGCCTGTGGTTCAGCAAAAACCAAGAACGCCAGAGCGTCCGGCAAAAGAACAACCAAAAGCTAAAGAAGAACCGGCTGCTCCAAAAACTGCGAAAGTTGGCGAAGCTTCTCGTTTTATTAAAGTGGCTTTCTGGGTTGTGCAAAATGAAGCTAAAAAAATCGGTACTCCGTGCAACTTCTACGTTTCACGCGTTTTAGAATTAAATGGTTATAGCGACGATGGCTTTTTAGCAAATGACTTTGATATTTATGCAAAAAAACACTTTTCTTCTTATAAAGATGAAAAGTTTGTTTCAACAAATCTTCAGTCAGAGCGTTTACGTTTAAAACGTCACTTATGGTCTTACCCTTCGCGCACACCATTTATTTTACAATGGGAGCGTCAAGCACCTAAACCAGGCCATATTGCGATCGTAGAGCGCGTAGGCGACCAATTAGTTATTTACCAAGCAAGCTTAAACCGCCATATCGCGCGCCGCGAGCAAACGACAATTGACCGTCTATTAAGTGCATCTCGTGCACCACGTATGACGGTTTATTCCGAATTTGTCGCACGCTAAAATTTTATAACATTTTTTAGGTCCATTTATGCCTCGGAAGACGTGTTTCGCGTCTTGCCGAGATTCGTGTTTTCATTGACCAAAGCTTGGCAATTAGCTGCAATAAAGGAGTTATTTAAACAAACTAAGAAAGGTTTTTATGAAACACGGATTACTTGTTACTGCTCTACTTTCTTCTCTTGTTGGTTTTTCTTTCGCAGGCTGCGCTGAAGACCATAGCCAGGTTTCTCATTCACTTCACAGCGTTGCTGATTTTAAAATTTCACGCCGTTTTGATTTAATTACTCCGCAAGCTACACCGACTGTTCAGGTATTTAATCAAGCTAACCAACCTATCGCCAACGCGCAGGTCTTAATTGGTTCAGCGGTCAATGAACCGTTTCGCGGTAACTTAAAAGTGACTGATAAAAACGGAATGGTCTCTATCGGTGAATGGACTGATGTGGCCCACGTGACAGTGAACGCCCAAGGTTATATTCGCCAGACTTTATTAAATCAAAAACCTGGTACGATTCAAATGAAGTTAAGCACGGCTTACATGACGTCTCGCCCGATGGTGAAAGGCCAAGTTTCTGGCTTACCGGTTAAAGATGGCGATAAGATGATGGATTTTTCTTTAGTGATTCCAACAATTGCTAAAGGTGATCTGATGAACTTTGATTTAGATTCTGTGATCAGCCCGTTTACGGATGTGGTTGATGTGATCTTTGGAAAAACAGCAGAACTTCCAAGTAACGTTTCATTACCGACACAAAAAGAAAAATATAACTTTTTAGTATCTGTAACATTATCAAAACCTGATTACCGCGCTTACACGTTAAATTATGGTCCAAAAACTTTTTATGCTTTAACAGGACGCTTTCCGTTTAAAGAAACAGTTGATGAATTACAAGCTGATAAAAAATTCTATGAAATTTTAAATTATTTTCAATTCACAAACGGTGGTCTTCGTGAAACAACTGTGACTGGCCCTTCGACTTCGTTAAATATTCCAGGTATGGAAATTAAATTTGATGGCCCTGCTGCCGCGATCAAAGGAGCTGCGATTCAAGCTGACGAAGTTGTGATGGCTATGACGATGAATGACTTATCTGGCGGACGTTTTGTACCTTCAGATGTTAAACGTTTAAATTCAAATGAAGGCGCAAGCTTAAAAACAATCGCCGGAAAACCGGTTTACATTGTAAACTTACTTAAAAAAGCCACTGACTTTGATTCAGCAACGCAAGACGTAGCTAACCGCTCAAGCGCTTCAATGGTTCCGTTTAAAGCGGGTATGCAATCAAGCTTACTTCCGCTATTACCTTCAGGCCCAACAGTGAGCCAATCTGGTGGCGCCTATAAAATCGTGGTTCCACAAGCTTCTAATAAAACAATTGATGCCCAAGCGATTAATGAATTAGCGGTCACTGTTGCGATCTCAAATGTAAACGTTGTTCAAGACGGTACATTTCAAGTCGAAATGCTTGATCGCAAATGGGAAGTTTTAGGAACTTCTTGGCCATCAGAAATTAATTTACCGGCATGGCCGCTTGAAGAAGCTGACAGCGCTGCGGTAAAACGTAAATTCGAAGTAAATTTAATCGGTAGCCAAACTTCAAAACAAACAGACCTTGGTGATGATTTAGTTAAAGCAGCCACTCACGTAACTAAAGGTGCTGCCGAATTGTAATTGATAGTTTATACTTTTAGGTATGAAGTTATTGAGTCTTATTGTTACCGGTTTATTAGTTTCGGGTTGTGGATCACAAGTTTTACAGCCTGAAACTCCTGAAGCGATCATTGAACGCTCTTCACAGCAAAGAATTTTCTACGCCCCTTACGACGAAGTCTGGAAGGCGGCCCACTCCGTGATTAAATACACAATCGCCGCTGAAAACCAAGATTTCGGCGTGATCGAAACAGATTACATCAAAGCTGTTGATGGCTGGCTTCCGCCGTTTCGCACCCGTCCGCAATACCCGAGTTCGCGTTATAAAATCGTGATCAGCTTTGCGCGTGGTAAAAAGAGTGAAGCGCAAGAAAACGTGCGTGTAACCATTGAAAAGAAAATCGAAGTGTTTAAAGACTTTATCTCTGAAGTTAAAACCGTGAACAGCGATGGCTTTGAAGAAAAAACAATTTTCTACCGCATTGAGCGCGAGTTAGTGATCGCTAAGGCGTTAAGAAAAGCCTCTGAAAATCCAAACTAAGGGTGCCAGGCCTTTTTACTACGTTTATATTTGAGTTAAAAATAAAAAAAGCAGCTGATGAGGCTGCTTTTTTATTTTGGCACAATGCTCCCGAAAAAGGGACGGCCTACCTAGATTTAGAACCACTTTTGTTCTTTGACGAATTTCTTCCAAGAGCCTAAAGCGTTTTCGCCTTCGAAGTGCACCTGAGAAATTTTCTCTAAGGCTTGCATACTCATCGCAGAAATTTCTGGATCGTTATCAAATAATAACTTTGAGAAATATTCTCTTTCTGATTGATAAGGCTTTTTAACTAAGTTTTTCATGATTTGTGCGCGAATCCATAAACTTTTTTTGCCAACAAAGTTATAATTGCGGTTTAACTCTTTAGCTAAAAGTTCACGAACTTCTTGGCTTTCTAAGCGAGTTAAAATATCAACCGCTGCTGAACGAACCACTAAAGCTTTATCTGAAACTAACACTTTAGCTTTATCGTAAACTAAATCTGTTCCCACTTTATCTAAAGCTACTAATAAAGCGTTACGCATGTACCAGTCTTTGCTTTTTGCAAAGTCTAAGACTTGTTTAATTTGCGTACCGTCAGCTTCTTCAGCTGATTTAATTAAAGCGTCCCAACGTTGAGCCATAGGCAATGATTGATTTTTTGCGCGCGCTATCTGAGTTGTAAAGCTTTGATCGTTTTCGCTTTGCACATAAGACCAAACATTCACAGAAAAAAGAAACACTAATAAACTTAATGCTTTCATACTAATCATCATCCTTTGCGAAATGTTTTTCAAATTCGTCTAATAAATTTTTATCTTCTTTTTTTACATCTTTAGAAACTTCACGAGTTTCTTCGTTATCAAGCTCTTCTGGTCCAGTCACATCTGGCATTTCTTCAGCTTGAGCTTCAGCCGGTGGAATATCACTTAACACATCGTTAGCTGCCGTTAAGATATCATCGGGAACGATCGGCTCTTCAGTTACATCTTCATTTGTTAAAGCATCTAGCTCATCAGCAATTGTTTCAGCTTTTGGCTCTTCAACTTCAGGTTCTGGGTCTGGAACAGCTTCAAGATTTGCTTCAGCGGCCGCTTCAACCGGAGCTGGTGTTTCTACAACTGGTTCAGGTGCTGGTGCCACTGGAGCTGCTGCTACCGCCGGTTGTTGATTCGCTAACTGATTTTTTAGATCAGCATTTTCTTTTTTGTAAGCCTGAAGATCAGCGATATCTTCAGCGATAATTTCATAATCTGATAAACGGTTTTTAAGAGCTTCGATTTCTTTTTCGTAATCTGTGATCTTACCGCTTAAGTCAGCCAGCTTTGCATCTTGTTGAGCTGTGTTTGCTGATTGAGCGGCTTGCTCTTTTGCCGAAGTGATTTCTACTTCTTTACGCTTTAATGAATCTTTTAAAGTTGAAATTTCGGCGCGTAAACGGCTTAATTCAGCCACTTGTTCAGTAGCCGCTGTTCCCGCCGCTGCGGCAGCAGCTGCTGCTTCAGGATCGCCTGATAAAGCGGCCATGGCATCTGCACCAAGTAAATCATCAGTTCCTTCAGTAACTGCGTTTACCGAGACTTTCATTTGCGATTGCTGCTCTAAAAGTTTATTTAACTTTTCTTCAAGCTGCGCAAAGGTCACATCTTTAGTTAAACCAGCGGTTGCAGCCTGCTGATTGGCAAATAATAAGCGAAAAATAAGTACGACGATAAGCAACGCAACGATAGCTGCGAGTGACTGGATTACCAGTGTATTATGCGATGCAAACCAATCTAAGAAAATGGCCATATTTATATCATCAAGTAAGGTGTATCTCTTTGCAATACGACGCTGGTCCAGCTAGACTCGACTTATATAAAGAAAATCACAAGGATTAGCCATGACGACTTTCGATCTTATTATCAAGAACGCTGATATTGTTACATTCTCTGAATCACAAAACCAAATGATCCAGGAAAAAACTGATATTGCCGTTAAAAATGGAAAAATCGAAAAATTAGGAATTTTAAATGCTGGCGATGCCACAAAAGTGATTGATGCCACTCACCTTACTGTTCTTCCGGGAGTGATTGATTCACAAGTGCATTTTCGTGAACCGGGATTAACACATAAAGAAGATATCGAATCAGGCTCACGGGCTGCAATCTTAGGTGGAGTTACAACTTACTTTGAAATGCCGAACACGAATCCCCCGACAACAACAAAAGCGCTTTTTGAAGATAAACTAAAAATCGCTTCTGAAAAATCATCGGCGAATTATGCCTTTTTTATCGGTGGTGGGTCTGAGAATTTTGACCAATTAGCAGAATTAGAAAAACTTCCGCACTGTTCAGGTATTAAAATTTTCTTAGGCAGTTCGTTTGGTACACTGTTGGTTGATCAGGATGAGCTATTAGAAAAAATTATGAAAAACGGTCGCCGTCGTTTAGTGATTCACGCCGAAGACGAAGCGCGCTTAAAAGAACGTAAGCAAATCGCCATTGATGCGGCCGATGCCAAAGTTCACCATATCTGGCGTGACGAAGAAAGTGCCTTGATCGCTACAAAAAAATCTGTGCATTTTTCTGAAAAGCATCAACGTAATATTCACATCCTTCATATTTCTTCCAGCGAAGAAATGGCTTTCTTGCGAAACGCTAAAGAACAGCAAACGCGCGCGTTTGGAAAATCTTTTGTCACCGTTGAAATTTTACCGCAGTACTTAACGTTATCAGCTCCTGAATGTTACGAACGTTTAGGATCACTGTGGCAACAAAATCCACCGATTCGCGACAAACGCCATATGGAATTTTTATGGAAAGCGGTTCTTGATGGAACTGTCGATGTGATTGGTTCAGATCATGCGCCCCACACCTTAGAAGAAAAAGCTAAACCTTATCCGAATTCTCCGTCTGGTGTTCCTGGTGTACAAACTTTAGTTCCGTTGATGTTAGATCAAGTGAATCAAAACAAATTACCGTTAAAACGTTTTGTTGAACTTGTGACTGAAAATCCGCGCAAGGTTTTTAATCTAAAAAACAAAGGCCGCATTCAAGTAGGCTATGATGCTGACTTTACAATTATCGATATGAAAAAAGAAAAAACTGTTGAGAAAAAATGGTTAGCTTCAAAAACCGGCTGGTCTCCGTTTGAAGGACAAAGTTTTAAAGGTTGGCCTGTGATGACTTTACTAAAAGGTGAAGTTGTTGTTGAAGGTGATACTTTAATTAAACCACGCGCAGGCACCGCTTGTGACTTCGGCATCTAATCAGCCAAATCGTCCTACGCCCAAGGCGCAGGCGTTATCACTTTTTTTTGGTGGTTTACTTCCGGTTATTGCGTTTACCGTCATCGAAGAAAAATACGGGCCGCAAGCAGGTTTAATCGCCGGTCTTATTTTCGGAGTCGGCGAAATTATTTACGAACTTGCGCGCTACAAAAAAGTAAGCCAGATCACGTGGATCGGAAATGGACTCCTTTTAGGACTTGGTTTAATTTCACTTTTTTTTAACGATGGTATCTGGTTCAAACTGCAACCAGCCATTATGGAATTTGGTATGTTTGTTTTTTTACTGGGATCATGGGCTATGAAAAAGCCTTTCTTAAAAATCATGGTCGAAAAACAAAATCCAGAAATTCCCCAAATTATGAAAGATAGCCTCAGTGGTATTACGCTTCGAATGGCGCTGTTTTTTCTGGCTCACGCTGCACTTGCCACTTATGCCGCGCTTTACTGGTCAACTGAAGCTTGGGCTGTTTTAAAAGGCATAGGCCTGACCGTTTCTATGATCGTGTACATGATCGGCGAAATGTTTTGGATCAGGATCAAACACAACAGATAAACGGCAAAAAAAAGGCCAGTCTTTCGACTGACCTTTTACACAAACTTACCGATTTTAACGGAGTTGTAAGATTAGTTACAACGACGTAATTGGAAGTGGTATAACATACCAGCGCTGATGTCGATAGAGTCAACGATCATCATAGTTTGATCCATACGAGCATTTGACATAGAAGTCGCAGAAGCGTTGATCGAGAAGATCACTTCTTTAGAACATGCAGACCAAATTAAGTTAGATGCGATTAAGTTGTTAGTGATTTGGAAAGAATCAGCTTGTGGACCAACGAAACGTTTTTGGAAAACTGGACCACGAGAACCAGCGTAGAAGTACTCAGCACGGAAATCATTGTATGCGCCAGCGCCTGGGATCGCATTGAAACCACGGTAATCAACACCGATTAATGCTACAGAGTATCCGTTTGGAACACGTACTGGAACGCGTAAGTTACAAGATTTACGGTCTACACGGCGACCTGTAGTGTTACCCGCTTCAGCTGCGAAGCTGTCGAATAATACTGACATTGTTGTTCCATCACCTGTTACAGTTACTGAAGCTGATCCAGCTGGACAACCGTTACCACCGTAAGCTGGTTCACCTAAAGTGATTCTTGAAGCCTCAGCAGAAGCCGATGCTAATACGATTGCTGATAAAACTAGCAATGATTTTAATGCGTTCATGAAATTCCCCCATTTGTAATCGCCGTAGCGATTGTTAGTGTTATTTTGTGTGACGCTTGCGACACCAGCCGCGAAACGTCAGCGACGAAGAACACTAAAGCAATCGCTTTGCCAATTTTAATGAGGTCAAAAGGACACTGAAATAATTACGTTACATGATAGTCGCAACGTTTTTGTTGCGACTATTGTTATGACACTTTCATTTACGAAAAAGTGAAATGCTGTGAACAGAAAAAAAATTATTTTTATGGAATCGTTTGAATTTCACCATGCGAACCAGCTTTGATCGTAATCGCTGCTGAACCTGTTTCTGAACCCACCGTTAATTGCAATGTTCCCGTTGCGGTCGCAACTAACACACCTTCAACATATCCGTAGTAGACTGTATTCGCTGTTTGAACACCCGTTCCTGTAACCGTATCACCACTTGAAGTCAGATGCCCTAACATGATCGAGTCAATACCATCACCACCTAACGGAATATACGCCGTAGCTGCTAATGTTCCTGACGGAGATGTTAAACCAAACTTCGCGCCCGTTGCTGTGTTTGCACTTGAAAAAAGAACATTGAATTTAAATTTATAAGTCACACCACTGACGACGGCAAACGACATACTTGTCACATTGGCTACCGTTGTGCTTGAAAAAACTTGGTCAGAAGTTTTTCGGCTAGTGCGAACAGGATCAGTTGTAGGTGTCCATTTTGTTCCATCAAACACCATCATTTGTCCGGCGGTTGGTGCCGCTGAATTCACGTCAACGCCTTGAAGCTTTGTGACTGTTAAAGAATTACTTCCATCAGCTGATGAAATATCACCGCTCATCGCCGGCAATCGAGCAATCGCTAATGTTCCTGTTGCATTAGCAGAACTCAGATCGACCGAATTTGCTGTAGCTAATGTTCCTAAACCCAAATTCGTGCGTGCTGTGGCTGAACTTGTTAAATCTGATAAGTTATTGGCTTTTAACGTAACAGCCGTGTTATTTGCCGGTGTATAACCTAACACCTGGGCAATTGATGCTGCAGATGAAGTGATTTTATTATTAAACGTTGCCCAGTCAGTGGCTGTTAAATAACCACTCGCCGAAGCTGTTGCTTGCGCCAAAGATAATGTGGGAATTAATCCGCCTGTTGATTGCAATGGAGCAACCACAGTAATTGCAGAGACTCCACCATTTCCGCTCATATCGGTTGCGCAGCTCCAGGCAGTTCCATTAAATGTTAAATATTGATTAGCACTGCAACTTGGAATTACGCGGTTTACAAAATTTGTTCCGTTATATTGTAATAAATGATTATTAGCTAAAGCTGTGAAACTTACACCCACACCTTGAATTTTAGCGACTGTAGCACTTGAAGTGCTTCCTGAGATATCACCAGACACCGTAATATTTTGACATAAAAAAGTTGAACTCACGCTATTCCAATACATTGATTGGCCGGCGCTGCAATTTGCCGAAGCTACGTAAGTGTTAAAAGTAGTTTGCTGTAAGGCCCCCGTAAGACGAGAATCATTGTTCGCCGCAGGAGTAAAACCTAGTGCCGATGTTACAGCAGCACTTGTTATTGCAGCTCCGCCACCCCAGCTTAAATTACCACTGCCATCAGTTTGTAACATTTCACCGCTATTACCGTCTGTTGTTGGCAGCACAAGTGTGTAATTAGCAAATGAATTTGGTGCACGCACTTCAACACGATTTGCATTTGTGTTTTCATAGAGATAAATATTTTTAAGCGAAGCACCGGTTGCTGTTAATCCAGCGGCAGCTAAATTTCCGCTACTGTCACGCAAAGCTAAAGTATCAGCCGAAGAAATTACTGAGGCTGCGTTAACTGTATTCACAGCCGAAGCCAATCCTGCGATATCTGACACTGTTAAAACAACTGCTCCTGTTTTACCGTTAACGCTACTGACTGGCGCACTCACTGAGAGTGTCGTTGGAGCATACTGTGAACCATTGTACGCTAAGACCTGCCCCGCAGTAGGAGCCGTCGCAACCACACCGACTCCGCGAATCGCTGCAACTGTTGTTGCAGACTGTGTTCCTGTGACATCGCCAGCAACGCTACCAGAAAAATTTGTAGCTGTTTGTGCGGTTGTGGCCGTGACCGCTGTATCGGCGGCGCCGTTGACAGCTAAGTTTAGTAATTTATTAAAACGAGTGGCATTCAGTAATAAAGTTTCTAAGTTAGCTTGATTTAAAGATGTCGCACTGTTTTGCACTAATAAGTCAGAAGCAACTTTACCACCGACAGATTCAGCGTGAATTGCGTACGGTGCTGCACGCTGCGTGAAGTTTACAACAATCGGAACACCTGTCACCGTGGCTCTAACACGAAGAATACGTGTATCGCTGGCTGTCGGATTATAACTTTGCCCTGAATTAACAACGTTGTTGTTCGCATCAACACAAGTTAAATTATTTTTTACCGCTGAATTATCATAAACAGCAGCTAACGAAAGATTCGGGTCATAACCTGCGCGGTTACCGGAACCTAAGGCTAAAGAAATCGTTCCACTCACAACCACTTGATTTTCAAAATCTTCTTCGCGCAAAACGCAGCCGTTTGAAGGAGATAAAATTTGAACGGTAAAATGCGCGTTATTATCGCTTGGGTAAATTCCTTCAGGATTTTTTAATTTAAGCTGGATAGGCACACCCATTTCGGTCGCCTTCGATAACCCGCCTGTAAAAATTAAAAACAAAAACAGTGTGATTTTATTCATACTTTACTTCAACCTTCCATCCGTTAGCTAAGGTCTTTTCTTCAATGGGATCTGTATTGTCATTTGCAACAACCCATCCGTTGGCCGTCGTTACAACTTCGCCATGTTTCACATGATTTGCGGGAGAATCTTCAAATGAAGTCACTGGTTCAATAACAGCCCCCGGTGCAAAACCTGAATCAGCTCCGGGCCCCGTACATGCAACTAAAAATAGTAATGGAATAACCAGTAAAAACTTGAACATTTTACCACTCGCCTCTATCGCTAAATTCTAACGAGATGGCGCAGCAATTTATATCAATTTAACTGACAGCAATTGAAACTACTACGATGGTAGAGATTAAGCCTTAAAATCCACGACCAGAGTAGCGTCTAGGAATATAAAGCGGAACTTAATTTTGATTTGTTTTTGACAGGTTAAATCAAGAAAAACTATTTCGAATTTGAATTCGGCTGTTGGTTTAACAGGGCTTTTTCAATGCGGTCTAGACGTTGTTTTAATTCTTCGTTTTCTTTTTCTGTTTTTTCAACACGCGCTTTTAGTTCAGCATTTTCTTGTTTTACCGAAGCGATCTCGCGCGTATTTTTTTCTGTGCGATCGAACAGAACAATAACTTTTGCATAAAGAGTTTTAAAGGCTTCGATAAGTGGTGCAACTAAATGAGAGTAGTTCACCGATTTCATACCTTTATAATCAGTTTCAACTAATTCCGGATAAACTTTTTCTAAATCCTGCGCGATAAAACCGATTTGTTTTTTCGGCATTGAAGTGTCTTTCCAGTAATAACTTACACCCTTGATACTTAAAATTTTCTCTAAGCTTAGATCTAATGGCTGGATGTGTTTTTTCAAACGAATATCCGAAGAGTCAGTAATACCATAACCGCGAATCGTTCCATTCACATCAAGCTTGTACCCTGGAGTTAACGTACCGATACCGACATTACCGCCACTTAAAAGAATTTTTGATGTTCCGTTTTCTACGTTGATCTGGAAACTATCTAAAGTTCCGTCTAATCCCATCCACGTTCTACGTGTGCCAGCAGAGTCTAACCAATTAGTATATAACCATGTATTATCGGTTGTTTTAAAAGTCATAATGCCATCGTTGGCATTAGCCACTGTAAGCGGTGAATTTGGTGCTGTGGTACCAATACCCACATAACCTACGCCTGTTACGGCAAACTGAGACGTGTTATTTCTTACCACATTAAGAAGTAAAGTGTTTGATGAGCCAAGCCCTGTATTATCTTTCTGAACAAAATAGGCGCCTGTATTTGCATAGCCAGCATCTATACCACCGACAAAGGCCGCTGTTGTATTGCTTTCACCGTTGAAATTTCTTGAAACTTCAAACTTCGCTGTTGGAGTTGACGTACCGATACCGATGTTACCGCCGCTCGATACTCTCATGCGCTCTAGACCTTGTGTGGCCAGAGTAATCGCTGCGGTCGAAGCATTGGCTACGATTTCAATACCGCTTGCAATTCCTGAATTACTAAATAACGAAATTTTCTCACCACTTGAGTGACCTGTTCCATTTAAAAATAAACCCGCAGAATCTGAACCATAAGTCGTACCTGAATTTGTTAATGTAAAACCACTGCGCGCTGCTGTTCCGGTGCTAATGTTTCTAACATTAACTGTTGTGTCAGTATTTTGCGATTCAAAGATATCTAAATTAGTTGTTGGCGCGCTCGCACCAATACCCACATTACCATCTTTAGTAATACGCACAGCTTCTGAATTTAAAGGTTTAAAAATAATATCTGCCGCAGCACTGTCATCATCCATTGTGCGGAATTTTAAACCTTCGTAGTCGTACATCATTTGAAAGTAATCATCAGCTGAATCCCAAGAGCGATCCATACGAATAGAACTAGACCAATTGTCATCAGGCTCGGTGATATGCAATATAGCTGTCGGGTTTGTGTTACCTAAACCTAATTTACCATCAGATGTTAAACGCATGTGTTCAATTAAATTATAATTCGGCGAAGCTGAACGCACATTTACAAAGCGTAAACTTTCATTCACATCATCACCGTAGAAAATCGCTGTATCTGATCTATTTGAACCAGAGTTTAATAAACCGATACCACCAAAATCTGATGACCCATCATGCGCGCGGTAATTCATTGTAAATGTTGATGCTGATACTGTCGCAACATCATTCATTATGCCAGAAGCATTAACAGTACCACTGACATCTAATTTAAATCCAGGATTAGTCACACCGATACCAACATCACCTGCAGAGTCGATACGCATGCGTTCAACTCCGGCACCATCAGCGATTAAAATAGTATTTGAAGCTGTCGCAATTCCTGCACCTGTATTTGAACCGATAACGACATTGTAACTACCTGTTGTAATTGCAGAACCCGCACTGTAACCAATACCAATGTTAGCTGTGCCTGAACTTAGATTTTTTAAAGCTGAGTGTCCTAGCGCCGTATTCATTGTTCCGGTATTAGCTGCAGATGATCCACTTCCTAATAATGCGTAAGCACCGATGGCTGTATTATAAGTGATAGTTGTAGCTGTCGTTGAATCTGCTAACCCCATAGCATTATAACCAATGGCTGTAGATTCTCTTTTACCCACGTTATATTGTAAAGCCGACGTACCAATAGCTACATTATTACTACCCGTTGTATTGTTCATCATCGCATACTTACCGACAGCATTGTTATCTGTACCCGTCGTGTTCGCAGCTAAGCTATTATATCCAATGGCATTATTGTAAGCGCCTGTTGTATTTGCCATAAGTGCTTGAGTACCCAATGCCGAGTTCGCTACCCCCGTCGTATTGGCAGCTAAAGCTAAATAACCCACAGCAGTTTGCGCGGCTCCTGTAGTATTTGAAACGCCTGCACCTATACCCACAGCTGTGTTGAATTGCCCTGTAGTGCCACCTGCACTAGCCTGTAATCTTAAACCATTACCAACAGCGAGTGATCCAGCGTACAGAGCTTGATCCGGCAAGTACGCAACTGGAATCCCATTAATACCGATTGTGCGATCGGCGATTGTTGAAGTACCAAAAATTTCTAATTTATAAGCTGGCGTACCGTTACCAACTCCGACCTTACCACCAGTCGATGCTAATAACACATTTCCTTTTGTCGCATGAGTTGTTGGTTCTAAATAAAGTGATCCACCAGATGCTGTTGATCCATAAACATAAGGTGTAACCGTTGATGTTGTCGCTGTAAGAACTGAACCTTGAATATTTGATGAAGTGGTAATTGTTCCTGAAGCGAAAATGTTGCCAGCAACACCTACACCGCCACCAACGATTAAAGCTCCTGTGCTTGAATTTGTTGAAGCCACTGTTGATGAGACAACAACTGATCCCGCAGGAACCATCGTGATGTTTCCTGTTGAATTAATTGTTGAAGCATTATCAATCGAACCTGAAGACGTACCTGTTGTTAAAGCACGGCGTGTGTTTGTGCCATCGGTAAAATATAAATTAGCACCATCATACTCAACGGCACCGGCTTGCGCCGCCGATGTTAAGGCACCCGATGTAAATTTTAATGGCGCTACTGTTGTAGAACCAGAAACCAAATGTAATTTCGCAGAAGCTGAATTTACACCGATACCCACATTACCCGTGCTGCCGATAACTACACGAGTTGTGTCACTTGTGAAAAGTTGAATTGTGTTGGCATTTTTTGTTCCTAAGTAAAGATCGTCATCAGTAGCAATTGTATTACCGTCAATATTCATTGTCGTACTTGTTGATTCCTGAATGCGAACAATAGAATTATTTAAATTCAATGAACCCACTGAGCCCATCGTTGTCGTTTTATAAAAATGATTTGGCACTTGTGGATTTGCCGTACCAATCCCCACATTGCCGGTATTGTAATAAATAGCTGATCCTGATGTTGTCCATTGAGTAGCCGCTGAAGCACTTGCCGGTGTATAACCTAAAGCTGTTGTAACATCGCCAACCGAAAGTTGCGCACCACTAATTACGCGGCCTTTGCCATCAACAGTCACTTTCGTGTATTGCGTACCAGACGTAACACCACTTTGATTGGCTAATCTGGCATCAGCAAGAATACCTGTGGCACTTGCACTACCTAAATCAATGGTGCTTGCTGTTGCAAATGTACCTAAACCTAAATTCGTACGTGCTGTTGCCGAAGAAGTTAAATCAGATAAGTTATTCGCTCTAACTGCATAATTTGCTAAAGCCGAAGCACTGGCTGGCGTATAACCTAACACTTCGGCAATTGATGCCGCTGAAGAAGTAATTTTATTACTAAAGTTGACGTAATCTGCGTTTGAAATAAGACCAGCAGTCACAGATCCTGCAGCCGATGCTAACGGAATATTTAATGTATGAACTCCGTTGGCTGTTACGAAAGCTGGCGCATTACCTGAAACACCATTTGCAAAATTTTGTGTTTGCGAAGCTGAACCATTTAATGACGTTAAACCCACAGTTGCAGCCCCAAAAGCTGTCCAAGTTGAACCATTACAGTATTCAACATTGCCTGAGTTATAGCGTAATGTACCCGCATAGCTTGCAGCACAAGTGGCCGCTTCCATACTGATTTTTAAACCACCCGCCACATCTAACTTAGTTACTGGAGCTGATGTACCAACCCCTACGTTACCAGCAAAAGTTATGGTCATACGACGTGTGCCGCTGGCCTCAAAACCTAAATCATAAATGTTGTTTTTACTGATCGATCCGATATCCCAATAACGACCAACTCCGCCAACAGCAGTTTGATCAAAACGGATAAACGATTTTTCGTTACCACCATTTGTCGCTACGTTCACATAACGATCAACGTTAGCTCCACCATTGATAAGATTCATGTTACCGGCTACTGATAAACGTTCTGTCGGTGACGAAGTAGCAATTCCGACATTGCCTGATCCATTTGGCATTAAAGCAATATGGTTGTTGTTAATCGTTGTTGCGATCACAAACGGATTACTTGCTGCCGCATAATAATCAAGAATCGGAGACGTTCCTGCACTGTCTTTACCATTAAGACGTAATTGGCGGCTTGTGCTTGAACCAATGGCGATCGTTGCTGAAGCTCCGTAAACATCAAATAAAGCTGTTGGATTTGCCGTTCCAACACCTACACCACCTGTGTTGTAGAAAATTGCTGAACCTGATGTTGTCCATTGTGTTGAAGCTGAAGCACTTGCCGGAGTGTATCCTAAAGCTGTTGTTACATCGCTTACAGAAAGTTGCGCGCCACTAATCACACGACCTTTACCATCAACAGTTACTTTCGTGTACTGCGTACCCGATGTAACACCGGCACCTACAGACGCTAACGTTAAGACGTTAGATCCCGCTGATGATGAAGCATCACCAGAAAATGCCGGAAGTCGTGCTATTGATAAAGTTCCAGAAGCAAATGCTGAACCTAAATCTAAATAATTTAATGTCGCTAAACTTCCTAAACCTAAATTAGTACGCGCCACAGTCGCTGATGCTAAGTCAGATAAGTTATTGGCTTTCACCATGTAAGTTCCAGAAACAGAACTATCTAATGGTGTGTAACCTAAAGCTGATGCCACCGCTGCTGATGTGGCATTTAATTTATTCGTGAAAGTTAAATAATCTGTATTTGATAATAAACCCGCAGTTACAGAACTTGATGCTGCTAACGGAATATTAAATGTGTGCACACCATTCACTGTAGAAATATTAAAAACTGTTCCTGTGATGCCCGTCGCGAATGTTTGCGATCCAGAAGTTGAACCATTTACACTCGTAATACCGGCACCGGCTACACCGAATGGTAACCATGATGTTCCGTTACAGTATTCAACGGTTCCCGAATTATAACGTAGAGTACCCGCAAGAGCTGCTGCACAACTTGCTGATTCCATGCTGATACGTAAACCACCTGATACTTCTAATTTAGTCACCGGAACTGTTGCACCACCGATACCCACTGAACCAGAAGCGGTAATCACAAACGGCACACTCCATGCCGTGCCATTCCAGTATGAAGCTTCAAAATTATTTCTACGCGTTGTTGCCGCGTTTTGATCACCGATTGATCCTACCGACCAACCTTTATTATTTGCACTTGGATTTGAGCTTCCTAAAGTTTCGTTCGCAGCACCACGTTTTGAAAAATAACGAACGGATGCCCCGGCATTATCTGCACCTTGTAAGTTCACATGAATAGAAGCCGTCGAACTCACTAACTCTAAAGCCGACATCGGAGAGCTCGTTCCGATTCCGACAAAACCAGAATTATACGAAATTTTATCGCCGTTAGCTTCCCATTGTGACGAAACTAACGCTGACATCGAAGCTGATAATCCTGAAACAGTGTTTGAAATTCCAGAAACAGTCGACGTTAAATTTGAAACTGTTGTTGAAAGCGAAGACACCGTCGATGAAACCGCAAACACATCTGAAGCCACAGCACTTACCGCAGCAGACACTGAAGCTAAATTTCCAGAAAGTGAACTAACACTTGAAGAAACGGCCGAAACATTTGAATTCGTTGTAGCCAGTGATGAAGAAAGGGCTGTCACACTTGCACCATCAGCCGGTGTATAACCTAACGCCGTAGTTACTGAACCAGAAGTAACGCCGGCTCCTGTATCTATAGCTACGCAAGAAAAAGTTGCGCCGTTGTATCTTAAAGCTTCACTGACTCCGCAGTTTGCTAAAGTTGAAACTTGCACGAAATCAGAGGCCACTTTGCCATCTAACTTTTGCGCATCGTTAGCATACATCGCATACGGAACCGCGTTGATACTCATCGCAGGTAAAGTTTGCCAGCCGTTACCATCATGAAATTGCATCACGATTTTACGATTATCATTAGCACCAGGCACATAGTTACCAGGCCCGCCTGCATCACACGATAAGCTTGGTGTGATGTTTGAAAAAACTTGTTCAAATGTTGTTGCTGAAGCTGGATAAGTTTTTACACCGGATCCTAAAGCAAACGAAATCAAACCGCCTGTGCCTGACATATTCACTGAAGAATAAGTTTCAGAATAAAGAATACAACTGCCCGCCGGATCAAGAATGGTAAATTTAAAATTTACGGTAGCCGCTTCAAGAGGGTATCCATCTGGTTTTACGATTTTAGCTTGATACGTTGTGCGTGAAGGACCTGCAAAAACAGACATCGCATTTAGTAAAATAAATGCAAAAATAAAAATTAGTGTTTCTGTGTTCCGCCAACGTGAGTGATTCACGTCATACTAATCGGCGTAAATTATCGTTTTCTAAAGGTTTTTCAGAGATAAAATCTCAGACTAAGACATTATTTTTTTGAATCATCGTGCGCGACTTAAAAACAAAAAGGCCAGCTGCTAAGCTGGCCTTTCGTTTAATTCTGGTAATTCTTTGACAGAGTTTTATCATCAGGCTCAATCACATGCGACAACAGATTGTAATACGTGTGGTGCATAACTTTTCTATACATTCTTGTGTTTAGGTGAAAAGCATCGCGAATTAAAAATAACCAGTTGATCATACTTTTTTTACTGCTCGGAAGTCTGATATCTCCCCCGATGATTGTCGGGTCAGACATTGGCGAAATTTGCTCTGGCGGCATAGTTTTAAGAGGTGCTAACCCCTTCTCTGGATTTCCATCGTAATACTGAGAAATTCCCAAATGCTGGATGTAGAAAATATTTTTTCCATCAGCTAAACGCGCTAAGTGCTTACAAAGACCCGCCAGCGCTGGGTTTAATCTTTCAGGTGTTGGGCTTCTCATTCTTTCAAAAATTTTTCTGTACAACCCGATTTTATGATTTGGTGTAAAATTCGGAAAATCATAACCGGTTAAAATAATTTTCAAATCCGGGCGAATTTCTAAATAGCGATCCATGATTTTTTTAACAGTGGCTGCTGTTGATTTATAAATTTCCAGCTCTTGTTCAGGTGTTGAATCTTTATTCCACACCGCCATCATGTCGTTTCCGCCCATTGAAAGATAAATATATTTTAAGCGCGGAGTCTCTTTTAAATATTTAATTACGCGAAGATCTTGCTTTGACCCGATCCACTCAAAACCGGCCACACCAAGTTTTGTCGTGCGCAAACAACGATTGTCTTCAACAAGGTTTGCATCTACATCACGAATCATCTTACCCATTGAATTATAAACACACGGAAACGACGCCCAGCTGTCACCGACGATAAGAATTTTATCTTTCTTACTCATCAACTCGATTTGATCTTCGATATCCATTGTTGCATCGTCAGAGTTTTGCATCTGTTCGATTTGCTCAACAGAAATATAATTTTCGTCGGTCAATTCGCTTAGATCAGAATATTCTGGAATATCGTCAATGGGTTGTTGCGAACTTGAATTATCCGCGCAGCCAAAGTGCACAAAGACAAAAGCTAGGATAACTATCCTTGCAATATGATTCTTCATTTTAATTTTCCCCTGATGTTTTCGTTTATTCACGTAAACAAGATCAGGATAGTAAAGTTAGAGCGAATGCACTACAGATTTTTTAGGATTTTATTAAGATCGAGACTCGTATGCAAAGATCTGCATACCCATGCAAATGCATAAAAATGCAAACGCACAAAAAGAAAAAGCCGGTTGTAAAAACCGGCTTTTCGCTAAGACAAAGTCTTTTGTGTTAACTCAAGACTATTGGCAGAACGGTAATTCAGGCATGATACCGCACATGATTTGACACATCATTGGATCGCCAAGTGGACATTCGCCATCGCCAGGGTTACCTGGGTTAGAAGATTGAGTCGCACCAACGTTGATGTCTAAAGATGAAACCGAGTTACCAGCAGCATCAGTAGCTTTGATCGTTACAGTACCTTGAGCTTTAGCAGTTAATAAGCCTGACTCATCGATAGTTGCGATGTTTGCATCAGAAGATTCAAACTTAACAGCGCCCTGAGCGTTTTTCATTGCGAATTGTTGAGTAGCATCTACTGCTAAAGTCGCAGCAGCTGGAACCATCCAAGATTTTTTCGCTAATAAAGCATCTACAGAAGCTAAAGCATCGATACGGCAGTTACACGCAGTCTCGATTTGTACTTTCGCACCAGTTGTTTGCATTAATGAACGGATCTCAGCACCAGTTAATGAAGGGTCTTGAGCTTTTAAGAAAGCTACTAAACCAGCTACTAGCGGAGTCGCCATTGATGTACCAGATAAGTTACCGTACTTGTTACCAGGTAAAGTAGACATGATAGCATCACCAGGAGCTGCGATAGAAACCATCGCTTTACCGTAGTTTGACCAGTAAGGTTTAGTGTCGTTTGCGTTAGATGCAGCAACCGCGATCATGTTTGGAGTGTTCGCGTTTGTTGGATACATAGCAGTTGTATCGTTGTTTTTACCATCATTCGCAGCAGCAGCTACGAAGATAATTCCAGCAGCATCAGCACGTTTAACAGCTTCGATAAGTGGTTGAGCTTCAGCTGTAGGAACCGCAGCACCCCAAGAAGCAGAAATCACTTGAACGCCTTTTTCAATAGCGTAGTCGATAGATTTAATACCGTTATCTAAATCACCAGAACCGTCAGCACCTAAGAAACGGATTGGCATTAATTGTACTTCTGGAGAAATACCTTGGATACCGCCATCAACTAAACCAGTAGCACCGATGATACCACCGCAGTGAGTACCGTGACCTGGATTTTGCGCGCCAGTTAAATCCATTGGATCAGCATCGTTATCACGGAAGTCGAAACCTTTAACCATGTTCGGAGCTAAAGCCGAGTGGTTGTAGTCGATACCAGTATCGATAACTGCAACAGTGATAGATTTTTTACCTTTGTTACCAGCCTTTGCCCAAGCTTGTGGGGCATTAACTTTTGCTAAAGCGTATTGCTCTTTTAAACCAAGAACATCTACAGGAGCTGAGAAAGCTTTGATTTTGAAGTTAGGTACAACGTACTCAACGTTTTTGTCTCTTAAGATTTCAGCTAATACACGAACTTTTTGGAATTCGTTGATGCTTACTTTTAAAAGTTTACCCGGTTTGTGCATTGATTTAACTGCAAGACCGTTTGATTCGTTTTGCATGAACACGATATTGTTCACAGCTTTTTCATTTTTATACTTTACTAGGTATTCGCCAGCGTTTGCTGAAACTGAAAGACCTACTGAAGCTACTAACAACACTAGTGCTGTAAGTTTAGTTCTCATTTCCCTCTCCTTGGTGAAATATTATTGAGCAAAAGCCCAAAGTTCCAACTTGGAACCATTTTTTCTTTGAAAGATCGTATCCCGCTGGACCCTTAAAACAAGAAATATTTAAAAAAAAATAAAACTAACGCAGCTAGACCAAGGTTGAGGTATCACGGCAACGCGCAACACACTCTATATATATGTCATATCTACACGTCGTCATACTAGCACTCGTCGAAGGCCTTACAGAATTTTTACCGATCAGTTCTACAGGTCATCTTATTTTAACTTCACATTTTTTAGGATTAACTTCAGATGATTTCTTAAAAGCGTTTCAGATTATCATTCAATTCGGCGCCATCATGGCAGTGGTTGTAATGTACTGGAAACGTTTTTTAAAAGTGGATATCGAGTTCTATAAAAAAATCGCGTTTGGTTCATTCCCCGTTTTGATTGCAGGATTTTTATTAAAAGATGTGATTGATCAATGGCTTGATAGCACGGTGATTGTCGCCTGGTCGTTAGTGATCGGCGGTATTATTTTCGTTTTAGCTGATATGTACATTAAACCGACACAAGGCAAACACCATATTTCAGTGATCGATTCGATTAAAATCGGCTTAATTCAATGTATCGCTTTAATTCCAGGAGTTTCACGTTCAGGAGCTACAATCTTAGGGGCGCAAACTTTACGTTACGAAAAAACTGCGGCCGCTGAATTTTCATTTTTCTTAGCGGTTCCAACATTAACGGCGGCGACATTATATAAAGCTTGGAAAATCCGCCACATTATAGATGCTACAAACGCCCCACATTTAATTGTGGGAATTATTTTATCTTTTATTTTTGCATGGCTTGCGATTAAAGGTTTCATCGCTTTTGTTTCGCGCCATGGGTTTAAGTGGTTTGGTTTTTATCGTATTGTTCTAGGATTATTGGTGCTTATTTATGGAAGATAATATTTTACACACATCAGCGAGCTTTATCTCGTCTGAAATGCAAGAAATTCTAAATCATCAAATTATCGTGATGGCTAACTGGAAATGGTTAGCCTTAGCTGCAGCCACGTTATTTGTTCTTTTTATGAATAAATTCGTTCGCATTCTTTTATATAAAATTAAAAAAAGAATTAATTTACCTGAAGAACGCACTTTTATTTCTTATTTCTTACAACAAAATATCGAACGCGGCCTAAGCTGGATTTTAGCAGCGTTAATCGGTATGGCTTTAGTAGAGAACTTAGAGTTACCACCGAACTTTGAAAAATATTTATTAGTCCTACTAAAAGTCACTTTAGGTCTACACGTTGTACGTTTAGCGTACTTCGCTGCCGATGCATCGGGATTATTAATCGATCATCTAGCTAAAAAAAGACAAACACAAATCGGCGATCAATTAGCTCCCCTAGCTACAAAAATGTTAAAGACGATGGTTGTTATCATCGGTTCTTTAGTGATCTTACAAAATTTCGGGGTCAACGTATCAGCCATCTTAGCCGGTCTTGGATTAGGGGGCGTGGCTTTAGCTTTCGCTGCCCAAGACACAGTGGCAAACTTTTTCGGAACAGTGACTATTTTATTAGATTCACCGTTTCGCGTGGGCGATCACGTAAAAATTCAAGATGTTGAAGGTATCGTTCAAGAAGTTGGCTTTCGCTCAACACGCATCAGATCTTTAACAAACACTTTAGTTACATTACCAAATTCAACGGTAGCAAAAGAAAAAGTAGATAACATCACTGAACGCCGCGGAGTTTGCAGATTCCGTCACGTGTTAGGCTTTACTTACAACGCAAGCCCAGAACAGATCGACCAATTCAGCGAACAAGTTCGTTACCACTTAAAACAAGATCCAAGAGTGCAACAAGACAGAGTCGCCGTGCAATTCCACGAATTAGCCGACAGCTCACAAAATATTTTAGTGAACTTTCACTTCATCGTACAACCGCATGAATCAGAAGCTTTAATCTTACAAAAATATTTATTAGATATCGTGCGCTTAGCCCAAGCTGCCAAATTAGATTTCGCATTCCCAACAAGAACACTAATCATGGAAAACGTTAAATCTGCTTCGAACCCATAAAAATAAATAAAATACTCTAAAAGCCTCAGACATGACGAGTTGTCACGAGTTTGCGTTCGCAAACTCGCGCCAATCCGAACTCGTTTTTAGAGTATTTTATTTATTTTTATTCGTGTGAACAGGTTTAGCCGCGTAAACTATCTAGCCAGTTTCTATACTTTAAAAACTGTGGGTCTGATTCTTCAGACATGACTTGAACGCGCTTTTTTTCTTTTTGATCTTCGACTAAAGAACACATGACTTGGTAAACTTGGCTGCCATCGGCAATGCGTACGATGAAGTAACCTGAAACCCAGTCTGGAATGATATCATTAAATTGAATGCCACCTTCAGATAAGTCGATGGTTGTTGTATCGAAGTTATTTGTTTGGCCTAACACTGTTGCATTGAATTGTTTTTCAATGCGGTCATGAAGTCTTGGGTGCATTACTTTTTTTGTTTTAACGACGAAATAATCAGTATCTGTGCTTTCTACGGGAGCATCGCTGTTTAAAGCCGGGTAACCTTCTTCAAACTTACCTGCCGGCGCATACAATTCAGGAAAGTCTTCTCTTGAAATTCTATGCCACTCTCTATCGGTTTTTTTGCAGACTTTAACTAACTTAATTTCATTTGAAGACAATGTATTAATCAATAACTGAACTTCACGCTCAGTTAATGAATATAATGTCCAACCTTTTAAAGAGTTATGTAAAGCCCACATAAGTGTACTCCCCTTGATGCCGTATTATTATTTTTTCTTTTTCTTAGCTGGTGCCGGAGCTTTAGAAGGATCATACCCAGCCGTATTAGCTTTGATATTTTCAGCTTCTAATTTCATTTTTTCGGCTTCAGCATTTGCTTTCTCAGTTTCAGCTTTAACTTTTAATTCTTCAGCTTGGGCTTTGTATTTTTCAACCGCTGCCGCTAAAGCTTCGCGCTCTGTTTTGTATTTTTCAGAGTCTTTTTTCATTTGAGCGATATCAGCTTCAGCTTTTTTTACTTCAGCTTCTAATGCAGCTTGCGATTTTTTAAGCTGGCTTGATTCGTTGTTAAACTGAGCGGTGTCTTTAGCGAAAGCTGATTTTGTTTTTTCAAGTTCAGCACGTGCTTTTAACGCCTGCTCTTTTAGTTTTTCTTCTTGTTTGCGCACTTCTGCAAATTTTGCTTTTTCAGCTTCTAAATTCTTTTGAAGTTCTTTAGCTTCAGCATCAGTTTTTTTAGCGTCTTCTTCTAATTTTTTAACATTTGCCGTTGAAGCATCAATTAATGTTTTATGTTTTGCTAATTCAGCTTCGTTTTTCTTTTTCTCGGCTTCAGTTTTAGATTTTTCCTGAGCTAATTTAGCTTCGTTCATTTTTAATTCGGCTTGGGCTTTTTGTGTTTGCGCCTGAGCTTTTACTAAATTTTGCTGTAAGGTACGTTGTTCATTTTGCTGCTCAGCTGTTTCTTTGATCGCTTTAGCTAGATCTTCTTGAGCCTTAGATGTTTCTTTTTCAGTGTTTTTCCACTGAGTTTCAGCATCTTTCGCTGCAGCTTGCGCTTGTTTTGTTTTTTCTCTTGAGTCAGCGGCTTGCTTTTTTAAAGCTTCGATTTTTTCGCCGAAGGCTTTTGTTTTAGCTTCTAAGTCAGCTTGTTGTTTTGCTGATTGAGCTTGCTGTTTTTCAGCTTCTGCCATTTCGAATTTCATTTGTGCTAATTCTTTTTCGTACTGCGCCTGAGCTTTTTTAGATTCAGCTTCAGCACCACGGGCTTTTTCTAAAGCTTTTTTAGCTTCGCTTAATGCCTGTTCGTGTTTTTTCTTTTCATCTTCGGCACGTTTTTTCGCTTCGGCAGCGTTTACTTTGGCTTCGGCAGCATCACCGATCGCTTCTTCAGCCTGAATTTGCGCATCAGTTGCATCTGCTGCGTGAACATTTTGAAACATGAATACTAATGCAATTACTAAAACTAACTTTTGTACCGAGAACATAACTACCCCTTAAAACTCGAATTTTTTCTAACTTTTATATTAGCAATACTCGAGTGAAATTGAGTACTTCCAGATTCGATTTATTCACTTAAGTCCAGATAGCAAAACAAACATTATGTTTCTTCTGCGGTAAGATCCTTTTTGAAGACGACATCGCGGGTAAATTCATAACTGAAAAGCAAGGTTAAGGCAGTGTAATAAACCCACACCAGTAAGACGATCAAAGAACCTGCTGCCCCGTATGAGGACTCAAGTCCTGCACGCCCCAGATATAATCCGATAAGCTGTTTACCCACTAAATAAAACGCCGTACTTATCGCTCCTGAAATCCAACAGCTTTTAAATGAAGCCCGGTCGGTCGGAACGAAACGATAAATCATCGCAAAAACCAAAGTGAAAGCCGCAAAGTTCACAGCAAAAGAAACTAAGCTCCATAAAAATCCCACGCCATCCGGATAAAAAATGGCAATGACCATCGTAAAAATTAACGAAGCCACCGATAAAAAAGCAAAACCAAAAACCAAACCAACCGAAAAAAGTTTGCTCTTTACGAAATTCCAAACACCACTCTCTTGTTGTCTTAATGCATGTTCGTTAATTTTATCTAACGCGATTTTTAGCTGTGTAAAAATGGCCGACGCTGAAACAGCCAGAACGGCAACCCCTATGATTCCTGAAATTCCTGAAAGTTTCGGATTTTTATCTGCACTTTCAATCATCGCTAAAATTGTTGAAGCAATTTTTTCTCCGACAGCGGTCGTTAATCCTTCATAAATATTCTGCTGTAAATCAGGAGACAAAAGTGAAGCGAAAGCTAAAATGATTAACATAAAAGGAGCCAGCGCCAAGGCTGTTGTGTACGCCAGCGAAGACGACATCACAAAAATATCGTGCTTGCCGGCGTTTGAAACCGCCGACACTAAACGATTTTTTATCTCGGTAAATGTATCTTTTGCGACTAACTGCATACGTATCAAAATAGCAATTGGTAAACCAGCCTTGCGACAGGATTAGCTAGGCGCTCATTTCGCCCGTTTTCCCGTTTTGCCACAGGGGTGGAACAAACCCTGACAACCCTTTCGCGTCACTGTCCAGCCCATTGACAGCTCAAAACGCATACAATGCTTATAAGCTTGGTCAATCTCTTGCTCTAGATAGAAGTACCCCCCATGGCGGCTAGGCACCCCCCCTTACCTGGCCGTCTTTTTTTTTCTCTTTCACCCCAATCAATGCTTAAATTAAAAAATGCGACAGACTTTACTAAGTCTAATTTTTATTTTTTCATCTCTGACAACGTGGGCTCAGCTTCCGGCAAAACCCTTTGTGTTAGTGATTGATCCAGGGCATGGCGGTGTTGATGCCGGAGCTGTGCGCGGCATTTTTAAAGAGTCAGATATCACTCTTAAAGTTGCGCAAAAGATGCAGTCGTTAATTCAGGGCGAATTTTCGCAGAACATCGAAGTCATTTTAACACGTGAAACAGATAAAAGTTTATCGTTAGAAAATCGCGTGCGCTTAGCGGAACAAAAAAAGGCTGATCTTTTTATCAGTCTTCACGCTAATAGCTCACAAGCCAGCTATGTTACCGGCATGGAATTCTATTTTAAAAAAGGCATTTATGCGACCAAATTGCCTGAGATTGAAGCCAGCACCGCTGTTAAAAGAATTGTTGGCGATCTCACAAGCTTTGGCCAGGTTAGACAAAGTCTAAAATTCAACCAGCTTTTACAAAACCAGATTAAAGCTTGGCGCGTTGACGAAAAGACCGTGATCAAACGGGCTCCTTTTTTCGTGATCGAAAAGACCTCGATGCCCTCAGCCTTAATTGAAATTGGCTACATTTCTAACTTAAGCGAAGCCAAACTCCTACTTACTGATGAGCGTCAGCAAGAGATTGCTGAAACCATCGCCAAAACCATTTACGACTTCAAAAATTTGCAAGTTTTGGCGCAGTAGAAAACCTACTTTTTACGAGTGACTTTCACTCTGCAATTTAGTGATATATTGGGCATGACAAATCCATCACAAAACTTCGTTCGCGCCGATAAACGTCTTCACAACCAACTTCGCCATATCAAAATCACTCCGGGTGTTTCTGATTACGCAGAAGGTTCAGCTTTAGTTGAATTCGGCAACACACGAGTTCTTTGCACGGCCACTTACGAAGCCAAAGCTCCGCAATGGTTAGTGGGAACAGGTTCTGGATGGGTCACAGCTGAATACGGAATGTTACCACGTTCAACGCACACACGTATGAAACGTGAAAAAACAGCCAGCGGCGGACGCACACAAGAAATTTCAAGATTAGTGGGCCGCTCTTTACGTTCATGCGTTGATTTAAAATTATTAGGCGAAAAACAAATCATCATCGACTGTGATGTGATCAATGCTGACGGCGGCACTCGCACGGCAGCTGTCACTGGTGGATTTGTGGCTTTAGCTTTAGCGTGCAAAAAATTACAAGCACTTGGCGAAATCAAAGCTAACCCCTTAAAACATTATGTGGCCGCTATCTCTGTAGGTTTATTCGAAGATGCGAATAATACTTTAATTCCAATTTTAGATTTAAATTACGACGAAGATTCTGAAATCGGAACCGACATGAACTTTGTGATGACGAACAAAAATGATTTCGTCGAAGTTCAAGGCACGGCCGAAGAAGGCACATTCTCTCGCCAGCAATTATTTGAAATGATGACCATCGCTGAACACGGCTGCAAAGAATTATTTCAGTACCAACAAAAAATCGTCGGCGAATATTTTCAACTAGCTTAAGACACAAGAAAGACAACGCACATGGAACTTTGGATCGCCACAGGCAATAAAGGTAAACTTGAAGAATACAGAATGGCTTTACGAGCTGTGCCTGATATTCAAATTTTTCATCAAGGCGAAATCAAAGGCTTCACGGCCCGTCCTGAAGATGGCCAAACTTTTTTAGACAACGCTCGCATCAAAGCTAAAACTTTAAAAGCGGTAAAACCAAACGCGTGGGTGTTAGGCGAAGACGCAGGTCTTGAAGTTGTGGGATTAAATAATCTTCCGGGCGTTCATTCAGCAAGATACGCAGGCCCAAAAGCTGCTGATTCTGAAAACGTCGCTAAACTTTTAAAGATGATGCAAATTAGAAATGTCTCTCCACGTACGGCGCAATTTAAATGCGTTACAGTGGTGATTACTCCAGACAATCAAGAATGGATCTTCGAAGGCACGATGAAAGGCACAATCGCTTCAAAAGCTGTTGGTCAAATGGGCTTTGGGTATGATCCGGTATTTGTTCCTGATAATGAAACTAAAACTCTGGCTGAATTGGGTCCCGGTTATAAGATCCAGCACTCACACAGAGCTCAAGCACTGAACCAGTTCTTAGAAAAACTAAACTCGGTTCTACCAACAACGTAACTGCAAATCGTCATAGGGGGATGAAAATGACAGATGCAAAAAATTTTAAAGTGTTCGCTGGTAACACAAACACGCAGCTCGCAAAACAGGTCTGCGATATTTTAGGAATTCCGCTTGGCGAAAGTAAAGTCACAAGCTTTAACGACGGCGAAATTCAAGTTGAGATTCACGAATCAGTGCGCGGAAAAGATGTGTACGTTATTCAAAGTACCTGCCCGCCAGTGAATCAAAGTTACATGGAATTATTTATTATTCTTGATGCCCTTAAGCGCGCCTCGGCCGCTTCTATCACAGCGGTGATTCCGTACTACGGTTATGCAAGACAAGATCGTAAAGTAGCACCTCGCGCACCGATCACAGCAAAATGTATGGCTGACTTAATCACCACAGCGGGCGCTAACCGAGTCGTTTCGGTGGATCTTCATGCTGCTCAAATTCAAGGCTTTTTTAACTGCCCGTTCGATCACTTATTCGGGGTTCCTACCCTAGCCCGCGCTTTTAAAGAAGCCCATGGCGAAGGCGAAGAATTTGTAACGGTTTCTCCAGATGCTGGGGGCGTAGAACGTGCCCGTGCGTTCTCAAAACGAATTGGTTCGAGCTTAGCCATTATCGATAAGCGCAGAACTGCTCCGGGCGAGGCTAAAGCCATGCACTTAATCGGTGATGTGACTGGTAAAACCGCTGTGATCGTAGATGATATGATCGATACGGCCGGAACGTTAACACAAGCTGTTGACAGCCTACTTAAGAATGGGGCAAAACAGGTGTTCGCTCTTGCAACTCATGCGGTATTTTCAGGCCCGGCGATCAGCCGTTTAATTGAAAGCCCGATTGAAAAAGTTTTTGTGACCGACACAATTCCTTTATCAGAAGCTGCAAAAAAATGCGGTAAAATTCAGGTCATCTCGGTGGCCGGAGTTTTAGGCGAAGCGATTAGAAGAATTCATGACCATGATTCAGTAAGCTCGCTATTTGATTAAAAAATTAAGTGTCATAAGACACGCAAAACAATCCCACCGATGAGTACGGCAATTACGCCGAATGAGTAAGTGGTAAAAGGAAAAAACAATGTCAAAACAAAGAATTGAACTTAATGTTGAAGTTCGTGAAAAAGGTCGCGCTAACTCTCGTGGTTTACGCGTTAACAAAATGGTTCCAGGTATCATCTACGGAGCTATCGAAAACCAAAACGTTTCTGTACACGTAAACGATATCTTAAAGTACAACACTCGTGCTTACGAGAATGCTTTATTAAACTTAAAATCTTCTGATTCAAAATTAAACGGCAAAGTAGCCTTAATCAAATCAGTACAAGTAAATCCACTTTCTCGTAAACCTGAGCACGTAGATTTCTTCGCTTTAGACTTAAACAAAGCAGTTCGCGTATCTGTAGAGATCAAAATCGAAGGTAAAGCGATCGGTCTTTCTGAAGGTGGTTTATTAAATATCGTTATGCGTTCAGTAGAGGTTGAGTGTTTACCAACAGCAATCCCTGAATTCTTAACTTTAGACGTAACTAACTTAGGCGTTGGCGAATCATTACACGCTTCTGAGTTAACAATGCCTGCAGGTGTTAAATTAATTTCTCGTCCAGAAGTTACAATCGCAGCAGTTGTTGAACAAGAAGAAGAAGTTGCAGCTACTCCAGCAGCAGCGGCAGCTCCAGCAGCGGGTGCAGCAGCTCCGGCAGCCGGCGCGAAAGCAGCAGACGCAAAAGCTCCAGCAGCGAAAAAATAATTATATTTTGTCGAAGACAAATAATTATAATCTTAAAAGATTTAATTTTAAAAAAGGCGATGGAAACATCGCCTTTTTTATTTCTAGAACTTTAAATTTCAGTTAGAGTACTTTCATGTTTTTAATCGCATGCCTTGGTAATCCCGGATCGAAATACGCAATGACCCGTCATAATATCGGGTTTATGGCCGCTGACTATTGGTTAAAATCTTTAGGTGGCGCTGACTGGCGCGATGAACACAAAGCCTTAACTAAAAAATTTAAAATCGAAGGTAAAGAAGTCATTTTAGTAAAACCTCAAACCTATATGAATTTATCAGGTGAATCGGTTCAATCGATTATGAACTTTTACAAAATCGACCGGGCTCATCTTTTAGTGGTGCATGACGAAGTTGATTTTCCGTTTGGCACGATCAAAATGCAGTTTAATCGCAGTGCTGGCGGCCAAAACGGCGTTAAAAGCATTACACAACTTATTGGTTCACAAGAATATGCCCGTCTTCGTTTAGGCGTGGGGCGCCCGTCTCACCCTGATTTCGCTCTGGCAGACTACGTTCTTGGAAACTTCACAAAAGAAGAGCAATCAAACCTAGATAAGGTTTTAGAAACCGCCTCTGACGCCATCGAATGTTTTATTCTTGAAGGCATAAATAAAGCCTCAACAAAGTTCAACGGACCTGTTAAGTTAGCTCCTTAGATATTGTTAGGAGACAGTCATGGCTTTACAAGTCGGTATCGTAGGATTACCAAACGTAGGTAAATCAACATTATTCAACGCTTTAACTTCAGCAAAAGCTGAAGCAGCCAACTACCCGTTTTGTACAATCGATCCAAACGTGGGTATCGTAACTGTTCCAGATCCTCGTTTAGATAAAATCACGGCTTTCGTAAAACCTCAAAGCGTAGTTCCGACAACTATGGAATTCGTAGATATCGCCGGTATCGTAAAAGGCGCTTCACAAGGTGAAGGTTTAGGAAACCAATTCTTAGGTCACATCAAACAAACTGATGCTATCGTTCACGTTGTTCGTTGTTTTGATGACCCAAATGTTATTCACGTATCTGGTTCAGTAGATCCGTTACGCGACATGGATGTGATCAACACAGAATTAATGTTAGCTGACTTTGATAACGCCGATAAAAAATTAAAAAAAATCGAGAAGATGGCAAAAACATCGAATGATCCAAAAGTAAAAATGGATCTAGATGTAACTCAAAGAATTCACGCAGCTCTTGCACAAGGTAAACCAGCTCGTTCAGTAACACTAAACGATTTAGAAGCGCCTTACGCTCGTGAAATGCACTTATTAACTTCTAAACCGGTTCTTTACGCTTGTAACGTGTCTGATACAGATTTCGCTGCTGGTGGAAATGAATGGGTACGCGCCGTTGAAAAACGCGCAGCTGAAGAAAACAATAAAACAATCATGATCTGTTCTGCGATGGAAGCTGAAATTTCTCAGTTACCTCCTGAAGAGCGTAAAGATTTCTTAGATTCTTTAGGCGCTACAGAGCCAGGTTTAAACCGTTTAATCCGCGAAGCTTACGCTTTATTAGGACTAGCAACTTACTTCACAGCCGGTGAAAAAGAAGTGCGTGCTTGGACAATCAAAACGGGTTTCAAAGCTCCGCAAGCAGCTGGTGTGATTCACACTGATTTCGAAAAAGGTTTCATCCGTGCTGAAGCTTACCACTGCGAAGATTTATTCACTTTAAAATCTGAAGCCGCTGTTAAAGAAGCCGGTAAATACCGCTCTGAAGGTAAAGAGTACGTTGTAAAAGACGGCGACATCTTATTCTTCAAATTTAACGTGTAATATGACTTGGCAGCTCTTCGCATTCGGATCTGCCTTCTTTGCTGCGCTCACCGCCATCTTTGGTAAGGTGGGCGTATCTGAATTAAATTCTAATCTTGCCACATTTATTCGTACGATCGTGGTGTTAGTAGCCAGTGCAATTATCATTTCCATTCGCCAAGAATGGGTTAAGCCAGAATCATTACCGACAAAAAGTTTAATGTTCTTAGTTTTATCAGGCATCGCCACGGGATTTTCGTGGTTATGTTATTACCGCGCTTTACAAATGGCGCCAGCATCACGTGTGGCTCCGATTGATAAATTAAGTGTGGTGCTGGTTTTAATTTTTGCCGTAGTGTTTTTAGGTGAACAACTCACCTGGAAGACAGGCCTTGGCGGTGCGCTGATCGCAGCCGGCGCTGTCTTAATGGCTCTTTAATTTTGCATTTGTCTGAATTCAGATCTGAACGGTTCCCACTCTTCTTTTAATGAGATCGGCTCTTTTAATTTCATCGGAATCGGGCTTAGTAAGTACGAATACTTTTCGTGCTCGATCGCTTTGTTGTAAAGCTTGTCATAAGTTGCACGGTAAGTAAGTACACGTTTTACGTAAGTTCTAGTTTCAGCAAACGGAATATGTTCGATAAATTTATCAAACTCTAACTGCCCTAGATTTTTAATCCAAGATTTTACTCTGTGCGGGCCACCGTTGTAGGCCGCAGCCACTAACGGTTTTTGGTTATCCATTTCCAGAGATAATTTTTTTAAGTACGCGGCGCCAAACTCAATCGATTTTTCCGGTGTGAATAACTGATCAGTTTGAATTTTTTGATCCATAATATCAGCCACTTTTTGCGCTGAGTACGGCATAAACTGCATTAAGCCTACAGCACCTACCGGAGAAATCGCATCAGATTTAAACTGTGTTTCTGCGCGCATGATTGATAAAATTAAATACGGATCAATTTTTCTTTTTTCAGCGTATTGAAACACTTTGTCTTTATAAGCTTCTGGGTAAAGCGATGACCACATCACTGGATCAGCTTTAACTTGCAGAGCTGTTTTTTCAGTTGATGAAAAGCGGTTCATTAACGATAAAGCACGATAGTAAAACTGCTGTGTTAAATAAAACTGCGCCATTTGCTCGGCTTTTTTGCGCGAGTTAATTTTCTTTTCAATTTCGTACAGATGCCAACGAGCTAAATCAGGTTCATTTTGTAAGATTAAAAATTTAGCCCAGTTAATTTGTGCCGCTAAGTCTTTTTCAGTTTCAACTTCGATACCGGCTGAATCGGTATTTTGAATCACTTCATTTTCCGAATTGGCTAATTGTACAGCGCCTTCATCAGTTTCATAGTTTGATTGATCTAAGAAACTGTAAGATTCCATAATCTGCGAATAGCTTTGTGTTTCAGAAGCCACCGGAAAAGGCCCTTTATTCATCTTAGCTACGAGCGCGATACTTTTTAAAACGCCGTTATCACGATATTCTTTTTTTGCGTTTTCATAACGTAACCACGCAAGCAGATTGTAGTATGAAAAAGCTTTTTGATCTAAAACAGGTGTTGATAATTTTTTAAATCCCGCAATCGCTGAAGATTCATCACCAAGTTTTAATTTTGTATCAGCCATCCAGTACGCTAAACGGGCTTCATCAACCGCATAACTTGTTGTGGCTTCAAAAGCGTCTAAAGCTTTTTGATATTGGCCATCAAGGTATAATGTCCAAGCGCGAAGCCAAGCGATCTGGTCAAAATCACGTGTTGGGCGACTGCGGCGCTTTTTCTTTTTCATGTACGGATGATTTTTATAAAGCTCATCAAAGATCGCGTGGGCTTGGGTGTACTTTTTAACTTGGTACAATAAGAAGGCCTGCTGAAAACGCATCTCTTCGTATTCTTTGCCTTTTGTTTTCGTTAAAATTTTAGCAATGATTTGTTCAGCTTTTTCTAATTCACCGGCACGTTGGGCGATAAAGAAATAATTGTCTTTATAATCAGTTTCTAAAAGTTCTTTTTCGTATTTGGCTAAATTTTTAAAAGCTGTGACCGGATCACCTTGGTTTGAATCATAAACGGCACGAACATATGTGCGCTCCCAATCTTGCAATTTGGCATAGCCTGAAAACAATTCGATTTCACGAAGCGCTTGGTATTCTTTAGCGGCAAACAACAAACGGCGCATGCGAGTTAAAAAATCATCTAACGTGACAGGGCATCTTTCAGTGGCTGTTGTAAGTTCTACGAAATCAATACCCGGTTCTGCAATCCAACGGTCACGCTCAGTATGGCAAATCTCATCAAAGTATTTATTTCTTTGAAGCCATTTTAAATATTCTTCTTCAAAAACTTCACCTTCAGAAGATCCACGTAACTGGCGAAGTAACGAACGTGATTCTGATTTAATAAAACCTACGGCATTGGCAAACTTTAATTGATCGACCGGAGAATTGATTAAAAAAACAATCAGCTCTAAACGAATACGAATAAATTTTTTCTCTTTTTTAAGAGCTAAATAGTGTTTGTAGACATCTTCGTAATTACCCGACCATGTTGATAAAAAATAATCTTTGTAATTATTTAAAATCGGCTGAGACGGCGTCCATTTTTTAATGCTATCGATGGCATTATTGACGTTCTGATTTTTTTTCGTAAATTCAGAGAAAGCTTCAACTAAAGCTTTATTTTCTTTTAAGAATTCTTGATACGATTTATCTTCCATCGTATCGATTTGGCTTTTGTTCAGATGCGCAGCCGACATATCTGTCTTGATTGCAGAAACAGTCTTCGGCGAAGCACTGCTTTTACCCTCAAGAAAATGCGGATTTGGTTTAGAAGAAAAAGCTAATGCAACAGGAAAGAGAATCTTGAACAACACCATAGTGAATATGCTACTCCGTTTTCAAGTTTAAACGAAGAACAAAAGGGTCTATGCCGCCTTGAGTGCGGCCGTGAAAAATGACTCTAACAAAGCCACTCCTTGACCAAGGGCCAGAAGGCGTAGTGCTGACTAAACAGATGTAGATCAAACTTTGCCAAGCACTACGCTTTCGATTTATTTTAAAAACATCTTCTTCAAGGGGTACATCATGAGCTCGATTACTAAAGAATCTTTCAAAGCTGGCGATTTTATTTTTTTCGAAGGCGACATTGAAGCTCACTTTTACATTATTGAATCCGGTACCGTAAAAATTTTCTCGAAAAATAAACAGGGCCAAAAAGTTGAATTAGCCAAACTTAACCCTGGTGAAACTTTCGGTGAATTTGCGTTAATCGATAAAGGTGCCCGCACTGCTTCTGCCCAGGCCGATACAGACTGTAAGCTTATGAAAATTTCTGAAGAAGGTTACAACATTATGTTAAATGATCTTCCGCTATGGGCTTCATCAATGCTTGAATCATTTTCTTCACGCCTAAAATCAATGAACACCGCTTTGAAAGAATACAAAGCCCAAGAACAGAAAAAATAATTTAAAAAACAGGCATAACGATTGCTCTTTGAATACTCCTTGGAAGGTCTTGTACCAAATCACCCCAAGGAGTATTTTTATGAAAAAATTCATTCTGGCTTTATCTTTAATTACAGCTTCACTTTTTGCCGACGCTTATCAAGTCACTGGTAAAGTGGTTGAAATCACTGATTCAAAAATCGTTGTTATGAAAGGCAAAGAAAAATTTGAAATCGCACTTGATTCGGCCACTTCTGAAATGGCTAAGGCCAAAGTTGGCGACAAAGTTAAGGTCGAATACACGATGACCGCCACCAGTGTTGAAATGAAAAAATAATAACAAAACTCTGACAAGTTAGCCCTAAATCAGTCGCTGTCTAAAAGATTGACGGGTTTAGCTGCCCAAAACCTGTTAAATAGCTATAAACAGGTCCTTTTTTCGCAATCAGATTCCGTAGTTATAACTAACTAAGGAGCTCCAAACTCATGAAGCGGAATCTGATTTTAACTCTAGTTGCTATTCTTGGTGTAATATTCATGGCGCAATTCAGTTTTGCCCAAGGCCAAACTCAAACTAAAAAAAAACGCGTACAGCAACAACAAAATCATCAGACAATCATGCCGCCTCCGAAAATGTATCCTGATGTTGAAGTTGAAGAATTGCCTTACAAACTTTCTGCTGCTGTAAGTTTATCGTACGAACAAAATGCCGAAGAAAATTCTGAAGGTATTCGTGGCCGCGGTTTAGGTTTATATTTTGCTCCGAAATTTGAATATTATGATTTTTCTATTCGCGCCGAATTATCTTATGGCTATGACTTAAACCAACCTCGTGAAGGATCTGACTGGTCTGACGGCGTAGTTTCGCTTTTATACAAAGGCTGGAAATTATCAGCGATTAAAATTTCTCCGTACACTTCTGTTGAACTTCCGCTTTCAAAAGAATCACGTGAAAACCGTGAAATCGAGTTAGTTAATAACCTTGGTGTACTTGTGGCTTTAGATACAAAAGATTTAAACGTTCCTGATCTAAGCTTATCTTACTCAGTGGCTTACGGTTACTATACAAATAAATACACAACGCGTGTTAACGGCGAACCTGCGACTGAATACAAAATCGTTCAAACAGTCAAAGCCGGCTATAATTTTAACCCCGTTTCTGTAGGCGTTAAGTTTAAATTTACTTCATCTTATTCTTATGAAGATGTAGTTCGTTCTGGTTTTTTCTTACAAGAAACTATCGGTTACGAAGTTAACGACACCCTTGCGTTTTCACTTTACCACTACAACGCGGCTCCATTCTTAAAAGATGCGACTTACGAAAATAACTTACATACGTTTGATAGAGAAACATCAACTGTGGGTGTTTCAACGGATTTATCATTTTAATTTTTTAAAAAAGAAGGTGTGATATGAAAAACCTAATTATTTTTTCGATGTTAACAGTGTTAGCCGTTATGAACTTTTCTGGTTGCGGTAAAGCCCAAGAGCGCCCGACTAAATTAAGCAAAAAAATCTCTGGCGAAGTTATTCAGTTAAATGAACTGGCTGATATCACTAAAGACGACCGCCAAGACAGCCCCGAAAACATGGCGTTTAAACGTCAGCTAGTTTCTAAAATCGAAGATCCGGCAAAACGTGAACAAGCTGAACTTTTACTTTCACAAAACCGTTTAGTTTACATGTTAATGGATGGCAAAGTGGTTGTTCTTGAGTGGGTTCCACCAATGACAAATAAGCACGCTGAAGCAACTCCGGTTTCTGCGACAGTAACTGCTTCTGAAACAGCGACAGTATCAGCAACTGCTGAAATTTCTGATGAAGGCGCTGCTAAAGTTTCAGTTCTTCAGGTTAAAAAACTTCACACGTATGATTCTTTAATGGCCATGAAAGATGGCCGCAGTACGACTGAAATCGAAACTTTAAAAGCTTCAACTTGGTCACAAAATCACTTTGCTGTTTTATCTGAAATCGAAATTCAAACTGGTATTTTAGAAAACGAAAGAACTGATTATAACGAAAAGAAAAGCACTTTAGGCTTAACAGAAACATCATTAGCTCAAGCTCAAGTTTTAATTTTAAAATCTGAAATTAAAGCTGAAACTGCTGCTACAGCTAAAGACGATGCTTCCGGTGCCGAGTAGAAATCGCTGCGTACGCGTGCTCGTAAAATTGTAACGAGCGCGCATCTGATTTTTTAACTAACTCCTGATACACCATAGTTACCTGATGCATCGATGCCCCTTGCGGTACACCTAACACATCATGAGCTTCCCAATCATGACCGTTATACATAAACATCACTGCTAAAGACCGCCCCGCCTCACGTGGTTCAGCTTCTGAGACAGCGACTTCTTGTTTACCCTCAGCCTCTAAAACCACCGGCACTTTTTCGACCGAACCTTTGGCGCGCATGTTCAAACGTGTGGGCTGTTTTGGCTTATGGCGGCCTGAAAGGAAATAAAGCACTAAAAGTAGGCCAATTCCCAGGTTTAAGTATAAAAGCAGTTGGCTATTGATCACTTGTTTATTATTAAGTTACTTCCATTACTTGTAAATAAATTTAAGGACGTCCGTTATGAATCCATTCGATAAGCAAACAGCCATTCCCGGTGTTAAAAAAATCATCGTAGTTGCCTCAGGAAAAGGCGGTGTTGGTAAGTCTACTGTATCAACTAACTTAGCTTTAGCTTTACGAAAATATGGTCAAGTTGGTTTACTTGATGCTGATATTTATGGCCCTTCAATCCCGCGCATGATGGGTGCGATTAACCAAAAGCCAACTGTTACTAACGGCACAGAAATCAATCCTATCGAACGTTACGGTTTAAAATTAATGAGCATCGGCTTTTTAGCTGAAGAAGGTGCTGCAATTGTTTGGCGTGGCCCGATGTTATTTAAAGCCATGGATCAGTTCTTTCGCGATGTTAAATGGGGTGAATTAGATTACTTAGTGATCGATCTTCCACCAGGCACTGGCGATGTTCAATTATCAGTTGTTCAAAAAGTTCCGGTGAATGCCGCTGTGATTGTATCAACTCCGCAAAACGTAGCTTTAATCGATGCTAAAAAAGCGATTGATATGTTCGAACGTACACAAGTTAAAATTGCAGGCTTAGTTGAAAACATGGCTTACATGTTAAATCCAGTAAACGGCGAAAAAATGCAGTTATTTCCTAAAGGCGAAATGGATTCTTACATCGCTTCTAAAGGCATTAAAAAATTGGTTGAGATTCCATTCAACCCGAATGTTTCTTTAGGCTCTGAAGCAGGAGTTCCGATCATGGAAAGCTACGCTGATTCAACAGAAGCAAAAACTTTCCAAGAGTTAGCTGCTAAACTTGTAGAGACAATTTAAGCGCCTACAACCATCAAGCCGTTAAGGCTCTTCACGTTTTCCGCACGCTAGTTAAATGTTTTAAGATCGTACGTTAGATGATCTGAAAAGCATTTACTAGTAAGGGAATTTCTTAATCAAATCTATAAGCATGTTTAAAATCACAAGGATTCTTAACACTAGACTTAAAGCCCGTTTAAGTTTGTCTCGTTTCTGTCGATATTTCATTATGATGGTGAAATACGGCATTCGGATCTCCTTTCTCGGACGGAGATCGTAATGCCTTAAAAAGCGAGATGGCGTAAGCTATCTCGCTTTTTGCATTTTAAGAACCAATTCAAAATTTGAGTTTTAAATTAGTTATGATGAACGCGCTCAACGTACTCAGGGTATGTCATATCATAAGTCGTTAAGTGGTTCTTATCGATTTCAAATACGCGTGTTGTGATTTCGCGTAAGAAGAAACGGTCATGGGATACCATCATCACTGTTCCTGGAAATTCTTTGATCGCTTTAAGTAAAACTTCACGTGATTTGATATCTAAGTGATTCGTAGGCTCATCCAGCACTAAGAAGTTCACTGGTTGCGATAAGATACACGCTAAAATTACACGTGATTTTTCACCACCCGATAAGATCGAAATCTTTTTCTCGACTTCTTCGCCAGAGAATAAGAAAGCGCCTAATAAAGATTTAATAGAACCCATCGAAGCATTCGGTACGCGTTGTTCAACTTCTTGTAAGATCGTGTTGTTTGGATTTAATAAATCTAAACTATTCTGAGAAAAGTAACCTAACTGAATCGATGGCCCTACATTACAAGTTCCCGAAGAAGCTTCAGTTTGCTTAGTGATAATTTTTAATAATGTCGATTTACCGGCACCATTCACACCCACAACAGCTACGCGGTCTAAACGTTTTACTAACGCTGTGGCATTGTTAAATACGTTTTTATCACGACCATCGGCTAAATGATAAGTTTTGCTCAGCTTTTCAAACTTAACAACTTCCTCACCGCCACGAGGCGGTTCTGGCCAGATAAAATCCATCGCGCGATCTTCTGGTGGAATTTCGATACGATCAATTTTTTCTAATTTTTTAACACGTGATTGAACTTGCGCCGCATGCGAAGCACGAGCTGCGAAACGAGCAATAAACTCTTCTTCTTTAGCTAACATATCTTCTTGGCGTTTCGCCGCTGCAATCAATTGTTCTTTTCTGATCTGGCGTTCTTTATCGTAGAAATCGTAATTTCCGCCGTACACAGTCACTTGCTTATTGGCGATCTCGATTGTTTTTGAACAAAGACGATTCATGAAATCACGATCATGCGAAGTCATTAGCACTGAGCCTTTAAATTCTTTAATCCATTGTTCAAGCCATACGATCGATTCAACATCTAAGTGATTCGTCGGCTCATCTAGAAGTAATACATCAGGTTGTAATAATAAAATCTTCGCTAACGAAGCACGCATTTTCCAACCGCCCGAGTACTGGCCGATATCCATTTGCATATCTTCGTTAGAAAAACCAAGACCGCCTAAGATCGCGGCCGCTCGTGGTTCTACATCGTAGCCACCCACTGCTTCGAATTGTTCTTGTAACAAGCCGTATTTTTCTACAACGTCCATCATCTCGTCTTCGCCAAGATTTGGATCTTGTAAACGCTCTTCGTAGTGTTTGATTTGATCAACGATTTTATCTAAGCCACCTGATGCAAGCACTTCGGCTAACACTGAACGGCCTTTCATGTTTTCGATATTCTGAGAGAAGTAACCAATACGCACACGCTCAGGTTTTGAGATTGTTCCCGCATCTGGAGTTTCTTCACCCATGATCAAACGAAAGATCGTCGTTTTACCAGCGCCGTTTGGGCCTACCAGCCCGATTTTATCGCCGGGGTTAATTTGAAATGAACCATTCGAATACAGAATTTTTGTTCCAACTTGTTTTGTAACGGCGTTAAAAGCGACCATAAATTATTTTGACTCGGGCTCCTGCCCTCGTCCCTCCGGGTTGACACGAAAAAAGGCCATCATGGCCTTTTTTTGAGACGTTTTATATGCTTTTTTGAGATTAATCAAAAAAAATTGGAAATACAATTCGCACCCGGGCTATTCTAGATTCATACAAGATCACTAAGCTTTGTAAGCTTACTAACGTATGCCGGGTAAAGGTCGTAAGGCCAAGTCAACCTGGGTCAGTTGTTAGTTCATTGGGAGGGACGTTATATGAAGCGAATTTACGATCATAACGATAAAGCACCGAAGTGACGATGCGATAAATAAAATATTTAACCGTTTATGAGGCGAAACCCGTTTACATGGTGTAGGCGCGGTTCGAGTTGACTCTTTATTATTTATAGGAGGTCACTAGCGGTTTTAAAGTATACGGGTAATTCCGTATCCTTCTTTTGCCTCAAGGCAAACCAGAGGAAATTCTGGGACGCAAAGCTATAGGGGCTAACAATGCCAGCCAGCTGCCAAAGGATATAAGAACCTGCGGTGAAGACTGCAATGGAAGGAAAAAAAATTACATTTTATTTCATGGATTGGTTTCATTCCCCTTAACTCTAGACTTATCAGTGGATGACAAAGTTTAGAGTTTTTTTTTGCCTTTTTTCTATCACACACTAGCCGAAGGCTCCTTCGGACGAAGCCCTGGAAAAATTAATTAAATACTTCAAAAGCCTCAAACATGACGAGTCGTCACGAGCTTGCATTCGCAACCTCGCGCCGATCCGAACTCGTTTTTGAAGTATTTAACTAATTTTTAAGCTTTCGACGATTCCTGTTTAGATGGGGAATAAAAAGGCAGAAAATAAGCTCGTCAACTTTGGTGTAGTTCGGAAGGCATAAAAAAAGGCAGCTTACGCTGCCCTTTTTATTTTTAGCCTGTCTTTTAAGATTAGATTCTTGGGATGTTTAGTCTGTGGCCTGCTCTTAATTTAGACTTTCTTTTGATGCCGTTGGCTTTGCTTAGTTCGATAACTGACATATCGAATTTGTCGGCGATTGAGGCTAGTGTGTCGCCTCTTTTAACTACGTAGAAATCTGAAGTTGTAACTGTGCTTTGTGACTTCTTTTTTTCTTTTGTTGATTTGCGCTCTTGTAATGGCGTTCTGTCTGGCACTACGATTTTTTGCCCTACGCGGATTGTTTTCTTTCTTGAGAAATCATTTAGTTCGCGTAAGTAGGCTACTGTTGTTCTGTATCTTCTTGCGATTGAACCTAAGTTATCGCCGCGTCTTACTTTGTAGTATTGTGTTTCTACTTGGTCAGGTACGAAATCTACGATGCTGGCTACTGACGTAGAAGCTGCTGTCATCGCTAGTTCCATTGTGCCTGCTGGGATTCTTAGGCTTAATGTGTTGTCTTTATCTAACGGAGCGATTTCACCTTTAAATTTTGGATTTAAATCTTTGAAATCTTCGTAGTTGAAGTTCATTTTTTCGGCCATCATTCTTAAGTTTACTGGCTCTTTTAAAGTTACGTGATCGAATTCAATCGGTGTCATGTAATCGATGCCTTCAAATCCGTACTTATCTGGATTTTTTGCAATCAATTTAGCAGCGATATATTTTGGTACGTAATTGTCTGTTTCTGTTGGTAACGCTCTACGATTTTGTGAAAGTTCCCAGAAATCTTTTGTTTTGTATTTTCTTACGGCTTTGATCACGCGGCCTTCACCTACGTTGTAGGCTGCCATTGATAAATACCATGAATTAAAAATTGAATATAAATCTCTGAAGTATTCAGCTGCGGCTTGCGTAGCTAAAACTGGGTCACGACGCTCATCAACCATTTTGTTGATGTCTAAGCTGTAGCGTTTTCCTGTACCGCGGATAAATTGCCAGTACCCTACTGCTGATGCGTGTGATCTAGCAGAAGATGAAAAACCTGATTCAATTAAAGCAATGTAGAATAAATCTTCTGGTAACTTGTTATCGCGTAAAACTTTTTTCATTAACGCTTCATAACGAGTTGAACGAGCTAAGTATCTTTCCATGTGTGGGCGACCACGACCTTGAAAGTACTTGATCCACATTTCTACTTTTTCGTTAATTTCTGTAGGAATCGTTTCTAATTCTTGGTTTTCAGCAGTTTTTGCAGAAGCTTTTTCGCTTTCTTGCACACGGAATTTTTCTAAGTCACCGTTTTGATCGTACTCTTTGCCTAAATTTGCAGAAGGTGTTGATGACGGTTTGGTCGCACAACCAAATGAAACACATAATAATGCTGTCAAAATCATACTAGACGTTAGTCTCACTTGTATCTCCCCGTAAAATTTAAGGCTACAAGTGATACATCACGTTTTCAAGAGTAAACTTTGCTAATTTTCACTATGCCAATTTACGGCAATTCAGACACGATTTTATTTGATGTCAGCTTTAATTCCTTGAACATTTCTTCTGCCGAATTACGACTAAGAGCCTGTTCCCGCACGGTTTCCGGAGCGAAACCCACCATCTGAAAATAATCAAATAATTCGTTTAATTTCTTCTCGTAACTTTGACGATAATTTTCAGGCATCTTGTAAAATAATGCGGCCCAATCCTGTGTAGCGCTCTCTTCTTGCGCTAAATGCGCTGTCACCAAGTAAAGTAAGTTAATCGCTTCAGCACCGAATAATTTGTAATCTTTATTTTTTACGGCACCTTCTAAAATTTTCATTTTCGTTTCAACTTTAAAAGATAATTGCGGCGCTAAACGTAAATTTTTAAGAGCTAACAAAAATTGTCCTAACACCGTAAAAATTGCACCCAGTGTTACAACAATCAGCACTGGCAATTTCACATCACCCCACGGAACCCATGACGAAGATAATTCTGTGATCGGTAAAAAGATTTTTTCTTCAGCGGCTTTTTCAGCAGCTGCTTTATCACTGGCTTTAAGTGGCGCTAATGTCGAACCTTTTACAGGCTCAGTGATTGTGATTTTAAATTCTTCAGTCGATTTTGTGATGTATTGTTTTAACGTCGGGTCAAAATATGAAAAATTAATTTGCGGAATTTTCACTTCACCCGGATGTTTTGCAATCACTAAAATTTCAAATTCTTTGTAACTTAAACCATCTTTGAAAAATTTTGATTCAGATTTTGTATCATAAACTTCTAAGTTTTCAGGCCACTGAATCGCCGGAAGCTCGATCACTTTAGCATTACCTTGACCTTCTAAACGCACACGTAAAGAAATCGGCTGCCCTGCTGGAAACGACGTTCCATCAACTTGTGTTTGAATTTGAAACTGCCCTACAGCTCCTGAGAAAGTTAACGGTTTACCTTCTTGCGGAAGTGGCAGAACAGTGACTTCTAAACGTTTAGATGATTTTGTGTACTCTTGCGCTGAACCCCAACCAAATTGTGTCGGTAAGCGTACTTTAGCTTTAATTTTAAATTCATCGATCGTCGTTTTACCTGGCTTAATCGGAAATAGCGCATGCGCCGCTAATAGCGCTTTACGATACATCACACCATTAACTTGCTCTTCAGTAAATTGCAGTGAAGGCACTTCTTCGATAATTTCTTTCCAGAAACCTTTTAAATCCGGAAATTTTGCACGATCTAATGATTCTAAATTACCGCGCGTGTAGATATGCCAAGTGGCAGTGATTTGTTCACCTTCGTAAACTTGTTTTTTATCAACATCTAATAAAATAAAAAAAGCTTCGTTGGTATTTAACCCTTCAATCGTGCGCGAAGGAATTTGATTAGGCTGCGCAAAACCAGGATTAAAATTAGGGCTTCCGCCTCGGCCACCGCTACCGAAACCTTGCCCGCCCATTTGGCGCTGAACTTCGTCTAACATTTTTTGACGTTGTTTCATCAGTTGTGAAAACATATCGTCTTCATCTGCAAATGGGTCGTCATCTTGAAAATTCGGGCGACCCGCAACGTTTGGACGCTGCTGCTGACGTTGTTGCTGACTTTCGCGTGAAACCGACATCTTTTGTGGCGCCGACATCATTTGTTTTCCGTTCACTTCAACAGTGAACGAAGGAATCATCACGATTCCAGGTTTTGTCGCTTCGTAAACAAAAACAAACTGCTGTGAAACCGTTTTTTGAAAATCTGTTTTACCATTTACAAAGTTCATACGCGTTGATGAAGATTGTCCGGCATTTTGTGCTTGTAACAGTTTTAATCCATCAATTGCTGGAACCTTCGGGTCAGCCATTTCAAAATCATCTGAAGACTGCACCGTTAAATAAATTTGAACAGTGTCACCTAAGCCCACTGATTCAGGTTGAACTTCAACTTTTAACGAATCAGCAGCAAAAGCACTTATAACTAACAATTGAAAAAATAAAACGAGGAATAGACTACCAATCTTTTGCATTTTTATCCTCTTTACGGTCTTTTTTATTATAATTTGCGCGGATCTTTTTATCTTGTTGCGATAATTCGCCTAAGATTTTTTTAACATCGGCTTCACTTAATTTATCGCCTTGATAAGGGCGCGGTTTATATTTTGAAGTCTGCTGACGATCTTGATTTTGATCTTTGTCTTTTTTATCTTTATCATCGCCTTCTTTAGGATCTTGATCAGGCTTACCTTGCTTATCTTTGTTTTGATTTTCACCCTGGCCACCGCCGCCGCCACCTTGCTGCTGCTGAATCAGAAGTTCGATATTGTGTTTTGTTTCCATCGACGCTGGGTTAACTTCTAAAGCTTTTTGGTAATACTCTAAGGCTTTTTCAGTTTCTTTCGCGTTTTGAAAGCGAAGCCCTATGTTATAATAAATCTGAAAAATATCAGACGGCGTTAATTGATCTTTGTAACGTTCTAATAATTCTAAAGCATTATCAAATGACTGCCCTGATTCATCTTTTTTCTGAAGATAATCAAACACGATGCCTAGGTTTGAATGCGTTTGAACCGAGTTTGGCTCGTTTTCTAAAATTTTTAATTCGTATTCCATAGCCATTTCAGGGTTTCTATCCTGAAGCGCATTACGAGCTTTATAGTCGTACCATAAAGAACTTAAATTTGGCCACGGCAGCTTATCAGTAGCTTTTGTAACTGGCTTTTTTGTTTCAGCGGCTGTGCTTGTATTAGCTGCTTTATCGGCTGAAGCTTTTTCTTCAGTACCTGCTTGATCTTTTTTTACAGTGCGTTCATCAGAGTACTTTTCACCAGCTGATTCAGCCGGTGCTGTTTCAACGATTTCTTCTTTTTCAACTTGCGCGAAAGCTAAACCGGCCGCCAATAAAATAATTAAAAAGGACTTAGTATTCATAACGCCCTTTCCACATAATTGGTTCTTTTCTGCGATCTGAGATTAATAAACTGAATAATAAAATAACTATACCTAAAGAAAGTGGGTAAGCGAATTTTTCGTCGTATTGAACCACCATCGATGAATCAAACAACGCTTTTTCGTAATGGCTCACATCTTCGGCGATTTGTTTTAAGTGGCTTCCATCAAATGAAGCAAAATAAAAACTACCTTCTCCGGCTTGGGCTAAAGATTTTAAAAATTCACCTTTAACCGTTGTCATGATGGTGTTACCGTCTTTATCTTTTTTTGAACCTGTTAAATTACCAAACGGATCACGCGTTGGAATTGTTCCGCCTTTTTCTGTTCCGTAGGCCACAGAAATAATTTTTACACCTTCTTTAGCTAAGGCTTTAGCCGCTTCAAGCGCACCTTCTTCTTGGTCTTCACCATCAGAGGCTACTAAAATCACGCGCGTTGTTTTTAAATCTGTTGACTGAGTCACGCCACCTTTTTCAAAGGCTTCTTTAGCAAACGATAACGCTGGCTCAAACGCCGTACCTTGTGTTGAAACTGAATACGTATCTAATGAATCAATATATAATTTTAAAGCGCCCGGATCAGATGTTAATGGCGACATTAAAGCAGCACTGCCCGCAAAAGCGATTAAACCTGTTTTATTACCTGGCATTAAATCCATTAATTTAGCCAGATCGATTTTCATTTGTTGTAAACGCGAAGGTCTTACATCTTCAGCTAACATTGAATCTGAAACGTCAGCTACGATCATAAGTTCTACGCCTTCTGATTTAACTTCTTGTTCAGATTGGCCCATTTGTGGGCGCGCTAAAGCTAAAATTAAAAAGAAAGCGCCAACAACTTGTAAAACTAGTTGCAAACGACGTTTCGGAAACGAAACACTGGCACGAAGCCACGGCACCACTTTTTTACCGAAAGCTTGGTTTAGTTTTTTTTCAGAATTTTTTTCGAAATAAAAATATAATAAAACCCACACCGCAAGCAGTATCAAAAAAGCAAAAGCTGATGTATTACCCCAACGTAAAACCGACATTAGGGACCTCTCTTTAAAAACGAATAATTTAAAATACGATTAGCTAGGAATAAAATAACTCCCCAGATAAGAAATAAATGAAAATATTCATTATAACGAACGTATTTTTGATCTTCGATTTTTGTAGTTTCTAAACTATTAATTTCGTTAAAGACCCCGGCTAATGAATCTTCTTTTGTGGCGCGAAAGTATTTACCACCTGTTGTTGAAGCCATTAACCCTAGTAATTCGTCATTCACCGTTGATTCAAAAGGCTGGTAACGTTTAACTTTGTTACCAAACATATCTGTTGAATAGATTGGTAATTTTGTTGGGCCCGATTTACCAAGACCAATCGAATAGATTTTAATACCGTAACCTTTAGCAATTTCTAATCCTGTTTCTGGATCAATCATACCTGAGTTATTTTCACCGTCGGTTAAGAAAATCATAACTCGTGTTTTAGCTTGTGAATCTTTTAAGCGCGCAGCTCCTGCGGCTGTGGCCACACCAATTGCTGTACCATCTTTAATACGTGCGGCTTGGGCGGTTTTAATCTGCGCAATACGTTCTTCAATTAATTGATAATCTAAAGTTGGCGGAACTAACGTAAACGCTTCGCCCGCAAAGATCACAATACCGATACGGTCTGAAGTTCTTTGTTTAATAAAATTTGCAATCGTTTCTTTCGCTGATTCTAAACGATTTGTAGGTTTCATATCTTCGATCAACATCGAATCTGAAATATCTAATACGATCACGATATCTAAACCATCTAACGTGCGTTTTGTTTTTTCATCGCGCGTTTGGGGGCGCGCTAAAGCCACGATCATTAAAGCTAAGCTTACAAATAATAAGATCGTATTCAGTTTAACTAACTGAACACGGCCACGGCCCTGCCAAGCTTTAAAGATCTGTACATTGCTGATTTGAAAAGTAGCTTTCTTTTTTTGCGCACGATTAAAGAACCAGTAAAGACCTGGCAATAACAATAACAGTAAAAAAGCCCACGGGTTTGCCCAGATAAAACCTAAAAAACTCATCTTGAAAAGCCCCCTGCTTTAATCATCTTGAAAAGCCTCCGGCTTTATAGGCAGTTTCACAGCGGGCAATGAATCCGTAAAAGCGTTTAATAAATTTAGTTTTTTGTTCTGTGCTTAAATCTTTTTCTTTAGCTAAAAGTTCAATGTCTTTAACAATATTGTAAACTTGGCGACGTTGTTCTTTTAACTGCGGGTGACGTTTTTTAATAAAGGCCACCGTTTCTTGTAAATCTAAATTAAAAATCGGCACACTAAAGCGGCGTAAGATATAAACCTTCGCTGCTTTTTCAATTTCAGTGATCGGATAATCTTTTTTCTCAAGATCACGAATTGTTTTATAAAACTGATTATCTGGTTCTTGCGCTGATTGAAATGTATCAACAACAGCTTTAAGTTGCTTCCAACGTTGTGTGCGTGCTGCTAGTGCGATCGCTTGAACAATGATCGCTAAGACAATCACTGCAAAAATAATTGTGTATGCCATTGGCCAATGAAGCATACCAATCGCATAACCAAAAGGTTTTGGCGGCTCTGGATTTTTTGGATCTGGCGGAGGAAGTACTGAAGTCACTTCAAATTGCTGCGGGCCTAAAGAAACCTGCAAGGTGCCATCAGAAATAACCATATCCGGAAATTGCACTTTACCAGCCATGTACAAAGTCATATCGACATCAAACGAATCGGTGCTTCTAGCTTCGGCTTTAAATAATTTAATAATAAATTTATTTTGTTCGTCAGTTACAAACTGTGCTTTGGTAAAATCAAATGATTTATCCCAGTTACCTTGGCATGATAAATAAAAATGACGGCCCACTGTAAGCTCTTGGGCTTTCAGATCAGGAACATCTGGAATGACCGTCGTACACTTTACCTCAGCCATTAACGAGACTTCCTTCTTTTAAAAAATGCTAATAATGATTTATGAAAATTATCGTCAGCTTCAAAAGTGAACGAATCTACCCCTGAGCGTTTTAGATTTTTTTGAAAGTTTTCAAAATCATTTTTAAATTTAGTTTTCATTTCTTCTCTGAAAACTGGATTTGAGGTATCAATTAAGACCGTTTCGCCCGTTTCAGAATCGTGAAGGTCAATTAACCCCACATCAGGAAACATAAATTCAGCCGGATCAGTCACTAAACCTGCGATGACTTCGTGTTTTTTTTCTAAGTAAGTCATCGAAGTTTGATAATCTTTATCTTGAAAGTCAGATAACACAAAAATAGTTGCGCGTTTTTTTAAAACGCCGCGAAGGTAATCTAACCCTGCGCTGATTTTTGTTTTAGTTGATTTTGGCTTAAAGAATAATATTTCACGTAAAATACGGTAAACGTGGTTTTTACCTTTTTTCGGTGGAACAAATAATTCGACATCATCAGAAAATAATAATAACCCAACATGGTCATTATTTTTAATCGCCGAAAAAGCTAATGTCGCAGCCACATACGCCAGCGTTTCACCTTTAAAGTGATCGCGTGAACCAAAATCATTTGATCCCGACACATCCACACAGATCATTAAAGTTAATTCGCGCTCTTCTTCAAAAGTTTTTACATACGGTTTACCGGCACGAGCCATCAACGTCCAAGCGATGTTACGTACGTCATCGCCCGCTACGTATTCACGAAAGTCAGAGAAGGTCATTCCCTGCCCTTTGAATTTTGTGTGGTATTCGCCCGAGAAGATATTATTCACCATCTTGCGCGTATCAATTTCAATGCGCTTGATCTTTTTTAATATCTCTGCGGGAACCTGTTGTTGCTCAGCCACTCGATCACCTTAAATTAAGCAGAAACTTCGACAGCAGCTAATACTTCGCGGATGACGTCGTCTTGTTTTAAATTTTCAGCTTCAGCTTCGTAAGTTAAAATTAAACGGTGACGTAAAACTTTATAAACAATTGATTTAATATCTTCGACAGTGGCAAAACCACGACCGCGTAAAAACGCGTGTGCTTTCGCAGCGCGAATTAAAGATAACGAAGCACGCGGCGAACCACCCACTGCGATAATTTTTTCTAAACGACCTAAACCGTAAAGTTTTGGTTCGCGTGTGGCCATGATAAGATCCACGATGTAATTACGAACTTTTTGATCAACGTAGATTTGATCAACTGTTTTGATTGTTGCTAGTAATTGTTCTTTTGTAAGAACTGTATTGATCGTTGGGCGATCATTTACACCCATACGATTTACGATTTCTAATTCGTCTGCTTTTGTTGGGTATGAAACATTAATCTTAAACATGAAACGATCCATTTGGGCTTCTGGTAACGGGTATGTACCTTCTTGCTCTAATGGATTTTGAGTCGCCATAACTAAGAACGGATGATCAAGCTTGTATGATGAATCACCGATTGTAACTTGTTTTTCAGCCATCGCTTCAAGTAACGCTGATTGAACTTTCGCTGGTGCACGATTGATCTCGTCAGCTAAAACGATGTTAGCAAAGATTGGTCCTTTTTTCGCGCTGAACTCACCTGATTTTGGATTGAACACCATCGTACCAATTAAATCTGTTGGTAATAAATCTGGTGTGAACTGAATACGTTGAAAGTGTAACGAAATTGTTTGCGCTAAAGTTGAGATCGTTAAAGTTTTTGCTAAGCCAGGTACACCTTCTAAAAGAATGTGACCACCAGTTAGTAATCCCATCACGATTCCTTCGATCATCTCACGCTGACCGACGACCACTTTGTTCATTTCATTCATCATTTGCACAACAAACAAACTTTGTTCTTTAACGGCTTGATTCAGTGCTGCAACATCCATATTCGACATACTTATCTCCATGATAATCTTTTGACCCCTTATATTTTGGCATAAATAGGCTTGATTTCAACCTGTGATCACATAAAATTGACTAAATGAAGACCCTGACTCAAGTCTGGTTAATTTGTGCAGCCAGCTGTTTTATTTTTTTAATTTTAGGATTTCAGGTCGGCGGCCGCTTAGGCTTGCTGGTCGCCTTTTTATTATGTTTAGTTTTGCTGTACCTCATCTTTCACAAAGGTCTTAAAATTTTTGTAAACCGCACCAGCGCTAAAGAGATCGTTGGTATTGACCCCTACGAGCTAACTGGACTTTTTAAACAAAATGCGCTGGCTTACGGGATTAGGAAAGTCCGCTTCTTCGTGACCGATAAGCCAACGCCCCCGCTGGTCTGGCCCGAGTTTTCTAACCAACTTGTGGTTTTCTTAAATAGCCAAACTCTGGAACAGTTAAATCCAGCAGAAAAAAAATTACTTGTGCACATGCTTTTAAGTCATGGCTTTTTACATTCAAAACTTACGCGTAAAACTTTGGGATTAATTTATATTTCGCTATCGCCGCTTGAAAAAATATTTGCTCCACTTTTCAATGCCGTAGCTTATGCGCTAGGTCTATCGAAAGAAATTTACAAAGCCGATCTAAAAGCTTTGTCTGTATCACAAGCACAAAACTTTGAGTTCGGATTACTTCTTCACAAGCTGCATCATTTACAAACCCACAATGATAAAATCTTTGAAGGCACTTATTTCTTCTCAATTTTATCAAAAGTGAATCCTAAACTTTACAATTTAAAATTTCACCCCAACGTTACCAATAGAGAGAAAAATCTCTTAGGCTACGCGGTAGGTGTATAGGTTACAACTTTAAGATTAAAAATATCTTCAACAGAAATTAAAAGGTTTTAATATGGAAAAAATGGAAGCTTCTTTTAACGTTTTGATCATGTCAATTGGCTCATCTGCAGCTATGGCAATGGGTTTGCAGCCAGACCCACAAACAGGTAAAACAGAAGTCGATAAAAATTTAGCCCGTTTTAATATCGATCTGTTATCATTGTTAAAAGATAAAACAAAAAATAACTTAACTGCTGACGAAAATAATTTTTTAGACGCAGTTATCAACGATTTGAAAACAAAATTTATTGCGCTTAAATAATATCAGCGTCAAAGCTAGCACTTAGGCTTTTTCGCGAAAAAACGACGAGAGAGGAACTAAGTCATGAAACGACTGACTATTTTAATTCTAGCGATCTTAGCTACAGCATTTGTCTATTTTCAAAATAACGAAGTGATTGCGCAAAGCTTTCAAAAAACTCCGCCAGCGTTAAAGCTTGGCGAAGCTTTGCCAGCCAATTTATTTGTAGAACTTGCCAAAGCTATCAACCCATCTGTTGTGAACATTTCAACGTCTGTGATTCCGCGCGGAAGAATGCAGCGTGATCCGATGTTAGAAATGTTAGAACAATTCTACGGCATGCCCATGCAACCCCAACAACAACCCGGAAAGCCCCAACGTATGGGCCTAGGAACAGGCTTTATCGTGCGTGATGACGGTTTAATTGTAACAAACAATCACGTTGTTGAAGGTGCCGATATCGTTGAAGTGCAATTAACTGAAAACGATGAAAAAACTTATAAAGCTGAAGTCATCGGCCGCGATTCAAGAACTGATATCGCGTTATTAAAAATTAAAGCCGACGTAAAACTAACTGTGGCTGTAATGGGTTCATCTGAAGATGCCCAAGTTGGTGAATGGGTTGCGGCATTCGGTAACCCTTACGGGCACGGTCATACAATGACTAAAGGTATTATCTCTTCAAAAGGTCGCGCGATCAGCGAGATCAATAAATTTCCGTTAATTCAAACAGATGCTTCGATCAATCCAGGTAACTCTGGTGGTCCGTTAGTTAACTCTAAAGGTGTGGTGATCGGTGTGAACTCTGCGATCGATGCACGTGCGCAAGGGATTGGTTTTGCGATTCCGATTGATGAAGTTAAAAAAATTATTCCGATCTTAGAAAAAAATGGTCAGCTGCAAAAAGGCTATATCGGTATTGCTCCGGGTGATTTAGATTACCGTGCCGCTATGGCGATGGGCTTAGATGAATACCGTGGTGCTGCAGTTTTAGGTTTAGGTGAAGGCCCTGCAAAAAAAGCCGGTATGAAAGTTTACGATATCATTCAAGAAATTAACGGTAAAAAAATTCGTGACGCTCAAGATTTAATGAACACGATTGCCGATATCGAACCAGGCACAAAAGCTAAGTTTAAAGTTTTACGTAACGAAAAAACAATGAACTTAGATGTAACTGTGGCAGAACGCCCGTCTGAAAAATCTTTAGGTTCGTTTTTTAAACGTTTTCAAAAAGATGACGATAAACCTTCTTCAAACGCAAATACGCCGCATAACTTAGGAATTAAAATTTCTGATATGACAAAAGCGTTGCGTGATGATTACAACCTTGAAGATTCGGTAAAAAACCCGATCATCACTTGGGTTGATCGTGGATCAATTGCCAGCGCTATTGGCCTACGTGTGGGTGATGTGATTTTAGGTATTAACAAAGTTGAACCTACTAGCGCAGACCAAGCCATTAAGGCGATTAAAAAAGGCACGAACACGATTCGTGTAGCACGCGGCCGTGGTATTACGGCGATTACTTTTGACCTTAAATAAAAAATTATGTTCCCCTGCTCACCAGGGGAACTTTCAATAAATTCAGTTTAAATTCTAAAATTGTCTCATCTTTGAACATCTAAACAGGTTTGCCAGAATTTTTAGTTCGGCGTGTTATTTTCTGCTAAAGCCCCAAGACCATGGTCCCGATACTAGACGTAGGTAAAGCATCTGCTTGCAGCAGAATAAGATACAGCAAGTCATGGCCTAGGCCATGAAGGATACGGCTTAAAGAGAGGCACCGCATGAAAATCACCGAAGTAAAAATCTTTCCTGTTAATGAGGATCGATTAAAAGCATATGTAACGATCACGATCGAAAATTGTTTCGTTGTACGTGATCTTAAGGTCATTCAAGGCCCTGGCGGTTTGTTTGTGGCTATGCCCAGCAAAAAGCGTAAGGATGGCCAGTTTCGTGATATAGCGCATCCGTTAAATCAGGAAACGCGGGAAACAATTGAAAATTTAGTATTTGAGGCTTATGAAAATGAGCTACGTTCGATGGGAGAAACTCTGACTACATTAAAAAGGCAGAAGGCTCCGCAAACCTATCAAGGTGACGATTAAGCTACCGGAAACGGTAGTCAGACTTTCACGGGTAACCTTGGACTTCTAAAGTCGCCCGATAGGAATGCAATAGGGGAAGCTTTTCGCTCCAAAATGTGGTTAGAAATATAGCAGCTAAGATCAACACAAGTAAAAAGAAAGACCCTGCTCAAAAAACCTTTCTTCTAACCCCATCAAACCAACCAGCCCAAACTTATTATAGTAAGTTTGGGCTTTATTTTTTCTTGCGCTAATTGCCAAAATTAATTAACTTGGGTCTCACGTCATTCGACTCAGTTGGGGTATCGCCAAGTTGGTAAGGCAATAGATTTTGATTCTATCATTCGGAGGTTCAAGTCCTCCTACCCCATCCAAATTCTTCTTTTGAAATAGATAATAAAATGTCAGACCGCAAACTTCCAAAACAACGATTTAATAAATATCCACCCAAAGGCATTACTTTGGAAATGATGGTTCGTGCTCTTGTTGAAGAGTACGGTTGGTCTGAGCTGGGACGGAAGATTTATATTCGTTGTTTTAATGAGAACCCGAGTTTGAAATCTAGTTTAAACTTTTTGAACAAGACCGAGTGGGCAAGGCTGCAGGTTGAAGACTTATACATTTATCGCTTTGGCACTGATGAAGAATACGCTGACCGCCAGAAGCTTATCGCTGCAAGGCCAAAATACGAACGTGACAGTTTTGATGATAATGCTGGTTACGATGAGGACTCGGAGTAAAGGCCTCCTATCCGATCCAAATTTTATCTTTTGAAATATACCACCTAAAGGTATTACTTTGGAGATGACGGTTCGTGTGCTCTTGTTGAGGCTGGGAACACCTGGGGCAAAAGATCTGTATTCATTGTTTTAACGAGAACCCGAGTTTGAATTCTAATTCGATTATTCTTCGCAAGACGGAGTGGACTCGATTGGAAGTTGAAGCGCATTGTCGATCATGACGAATATGGTTCCAGTGGTGAGCTTGAGTAAACTGAGGTCTCCCCTGTCTTTCAATACTGCTAATCTAAAGGATAGTTTGATCCTCTCGATTTGCTCGCTGAATGATTTCAAGATTCAATACCCCAAAACTTACTTCCTCTACGAGTTTGCTCTACACATTTATCACGAAGTACGCTCTCGTAGTTCTTCTTTAAGACGATATTACATTTGAAATTATTATCGTCTATGCGAGTGAATACTAGTATTGCTGGACGAGGAACTTTTTGAACAGGGCGAAGTCTCACTCTGTGTGTATTATTCTGAAAGTGCGTTAATGTTACGCTGATCTTTTGATCGCCAAAGAAAAAATTAACTTTTCGTCGTTTTCCTGTGCCTACTCTAAAAAAAAGACCCATTGTTGCAGTAGGAAGTTGCACCTGCCACCCACTTCCGGTCTCTTTCAAAAGTTGTAAATATAGCTTTTTTGGTTTTTCACTAAGCACGTCCCCATCAGTTAAAACATCATGAACAATTGATTTATGTTCTTTTTTTGAGAGAAGGTTTTTTGCAAGGGAAGGTAACTTCTTTTTGGGAACAACTATTTTAATAGAAGGTTTATTTTTGTGAGCACTATCATTTCTGAAAGATACAGCCTCATTTACTAGTTTATTTTTCTCAGCGTACAAACGTATGTTTTTCAATGTCAACTTTGTTGCTTTTGATAAATAGACATCCAGAAAGTCATTTATTTTTTTTGAATACGAATCTTTCTTGATATCGCCTTCGTGAGAAGCAGCAAGTTCATAGTTTCGACAAAGCCCTCCAACCGTTAAATTATTTGATCCAATAATTAAGTTAAATTTGTCTGAGTTTTGAAAGTAATACATCTTGGGATGAAATATCGAATCTTTATAATCCCAATCCATGATGTGAATTTCGACTTGTTTTTTATACGATTGCTTCAAGTACCAAAGATACATGAGAGCATCTGGCGTCGTAACTCCGTTATTTACACCAACAATAACTGCAAATTTTTTTCCTTTTTCTAAATGTCCCTCTATACTGGATGAAAAAAGAGATAGCCCCTGCCAGTTTGCATAAGCAATGACTATCGTAAACCAATCATAATCATTTGAATCCAATACTGAGGCTAATTGTTTATAAAAGTATGTTTCGCTGTTATGTGGGTACTGCGGAATTGGATTCATTCTTAATTTTCCTTTTTGACGAGCGTGTAGTTCGTGCCGTCAATGGTAGAAATGGAAACTGGATTAACCACGCCATCTTTAAAGGACAGAAAGAATTTTGAAGAGTTCACCCCAAAAGAGTTGATAAGCCTTTCCATTGAGCTAATTAAGGGCAAGAGGTCTTCTTTCGAAAAGTTACCCCACTCATTGTAGTGGACAGATGGATTGAGTTGCCACTCGTCAACCTTTGACTCCTTAATGCTGTCCGTAAGCTCTTGTTCTATCGCCTTGAGTCTCTCAATAGCATCTTTGTTAGAATATGAATTGGCAGCATCTTTAGCCTTAGCCAGTAAGTCTTTCATGCGAGCTATTGCTGCTGATTTAAGTTCGCCTAAAGACCATGAATGTGAAGATTTAAACGGAACCTGCGCTTGCAGATTTGAACAAATATCTTGGAACTCAAGTTCAAGGTTTCTTCTTAATCCGGCTGCTGAATCATGTACTAAGCCAGAATTAGCCTTTTCTTTTAATATGTCCCAGACATCCTTTGCTTCAAAGACAGGGCCTGAGCCCAAACTCCAGTTTCTAAAATGAAACAGATTTTTCTTAGTAACAACTCCATGCTCTTTCAATTGTCTCGCCCACACTGGGTCATGAGTAGTGATAACAAACTGGGTGTCAGGAAAATTATTTCTTAGAAGTTCACAAAGTCTTTTCCTATGTCCAGTATCAATCGACATCATCACATCATCAAGTAATGCGAACGAGAAGTCCGTTCCTTTAATCTTTTTCATTAAGGCCAAAAACAGACAAATCCCCATACTATCTTGATGCCCCTCACTGTGTAGAGCATGAGGAGGATGAAGACCTCGATCATAAAAGTCCACTTTAAGATCAACAGTGCTTTTTTGATCAACTAATTTTGCTGTGAACTTTTCTTCGTCCTGATTTAAAAACTTATAGTAAGAGATAAAATCATTTTCAACATCCGAAAATAATTTTTCAAAAACAGACTCTCTAGTCTTATTGAACTGTTCTGACACTGACTTAGCTAATGCGAGTTGCTTTTTGTGTGTCTTTAAATCAGAGCTAGTTTGCATAATCGCCTTAAATAAAGCTGCGACTTGATGTAGTTTTTTAAATGCTAGCTCTTCCTGGCTTTCTTCGGGCAAGGTATCTTTAAAAGCATTAAGCTCTTTCATCAGGGAATCAAAATTTGGAATTCCAATAAGGTTACTCTCTTTAGGCAGTTCCTCTGAAACAGACTTAACTTCATCAAAATTTTTCAACTTTGAAATTCTTGTCTCGATAAACGAGATGGCTAAATCTAATTTAGATTCAACTTCAACCTTATTATTAGCAATCAGCGCAGGCTTGAGTTTTCTTAATTTCTCAACGAAAGACGTAAGTTTTAAATTGTAAGCATTTACATTTGAAGAATATGAATTTTTAAGAGTTTTCGCATTTTCAGATTGTTTTTTCTTTTCTTTTAGATGGTCCGCTAAACTCCTTCCATCCCATGAGGAATCACAAAGAGGACATATCTTCGCATCACCTAATAACTTCGTTCCTAAATCAATAAGTTCATCCCCTTGAATAAGGCGAGAAAAATTACTTACTTCAGAAATCTTCTTTGCTTCAGACGCAATTAAATCTTTTATGGATTCAGCTTTTGCATTTAATGGAATGGGATTTTTATCAAGCTGACAATCATCCAACATGGTCCCATAAATTGATTTTTTATGAGCTGTGGTAGTTGCCGTAGGCATAGCCGGAATGTCTGAAATAATATCAGTTTCAGGCTTCCAATCTGTTATCTCAGGTTTGCCGAGAGTCTTTCTAATTTTATTTATTTCTTCTCTTCGCTTGCTCGAATCTACACTTCCAATGAGTCCGAGATATGTATTTGCAGTTCCTATGTTTGAATCAATAGTTGATTGGCATATTTGAACTTTTCTCTCAAAGGTAGTCACCACTCCAGCGAGATCTTTTCTAATTTTCTCGATCCCGCTCGTATCTAATAGAGCCTGAATTTCTTTTGACCGATCTGTACCCGTACAAGCAATAAATTTAAGCAATTCTCTGCGAGACAAAAGAAATTGCCCTGCATTCATTTTCTCCTGAGTAGATTCAAATGCAGTCTTGTTGCCAGAAACTAAGGTTAGTTTTTTATCTTGAAGCTTCCTTTTTACTAAGAATGTATTAGGACCATCTATAATTTCAGCTTCCACAAAAACATCTTTAATTTCTTTATCAACGTGTTTGCCATGCTCATCTATAGAAAGTCCACTTGATCCTTCACCACGAAGCCGTTGAAGCTCACCAGTCATTAAAAAATCGAAAGCATCAATTATCCCACTTTTCCCAGTACCATTTGGGCCAGTGACAACTTGAGTCTTTTGTAAAAGTTCTTGGTCAAAATTTACGACCCCTCTAAAAGAAGCTATTTTGATTTTATTTACTTTCATCAGGAGCCTCTTCCTCTGGAGTAAATTCTTCTATCAGCTTCTTTAGATGTGTTGATTTTGAAATTTTATTTTCGCTATTAAGTTGAGCGATAGCTTCGGAAAGTGAACTAGGAATTGCTGTATCGGTCTTAATGTTTTCGAGAAACTTTTTTAAAATTTCGGATTCTAAAAAATTAGCCATACCTAAACCTCACTCGCATTTACAGCAACTGCGAAATCAACTCCAAGCTCTTTGAAATGCTGTTCGCCACAACGAATTTTGTCCCATTCAGACGTTCTTAGCTTCTTCCAGTCTTTTGTTCCTTTAGTTTCTCGAACGAGATAGAAGGCCTGGCCGTTATCTTTAATAATAGCCCAGTCTGGATTATAGTTACCAATAGGGGTCTCAACTTTGAACCAAGCTGGAAGCTTCACAAACAGCTTGATGTCGTCTCGTTCGTCGAGCGACTTAGCGAACTCTCGTTCGATTTCCGAATCATAAACAATATACTCATAGATAGATTTTTTAACGGCAAGAGCATTGAGGTAATCAATAAGCTCTTTTTCTTTAAAAAGTCTCATCTCCCACTCTGAGTCAGAACTGCCAGCTGGGAGTTTTTCATATTTGATTCCGTCAATCAGCATCCCATGAAGTACGAACTTAATAATAGAGGCAACCTGATCCAAGAATTTCTGTGGATTGACGAATACATCATTCAGTCGATTTGAATCTTTCAGGATTTTTACGAGCGTTGACCTAGTTAGCTCTGTTTCGTTTTGTAAGTACCCCAACATGTCTGGAATGTGAGTCACTTTTTTCGTTGGAACAGTGGTCGTATTAGAAACTGCTCTTGTTGCAACACCAGCCTGTTTAACCTCTAACTCACCAACATTAATATTGATCTGAGGGGCTTTAATTACTGGCATTTTAGCAATTTCATCAACGGCCTTAGAGATCAATTTATTGGTATCAAATTCTACACGATAAGTAGTTTTTGGCTTAATCTTGTCCCATAGAGATTTGAAGTCAGGATCAAGTTCAAGACGCTTTGTTAGCTTATTTTCACCCTGATCCTTTGCTTTCGAAATAAAGTTTTCAATCTTCCTTGATGAAAGAAGATCAATTACTGATGCCGTGAGGTCTTCCAATTCTTTTGGAAGAATCAATTTAAACCCAGGTGCACTTGGAGTGAATGATGATTGAATAATCCCATTAGCATCTAATATCTTTTGTTCCACAAGAGCCATTTTAATCTGTTCAGCAATATCCTTTTCGATATGTTTTTCAACGCCGTCAATGACTCTGGTTAATTTCGCAAGAGCAGTCACGGGAACTTTTCCGAAGGTCACTCCACAGTCTTCTTCGTATTCATTTTGAAGTGCTTTGGCAAACGAGTTGTAGTTCTCATTGGCCATTACAAAGAGTTTATTGATTGATTCATCAAAGATTCGTTCTCCATTTTGATTTACCGGCAAACGGAGTCCACGACCAATTTCTTGGCGTTTCTTGATCGCACTTTTTGTTTCATTAAGAGTGCAAATCTGAAACACATTCGGATTATCCCATCCCTCACGGAGGGCCGAGTGACTGAAGATGAAACGAAGAGGTGTTTCATTTGAAAGTAACTCTTCCTTTTTCTTCATAATTAACTCATAAGCGGAATCATCTGCTTGAGTGTTTCCATTAGTATCTTTGAAGGCTCCATTTTTATCTTGAGCAAAATAACCATCATGGAGATTTTTAACAGGTTCCTTAATCCACGCTATGCTTTGGAAACGAGATTCTTTCGCGAGTTCATTAAATGCACCTTCAAATTGAACTGCAAACTTACCATCCATTTTACCGTTAGAATCATAGCTACGATAATTGGCGACTTTATCAATGAAAAACAAAGAAAGAACTTTGATCCCACGAGATTGAACTTGGAGTTCTTTCTTCAAGTGTTCTTCAATAGTTTTCTTTATCTGCTCTTTCCAAATATCTTCCTGAATCCCACCAATCTCTTGTCCTAGATTTAGTACAGTACCATTTGAGAGTTTAATATGGGGATTATCTGGACTCGCATCAATGCCAGAAATTTGATAGCCGCGGTAAAGTTCCAATTCTCCAGACTTCATGTGAAGATCGTCATTATTTTTAATGGTGATGGATTTTTCTTTTGGCCCATCAGCTTGTTTCACAAAAATTTTAATTTTAGCCTTTATAGATGGAGTGTGTTCAATCTTCTCAACTTTGATAAAAGGGTCATTAGCCGAGGTATCGCCAGAAGCATCCCCAACTACAATTCGCTTCACAAGACGAAGTTCAAATGCCCGCACAGGATCAAGGCGATAGGTCAGATTGTATGGATTCTTGTGGGTTGCTGAGTATCGAAGTGTCAGCAAAGGATTTAAGGATTTAATTGCCTCCTGAGCAAGTTCAGTTCCATCGACGCTTTGAGGTTCATCAATAATCACAATAGGGCGAGTTGATTGAATAAACTCAATCGGTGGCCTTCCTGAAAGTTTATCACTTTCCTTGTTGATGATGTTTGTATCACGATTGAAAGCAGCTATGTTAATAACTTGAATCTGAAGAGTGTCGCTTGTAGCAAAATGACGAAGGCGATTTACTTTCTTCCCATCATAAACAAATGGCTCAAAAGAAATGTTGTTATAGAGCGATTTAAAGTGATCGGCTGTAATTTGGATGTTTTTTAAAACACCTTCTCGAATGGCAACACTTGGAACAACAATAATAAACTTTTTGAACCCGTAACGATGAGACAGCTCAAAAATTGTTCTTAGATAAACATAGGTTTTACCTGTACCTGTTTCCATCTCAACAGAGAAATGAGGAATAGGTCTTTCAATATTAGCTAATTTGTCAAAGTAAGGCCATGATTCAAGTGTCGTGCTTGATGTTTCGATCTCATTGCGGTTTTGGATTAGACTTAAATTCTCTTTAAGTTTATCAAATGTAATTCGAAGATCATTGCCAATCCCTTGAACACTATCTTCGGGTGATAAGAAGAAATCGCCACGAGAATGTGATGTTACAGAGTAATCAGGTTCAACTCTTGGCTGACCTTCAAACAGATCAGCAATCGCTGAAATAGCGTCTAATTGAAATTGTTGGTTCGGGTCAAATTGTAATTTCATCGTTCATTCCATTAAACAGTTTTAAAGCTCGTTACGCCTTTAGCTCTAAAAATTTGAGCCGCATTGGTCTTCAATTGGTCATTCTCAGAAAATCCGTGATCTAAACAGACCACTCGCTCGGGTTTTTGTTCAGCAATATGCTTTATCAAATCCAGCGTAAGTTCATCTTCAAGACAAACGAGAAGCATGCCACTAGCGATACTATAGACTGTTTTTTTACCAATTTTTTGAGTTTCAACTTTTGTGGTGAGTGGGAAGCCACTCTTTAGGAGAACTTCATAAAGAATATCTGTCGGCTCTCGATCGTGCCTTACATGATCGACATGAAGAGCAAGCTGCTTCTCAAGAGCATCCTTGGAATCACTTTCCTGATTCCATGTCATGAAATTTGACTCAGATAATTTAAAAACTCTGAATCCGGATTTGATTTCATTCTTAGCGATAAAACGACGGAGTCTTTCTAGGCCAACATCTGAAATAGTCTTGAGATCAAGCTCAAGTGCAGCTTTTCCGTGAGGAGTAGTTCCATCAATAGGTTCAGGGAGTTGCACGGCAATGAATGAACATTTTGCATTAAAATCAAGAAGAGATACAGCAGTACTGCAAGAACCGGAAAAAAAATCTAAGCAAATATCATTATCTTTTAAGCCAGCAATTTGGAATGCTCTTTTCATTAATCCCATTGGTTTGACGGTATCAAACGGAGCTTTATCATCGAATAGATCTTTTAGTTCCTGTGAACCATCTCTCGTTGTTCCTACATCTTTTCCAAACCAAATTGTCTCCGGAGCTCGTCCATCGAGACTATCCAAATAGATTTTACGAATAATTCTTGTTTCATCAGGAGAGAAAATTATTTCCCCTGTCTTAATTTTGTCTTGAAGAGTTTCTTTACTCCATCGCCATCCATTTTCAGGAGGACTAATTATTTTTCCTGATGGGGTTTTTATGTCATAAATTAGATTTTTACGATATAGAGCATTGCGAACATCTCCAGTCCTCCAAGGGCCCTTGGGGTCATTGTCTGGATTGCTATATGCTTTATTATCTTGTTCTGTTCGCTCTAGCGCACTGATTTCGAATTTGTCAGATTTTCTAAAACACAAAATATGGTTATGATGTACAGAGAAGATATGACTATAACCCTTTGGTTGAAGACTGTGCTGCCAAATAATGTGGGATACAAAATTTTCTTCACCAAAAATTTCGTCACATAGCTTTCTCAGATTAGTAACTTCATGATCGTCTATTGCTATAAAAATTACTCCATCCTCTTTGAGAAGATTTCTAGCCAAATATAGGCGCGGGTACATCATGCTAAGCCAGCGAGAATGATAACGGCCATCTGTGTCGCTATTGGTTCCAAATTTTCTTCCTTCAGAATCAACCTGTCCAGAATACTCCAGATATGTTTGTAAGCTTTCCGTATAATTATCTGGATAAATAAACTCTTTCCCTGTGTTATAAGGAGGGTCAATAAAAATAACTTTTATCTGCCCAAGATATGACTTCTGCAAGAGTTTCAAAACCTCTAGATTATCTCCTTCAATTACTAAATTATCAGCATTCTCAAACTTTAAACTCTTGCTTATAAGTGGAGTAAGTGTCCCCATACTGGGAGTTTGAATTGTTCGGAAGCACTCTGTTTTTCCGGGCCAAATCATTCCATATCGCTCTTTACCAGCTTCAACTAACTCACCAAGCGAAAGCTTCAGTTTATCAAAGTCGATTTTTCCATCCTCTGTTTGAGCTTCCGGAAATAGTCTTAAAAGCACACTCTGCTTTTCCTCTACAATATTCATAGAATTGAGGTTTAATTTTTCAATTTCTGTTTTTTCGTTTGTCATAGTTACCTCAGATTATTTTCCATTTAACTTTAAAAATATTGGTTAATTCAGTTTGTTGCTCAAGTCGCTTTCCAAGTTCATCAATGAGTGAATCTTTTTGCTGCTCAATCTGCTTTGAGGAAGCGAAAAAAGCTTGTTCAGCTTCATTTAATTTCTTTTCTGTGGTTCTTCGTTTTTTCTCGATTTCCAATTTTTCAGGAAGATTAGAAGCTCCACGGGCTTGCTTTTTTAACGTCTTGATTTCGTCTTCAAATTTCTTAATTTCTGTTTTGAAACTGGTTCTTTTATCATCGGCCCAAAGATCCAACTTTTCAGACTCCTCGTCGTAGTAGTTAGCATTTCTAATGACAGCTTCTTCCTTGATTGAACCAATTTTAATTTCAATTTTTTCTTTAAATGCTGAAGGTAGTTCAACCGCATCCCTAGAGCTAAATTCCGCTGGTAACGTCATTAACTTTGCCACCATATCAGAATCTAGTTCGTAATTTTTATCGTCAGCTACATAAGGAACAATGTAATCCTCTGTTTCAAGAGAACGGATTTGATAGTGGTCAACTGTCATATAGCCAGAACCACCAATAAGACTTTCCAGCGCAGTAATCTTTCGACCTGACTTGGTGAGATTAAAAACAATCTCTGCTGGTTTTGTTTCTAAATTCTTACAAGATTCAATAACTTTTTGAGCTAACGGATGGCCTACACGATAAAGATTTGCATCTTCAACATTTTTGCCCGTGCGATAAGGGCCAGGGTGAATCGTTTCGCTAGGGAATGGGTTTTTATTCAAAGTGAAGTGATTTTCTTCACCCTTGAATTCAGCAAAGTCTTTTAGGAAGTAACGAGTGAGCTGCCACAACCAAGAATCTTGACGCGAAAGTGCTTCCTCAGCGAGTTTTTTGCCAACTTTTAATTTCTCTTGAACTTCCTCATCAAAGTTTTCTAGGAGTTTCTTTTTTGTATCTGTAATACGGCTAGTGATATTCTCTTCTAATTCATTTTGAAGATCATTGAACTCGAATTCAATTTGCTCTGGGGTTCGGCATTTTTGATAAATGTGAGCGATCTTTTTTTCAAAGTCTAAGCCTGACTCAAGTGTCCCTAAAACTTCGTCACTTGCCCCAAAAACACCGTCGAAAAGTTTGAACTTTTCATCGAGTAATTCGTAAACCCTCTGGTCTGCGGCATTAGCTTTATTTAGGAAATTAACAACAACTACATCATGCTTTTGACCGTAACGATGGCAACGGCCAATTCGTTGTTCAATTCTCTGCGGGTTCCACGGTAAATCATAATTAGCAATTAAAGAACAAAACTGAAGGTTTATACCTTCAGCGGCAGCCTCAGTTGCTATCAGAATAACGGCTTCATTTTTAAAGTATTCAACCAGTGCAGCCCGCATATCAGCCGATGATGAACCTGTGATCTTATCCGTGCCTTGATATTTAGCCAGCCATTTTTTATAAATCTCTTTTGAACGAGGGTCTGAGTTAGAACCGTTAAAAAGAATGACTTTGCCTTTGTATTCAGACTCTTCAAGAATTTGAAGCAAGTATTTTTGAGTGCGAGTGGATTCAGTAAAAATAACGGCTTTCTTCAAAGCTCCAAGCTGACTTAATTTTTCAAATCCTTTTTCAAGTGCTGTTAAAAGAACTTCCCCCTTAGAGTTTTTTTGAATGGACGCAGCCAGCCTTCTAAATTCATCAACAAGGGCCTTTTCGTGTTTTACTTCATCAATCTGTTCGCCTGTTAAAGCAGTTGGAACTTCTCCATCTTCTTCATCGTCCCATTCTTCTTCAATCTCGTTAGAAGTTTCGAGTCCTGGAACAGTGACTTCAACGTCTAGTGGGTCATTGATTCTTTTTTGGAAATCAATCAATTCTTGAAGTCGTTTTGAAATGGCATCCAAAGTTCCAGAGATGGCAAAAGTAGAAGAAGCCAAGAGTTTTCTAAACATCAAGGTCATCAATTTTCGCTGACTTTTTGGGAGTGCGTATAGATTGTCTCTTTGAAGATAATCCGACACCAAGTCATAAAGTTTTTGTTCGTCATTGGTTGGAAAGAACTCTTGAGTGATCGCAATGCGATTCGTGTATTTAATGTATTCCAAAACCTGACGGCGAAGTGTTCGCTGGCAAACAGTTTTTAAACGATTTTTCAAAGCTTGATATTCTTCCACTTCCTGAAGATTGATGAATTGATCTTTGAAACTCTGAAGATCGCCAAAGATATGCTCATCAACAATACTGACAAGTCCATAAAGCTCTTGAAGAGAATTTTGTAAAGGTGTTGCTGTCAAAAGAATTTTTGGAGCATGAGCAATCGCGCCTTTAATCGCATTGGCTACTTTATTATTAGGCTTATAAACATTACGAAGTCTGTGAGCCTCGTCAATAATGACTAAATCCCAAGGCACTTGACTGACATAGGCATCCTTAGAACGAACAAACTGGTAAGAACAAATAACTACAGTGTCTTTCTGTTGAAACGGATTAAGATTTTTATTCTTGATTTGTTGGTCAAAAGATTTTTTCTCAAGAATCATTGAGGGAATAAAAAATTTGTCTGCTAATTCTTGGCTCCATTGTTTTCTAAGAGTCGCAGGACCCACTACTAAAATCTGTCTTTTACGTTCAGCCCATTTTTGTGAAATTAAAATTCCAGCTTCAACGGTTTTGCCTAGACCGACCTCATCCGCTAAAATTGCACCCTTTGACAGTGGCGAGCGAAAAGCAAACAAAGCCGCATCAATTTGATGCGGGTTCAAATCTACCGTAGCCCGTATATTGGCAAGTGTAGATGCAAATTTGTCTACCGAGTTCGATGCGCTTTGCTTTGAAAGCTCATACGCAAAGTATTTCGCTTGGTGCGGAGTAATATTCATTTCTTACACTCTCAAATTCTACAAATTACACCACCCATCCCAGCCCATTTCAAGCTAAGACCTATGCGACGTAAAGATTAATTTTTCGACAAATTTATGCAACTCATTATCGATCTACAGTTGCTAACAAAAATGGCTATTTATTTACTTCGATCTGCAACGTTCCATTTTTTAAACAGCTTCGAGCTATTTATGGCAATGCTAAATAAAGTGCAGCTCATTAACAACCATTAACCAAAAAAAGCATCGGTTCACACATTATTCTATTATAAACTGTTGAAGCTACCTTATGACCATTTTTTCGACCGTAGTATCCGGGTTCATCCACTTCAGATAGCCACTTCAGCTTCTTTTTGATTTTTATATTTGGCTCTTGGATTCCAGCTTGGAACATCTAATTTTTTTCTGAATTTTTCTGTTTCTATATCGACCTCAGAAAGTTTTTTGATTTTAGAAATCAATTCTTTGGGTGTCATTTCTTTGTTTATTTTATTAGTTGCTGTGTAATTTTCTTAGCCATAGTCATTAATTCTAATTTCCTTTAATTAAGTTGTAAGTGCTTTTTATTTAGGATTGACCATTGTCTAGATGTTTTTTTATTTATAGAAATATCATTTCTTTACACTACCTTCGACAACTTGGAACTAGCTTACATGCTTATGTTCTTCATTTTTCTTGCTACTAGCCCAAAGTCGAGACTAATTAACCTACAAACACATTCTAATACCTAAAACAGATATCACTATTTCAAGAGTCGCTGCCAAATATCCGATAAATAAAAAAACATTCACAAAACTCACCAATCATCTGATGTAGACAAGATGGGAAATTCTGGAAATTTACGATGCAAGATGAGGCCCTCGACAAACTTGTTCTTAAAATTATCGACGAAAATCAGCCGATCAAAGCTATTGATATCGCCAAAATTCTCAGAGAAAAACTGAACAAAAATTTTAGCAAACAAGATGTAAATGGCATGCTTTACGGGCATCTCGCTGTTTCAGTTAGCCGAGACGACGAATATCAATGGACGCTTCAATCCTCAAAAAAGCATGTTCAAGTTGAAGCTTTTAGTGAAATAAAAACTGAACAGAATTCAGTTTCTTCAAACCACAAACCTATTGCGCAAAAGTTTTTAATAAATCGGACGAAAGAATACAAGTCTACTGCGGGAAGCGAAAAATCAAGCACACTCTCGCTGGCAAATCTTACAGATTACTATTTAGAATCACTAGCTCAAGAGCGTGATAGCGAAATACAACTTTATGCCAATCCATTTAACGAGGATGAACCAAATTTCCTAGTTCTAAACGGACTACCCATTTACGACGACAATTCAGGTATTTGGCCTGAAAAAACTAGACAGTTTATCGCTCGCCGTCCCCGTTCAGCAAATGTAAATTTATATATCGGCTACCCTGTTTTTATTCAAAAAACTCGTCCTGGAAGTTCAGATAAAGTGTACCCTTTATTTCTTTTTAACTTGCAAACTGAAAAAGCAGATAGTTCCGGCTTTCCAACTCTTGACCTGGAGCCTCCGCGAATCAATGCTCAAGCATTTAAGCGAACAAGCGATTCATTTGGTGACATGCAAGACGATTTAAAGCGTATGAGAAGTACGTTAGGCCTCGATGTTGACGATCTCGAAGAGCTACCTACCCATATTGAATTAATCGACCGGCTTAGAACAAATTATCCAACTTGGCCTTGGCAAGAAGCATTAAATGTTTCCCAACTTTCAACTTCTGATTTAAGCAATAAGGAAGAAGGCGGATTTTACAATAGTGCTATCTTGTTTTGGGGCGAGGGATCTAAATTCGTTCAAGGCCTCGAATCAGAACTTCGCGAATTAAGTAAGTTAACCTCAGACCAATATGCAAAAAGTTCGCTTGCGCAGATACTAGAAACATCACCCAAGAAAATTGAAAACACAGCACCAAAATCAATTCATAGACACTTACCTTTAAATCCCTCACAAATCGATGCCGTTCAATCCGCGATGACAAACACGCTTACGGTAATTACAGGTCCGCCTGGTACTGGAAAATCACAGGTCGTTGGTTCAATTATTACCAATGCAGCCCTTAATGGCCAAAGTGTTCTTGTTTCATCAAAAAATCACAAAGCCGTTGATGTCGTAACAAGCAGAGTAAACAGCTTGGCAACGCACCCGTTCCTTAACAAACTAGGCAACGATGCCAATACCGCAGATATCGCTCAATTAGTAAATATGATTTCCACGAATCGACAGGTCAATCTGTCTGATTTTGAGTTACTAAAAAAACAAACGTTCGCACTTCAACAAAATTTAGCGATGCAACATCAGCAGCTTGAAGATGTAATTAAGTTACGTAATAGAATCGATGAAATTAGCAGACTGCTTCCCGATGACTTTTCAAAATATGGCCCTCACTTTATTTTCAATTCGACTGCAGACAGGGCAACTAAGCACGAACATTTCAGTAAAACCTGTGCTGTAATCGAGCGGGATTTAAAAAAACTACAAGAGATGAAATGCTCGATAAGATATGAAGATCTAAGCTTAATGGGCAAATGCCTTTGGCTAATAAATAAAAAATCACGCATGCAAACTGCCGCAAGTTGTATTCGCGAAACTTCTGGTTGGTATGGATTAACAATTAAAATAAGCGATACTGATATAAATGAAATAATCGCAGTCTGCGACTTGCTTATTAAAAAAGTTACAGAGGCATTAGAACTTAGTAAAACGCTCGAGGAATATTTTCGCGGGATTCAGATTTTAAATTCATTCGACATTTCCAAAAATCAAAAAGAGTATCAAACGATCGAAGAGAAGTTATCAACGATCGATTTAGAGCATTGGCAAGAATGGATAAAATTGCTTCCTAGCCGCATGTCTCGCGATCATATACAATTATTAAGTCATTACTCTACTCTTTTACGATTAGCTAATACAGGAGACGACGCTGATAATAGAAGAGTTTCCTCAGAGCTAAAAAGGATAACCCCTAAAGTAACTCCTATCTTGCCCGCTTGGGCCATTACAAGCCTTTCATTAAAGAATAGAATACCTTTTGATGATGGTCTTTTCGATTTAGTCGTTATTGATGAAGCAAGCCAATGTGATATTGCTTCAGCATTACCATTACTATTTCGCGCTAAGCGCGCCGTAATCATCGGTGATCCTCAACAGTTAAAGCATATTACCGGTCTTCTAAAAGCGGCTGACACGCGATTAATGATTAAGCATGGAATACTCGAACATCCAACCTGGGGGTATTCAACAAACTCTCTTTTCGATGCGATGGCATCGTTGCCGATAGCGCAAAGATTTACCCTTAATGAGCATCATCGTTCGGACAATGCTATTATCGATTTTTCGAATAAGCATTTTTATGATGGCAATTTAATCATCGCTACGAGACATAAGAAACTTAAACGCTCAGAAAATTCAAAGAGTATTGAATGGATCAACATCAGTGGCGAGGTAAAAGCACCTTCAGGATCAGGCGCTATGAATATGCAAGAAGTAGAAGCGGTCCATAAGTACCTAACAGAACTGCTTATCGAGCGCGGTTATAAAGGCACTGTAGGTGTTGTGACACCATTTCGCTATCAGGCAAATAGAATTAGAGAAATGGTCGAGGGCGATATAAAATTACAGGAATATTGTGAACGCGCAAATGTAATTATTGATACAGTTCACAAATTTCAAGGTGACGAAAGAGATGTAATGATTTTTTCGCCTGTTCTGTCGAAGGGTATCAGAGTTAATGCTTTAGGATTTTTAAAATCGCAGGGCAATTTATTTAACGTTGCGATTACACGTGCTCGCTCTCATTTAGTTATTATTGGTGATAAAGAATACTGCAGAAATTCCGAAGTTAAGTATATGGCAGCATTTGTAAACTATTATGAGGATCTCGAAAAATTAAAGCCATTACAGACTTCTAATCACGAAAATCTTCCAGCTAAACACCCGTTGAAGGATGACCCTAAAGTTTCAATCTGGGAAACTAAATTATATGAAGAGCTTCGATCTGCTGGGCTGTCGCCAATCCCACAGTACAGTGAAGACAAATATGCATTAGATTTTGCAATCTTTCGCAAAGATGGCGCTAAATTAAATATAGAAGTTGACGGAGAGATGTACCATAAGTCATGGACTGGCCAACGTCTGCGCTCAGACATTATTAGAAACCAAACTCTGATAGAACTAGGCTGGCAAGTTAAAAGATTCTGGGTTTATCAACTTAAAGAAGACATGCAAAAATGTGTTGACGAAATAGTGAAATGGACAAAAGAAACTCAACCATAAAACGGATTATATAGCATGAAGTCCCTATCTACAGCTGGATATCTGATTAAAAAACCATTCTTGTAAAACAATTCCCGTCACCATTGCCCATACTCACACACAGCAACCATCCAACTCCCATATACACACACCTCCGCAGGCCCAAACTTCGCAACGAAGTAGGTCATGAAAAACTTAGCAAAAATCTTAATCGCAGCACCCCTATTATTAACGACTTCAGTAAACGCGTCTCAATACGAGACAGACGAAAATACCGAAATCGTTTACGACCTACCAGCTGCAGAACAAGAAAAGCTAAGCCAAGATTTAGATCCACAACCAACTATTACTGAAGAATCACTTGCATCAACAGACAACTTAAGAAAATCACACAACTACTTACAGCGCATTACTGTACTTAAAGGCACAGATAGCAAAAAAACTAAGAAAGCCAAAAAATCTTACGACGTTCAAAAAAGCTTGAACAAAAGCTTAGGTTCAGAAAACAAACACTGGAGCACAGAAATCTTCGAAACACCAAACGAAACCCCAGTTTATTTAAACGACTTCTTAGCAAGACTACAAAACTGGGTCATGGGCGAACCAATGACTGAAGACGACCAGTCACTAAATTTCGTAACAACAAAAAACAATAAACTAGAACTTTACACAACGTACGACATTTACCACGCAAAACTTTTTTCAGACATCGACAACGCCAAAGAAACAATTCACATGCAAATGTACGGCTGGCACGCTGATGGTTACGGTTTAGATATGGCTAACCGCCTAATCAAAAAAGCTAAAGAAGGCGTAAAAGTTCGCGTTCTGATGGATAAATTCGGAGCCCACATCACAGGTATCTTCGTTTTAGAAGGTAAACCTATGTTAGAAGTCATTCAATCTATGCGCGACGCCGGTGTTGAAGTGATTACTCCTGAACATCACGGTTTAAATCGCCTAGATCACCGTAAACTTTATGTCTTCGATGGAAAAATTGCGTGGAACACAGGTTACACGATCAGCGATCTAATGCGTAACGATGTTATGGATCAAGGCACACGTATTCAAGGTGATTTAACTTACCAATACCAATCTTACTTTTTAGTAAATTGGCTCTACGCTGGCGGAACATTTCCAGAAACCAAAACTTCGATGGATGATTTCTGGAAAAAGTATTTTAAACCGTTAGATGAAACAGGCACAGCCGAAGTAAAACTATTAACAAATATCTCACGCGTAAAAATGGAAGTCTCTGAAGATTACTTAACTAAAATCGCAAACGCCAAAAAACAAGTGATCGTCGTTAACCGTAACTTTGCTGATCCCAGTTTTGGTAAAGCTTTAATTCAGGCTAAGAAAAACGGTGCGGATGTAACTGTGGTTTTAGAAGAAAGCACAGGGTCTCTTTACACTTACTACGCTGAACGCTGGTTAGCTAAATTTCAAAAGCAAGGTATTAACGCTTACTACTTTCGCGACAAAGACGGTAAAAAACTAATCCACTCAAAAATCGTTCTAACCGATGAATGGGTCTCTTTAGGAACAGCGAACTTTGATTTATGGTCAATGTACCACAATGGCGAACAAAATCTCGTGACGAAAGACCCCCAGTTTGTGGGGTCTGTACGCCAGCATTTACAACTTGAGGTGATCCAGCATTCGCAAGTGTTTCAAGCCAAAAGAGGATTTCTTAACAAATTAAAGTTAAGCCTTCAGGGCATGTTATTTAAAGCCTACGAAGTAATTTTCTAACGCAAACGCTAAACAAAAGACAATAGAAACACAACAATGTTATGTTTGGTCGCTGAGGTCAAACATGGCAGACGTTTCCCCACTGACAGATTCAAAGCTGACATTACTTCTTATTAAAAAAGAAATCGCCAAACGTAATATCAGATCGTCTGCTGCCACATTATTTTTGATTGCGCTGACCTCGTATTTTGCGTTTGCAATCGCTGCATTTAAAGTCGCAATTCTTGCCTGCACTCTGGTTTTATTAGTTTCACTGGCTGTGCGCGTTTATTTTTCAAAAAAGTTTTTAGAAACTCCTGAAAAAGAAAACTATTGGTTTATCAGTAAACTGACTCATTGGCTTAACGCTATTTTGGTGGCGATGGTTTTAATCATCACAGTTTCAAATATCGAACCTACAAGCTCACATTATCTTGTTCTTTTTACGTTATTAGCTAGCTTCGTTAGTAGTTTATTATTTACCACAGCTCTTGATACATCGCTGTTTCTGCCATCGCTTGCGATTGTGTTTATTTCACTGGTTAGCGTAACGCTTAACTTAACAACTATTCTAATTGCTGATGGTGTTTTGATTATCTACGCTTTTTTGCAATACCTTTTTTTGAAAAAACAGTTACTTGATACAATCGGGTCTCAGTTACAGCTGATTAAATCAAATCAAGAGCTACGAAAAAAAGATTCACAGCAAGAGTATTTTGTTAAACTTATTTTTAAATTACTTTCAAACGATGAACCGTTAGATACGATCTTTAAAACGTTGATCGAATTTTTCGAAGAATTAAATCCGCAAACGATTTGCAGCATTTTGTTTCTTGATAAAAATAAAAAGCGTTTTGAAAAAGTTTATGCTCCTCACCTACCCGAATTTTATAATCAGGCCTTACCGCAGTTAGATATCGGTGTAAGTGCTGGTTCTTGCGGAACAGCCGCTTACTTAGGTAAGCGCGTTATCGTTGACGATATTCAAACTGATCCTTTATGGGCTCCGTATCGTGAGTTAGCTCAAGCGGCTAACGTGGCTGCTTGTTGGTCGCAACCAATTATCGCACAAAATGGCGAAGTGCTTGGAACATTTGCTATCTATCACGCTGTTAAACACACACCTTCTGATCGTGATATTCAAACTATCGAACAAGCGGCTAATTTAGTTGCGATTATTTTAAATCATTTCGAAACAAAAAAAATAGCGCAAAAAGCGCAAGAGCGAATTTCATTAATCTATGAAAGTTCAATTGATTCAATGTGGTTAATTGCTGTTGAAGATAACGGCCAAACTTACCGCTTTAAATCAATCAATGATGCTTTTATCGCAATCACTGGCCTTACTCGTGCCGCTGTTTTAGAAAAAACCATTGAAGAAGTTCTGCCGGCCACTTCGATTCCGCTTATTCGCTCTAAATATGGTGAAGCTGTTTCAACAGGGCATGTGGTTGATTATTTAGAAATTTCTCCGCTGCCATCAGGAGTTAAAGTCGGCCAAATCAGGGTAAAACCCATCAAAGATGAAAACGGTGTTGTTACAAAAATTTTAGGAATCGCTGAAGACGTTACCGAGAAAAAAAGAATCGATGACCGCTTAAAAGAAAGCGAAGCCGATTTATTATACGCCCAACACGTTGCCCGTCTTGGCAGCTGGAAGTGGGAAGCTAAAACCGACACCGTTCACTGGTCGCAAGAAATTTATAATATTCTAAATTTAGATCCGAACACAGCACCGCTCCCGTTTATCGAACAATCAAAGCTCTACACTGAAGAATCTTGGGATAAACTTAAAGCGGCCGTTCAGCAAGCTATGGCGAGCGGTGGTTCTTACGAAGTCGACCTTGAAGGAAGATCTACTAAAAAACCACGCTGGTTCGTAGCCCGCGGTGAAGTCACTGAAAAAGATGAACAGGGTAACCCGACACGCTTAGCAGGAACTCTGCAAGATAATACCGAAAGAAAATTATTAGAAAATAATCTTAAAGCTGCGCTTAATGCCCGCGATGAATTTATTGCCGTAGCGACTCACGAATTAAAAACACCGCTTACAACGTTGCAATTAGCTTTATACAGCATTTTAAAAGGCGTAGATGGCGCTATCGACAAAGACAAAATCGCAAGCCGAGTTGAAAAAGCCAAAATACAAGGCGATCGCCTAGAAGCCTTAATTAAAAACTTACTTGATGTAACAAGCATCGGTGCCGGAAAAATGCGTTTAGAATTAAAACCAGATGTTAATTTTTCGGCGCTTATTCAAAACATCACAAAAAAATACGAAGACGACGTGGCTAAATCTGGATCTTCGTTAATTAAAAACATAGAACCAAACATTATAGGCCTATGGGATGATTTTAGACTTGAGCAAATCATCACAAACTTATTATCAAACGCGATTAAATACGGTAACGGAAAACCAATCGAGATTCATCTTCGCCGCGTAGGTGATAAAGCCCTTTTAGAAGTTCGCGATCAAGGTATCGGAATTTCTGAAGACAAACAAAAGAAAGTCTTTGAACGCTTCGAACGCGCTGTTAGTGAAACAAGTTATAGCGGTTTAGGCTTAGGGCTTTGGATCGTTAAAGAAATCGTAACAGCATTTAACGGCAAAGTGTGGGTTACAAGTACACTTCACAAAGGCTCTTGCTTTAGCGTAGAATTACCAATCAAGGCCCAAGGATAAAACAATGAATTCAGACATCTTACTAATTGATGACGAACCAGATTTAAGAGAATGTATCGCAGAACTTCTTGAAGGCGAAGGCTACACCGTTAAACAAGCCGAAAACGGAAAAACCGGCTTAGAGATCTTAAAATCAGGCCACACGCCAAAAATCATTGTGCTTGATTACATGATGCCTGTTATGGATGGTAAAACATTCTGCGAACACGCTATCAATGACAGTCGCATTAGCGCGATTCCTATCATCTTATTAACGGCAGCCAATGTTCCACCTGAAACAACAGAAACAATGAAAGTCGCAGCCCAATTAGAAAAGCCAATCGATATTGAAAAGTTTTTGAAAGCTGTGAAAGCTTATTTTTAAAAACGAATTACTTCTTAAGCTCTAAAACCACTGGGCAATGATCTGACCCATACACTTCATTACGGTGGTACGAGTTTTTCAAACGGTCTTTAAACTCTTCATTCGCCATAAAATAATCTAAACGCCAACCTACGTTCTTTTCTCTGACACCTGGGCGATAGCTCCACCATGTGTAATGATCGCCGCCTTTTTCAAACTGTCTAAAGGCATCGACATAGCCTTGCTTGATGAATTGATCCATCCACGCGCGCTCTTCAGGTAAAAAGCCTGCGTTGTTTTTATTGGTCTTTGGGTTTTTAAGATCGATTTCTTGGTGCGCGATATTCCAGTCGGCACACATGATTACATTTTCGCCTTTTTTTCGTAGGCTTTCAGCGGTTTTTAAAAACTTTTTGCAAAAAGCTAACTTGTACGAAAGGCGCGTGTGTTCTCGCTGCGAATTCGGAAAATACGAATTAATTAAAGTAAATTTCGGGTATTTAACGATCATGACCCGCCCTTCGTTATCAAACTCTGGGTCGCCTAAACCAAGTTGAACACTTAACGGCTCTTTTTTAGAGAAGATCGCTGTTCCGCTGTAGCCAGGCTTTTCAGCTGGGTTCCAGATGGCGTGGTATTTCAGAGGATTTTTTAGATTGTCTTCAAGCTGCTCAGGCAAAGCTTTAATCTCTTGCACACAAACGATGTCGGCGTTTTCTTTTTCAAACCATTTTAAGAAACCACCTTTGGCGCAGGCGCGGATTCCATTCACATTCCAGCTGACTAATTTCATCTAAAACCTCTTTGGTTGCTTTACTTTCTAAGTATAACATCAAAAAAAATATAAAATCGTGTTAAAAAAATGTTGCTACTTGGTAAGTTCGTCTTTATAAGAATTTTTTTCTTAAAAAAAGAGGGTTACTTTGAGAATTTTATTAATTGCCATTTCATTCTTGTTTTTAGCGGCTTGCCAAAACAAAGCCCAAGAACAAAACCAAACTAAAAACGGTCTAAATGGCGTGATTGGCGGCGAATTAGTGGCCGACAAAGCTCCGATCAGCTACGGCATCGTAGGTATCTTCGACACTGAAGAAAACTACATCTGCACGGGCTCTTTAATTTCTCCTCACCACGTTTTAACGGCCGCTCATTGCATTAACCCGCACGCCACTAAGATGAAAATCATCTTTCACAATAACTTAGATAAAATTATTGGCTCAAAAAATCAGCTATTAGTGAACTATCACCAAAGAAATGTAACTGATGCTTTAGTTAACCCAGCTTACAAACCTGAAGAAAACGAAGACAAAGAATTTGATTTAGGCGATATCGCAATTATTAAATTCGAAGGCGATCTTCCTGAAGGTTACGCGCCAGTTGAAATTTTAGGCAACGATTCTGTTCTTCAAAATGGTGTAGATATTACAGTGGCTGGTTACGGCGTATCTGATGTGTACTTATCACCGATCAATCCGAAAAAAGTAAAAGACCTTCAAGATGCTATCGATGCGGGGCAAATCGTTTGTTACGACATCAACAACACTGATTGCGAAAGCGTTGAAATGTCTGGCGACGGAATTTTAAGACAAACTCACGTTTTAATTTCTTCATTACAACAAACTGAATTTCGCCTAGATGAATCTAAAGGCCACGGCACTTGCAGCGGCGATTCAGGCGGACCAGCTTACGTTCAAGTTGACGGCAAACTTGTATTAGCCGGCGTTACAAGCCGCGGAAGCGCTTTATGCAACAACATCGGTGTATACACAACTGTTGTACCTTACAAGGCATGGATCGAAGAGATGATGCCTTTAATGAACTAATTTTATCTTTCAACAGGTCACTACTACCGCGTCCATTGTGAAACTTGTCGCACATTGGTTTCTGTGTCTTCAATAATTTTAAGATGCGAAGGTTGTGACCAATCGCCGTTATAGCCAAGTTTTAACTGCTCACTTTTTTCGTAAGCTTCGTCCATGTAATAGTGGTCATCTTCACCCCAACGAAATACTCGTGGAAGCGAATAATACATCAGCGCGTGATATAGTCTTGCCGGTAAAAGTTTTCTTAAAAGCACAAACAGATAAGCATCAATAGTGACCGGAATTCTTAGCTTTGAAGTATTACTATTAATGACTTTTAAAATTCTGCGCGCAATCTTTTCTGGCGTCGACGGAGATAACCGCATCATTTTCGCGATAAACGGAGCCATCGAATTATAATGGTAATAATACGGGTTATTTTTATCTTGAATAGACTTACGGCTTTCTCGTGTTAATTCGACATTTTTAAAAGAGTCAGAATTAATAAAGCCCGGCTGAATCAGAGACACTTTAATATTCCATGGTCTGACTTCATACCATAAAGCTTCAGTAGCACCTTCAAGTGCAAACTTTGAAGCGCTATAAATTGACATCGTCGGCATGGCCATCATACCGGCAGCCGAAGAAATATTGATAATACGGCCCGAACGTTTTTTTCGCATATGCGGTAAAACACCACGAATTAAAGCCATCGGAGCTCTGAAATTTGTATCGATTTGTTTTAAACGTTCGGTTTCGTTGACTTGCTCAACCACACCACGCAGACAATAGCCCGCGTTGTTTACTAAGACATCGATACCACCAAATTTTTTTGTGGCTTCTTCGATAACCGCATCGCGCTCTGTTTTTGAAAGTACATTAAGTGGTCTAATCCAAACCCTGTCGCTTTCAAAAACCCCCGACTCTTTAAAACGATAAAGAGATGAAGATCTTGCTGTTGCGATCACGTGAAATTGCGGATGTTTAATAAGTTCTTTGACAAGCGCTAACCCAAGGCCGGTGCTTGCCCCAGTCACAAGAACCACTCTTTTTGATAATTGTTTCTTGTACATATTCATTTTTTCCTCCAAGCCCCCACTTTAGAGAAAGTTAAATAAAAATGTCTTTAAAGGCTTTAGGCCTTCATAAAAAAACTGGGTTTGGTATTTAAACCTGTCAAGAAACAGGTTTTAGATTTTTAAAAAAATTAATTTTTTCAAATATTTAGCGCGCCGATTCTTTTTAGCTTTCTTGGCGTAAGGTCGGATAATCCGTATAACCTTCAGAGCCTTTAGCATAAATCGTTGTTTTATTTAATTCGTTAAGCGGTTTACCTTCGGTATAGCGTTCAACTAAATCAGGATTTGAAATATAATCGTTACCAAAAGCAATCGCATCGTAATCACCACGAGAAACGGCAGCATCAGATGTGGCAAAAGTGAATTTTTCATTTCCGATATACGGGCCTTTAAATAATTTTCTTAATTTTGGCCCTAGGCTATCTGGTCCTTCAAACTCACGCGCACAAATGAACGCGATTTTTCGTTTTCCTAACTCTTCAGCCACGTAACTAAAAGTTTTTTGTAAATTAGAATCAGCTACAGAATGTGATCCACCACGCGGTGCTAAGTGCACACCTACGCGATCAGCGCCCCACACTTCAATACATGCATCAGTGGCTTCAAGTAATAAGCGCGCACGGTTTTCAATCGGACCACCGTACTGATCAGTTCTGTGATTTGAATTGTCGTGTAAAAATTGATCTAATAAATATCCGTTAGCCCCGTGAATTTCAACACCGTCAAAACCAGCAAGCTTTGCATTTTGCGCAGCCTTTTTATAATCAGCCACAATTCCTGGAATTTCAGATAATTCTAAAGCTCGTGGCGTTACGAATGGTGTTGGTGGACGAACCAGACTTACATTGCCCGTTGGTGCAATCGCACTTGGTGCCACAGGTAATTTTCCATCTAAATATAATGGATGTGAAACACGGCCTACGTGCCAAAGTTGTAAAACGATTTTTCCGCCTTTGGCATGAACGGCGTCTGTGATTTTTTTCCAGCCAGCAACATGTTCTTCAGACCAAATGCCCGGAGTATTCGGGTAACCCACACCCATTGGAGAAATCGCTGTGGCTTCAGTGATAATTAACCCGGCTGAAGCCCGCTGAATATAATATTCAGTCATTAAATCATTTGGCGTGCGCCCATCGGCACCGCTTGCGCGACATCTGGTTAGTGGCGACATAACGATACGATTTTTTAATTCAATAGATCCAAGCTTGATGGGTTGCAGTAGTGGCTTCATTTAAAATTCCTTATACGAAACAACGATGATGCCGCATTTAATTTTGTCTAGTCCGGCGCAAAAAAATATGTTCAGATGTCTGCATGAACGAAAATAAGCCTCACACTTGGTCAGAAGATTATAAAATTGCATCGTATTTCGTAAACTTGCGTGGACGAGCCGGGCTTTATGCTATTTTAAACTTTATTCAAGATGTGGGTTGGATGCACGCCCGACAAATGAAAGTGCAACTTGATCCAAGCCAAGCTTGGGTTTTTACCCGCCAATCATTAACAATGGACACTTGGCCTAAGTGGAACGAAACAATCACAATTAAAACTTGGATTCGCCCGCCGGTCTCAGATGTTTTCTTTTTTCGTGATTACGAAATTTCAATCGGTGATAAAAAAATCGGAGAATGCACAAGTACTTTTTCAGTGATCGATATGAACACAAGAAAAATGGTAGCTCCTGATCAGAAAAAATTAGGTGCCGTTTACCGCGAAGATCATAACCGCACTGAATCGCCAGAAAAAATCCAGTGGCAAGCTGAAGCGCAAGAAGTGGCGCAGTTTCAAGTGCGTAACAGCGATCTAGATATGAATAATCACGTGAACAATACAAAATACGCGCAATGGATTTTAGATGCACTTCCATTAGAGATTTTAAAAGGTGATGTGCATTTACAAAAATACGAAGTGAACTTCTTAGCTGAAACCAGATCAGGTGATCAGGTAAACTTACAAATGGTAAAGCCTGCTGATAATACGAAGCTTACGCAATTTCAAGGCGTGCGCGCCGCTGACGGAAAACCTGTCTTCACAGCCCGCTTACACACGACATAAAATTCGTACTTCGGAAAAATTTAACGTCAATTCAAATGCTTATTCGACAAGGCTAGGCACAAAGCTAGCTAAACAATGTCGAATGAAAAACAAGCCCAAACCTAATATATCGCCTTTGAGTGACTTCAATGGTCTTGAAAATAAAAATACATTGTATTACAATGTAGGTATTGTCATTCGTTGGAATGATAAAAAGGCTGAAGCAAATCGCAAGAAACACGGAGTTTCATTTGAAGAAGCCGCAACAGTTCTTTTTTCTGAGAACACGATAGAACTTGAAGATTTTCGACATAGCGAGCAAAGATTTATCATCATTGGATTTTCATCAAGCACTCGGTTATTGACTGTTGTCTATGCTTATAAGCACGAAAACGAAATAAGAATTATCTCTGCACGTAAAGCTACTAAAAACGAGGCTAAAAAATATGAAGAAAGAATATAATTTTTCAAAAGGTAAAGTTAGAAAAAAGCCAGTTCTTAACGCTAAAGAAACTAAAGTTCAAACCAGCGTTAGAATTGATGCAGATATTTTTTCATGGCTACAGGCTGAGGCAGATCAACAACATCTACCCTATCAAACATTGCTTAACAAATACTTGCGCGATGCTATGGACAAGCCTTCAATTGAAAGTAGATTAGCCGCTATCGAAAAAGCGGTTTTTAAGAAGGCGCTTTAAAAAGCAACTTGAGCTGAAGCTGTCACTTGCCATTCATTCGGCATACGTAAGCGTTCGCTTGTTTCTTCAAACGCACTTGTTCCGTTATACAACGAACGATTAAAAATACGCGCGTATTCTAAATCAAAGAACGTATCTTTTCCTAAAAAAGTTTTAACTGACAAAGCCGCTTTAGATGTTTCGTAATAGATCTGTTCTTTTTTATCGGCTCTGCCCGCGCGAAAGAAAGTTTGTTGGCCGTGCTCAAGCTTAACATTTAATTGAAAAGGCCCTGAAATCATATACCCGGCCTGAAGATTCAGTTTTGCCGGAATTAAATAAAACACCGACATCGATAATTTTTCGGTTGGGCGTAACCAGTATGTTACAAACGGTAGGCCGATCACTCCGCCAGATGTTTTATCTTCTTCAACAAAAGTATAAGCAAACCCTGGTAAAGGAATATTATTTAAGATTGTGCGGTTATTTGAATAATTTAAAAAATAAATCCATGAGCTTGTCGGTGTTTTGGAAATTTTTCGAGTTAACGTTAAATCAAAGGCGCTGACATCAGCACTATCAAATGGTTTATCGCTGGCAGAACCGTAATTACCTGACAAACCCCAAGTGTTTTTATCACTATCTTCTTTAGCCCAGGCAAAACCATACTGCACACTGTGCAAATCATTCACCGGAACAAAATCAGAACTAGAAACTAAATTATTAAAACTTAAGTTATAAGACTTAGCTGTGGCTGCATAAGTTGAATTTTCATTTTGATAAAGCGGCAGATAAAAGAAAACTTCGTTTTGATCAGACACATAACTTTCATCTGATTCATGAAACGCATCGCCGGCTAGTTTAAAAGAAATACGGCCCTTGTGTTTTCCCGGAGCTCCGAAATCAGGACCCAGTTGCGCCAGCGCCACTGTTTGAAAGCTCATAACAAGAATCACAGCAATAACGATGAAATTGAAACGTTGTGAAATCAAAAAACAATCCTCAGTTTAAGAAAGTCATAAATTGATTACGACTCCAAAACTTAAGATATACGACACGCGAACCAGATCCAACCTTTTCAATAAGCTGATCATCCGCGTAAATATTAACTGTGTACTGCTTTAAGTCTGGTACACCTGTTAATTTGTTCATGTCACTTTCAACCATTCCACCATGATCATCATCAACTTCGTAACCGCCTAAGATAGATCCTTCTTTAACACGCTCTAAGAACTGTGTTTTAGAAATTTTTGTGAAATCAATCGAGTCATGCGCGTAAATACCTTGAATCGGCAAATGAATTGTCAGCGCTTCTTGGCTTACCATAAAGTGTCTTGTAATTACGTCTAACTGGCTTGTGCGAAGGCACTGGTTATAAAACCCACCCATCATAATCACCGTGTTTGAACTATACATTACTGAATGTTCACCATTTTTTGAAAAATACGCGCGGTGTGGATTTTTATCTTCTAAATACCAAGTCTGATCGTGAACGCCGTCATCACTGACTAAGTACACAACCGGTAAACCTTTAGCTTTGACTTCACGAATTGTTTGATCTGCGAAAGCTTTAATTGATTTATCATCAAAGATCGTCGTTGCGTGAGTGACTAAAACTAACGGCTTTGTAATCATGGGGTCATGCCCAGCCCAGCGTTTTTTATCAAATTCTTTAAGCGTACCTTTTAGCAAAGCTTCACGATAGCTTGGATTTTTTAACCAAGGGTTATTATCTGATGAATTTAAAATATAATTCATCAACTGAAAAAGCGCATTTGAGGCATTCGAAGTTTTTTCGTAATTAGGATCTTGAAAATTAAACTTCATGGCTTCGTCATTATACTTTTTAGCAATCTGGTTTAGCGCTGTCATGTGCGGCGCTAAAAACTTCTGAAGATCAGGATAAACAATCGTCATCGCATCAGCGTCTAAACGAAGGCAGTTAAATTTAGCCCACATATCTTTTGAATCTAAAGTTTGTGAGTTTAACTCAATATCAAGAACCTGCGTTTTAACTGAAGACTGGCAGATTTCTTTAAAGCTGTAATACTGTTCTTCTTTTGAATCATTCATCCAGAATTCACGTTTACCAAAACGATCGCCATCAGCATCACGGCGAATACGGTACCAAGATTCATAGGGTTTAACGGGCGCATAGGGCTTTACTTGAACTTTTAAACTAGCCCCAGTGATTTGCACGCTGACGACCGCCTGGGCCTGTAAGGCCATGATAAAGGCGAATAAAAGTGTGTAAATCCAGTGTTTCATAATGAGACTTTCTCTATATATTAACGGTCTTAATAAGATGGGTTGAAAGAATCGTTCCACGTTAAAAAGTCGCTAGAGCAAATACGTTCACACCGAGTAAAAAATGACTGTACAAAATCCTGACAGAGACCAATAACGCCAACTCGTGAAATATCTCACACATCGTAACCGCCAGCTCGAAGGATTTGCTTTTAAAAGTTGGAACGAAAGTAGCTATTAAAAAACGCGAATGTACGTTAGGAGCTACCATGCATAAACAAATTATCTTTACTCTAGTAACCGCGATGCTTTCTACACACGCCTTCGCAGGTACCATGGAAGAAAACGCAATAATGGCTGTTGCCGCTGCTGATTCAAACTTCTATCTAGAAACTTCTAAAGCCACAAAGCTTACAGTATTTCACCCTGATGTGACTGGTAACTTATCTGTAAGTTCACAACTTTCAGTTCCTGAAAATTCAATCTTATCAGTAAATTTAACTTCATTTTCATACCGTGCAAATAATGACTGGGTCTGCGGTGTTCGTATCGTCGATGCAATGGATGAAAACTTACGTGAATCAGATGCAGCTGATGAGACTAACTTTTGTATTAAAGCTACTGACGCTAAAAAATTAACTCTAATTGATTCAAGTAACGGACAAAATAAAGAAGCTTTCTTAAAGTACCAAAAAACTGGTCAGATGAATGAACTTAACGAACGTGGTCTTCAAGTCGCCAACTTACAACAACAAATGCAAGGTATGGTTCAGACTTTTAAAGCGGCCAGCACTAAAGGTAATGGCATCATTAGCCCGTTAAAAAATTGCGGTTTAGGTTGTTTAACAGCAACAAGCGAATACGGAACACGTATTCATCCGGTATTAAAAACAAAACGTATGCATAAAGGTATCGACTTACGCGCTAAAGTGGGCCAGCAAGTTGTAAGTGTTTACGACGGAAAAGTTTTAGCCACACGTTCTGAGCGCAACAAAAGAACGAATAAACTAAAAGGTTACGGTCACTACGTGATCGTGGTTCACCCAGGACGTCAGATGGAAACATTATACGCCCATTTATCAGCTTTTAAAACGACGGCAGGTAAACCTGTTACGCAGGGGCAATTAATCGCGTTATCTGGAAATACAGGTATCGGTACAGCCCCGCATTTACACTTTGAAATTCATGTGTCGAAAAACAGAAATTATGTTCCGGTAAATCCTAGAAGCTATATTAGCAGTTTATTAAACGTTAGCCTTTAATTAAAAATTTAATGCGATCGGATAGGTCGTGGCATTTTGGAATAAAAGAGCAGGAACAGACATTGCTCTTCTATAAACCATGCCATACACAGAAACCTATCCCGATTATTTACGCCCGCCTTTTTTTCAACGCATACCCCGCCGATTTTTTGGGGCGACAACGGATTTTCTTAAAAAGCCCTACGAATTTATTTCTGAAAATTGCAGCCGTTATAATTCAGATGTTTTTGAAGCCCGCTTGTTTTTTAGAAAAACTTATTTTTTTCGCGGCGAAAAAGCTACCGAACTTTTTTACGCTTCAGATAATTTTATGCGCGCAGGCGCTGCGCCTGAAGCTATTAAAGCAACGCTCCTTGGTAAAAAAAATGGTGTGCAGAACTTAGATGGCGAAACTCATCTTTTAAGAAAAAAGCTTTTTTTAGATGTACTTTCACCAAGTCGCATTTCTTCACTTTCTGACTTAGTCGGCGAAAAGCTTTTACAAAATGCAACACATTGGGCGAAAGAAAGCCGTCTTAATTTTTACGAAAGTTCGCAAAAAATTTTAACCGAAGCAGCTTGCCAATGGTTAGGCATACCGCTTGATGAAAAAGACGTTGAAAAAAGAAGAAAACAACTTACCGCGATGTTTGATAAAGCCGGATCAAAAGGCTTGGGCCATCTTTATGCCCGCTTTCAGCGAAAGCGAGCCGAATGGTGGATCAAAGAATTAATTCAGGAAACGCTTCTCGAAAGAAAAGCTGTGTCGAGTTCATCGATCATTAATCAAGTTATTCGCCACAAAGAAAATGGCGTTTTTTTAGATCTAGATACCACAGCCAATGAAATATTAAATCTACTTCGCCCGATTGTGGCGGTTGCGGTGTATGCCACTTTCATCGCACATGCTTTAGAAATGAATCCTGAGTTACGCCAATACGTGAATGAAAGTTCAAAAAATCTTGAAAACTTCGTTCATGAAGTCAGAAGATTTTATCCGTTTTTTCCGGCTATTATGGCCAAGACCAAACTTTCATTTGAATTTAACGGTTACTATATTAGAAAAAATCGCCGGGCCTTACTCGATATTTATGGCACGAACCACGATCCAAGACTTTGGCGTAACCCAGATAAATTTGATCCCGACCGTTTTAATGATCAGGTCATAAAAGAATTTAACTTTATTCCGCAAGGTGGTGGCAATGCTGCTACAAATCACCGTTGCGCCGGAGAACAAGCCACAATCGAAATCATGAAGACCTTTACCAAATTTTTAACGCAGAAGATGAGTTACAAACTTCCGAAGCAAGATTTAACAATTGATAAAAGACGTCTTCCGGCTTTACCGCAAAGTCGTATTATTCTTAAAGATATTCAGTTAATTTAGGACTTGGCTTTTGCTGGCTTTAAGCTACGCTTAAGATATGAAAAACATTATCTTAGCAACCAGTCTATTTTTAGCAGCACAAACTTCAATGGCCGAAACTTCACTTATTTGCTACGAAAAAATCGCAAATACAGTTGAACACGTTCAAACAGTTAACTTAAAAGGTACTGAACGTGCCAAACTTTTTGATGATGGCATTAACACAAGCTACATCACAGAAAAAAAGCCAGGCTTTTTCTCGATGGAACTTTTCATGGGTGGACGCGAACAACGTTTATACTCTGAAGGTAACATGGCCGAAAAAGGTTCGATCATCGTAGCCATCTGGACACGCGATGAATTAATCGAAATCGAATGCACTAAATAATTAAATGAACAAAGTTCAACAAAACCTTTCAGAGGGTAAACCCGCTCTGGAAGGTATTACTCTTGAAACAATTGTCACCGAATTAGTTGAAAACTACGGTTGGCAGCGATTGTCTGAAAAAATCTCGATCAATAGTTTCACTGAAAATCCAAGTATTAAATCAAGTTTGAAATTTTTAAGAAAAACGGCCTGGGCACGACTCAAAGTCGAACAGCTTTACACTTGGCGTGCAAAGACCGGCTGGGACCCTCGCGATAACGCGAAGTAAATCAAACACTTAAGCCCACCATTACCCCTATCAGTGCAATCCGTGCTATAATATAAATCCGCAATAGACTTATTCAGGAGGATTTATGGAAGCAATACTTCTTGATACAGCAAAAGGACTGCTCTTCTTAGTGGTCATTGGTCTTATAATGTGGTTTTCAGCGCAAGCACTTATGTTTATCTATGCAGTTCTTGGCGATAACATTGGCTATTTAGCACTTATCCCGACGGGATTGGTCCTAGCCTATTTATTTGGGAATGCGATTTCAGCGCAAAAAGAATTTCCGAACTAAGATCTAAAGTAAGTGTGATCTCGCAGACGTCAATTCCGCCGGGCCCTTTTTAGCGTAAGGCATTATGTAAATAAAAAATCATCGACTCCCTTAGGGTGATATGAAAAGCTTATCCTTTAAGGGGGTCGTCTATGAAAAAAATTATTTTAGCTCTTACTTTATCTTTAGCATCTGGATGTTCATTGTTCCGCAAAAATGCAGATTACTTAGAAACTCAAGAACACATAAGCAAACCGGTTTTTACAAAATCAATTTTAGACGACACTGAAATAAACCTTGCTGATGCCCATAAAATTTTATACAGCCGCGTTCAATTTCCTAAAAAAATGAATCTAGCTGTGGTTCGCCTTAATTCTAAGGTAGATAATCAATCTTTTTACTGGACAAGAAATTCTAATGTCGAAAAAAACAAGATTGATGATACTTTCGTAACGAACTTTTATAAAAAGTTAGAATCTAATAAAAACCTACAAAGCGTAATTCCCGTTCCGCCCAGCTTAATTCCTACCAATCCCAACATTAACCGCCTACGCGCTCTAGGATTAAGAATGCAAGCCCATTTAATACTTGTTATTAATGCAGATACTCAATTGCAGTCAGATAACATTTTTAATCGAAATCACAAAGGTGAAACTATTGCTGAAAGTTACTTAATTGATACGGCTACAGGAATTATTGTATCTGCTGGCACTTACATTGATGATGCTTGGGAAAAATCTGCATCAAATGATTTATCCACAGAAGATGCCTTAATGCGCGCCAAACTTGAAAGTGAGAAAAAAGTTTTCACAAATATTGCAGCAGATGTTTCTAATTTTTTAAGCAAGGTTTTATAATTTATCTTAACAAAATACGAGCTCGGTTTTTCTCGATCTCAAACTGAGCTTCGCTTACAACATCGTAGGCCGTTTTTAAATATAACGCCGCTATCGCAAAGCCTACGATAACATCAGGGGCCCCTGATCCTGTTAATACAACTAAGCCTGAAGCGATCACAACACCGATGTTAGCAAAGATGTCGTTACGTGAACATAACCACACCGATCGCATATTCGAATCCGCATTACGGTATTTGTATAATAAAACCATACATACAGCGTTTGATAAAAAAGCTAATAACCCAATGCTTGTGACCGTTAATGAAAAAGGAACTGTGCCTGCGATACCGCGATACACGGCTTGGCCCATGACAAAAAAGCCAAACATCGCCATCACAAGTCCTTTAAATAGACCTGCGCGAGCTTGCCATAAAGGGCCGTGCTGAAGAGCGTACCAACTAATCCCGTAGATAGCGGCATCGCCTAATAAATCTAAAGAGTCAGCCATAAGAGCTGTGGATTTTGCGAAGTAACCGCTTAAAAATTCAATGGCGAACATCGAATAGTTAATCCACATGACCAGACGTAGAACTTTGCCGTGTTCCATAGGGTTTTAACCTACTCGAACAGGCTTAACGAAGTCATGAAACCCACACGGTTATTAGCTAATTGAAAACAATCTGTATAAGCTGCTTTGCAAAAAAATAGACATCGGTTTAGAGAGTGCGCTAACGTTTACTTATGAAAACATTTTTTATTATCACTTTGTTTCCATTTGCAGCTTTTGCTGAAAATTTTCTTAACTGCTCTTTCGGAATGTTCAATGTCGCTATGCTAAGCACGAAGACTCAGTTAACTGAAGATTTACAAATCGGTAAAATGACTTGGGCTAATTATCAAGCCGCACCGGCGAAAGGAATTTTTAATACTGTATTAGAACCACAAGAAAAAGAATTATACCGTTTTCAATTAGAAGAAGGCTTCGGAGAAAAAAATATTCATATCGTTGTTTCACAAGAAAAAGTGGCCGTTAGCGCGTACTCAGCTTACGCCGAAAATCCACAAATGCCTGCCATGAAAAAAATGACCGGCACTTGCGAAATTAAATAAAACACCGATAGCCGCCCCTCTCTGGGCTACCGGCTGTAACTGTTGATTGAAAACGATTAATTCAATCTGTCGCGATTGCGTTCGTTTTCTTCACGTAGATTATTTTTATACTCTTCTGTTTTATCTTCAAATTTACTGTAAACCCGGTCTAATCTTTCTTTAGCCTGCTCTTTGGTTAATCCGAACTTCTGCTGGATTAAGCCAGAGATTGATTCCATGTTACCCTTAGTTTGTTCAACTTCATCATCTGTTAAATCACCCCAGGCTTTTCTGATTTCACCTTTGATTTCTTTCCATTTTCCAGCGATTTGTGATTGGTTCATAAAATCCTCCTTGTTTGCTGTCGATCTAAAAACTTATTGGAAAACTAATGCTGGCCACATAGCCAGATTCAGTTAATTCAATTCGATCTTGTGCATTTACGTCAGTAAAGGGTCCAAGCTTTTCTAATTCGGTCGAATCATACTTTAAGTTTTGATATTCAACGTTAATGCTAAACATCGCCACGTGAAAACCAGCCCCTAATCTATGACCTTTAGCTTCTTTAAATTTTAAATCCACGCCGTTGTCTTCTTTCGGATCTAACACACCATCAACGATATAACTTCCCCAAATACGAAGACCTAGAATCGGCATTTGTAAACCAAGCACTACGCCATAATTTGATTGTTTAGCGTCGGCTTCAAAATTTGAATCTTGATATTTTGGTTGTGCGTATCTTAAATCAGCGGCCAGAAAAAGCGCATCAACCACATGACCACCCAGTCTTAAGCCAAAGCCTGTTCCTTTAACATCACCGGATGAATCACTTAAAAAAGTATTAGGATATTCAATATCAGCTTTGAAATTCTGATAAGTGATCATCGGCTCAAGAAAAAAGCCATTTTCAGCAAAGCCCTGCTGCGATAACACTGTAATACTTAAAAAACTGAATAAGGTTAAAAAGCGTTTCGAAAAGCATTTCATAGAAGACCTCCTATTCTATTTTTTTACATCCTCGATTTTATCTTCTACTTCGTCTGCGGCATTCTGTGCTTTGTGTTTAACTTTCTCTCCCGCACACTCCATTTTTCCTTTAACCATATGACAAGTTTTATCTTTAACTGTGCGAGCTCCTTTTTTTACAGTCTTACCCACATCAGACGCAGCCTCACTGGCTTTGTCTCCGACTGACTCTTCGTTAGCAAAACTTGGCACTTGTAAAAAGATCGTTGCAAATATGAATACGAATACATTTAATAAAATTCTTTTCATAAATTACCACCTTGTTTATTTGTGTTTGCGTAATTCTGTTTAGTTTTCTATTAAATTTGTTAAAGCAATTAGTGCGCCACCATTTTTAAACAGCTTTGCGCGCAACGCTGACAGATATCAGCACACTCATTCATGATGCGGTCGTTAGCCCCTACTTTTTCGCACGAGATCGCACAGAAATCACAAATATCCGCGCAGGCTTGGCAAAGCTTAGTGTGAAGTTCAAAATCACGCGACATCCAGATCGCATTCAGCGAACAGATTTCAGCGCAGGCAATCAGTGTTTTAATGTGATTAGGTTCGACGTGTTGTTCGTCCATGCGTAAGCAATAGTTTAACGTTGAGCTGCAGACTTTGGCGCATTCATTACAAATGATAATGCACATCTCTAGTGCTTGTGCATCAATATCGGATTGAACTTTTTGACGTGCAATTTCAGAACTGTGATCTTTATTTTGATTTTCAGATTGGGTTTGAGTCATAATTTCCTCCGTTAAAAATTAATCTTTAACGGAGCAAAATTAAGACCTAACGAACGACTTTGTGTCGGTGGGTAATTAACCCGTGCGTTGGATCGTAGGGGCTAACACCGACTTCTACGGTATCACCAACTACTACTTTGATATTAAATTTTTTCATTTTACCACAGAGGCGAGCACGAATGCTCACCCCGTTTTCTAACATCACTGAATACATACCGCCACCTGACATGTCGGTAATTTTACCAGCGACACTAACTAGATCGTCTTTAGCCACTAGTAACGTGACCCGCGGTTACCACCGCCGAAACCACCACGGTTACCACCGCGACCACCGCCGCCACCTTCACGTGGAGCCATTGGTTTAGCTTCAGAAACGTTCATGTTACGGCCAGATTGCTCTGTTCCGTGTAATTTTTCGATAGCTGCTAAAGCTTCTTCATCAGATGACATTTCAACGAATGCGAAACCTTTGCTGCGACCAGAATCACGGTCCATGATGATACGAGCTGTTTCAACAGTACCGTGTGCAGAAAAGATGTTTGTTAAGGCTTGCTCATCCATTTGGTATGATAGATTGCCAACGTATAATTTTTTACCCATAAATTCCTCCCAGGAATTGGTATTTGTAACTCACCAGGAAGAATAGCGGAATGCGAATTCATTTCGGACGAGACAGTTTGAGGCCCACCTTGACATATTCGGCCCAAATTGCCTAAGGAATAATTAAAAATCTTGTAATGGAGAATTAATGCGATCTGAGGGCCGACTAAACAGATTGCTTACTGCGGCTTGCTTTGATTTTCTTAAGTTCGTCATAGATCTCGGTGTAGTTCTTGATAACTTTATGATAATACGGATGGGCTGAAATATCTTCAGCCGGAAGGCGCCCAAGCTTACCGATCCCCATATTATAGGCGTTCACATAACGGCTGGATTTTGAATCCAGGGTCTTTTTTAAATACTTAAAATAAAGCGCACTGACTTTGATATTATATTCTGGATTTTTTAAAGCCTGTGGGCCTTTCCATTTAACACCTTTTTTCTTACAGATCCATTTGGCGGTGTCAGGCTTAATTTGCATTAAACCAATTTCACCCGAAGTACCGATCGCTCTTTCATTAAACTGACTTTCAGTTTTAATAACCGCCATTAAAAAAATCGGGTCATATTCGTACTGTTTACTTTCAGCAAAAACCGCTTTTACGAATTTATCAGACCCTAATTTTGGGTTCGCTTTTTCTAAGTATTGTTTAATGTATAAAGCAAATTCTTTATCACCCTGAAATTCTTTAAAATCGCTTTCTTTGTATTTTGATTTTAATAATTCTTTCGCGTGTTTTTCGCGAATCTTTTCAGAGATCTGCATATCAGGGCTAACCGATTTATGGTTACAACCCACAAAATAAAAGAAGAAAGAAATTACGCAAAGTAAAGAAACTAATTTCTTCATTATTCTTGAAATAAGCCAGTCATCTAAAATGATTGATTTCATACTAGAAAATACTTCAATAAAAAGACCAAAAAAACTGTCTTTGTAACTATCAGAAATAACAGCGTTCTTAGAATGAGAATTGTATTTTTCAGATGAGAATTAATATATTAAAGCAGTGTCTAAAAGTTATTAGACAATGACTGAAAGTTCGCCATTCACGATGAAACAATCTGGCAGTGAAAAAAAATGTGTTATTTTTGTGAAACAAATTTAATCGTCTCAAATGGGGCAACTTGCCCTAATTGCCTTATGTCCCATTCTTGCAAGTCTACTTTGTTTTGATATTCGATTTTTTTAAAGGGAGATTTTTATGCACCATTCATCGACCTATGGAAATCTGCGTAAAGAAAGAAAGTTTGCCCGTCAACTTTTCTTAGGAATCAGTTTAGCAATTATTGCGGCCGTCGTTTTAATTTACGTGGTCTCACAGCTTAAAGCCCTTTACCCGTATTTGCCTGGCACAACTCCGGCTACACAAGAAGAACAACAACAAGGTCGCCCGCTAGAGCCAACTCAATAAATTTTTTAATAAAACCATCGGAGCTCGTATGTACAAATTGGTCTTATTGTTACTGACATCAAGCTTAATGTTTGGCTGCAGCAAAGAAGAAAAACCAGAACCTAAACCCAGCGACTTAGACCCGCGCGGTGTATTTCGCCCCTTAGAAAACGAAACTGATCCTGACAAAATCGACAATTGGTTTACCAAAGGCCCTTCAGAAAAAGTTGAAGGCATTGATGTCGAGCGCGCTTACAAAACTTTAAATTTAAATCCTAACGCTAAATCAATTATCGTTGCCGTCATCGATGGTGGTTTTGATTTAAATCACGAAGATTTAAAAGGCCGTATGTGGGTTAATCAAAAAGAAGCGCAAGGCCAGCCCGGCATTGACGATGATCACAATGGTTATATCGATGACATCAATGGCTGGAATTTTCTAGGGGCTAAAGATGGCCAAGGGCGAAGCCTTAACGTCAATCAAGAACGCCTTGAAAGCACTCGTGAATTAGTGCGCTTAAAAAAATTAAGAGCCACACTGATCGCCACAGGCCAAGGTTTACAAAGATTTGATCAAGACTATTACGATAAATTAGAAAGTGAAGTGACCGGCGATCGAACTGTTGCGCGTATTCAAATCAAGTACACCGAAAATGCAATTGCACGCGTACAAGATCTTTTTAAAAACATTCAAACAAAGCTTAATATTCCCTTTGATAAACTGACTTTAGAAGCGGTACAAAGTTTTAAAGCCACAACAGATGCCGAACAAGAAGCCAAAGAAGCTTTAATCGTCGAATTTAATTCTAGCTTTGCGAAATCTGTAGAGCGTATTAAATTACGTCTTAGCCAATTGCAGTTATCTCTTGAAACTTCGTTAAACGAAAATTTTAATCCCCGTGCAGAAATTATTAAAGATAACCCTGATGATTTTTCAAATGGTTATTATGGTAATAATGATGTCACGGGGCCAGATCCTTTGCACGGAACTCACGTTTCGGGAATTATCGCCGCCAATCGAAATAACGGTATAGGTATTAACGGTGTATCGCCTTATGCTAAAATCATGGCGATTCGTGCGGTTCCTAACGGTGATGAGTACGATAAAGATATTTACTTTGCCGTAAAATACGCCGTTGATAACGGGGCACAAATTATCAATATGAGTTTTGGTAAACGTTATTCTCCGCACAAGGCTAAACTTGATGAAATTTTTAAATACGCGGCTCAACGTGGCGTGATTTTAGTTCATGCTTCTGGAAATTACGCCCACAACAACGACCGCCGCGATAACTTTCCTAATCGTTATACGGCATCACCCTCTTCAAATGCCGAACTTAAAAACTGGATCGAAGTCAGCGCTTCGTCACGTTATAGCACTTCAGCTATTGTCGCTAATTTTTCTAATTACGGAAAACACAGTGTCGATATCTTTGCGCCAGGCTTTGAAATTAATTCGACAGCTCCGAATAATAGCTACATGGTTTTAAGTGGAACAAGTATGGCGGCTCCTGTGGTATCAGGTATATTGTCTGTACTGATGGCGCAAAACTTAAATTATACGCCAGAGCAGATTCGCCAGATTCTATTACGTAATGGCCGTGATAAAAGTTCGCTTGAGGTATTAAAACCAGGTATGGGTGAACTTGTTAAGTTTGGCGATCTATCGCGTTCAGGAGCGGTTGTCGACAACTACAAAGCTTTAGAAAAATTATTAAAAAATTAAACCGTTGGCAAAAGATCAGATAAAATCTGGTCTCTGCAGTTTAATAAAATCGAATAGTGACCTTCATGCTCGATAAAATTTAACGTGGCCTTTGGCAAATAGCTTTGCATATCTTGTGCAAAGCGTGGGTGAACCACATCATCTAATCCGCCATGCCATAACGTCACCGGACAAGTCACTTCACTTAACGGAAATCCCCAGTCTTTGGCAAAAATTTTGATATCACGAAGAACACCGGCTGGTCCTTGTTTTAAAGCCAATGTGGTTGCTTCAACCAAAACTTCTTGAATATCAGCGTGCTTGAAAACTTGTTTGTCTGGCTCCGAAAAGCCATCCATCTCGGTGAATAAGGTTTTATCAATTTTATCTAAGCCTTTTTCCCAGACGCGGTTTACACCGAAATGTAAAACGGTATCCGGAATAAATTGTTGAGCTAACCATGTTCTTTTTTGAATGCGGTTCATGTATTTAAAGTTTTTAAAAGTTAAAGGTGCAATTCCGCCAAGCGAAGTCAGTTTTAACACCTGATCTTTCATTAAATACGCCACAGCTAAGGCATACGGCGCTCCGCCGCTGACCGAAATAATTGAAAATTTATCGATCTGCTTTTCAGCAAATAGATTTTTAATCTGTTGGGCAAATTTTAAAAATGTAAGATCTTTTTGCGGCATTGATTTACCGTAACCCGGTCGATCAATGGCAATAAGTCTGAAAGATTCAGAAACAGGAGAAGTTGAAACCAGTTTACCGTGTTCAGAACAACCCGGAAAACCATGCACTAAAAAGAATACGGGTTTATCAAGATCACCCCACTCTTGAATAAAGATTTTCTCATTGTCGTTGCCAAAATAATAACTGCGGTCACATGGTTTCATCTCTATATTGTAGAGCTAATTTAAACAGGCCGTCCACATTTAAAAACTAGAATAAAAGCTTCACTGCGGGCTGGTTTAAAATTCAACAGGGTGAAAAATTCTAAACCATGACCCGCAGTAAAAAATGTTAAATCAAAAAATTATTGGCAGTCGTCGATATGACGAGTCGGTAACGCCGTTTGGCGTTGATGAATAAAGTTAAAGCCACGCACTTTTGTCGCTACATCTTCAATCAAGTAAACAACACAAGTTTTATCGGTTTCATTTGGGTAAGTGACTTTCTTTTGCACGATTTCAAAGTCATGAAGTTCTGTTGTTGGGTTATTTTGTACAACATCTTCAACCTTAAAAGTTTCGTAAGTCGCAAGGCAGGGCGCTGTTTCGCCTTCGTTTCTGTGATTTAATAAAGTTTCTGCGGCTAAACCTGGAACTAAGATTTTTACAAAAAAGGTATTGCCGTAACCTAAATTACTAGAACGAATTCCTGCCGTTGATAAATCAACCGGAAGCTTCACTGTTTTTTTTGAAATAATTGTTTCACCGGCTTTTGCGGTAAAAGCTGCAAGTATGATTGCTGTTGATAAAAAGATTTTTTTCATGGTTATCTCCTTTTGTGCGCTTGTAGGCACTATTTTTATTTTTTAATTAACTTTCTAATCTGAATATTAAATTCGCCGACAGGATGGGCTTGGCCCGCTTCATTTTTTAATGGCACAATCACTTTTTCCTGCTCGTCTTGGCTTAGATCTTGTAAAATAAGATCTTGGCCGTTTAATTCTTGGCCTGCGAAATACATCTGAGTGATAAGTTCTTTGTAGCCCACACGCGAAATTTTAAAATGAATATGCGGTGGTCTCATCCAATCTGTATCTGCGGGATAAGCGCCTGGTAAAATCGTGCGAAATTTATAACGGCCTTGATCGTCTGTGACTGACTTACCCCAATACTGAAAATTAGGATCAATCGGTGCGGTATTTGGATCTGAAGGGTGATTATATTTTCCTGAAGCACAGGCTTGCCAGATTTCAACCAACACACCTTTTACAGGATTACAGTTTTGATCTGTGACCTGGCCCTTAACGATAATCACTTCGCCTAAAGCAAAGAGTGAACTTCCTTCTAAACGGATAAGATCTGCGTCAGTATCTAGTTGATCTTCAACTGGATAAAACGGACCTTCTGTCTGGCGCGGTGTTAATCCTGGCTTACACATAAGTTCATTAGCGGCCGCTGTTCGGCTTAAAGCCATGAGCCCCACAGAAGTAATAAGACTATTTTTAATAAGATCACGTCTTTTCATACGTATCCCCCTTGAAAGAAGAAATACGATGTAAACTATAATAAATATAATGAAAGTTCTAAGCGAGTGTGATAACTCATATTTATGATTAACCAAACTGACTTAAAATACTTTTTAGAACTTTCGCAGACTTTACACTTAACGCGTGCCTCTGAACGCTTAGGTATAACACAGCCAGCCTTAAGCCACTGCGTAAAGCGTTTAGAATCAGATTTAAACTGCCAGCTTTTCTTACGTTCAAAAAAAGGGGTTCAACTAACCCCCGCTGGCCTTAAGCTAAAACAATCTGCCAGTTCGATGATTATGCAGTGGGAAAACTTAAAACAAAATATCGCCGATGATATTGAAACTCCTCAGGGAATTATTAAACTTGGGTGCCATTCAGCCGTTGCGCAATATATTTTACCTTCACTGCTTAAGACTTTCTTAAAGAAAAACCCTGGCATTGAAGTGCAATTAACTCACGGGTTGTCACGTCACATGACTGAACAAGTGGTTAGTTCTGTGTTAGATGTGGCATTTGCAGTGAACCCCGTTGCCCACCCCGATTTAATTATTAAAGAAATTTGCCGTGATGAAGTGTGTTTATGGAAAGCTAAGAACTGCCAAAATGAAGATGTGCTGATCATCGAACCCGGTTTATTACAAACTCAAGACATCTTACAAAAACTAAACAAAAAAGGTTTCACGTTCAAACGGGTTATCGAATCGTCAAGCTTAGAAGTGATTGCCAGACTTGTCGCCGAAGGTGTTGGTTGTGGCATTGTGCCGGAGCGCGTTCTTCAAAGTTATGAATCGCAAAGTTATGAAAAAGTTAAAGCTGCGCCGCAGTTTTCAGACAAGATCTGTTTGGTTTACAAACAAGAATTTCGTAAAATCAAACGCGGCCAAATCTTTATCGAAAGCGTTCTTTCGAGTATTTAAGCCCGCATTTAAAGGATCATTCTATGGCGCAAAAGTATATTCATGGTTTTGAAAAAAAAGAACAAGATCGTCTGATCTATCAAGCCGACTTTTTAGAACCTTATGTTTATCAGGGCGTTGATTTAGAATTTACAAAAAATCTTTTAGAAGTAGGTTGTGGTGTCGGGGCACAAACACAGATTTTATGCCGCCGTTTTCCAAAACTGCAAATCGATGGTATTGATTTATCAGAGGCCCAGCTAAAAACAGCCAGTAAAGTCTTAGCTAAAGAAATTAAATCGGGCCGCGTTCATCTACAGCAGCAAGATGCGCAGAAATTACGTTTAAGTAAAACGGATTACGATGCTGCTTTTATCTGTTGGTTTTTAGAACATGTTCCTGATCCGCTTCTGGTTTTAAAAAACGTACGTAAAAATTTAAAACCAGGCGCAAAAGTTTATGTTTCTGAAGTTTTTAATCACAGTCTTTTTATGGAGCCCTATTCTCCGGCTTACTTAAAATACTGGTTTGAATTTAATGATTTTCAATGGGAAATCAAAGGTCACCCGTTCGTAGGAGCACAACTAGGAAATTTATTAAAAGCTTCGGGGTTTAAAAATATCAATGTTGAAATCAGACCATTTCACTTCGATTCGCGCGAACCAGAAAAACGCGCCGCTTTTATTGATTATTTCTTTGATATTCTATTAAGTGCTGAAGAAACACTAATCAAAACAAAACGTGTAACGCCACAACTGATCAAACAAATGAAAAAAGAAGTTGAAATTGCCAAGAAAGCAAAAAATTCGGTTTTCTTTTATTCTTACGTTCGCGCTACGGCCACAGCGTAGCGTTTTACTTTACAGGATCTGCTTTGATGTACTGGTATTGAATATCAGTACAATTATTTTCAGGAATTGCCTGTAATACCGCTAAGTATTTATCTTTACCACACTCGTAAGAAATTAAGTGGCTTGCCACTGCCGGATCTTTATCAATCGTTAGTGCGCTACTGGAAATTTGAAGATTTTTATATTTTACTTTTCCGCAATGTTCAGTCGCTAGTTTTTTCGCACGCGTTTCAAACTTCGCGCGGCTTTCTGATTTTTTACAATTCACCGGTTCTTGTTCTCCGGCAAAGGTGAAGGATGCAGAAAAAATTGAAAGAAAAAGAATTAAAGTTTTCATATTACCTCACTGATTTCGAATAATTAGCTGTAGCCTTTCGCCACGATTAACCATGGCAATTCACCACATCTTCGTTTATCGACATACACGACTTGCAATTAAATCAGCTTAGGCCTGTGGTGAGGTGCTTGCAAATGCATATTGCGCTGTTCAACGTAAATTCCATCGGAGGTAAATATGTTACGAGCCGCTATTGTATTTTTCGTTTTGGCCTTAGTAGCCATTTTATTCGGAGCAACCGGCTTTGCCGGCGTTTCAATGGAAATCGGTCGTGTCTTGCTGGCCGTCTTTTTAATTCTTGCAGCAATTAGCTTTGTCGCAAGTCTTATCGGCGGCAAACGACAAGATTACCTTCCTTAAATTATGGTTCCCCACAGGGATATGATTTACCAACCTCTCTTGTGTGAGTCATATCCCTGTCATCTTTCTCTAAAAAGGAGATTCGTATGCTAAAGCTAGCCATCCTTTCTATGCTTTTAGTTTTTCTTAGTTTTTCTTCGGGGTGCGCGAACAAAGCTAAACCCGTAGAGTTTCCTGAAGGTGCAAGCCCTAGCGTAGAAATGGGCCGTCTTGAAACCGATATTCAACAAGCTGAATTAGATCAGGTCGATATTACCGCCCCTGACTATTTTTCTGTGGCTAAACGAAAGCTGGCCGAAGCCAGAAAAATGGAATCTGAAGGCAAACCCGAACATAAAATTCTTAAAACCGTAGGCGAAGCCCGTGGTAATTTAAATTACGCTATTGTGACTCAACAGGATTTCAGAGGCGAATTAAATGATATTTTAGAAGCCCGCGAAATGGCGTTAAAGGCCGGAGCTCTTGAAAACTACCCGAGTGAATTTTCGCGTGTAGATTGGGATTTAAAAGACGCCGTGAAAGGTTATAAACCTAATAAAGAATTTTTATCTTTTAGCACCCATCAACAATTTAAAAATAAATATTACGATCTGCAAAAGCGCGCCATTGCCGCTAACGATAAAGTTGAACGCACGATTGCGGTTGAAGAATTAAATTTTGATCCGGCAGAGGCCGATGTTTACCGTGATGGTGAAAAAATTCTGATTCGTTTAAAAGGCGAAACCTTTGCGCCTGGCCAAGCTGAAATTTCAGAAGGGGCGCATCCAACATTAGATAAAGTAAAAGAAATTTTATCTTCGATGGATGCAGAACAAGTTAAAGTCGAAGGTTTTACAGACTCAACAGGAAGTGCTGCTGTTAATCAGAAACTTTCTGAACAACGTGCAGAATCAGTAGCTGATTATCTTTTAGCTCCTGATGGAGCCCCATTAACTACTTCAGAAATTGAATATCAAGGCCTAGGCGCAAAAAAACCAGTAACATCAAATTTAACTAAAGAAGGTCGTGCGGCGAATCGTCGCGTAGACATCATCATTACGCCAACAAAGGTTGAGTAAGAAGGTTTTATGCAAATCGAAATACCACATGAAGCTGTTGTTAAATATATGGAACGCCGAAAAACCGACGTTGAAAACTGTCGTACAGCCCTTCAAAGCGGTAACCTATCGGTCTTAGAAACCGTCGGACACCAGCTTAAAGGTAACGGCATTACCTTCGGCTTTCCTGAAATTTCAACGATTGGTGAAGCTTTAGAAAACGCTGCTAAAGAGCGCAACACGAAAGCTGCCAGCGAGCAAGTTGATGCTTTAGCAAGCATAGTTGAGAAAAGTTCGCTTCTGCACTAATTGTTCTTTTTGTCGTCGTGCTGGGGCTTTTTTCCAAGCGTATTCAAAATAAATTTACTCAGAGCGGACAGATTCTCTGCGAGTTGTGGCTCAGCGATTGCTTATATGAGCGGTATACTGAAATTTAAATTCAGAGGGGTGAAAATAATGAATCAGTTTACGCACGTGGATGCGACTAAATTAGTCCTTCCACGCCATGGAAGAATTTTAATTGTTGAAGATGACAAAGACCTAGCCGAAGTATTGGCTGACAAATTCGCATTTGAAGGAGCTTACGTAGAGATCGCTAATGATCCGTACGAAGCGCTTAATCAATTAAGCGAACATCACTTTGATTTAGTGATTATGGATTGGCAACTGCCCGATATGACCGGCGGTGAAACTTTAAAACAGGCCGATCGTAACGCCATGATCGATCCACTAGCTTCAGAACAATGGACAATGAAAAAAACACCGGTTGTGATTCTTTCTGCTCACAAGGCTAGAGAATGCAGAACCAACAAAAATAGCACGTATCGTGTAGTTTCTTATGTTAGCAAGCGCCAGCCGTTTGCAAATATCATGAAAAATCTAAAAGATATTTTCTCGATGACCCTTACACCCAAGCTTGTAAGAGCCGTTTAAAATAAAACTTAAAGTAAAACCTCAAAAGTCTTCTAACAGAAAAATCCTGATCTAGCCATCAGCTTTCTGTTAGAAGATTTTCCCTTTTTATTTAAAAACAAAAAGCCCGCATCACTAGGACGCGGGCTTAAATAAAAACTCAAATTTTTAACTAAACACCTACTGAGGCATCATCGTCTGTTCAGCTTTTTGCATAGCTGCAAGTTTTCGGTATAACGTTTTGCGGTCGATACCTAACTCTTTCGCTGTCTTTTCTTTGGATTCGTTATTTTTACGAAGCACTTTTAAGATATAGATCTGACAAAGCTCTTCAAGTTTTAACGTTCTTTCATTCATGACAATTTTTTCTAATGTCATTTCTGTTGTAAGTTTTGGAGTTGCCGTTACAGTTGGTACCACAGCCTCTACCGCTTCTTCAGCGTTGACCTTTTCAAAATCGACAAGATCTTTAGGCTCTATTAAACCACCCGTAGCTAAGACAACAGCGCGCTCGACCGTATTTTCTAGCTCGCGCACATTACCGCGCCATGGATTGTTTAATAAATTTTCTGTGGCTTCGCGAGAAAATCCCGTGAGCGGAATTCCGTTTAAGGCCGAGTATTTCTTTAAGAAAAATTCGGCTAACGGTAAGATATCTTCTTTACGTTGGCGTAATGGTGGAATACGAATCGGAATTACATTTAAACGAAAGTACAAATCTTCGCGAAATCTTCGCTCTTGCACTTCGATACGTAAATCTTTATGGGTAGCAGCCACGATACGCACATCAATACCGCGCTGTTGGTTTTCACCAATACGGCGAATTTTCTTTTCTTGTAAAACACGTAAAAGCTTCGCTTGCAGTGGTAAACTCATATCCCCGATTTCATCCAGGAAGAGTGTTCCCCCTTCAGCTTCTTCAAATAAACCCACTTTTTTATCAACTGCTCCGGTAAATGACCCTTTCGCGTGACCAAAAAGTTCTGATTCTAATAAAGTTTCAGGAATGGCAGAACAGTTAATAGTGACAAACGCCTCTTTACAGCGCGAACCCATCGAATGTACCGCTTTAGCGATCACTTCTTTACCAGTACCTGATTCACCAGTAATTAAAACGTGCGCCTGTGATGAGGCCACTTTTTTTGCTAAGTCTAAAGCTTGTTTAAAGCCGGCAGATTTTCCGATAATGCCATTTAAACCTGTGCCTTCTTTATTTTGAATCACCGCTTTTAAAACTTTATTTTCACCGCTGACTTTGCGGTAATGCATAGCGCGCTGAACTGAAGTAAGCAGATTCGGAAACGGAATTGGTTTTAAAATAAAATCGTAAGCACCCACTTCAACAGTTTGTACTGCAAGATCGACTTCGTTATGGCCTGTGACTAAAATCACCGGAATATCGATTTCTTCTTCATGCAGTCTTTGGGTGAATTCAATTCCAGAAAGTTCGGGCATCATTAAGTCGGTAATGATCACATCGAAGTTTTCCTGGTTTTTCTTTACTGTGGCCAACGCCTCAAGTGGCGTCGAAAAAGTTGTTACATCAAAGCCCCGAGGTTTAAAAAAAGCCTCGATCACTTCAGACATGTCTTGGTCATCTTCAACCACGGCCAAGCGGCCGGTAGAATTTATTGTTTTCATACAGCCCCCGTTGCAGCGGCTTCTTTCGCTGCGTGTTTTTCTCTTCTATTTTCAACAAACTCATTTATTAAATTAGCAAATGCCTGCTCCAGTGGAGAATGCATTTCAGTAGTTAACACATCAGAAGGACGCGTAAGATGTTCTGGATGTGATTTTTTATAACTTGCTATTGCAATCAGTAAAACACCTAACACACAAATTCCGAGACCGCCCCCGGCGACAGCAGTCATCATCCAAGCCCCTTTTAAATCATAAATTGCAAGAACATTGAAAAAGGCCACCAATGCTCCCGTTAAAATTAAAACTAATCCAGCAAAACCCAAGGCCGCTGATTTAGCCATCGACCTGATACGAGCTATGGCATAGTCGACAATAACCTCGTAAGGAATCGACAACAGCCGTTTTCCAAACAACAGTGATGCGATTGAAGAAAAAAATTTAAACATAGCTCATCCCCCTCAAATTTAAAAAGGCCCTGATCTTTCAGAGCCTTTTTTTAAAACCTTATTTTATCTGCTGCTGCGGCTGCTGCGGCCAAAAAATAAACCGCAAATCACACCCACACCTAAAGCGGCGCCAAGCCAAGCTGTTGGATTACGACGAACGGCTGCTACAGACGTGTCGTAAGCATCAATTGATCTTGTTTTTAAACTAGAAAAAGTATCGGCCATACGCTCAGAAAGTGGAGTTTCTAAAAACTCTTCACCTGCGCGACGAGCGCGGTCTACAGCGTGACTTGCTCTTTCACCGATTTTTTCTGCTTTAGAATTAAATTGATTTTTGATATCAGAAGTCGTTTCCATATATTTTTTCTCCTTGGCGTTTTAAAACACCTGATTATTAGTTTTTAGTGAGCGATCCAATCTTTGCTTTGGTTCGTTTCTAAACTTTGGTTTTTCATCGATTACTTTTTTGTGAAAATCATCAGAACTGCTTTCGAAGCCTGCCCCTTTTCACCAAATAATCCCGTGTCAGCATCCTGCACCGGAGCAGCCCCCGCTACTTCAGTCGTTTTCTTTACACGAGCTTCTTTTGTATTTAAAAATTCTTTTAGTTTTCCTGGTCTCTCTGCCATGTTGAAACCATCAACATTTTTAATTTTTAAATCTGTTTTTAAAAAAGCTTTTAATGAATCGATTCTTTTTTTGGCTAAAGCCACATTGGCTTTACTTTGAGATGTTTTGGCAGCTGGATATTCCTGGTCTGACCACGCAAGAACTTTAACGTGATCAAGTTCACCTTTACGGCGAGCTTCATCCACAGCGTTACGAATTTCTGCGCGGCTTTGATCAGTTAAAGCATCTGACCCAGCGACAAATTCAACCTCACCTAGCCCCGCAGCTCCAAGGCTTGTAGCGGCTTGCTGAGTTTGTTCTGAGATCATGGCTAAAGCTTCAATAGCAAACAATGAAGCCACTAACGTTACAATGACAAGACAACGCAAAATAATATTCATACAAACGCTCCCAATCCAGTGATTTGTTTGGGGTTTGCAATGACTACGCCATTAAATATTAAACGCGAAGTCGCACGTACTAATTTTTACAAAATGACTCGGGGTAAATTGCCTCAGGCGAGGTCCCAATTTGCGACCTATTTTTCAGCCGATAATTCGAATTTACAGTGGATATCGTAACTTTTATTGATCCAATAATAAGAGGTTTCAGAAAGTTTAGTAAAACCAACATTCATGTCACCGCACGATGTTTCATTTACACAAGAATAACGATAAGGCCCCTGGTCGTTGCAATAGCCTGAATAAACCACGCGCAATGTGGCGGTACCGCTCACTGAAGTAAATTTAATTTTTTGCGGGCAGATAGAATCATTATTACCTTCAACGCAGTTATAAATACCGTTGGTAAATGCCTGAGCTTGTAAACCTACAAATAAAGCTAAAATAAAAATTTTCATTATCTGCCCTCAATCATAATGTCTTCAAAGAAAGAGCCACGCTGGTTTTTATCATCGACAATATGAATCTCTAAAACCCAAATATTTTTAAGTGGGCTTTGTTCAAATTCAAACAATTTATGTTTTGAATATAAGTGATGCGGAAAATCACCTAATCTATGCCCGGCCATACGGTGATCTAGGCGGTAACCGTATTCAACGGTTTTATTTTGTGCAAATTCAAATAACTTGATTCCGGTAGCACCCGTTTGCTTCCAGTACGCTTCGGTTTCGCGAAAGATAGTTTCGCTGGCTTTGGCTAGCTTGACATAATTAGGGTTAAGTTCGCCGCCTGATTTATTTAAGACGACAGTTCTGCCAAAATCGGCTTCGTGATTTTCAATGATCGGGCCGATATCAATAAACATCATATCTTGATCAATGACTTTTAAATTTTCATCGGGCAAATCACGAAACGTTTTTGTGGTGTCAGTGCTCATGCGAAACTTTGTTGGATGCCAAAACTTCGTAATATCAAATTCTTTAAAAACATCTTTTACCAAAGCTTGCCCGTCTTTTTCGGTCATGCCGATTTCAATACGGTCGATAATAATATCGGCCGCTTTTAAACAAAGCTCACGCGCGTTTAAAAATTTTTGCAAATCAAAATCAGGCCCTAATTGTTCATGATTCATAAGAACTTCCTACACAAGCGATAATCACTAATGACATCGCTCCGATCTGAGTTAAATCTAAACTTTCTTTTAAAAAGATAAAGCCTACAGTGGTCGCAACAACAGGTTCAAAGCTCATTAAAATTCCAAAAGTTTTTTCTGGAATCGACTTCATCGCTTTTAGTTCTAAACTATAAGGCACGGCACTTGATAAAATCGCAACGCCTAAGCCTGCTAACCAGTAATTAGGGTTAATCACCTGCTGCGGGTTCATAAATAATCCCGATGGTAAAGCCACCATCGCGGCAAAACACATTCCTAAGCTTGCAACAATAAGGCTTCCATGATCGTTACGGGTCGCTTTTTTGCCAAAGATAATATACAAAGCCCAAAAAAACGCAGCCACTAGCGCCAGTAACATACCGATAAGATCGATCTTCATTTCACCGCTATGAAAAAATAAAATTCCGATTCCTAAAGCCGCTAAGACAACCCACAAAACATCAATCCACTTGCGCGAGTATAAAATTGAAACAGCTAATGGCCCCGCAAATTCTAAAGTGACTGCAAGCCCTAAAGGAATTCTTTCTAACGAAAAATAGAAGAAAAGATTCATTAGCCCCAGTGATAAACCGTAGGCTGCGATTAAGCCCAGTTGTTTTTTATCACTAAGAATATGTCTGAATGTTTTTTTATGTCTAATGGGGTTTGCGATGATCACTAAGATCATCGCCGAGAAGAAAACACGCAAAGCTGTGACTCCGGCAGGGCCCATTTCAACGAACAAACCCTTTGCAATCGAGGCTCCCGATTGAATAGAAATCATGGCTATCACTAAAAGCAAATATGAAACAATAATGTTAAGACTCCCGAAGTAAAAAAATAACGACCAAACTTTTGACTCTATTTTTATGATTACTATCTAACATTTAGTCAAAAAAGTGAACCTTTGTAAACCCTTGTATTAAGACGATATTTTGCCCTTTTTAATGTGTAGTTTTTCTTAAAATGCCCGAAACTGATTTAAATATTTTGACAAGGAGTCAGAAATGACTGTTTCCAAACAAATCACCCTAATTGCGTTACTTGCAGTAGCTATTTCAAGTTGCAGCCCTAAAGGCAGCAGCGGTCCGGCACCTGCGTCTGAAGCATCTCGTGATTTCTCTAGTGCAAGTTTTGCTTTAACTGCGGGATCAGATATCCCGACGGATTACGCGAACTGTACTTTCAATGGACAAACAGTCGCTCATGGGTCGAGCGTTAATGCGTTTCAAAACTCAACAGTGCCTTACGGTACATATTGTTCAGCTGAAAGAAGAACCTGTAATAACGGTGTGCTTTCCGGAAGCTTTCAATTTGCAACCTGTAGTGTAGCCGCACCGGCATCTTGTTTATTCAACGGCCAAACAGTAGCTCACGGTTCATCTGTTCAAGCTTATCCAAATTCAACTGTCTCTTATAATCAAACATGCCAAGCCGAAACTAGAACTTGTAATAATGGAGTATTATCTGGTTCTGCAGCTTACGCTTCTTGTAGCGTAAACACAGCGGCTTCTTGTTTATTCAACGGTCAAACCGTAGCCCATGGTTCATCTGTTCAAGCTTTCGCAAATTCAAATGTGGCTTACGGCCAAACTTGTACAGCTGAAACTAGAACTTGTACTGATGGTGTTTTATCAGGATCAAATTCATACGCGTCTTGTAGCGTTGATGCGGCAGCAAGCTGTTTATTCAACGGTCAAACAGTCGCTCACGGTCAAGCTGTTACAGCTTTCCAAAACTCGACACAGGCTTACGGTACACAGTGTGTCTCTGAACAACGTGTGTGTTCTAATGGTGTGATGTCTGGCAGCTACCAATACGGTTCATGTAATGTTGATGCTGCGAAATCATGTTTATTCAACGGTCAAACTGTGGCTCATGGCCAATCAGTTCAAGCGTTTCCAACATCATCAGTTGATTTCGGTTCTAACTGTATCTCTGATACAAGAACTTGTAATGACGGTGTGTTATCAGGTTCAAATCAATATGCGACTTGCTCTGTAAATAAACCAGCAAGCTGTTTATTCAACGGTCAAACAATTGCTCATAACCAAGTAGTTAAAGCTTTCGAAACTTCAACGGTCGCTTTCGGAGGAACTTGTTCTTCTGAAGAAAGACTTTGTTACAACGGTGTATTAGATGGTTCTAACCAATACGCTTCTTGTACTGTTGATGCTCCAGCAAGTTGTTTAATTAACGGTTTAACAATTGCCCACGGTCAATCAACTATTCTTTTTAAAGATGCTGTAGTTCCACAAGGCCAAACTTGTGTTCAAGAATCTAGAACTTGTAACAACGGTTCATTATCTGGTTCTTACACGAATGGTTCATGTGAAGTTGAAGCTCCAAAATCATGTGAGTTCAATGGTAAAACTGTAGCTGATGGCCAAACTGTAACAGCTTTCTTAACAGGTTCAGTTGGTTACGGCGAAACTTGTAAATCAGAAACTAGAACATGTTCAAATGGCGTGTTATCTGGTTCAAATACATATGCAACTTGCTCAGTCGAAGCTGCTAAGTCTTGTTCTTTCAATGGTTCAACGATTGCCCATGGTCAAACTGTAGAAGCTTATAAATCTTCGTCAGTAGCTTACGGTCAGTCTTGTTCTTCTGAAACTAGAACTTGTACAAACGGAGTCTTATCAGGTTCAAATACTTATAGTACTTGTTCGGTAGAAGCTCCTAAATCATGTTCTTTCAATGGCCAAACGATCTTAAGCGGTTCATCTGTGAAAGCTTACGCTTCTTCACAAGTACCTTACGGTCAAACTTGTTCATCTGAAAACCGCGTTTGTACAAATGGTGTGTTATCAGGTTCGAACACTTACTCTTCTTGTACTGTAGCTCCGCCTCCAGTTGTAACACCTCCGAAGTCTTGTACTTTCAATGGTAAAACTGTAGCGCACGGTTCATCGGTTCAAGCTTACAAATCTTCAAGTGTTGCTTATGGCCAATCTTGCCAAGGTGAAACTAGAACTTGTAACGACGGTGTATTATCTGGTTCATATACAAGCAGTTCATGTGCTGTAGAAGGTCCTAAATCTTGTAAGATCTTATTTGGATTAATCACAATCCCTCATGGTTTTACAATCTGGGCTGCTGCTCACACAACTGCCGGTGGCGGTAACCGTTGTGAAGCCGAGATCACTTTATGTAACAACGGTAAATTCGTGATTGATCCAAGCTTAACTTGCCAACACGGTAACAACCCTCCAGTAACTGTTCCACCTCCAAAACCAGGTGAAGAACAATGTGAGATCGATGTTAAATCTAACAACGGTAAACATTTAGGAGTAGACCACGACGGTAAACATGTAGACTCTGGCTTACACTTAGGTTGGTACAAAGATAAAAAACCTTGTAAACCAAAAGATCCAAAACCACCGGTGCCGCCAAAACCAGAGCCGCACCACCCATGTGAGCACAAAGATGTTCACCGAAACAACAAAGAAAAAGACGATTGCGATAAAAAGAAAAAAAATAAGAAATAACAAAAAGGGAGCGTAAAGCTCCCTTTTTTATTTGGTGATATTTATTTTGTAATATTTAATACAGGCCCGAACACTAACTGCGCTCTAAGCATTCCCCGTCTAAAGGCGATGGGCTTATCAATAACCACAGTTTCTTCTAAGTGGTTTAAGTCTTTAACCCAAACACTGACTTTTTCACCTGTGCGTTTTTGCGTATTGCCTGAATGAAGTTTTAATTCAATCTGAAAACCATCTTCTTTAGCCGTAAACGTGATATCGCCGGTAAAGATCTGCCCTTCTTCTGTAACACTCACTGTGTTTTGGGCTACGCCATCTTTAAATGGGGATGACGTATTAGCTGTTTCTAAATTTTTAGCGACGGGCTCACGGCAGACCTTTTCAGTTTGATAACAAGTTGAAATCATCAGATAGCGCGAAAACGGCACTGTCGGTGGAACATCTACGCGGTTTACTTTTTGAAGTAAACCACAACCGCTTGTTAGAAAAATAAAAACCAGGGCTAAACTTTTCAAAATTAATGCACCGGATTCGTTGTATTTGCAGGAACAGTTTTTTTGCGCATACGCATATTAAGAAGCTCAACCACAAATGAAAACGCCATGGCGAAATAAATGTAACCTTTAGCAATATGGCCGCCCATACCTTCTACGGTTAACATCACACCGATTAATAGTAAGAACGATAATGCTAAAATTTTAATTGTCGGATGACGGTTCACGAACCCACTGATCGATCCGGCTGACACAAGCATGATGACCATAGAAATTAACATCGCAAGCACCATAATCATAATCTGATTCGCCATACCCACAGCGGTGATCACTGAATCTAACGAAAACACGATGTCTAACATTAAGATCTGAAATAAAATTGATGTGGCATTTGCGTAAACTTTTTTAAGATTGCCGCTGCCTTCAGTTGACGGGCCAGCATCATCACCTTCAACTTTGTGGTGAATTTCATAAGTGGCTTTGGCCATTAAGAATAAGCCCCCGCCTAACATAATTAAGTCACGGCCCGAGAACGCTTTATCCATCACAGAAAATAAAGGATCTTTTAATCCCATGATCCAGCTCAGCGAGAATAATAATCCGATACGGATAACGAACGCTAACATCAAACCAAGGTTTCTAAGTTTAGCTTGTTTTTCGGGAGCTACTTTAGCCACTAAGATCGCGATAAAAATAATATTATCGATACCTAATACAGTTTCCATAGCGGTTAAGGTAAAAAGAGCGATCAAAGCTTCAGAAGTTAAAAGCTGTTCCATGTATTTCCTTTTTTTTAATTTATTTAAATGATTGGCAAAGATCTAAAAATCTTTGTTGAGCAAAAACCAGATTTTTCTTCCAGTCTTTCAACGTATTTACGTCTGAAGAATCGGTAACGTATTTAATACTATGAAATGGAATATTTAATTTCTCGCACACCTGCGCGTAGGCCAAAGCTTCCATATCCATGATTTGATATAAATTGTTCGGTGATTTTTCTACTTCAACAAAGTCGGCTGTGCCACAGGTTACTTTTGGAAGCTCTGTGAAAGTTTCAACTTTTTTACGACTGCGCATAAATGAAACCACACTACCACGTTGGATAATACCATCGACTTCAACCAAAGTGCCTGGCTCGAGTGAAAAGCTTCCGGCCGTGCCTAAGTTAATAATACGGTTGGGTTTTAGGGTCATGCCTAACTCAGTCAGCTTTGCAGCGGCATTGACCATTCCTAGCCCACTGTAATGGACATGAAAGCCATGCTGCTCAAGCACCCCGCCTGACTCTTCTCTAAGTGCCATAACGATAAGCACATTCTCATTGGGAAATTTGCTAAATTGATTCATCAAAGTTGCCACTGATCACTATTATCGCTATGAAATGGGGGTATGACAAGCCCGAATGAACTGCTTAGCCGGTACGAAAAAGAATGTTTACACATTTTAGAAATCTGTAAACGATTACACAGCCGAAACATGCTCTCAGCTGCTGACGGAAATATCAGTTTACGAGTCGAGCCCAATTTAATTTTATTTACGCCGTCCGGCATAGCCAAAGCTTTTATGAAACCTTCTGATATGGCTGCCGTAACCCTATCAAACGAAATCGTCTTTGGTACCCCCTCTTCTGAGCGTTTAATGCACTTAGAAGTGTTTCGCCAGTGTCCTGAAGCTAAAACAGTGGTTCATGCGCACCCGACCACAGCGATTGCGTGGTCGATTGCACAACCACACCTTAAAAAGCTACCGTCAGATTGTTTGTCTGAAGTGATCTTAGCTACTGGCGATATTCCTTTTGTTGATTACGCCCGCCCAGGCACACAAGCCATGGGGGATGTTTTAAAACCTTACCTTCCGCACCACCGTGCGATGATTTTAAAACGTCACGGCGCTTTAACTTGGGGTTTAGACTTAGAAGAAGCCTACCGCGGTATGGAGCGTATCGAAAATTCGGCGCAGATCTTAGCTCAAGCTCAAGCTTTAGGTGGATTAAATCCGCTTCCGCCCGAAGAAGTTGCGTATCTTTACGAATTAAGAAAAAAAATCGGAGATATTTTATTATGATTTCTTGCAACAGTTTATCACTTCGATTTTCTGAAAATAAATTTGAAGTTTTAGATCAAACACTTTTACCCCATGAAGAAAAATGGTTAGTGATTGAATCAACGGATCAAATGATTGAAGCCATTAAAATGCTTCGCGTGCGTGGCGCCCCGTTAATTGGTGTGGCTGCCGCTCTACAAGTGGCGCAATCTGCGCTTCAAGGTTTTACTAAAACTGAGTTATTAAAAAAAGCCCAGGCTTTGTATGAAGCGCGCCCCACAGCAGTGAATCTAATGAACTGTATTGATCGGATGAAAGCCGTGATTGAAACAGGCGCTGATAAAAATAAAATCTTACAAACAGCCGTTGATATTTTTAATGAAGATGTGCAGCTTTGTGATCGTATTGCGACATTCGGCGCAGAATTAATTTCTGATGGAGATCAAATTCTAACTCACTGTAATACGGGCGGTCTTGCCACCGTTGGTGTGGGAACAGCTTTAGGTGTTATTTTAAAAGCGCACCAACAAGGTAAAAAAATTCATGTGTGGGTTGATGAAACCCGCCCGTTACTTCAAGGCGGAAGATTAACAACTTGGGAATTACAAAAACATAAAATTCCTTACACATTAATTACGGATAATATGGCTGCGCATTTAATGAGTGAAGGTAAAATCACTAAAGCTATTGTAGGTTCTGATCGTATTGCTCAGAACGGCGATTTCGCTAATAAAATCGGAACTTACTCAGTAGCGGTTAATTGTAAATTTCATAATATTCCATTTTACGTAGCAGCACCTTTTACAACAGTTGATTTTAACTGTGTTTCTGGAAAACATATTCCGATCGAACAGCGTGCAGCTTCTGAAGTGATCAGCACTTGGGCTCCGAAAGATAGCCCAGTGTACAACCCGTCATTTGACGTAACTCCAGCCACATTAACAACAGGCTGGATTATGGATACTGGCGTTTATAATCATAAAAATATCGAACAAGGCGTTTTCAAACGCGCCTAATTTAGGAGACAGAGTATGATCGCAGTTATCGGCGGATCAGGTTTTGAAAAATTTGACGAATTCACAACGGTAGAAAAAATTAATATCGAAACTCCGTTTGGTCCTCATTCATCAGGGTTAAAAAAAGTAAAAGTTGATGGCACAGAATTTTTATTCTTATCTCGCCACGGCGAACACCACGAATTGCTTCCGTCTGAAATTAATTACCGTGCGAATATCTATGCGTTTAAAAAATTAGGCGCTTCAGCCATTGTTTCTTTTAGCGCAGTAGGTTCATTACAACAAGAATACGCTCCAGGTGATATGGTTGTGCCATATCAATATATCGACCGCACAAAAGCACGCATTCCGACATTCTTAGGTGGCGGCTTAATTGGCCATGTGTCTTTAGCAAAACCAATCTGCGAAGTGATGGCTAAACGTTTACAAGAACTTGTAAAACCGATGGCACATAAAACTTTCTTTGGCCCAACGTATGTTTGTATCGAAGGGCCTTACTTTTCAACAAAAGCTGAATCTCACACGTACCGTCAGATGGGTGCAGGCATTATTGGTATGTCTAACTTTCCTGAATACGCTTTAGCGCGCGAAGCCGGTCTTCCGTACTTACCGTGCTGCTTTGTGACTGATTATGACTGCTGGGATGATTCAATTCCGCACGTAACAGTTGAAGAAGTGATTAAGGTTATGAAAAACAACAATGCAAAAGCGTTCAATGTTTTAAAAGCGGTCTTAAAAGCTGGCGATATGGCGCAAGGCAGTTACGCCTACGATGGCGGTCTTAAAACAGGTTTATTCATGCCTAAAGAAGCTATCCCTAAAGATAAACTTCCTTGGGTGAATGTTTTATTACAGTAAACTTTTAACAGCGTAGTGGTTAACAAGATCTTCAACGATATTGTTAATACGAGATTTGTGACTTTTTTGTAGTTGCGTGAACTCTAACCCCAGCACAGTGGTGCCGTTAGGTTTACGCATAATAAAACGCACGATCGCATCACAAACTACATCAGCGCGCTTAAAGATCTGATACTGAATGCGAATCTGATCACCTTTACTAATACTTAAACTTAATTTCGGAACTTCAAAGCGGCAACCGCCGTAAGAAAGATCTGTCACTCTGGCTAAGTTTTTAATCTTAAGTTCAATCGACCAAACCGCTGCTGTTTGATTCCACTTTTCAGGAATATTATAACGTGGTTCTTTACGGCGGCGAAGCTGTACAATTTTAGAACTCTGATCAAAACAGATTTGATCATCAACAACTTCTAAAGAAGTTTTAATAAAATACACTTCTGTTCCGATAAAAAACTTAATCGAAGTTTGCCCTTGAAACATGGCTAACTTATCTAACTGTGGCGTTTCTAAAAATATTTTTTTATCTGCGAAAAATTGAATTTTTGCAGACACCGGATTTGGATCAGTTTCGTTTTTTAAAATCAAATCAGAATTTAACGTGAAACAATTATGCAAAGCCAGGAAAGCGTCTTTTTCTTCCAGCTCGACTAAAAATTCACCTGCGTTGCCTGTATTTGATGCCGACATGATCCTTCTATTAAATCAAGTCTTAGCGCTTTTAACAACGTGCCTAATTAGACCTAGCCCTAGGTTGATATGCTATCGATGGTCACCAAGACCTTATGAAGATAATCGTCTAACCAACGAATACCGTATTTCTTGCTCTTATGTTTCGAAATATAACCCATATGCCCGCCATGGTCGATAAACGTTCTATGAGTGATGTCGTTCCAATTAGCCGTTGTGTAATCTTCAAAAGCAATAAACGGATCATCTTTACTGGTTAAAACAAATGTCGGAACAGAAATTTGATTTAAGTACTTATAAGTACTGCATTGATCGTAATAATCAAAACTATCAATAAAGCCCGATTTTTTTGACGTGAATACATCATCAATCAAACGTGAATTTGCCACCAGCGGTAGATAAACACGTGGGTCAGCTTTAGCGATAAGTTTTCTTAAATTGTGGTAAAAACGAATATCATACAACCGCGAAAAACCTTTAATCAGGTGACTGCTCGCTTTTAAAAGATTAATTGGTGCATTAACCACAACACAGTAATCAGGTAAGTGCTGACCGTAACGACGAGTGATTAAATTTAACAAAATACTTCCGCTCATTGAAAAGCCGATAAAAATTTGTTTTTTCTTTGGAAACATTTCGCGAAGTTTAAGACTGACTTCAGAAGCGTCTTCACCGCGGCCAGAATGATAAGGTTTTTTAGCCATGCCTTCAGCTAACCCAGCGCCACGATGATCGACCATACACACTGAATAACCTAAATCAAAAGCCACTTGTGCCGAACGCTGAATATAATCTGAGGTGTGATCACCGGCTAAACCGTGAAATAAAGCAACAATGGCCTGTTTTCTGTTTGCCGATTTATTTTCATAAATCTTCAGGCTCATTTGATCGCCGTCCGGCAAAGTTAAAAACATTTGCCGACCTTGCTCATTAAAATTTTTCGATTTTAAAACGTGACCAAGAATGGTCTGAGAATGTGCCGTTTCTACTTTAAGAACCGGCACAAAAGGAAGTAAATCGAGTTTAATCTGCGACAGCTTTACCAAATTTGGATTCTGTCTTTCTCGCTCATAAATAACTTGTTCTTTGGTTGACATGCAAACGCCTCCGCAAAGCCAGGTTGGTGTTTCACCTGTTCGTTGATACGAGCATAACCTAAACTATGTGGGTCAGTTTTTAAAAGCATTTCTTTCATTTTTTCACGGGCCACACCGCACCATAAACGGCCGTAAGCGATGAAGAATTTCTTTTTGTCTTCTAAAGAGCCTTTACCCTCTGGAAAAGCGGCTTTATAAGCAAATGTAAGCCCCACAAGGTCAGCGGTATTTTCGCCTAATGTTAATTCGCCGTTATGACCAATTTTGTTGAATTGCTCAACCATGCGTTGTCCGCGCTCTTTAAAGTTTTTCACGTCTTCTTCAGACATCCACTGTTTAAGGCGGCCTTTATCGTCAAACTTAGAACCTTCATCATCAATGGCGTGACCTAATTCGTGGGCTACAACTGCCCCAACTGCACCAAGATTTTCAATCACATCCCCTTCTGGAACGAAGAATGGATACTGTAAAATACCAATCGGCATAACGAATTTATTTTTATCAGCTGAGTAGTAAGCGTTAACCGTTAAAGGTCCCATTCCCCAAGCTTCTTGGTTTACACCTTCTTTAAATTTTTTTAAGTTACGTTTGTGACCTTGTAAGGCTAAAAGTTTACCGTTGTAGTAAGGTTTTTCAGCCGAGTATTTTTGAATCGGTTTAAAATCCCACTCTTTATCAGTGTAAGGCTGGATCAATTGAAGTTTAGCGTGTTCGATTTTTGCAATCGCGCCTTTTTTGCCTTCAGCTGATAACCATTTGTTCGCTTTAAGACCCGCAATAATTGATTTACGAACGTCTTCAGCTACAGTTTTCATTTTCGCTGACGGAAAGTTCGGAAATAAACGCGGAAGCATTTCTAAATCTAATTCACGGTTAAACGCACCCATGACAGATGTCGTGCAACGCTCTTGGCGATCCGGACGGCTTGGAGGACCACCTAAAAATTTATGGCTGAATTCCATACGTTTTTTATAAAGCTCAGGGTAGGCATCATCCATAAAACCACGAGCTGATCTGAAGAAATAAATATCTTTTAAAACCTGTAAGTTTTCATTCTTAAGTTCTTTTTGCACGAACTCAAAACTTTCAGGAATAAAATCACGAACTAAAGTTTTTTTCGGGATATTTTTTTTGATAAAATCATCTAAACCGATAGCTGAAGTGCGTTTTAAGAAATCTTCGCGCGTTACGTAACGAGGCTCGGTCCAACGCTTTCTGAATTCAGCCGGCATTGGGTAAGTTGTTTTAAAACGAGTTTCAAAATCAACCATCGCTTGCGCGCGTTTTTTAAATTCGTCTTTGTTACCTTCTGGGTAAACCGTCGTGAAAAAATCGACGATCAGATCACGGTACGCTGACATTAATTCTTTGTTATCGTAGTAGCTATGCTCTGGTAAGAACATAAAACCCACATCAAACATTAGATCGTAGATTTTAGGATTATCAATGTTCGGTCCTAAATCATAACTAATGAAAGTCCACTTTTCATTGAGCATATTTTCTTTAGCTAATTTGATATAATCATCAATTGATTTAATTTTATCTAAATCCGTACGAAGTTCTGCCACCAGAGCTTTTTCTTCAGCTTTGGCACCTTCTTCATTCATACAAGCTTTGTAATAGTCTTTCATTTGTAATGAACGAGGGCTTAATTTTTTCTCGCCATCGATACTTTTAAAGAAAGCTTTTTTCTTTTCTAATAAACGTTCATCAGAATCTTCAAAGGCAAAAAAGTGGGCACTGCGGTCGTCGCGAAGCTTAAAAGACGCTTCTACGTTGCTGCACACGTACTTATGAAAATCATCACAAGGCTCTGCTTTTTCATTGAGCGGATATTCGCGTTTTTCAGGAATCTCAGATGATGGTTCTGAGGCCTTTGTTTGCGCGGCGTAAGTGAAAGGAATGATGGTTAAAGCCGATAAAACAACACCAATTCCAATAGTCGAAGATTTAATCTTCATGAAACCCTCCGTGGTCCAGTTGAAAGATATCATTTTGTCAGGATTTACCTCTTGCGTGAAGCTTTTTTTCCACATCGTGACATCAGTCCAATACTTGAGGCATACTACTACTTATCGTTTTCACTCTAGCAGGAGGCTTACATGTCAGTTCCTTTTATCGACTTAAAATCTCAGTACAACGCATTGAAATCTAATATTGATGCTCGCATTCAGAAAGTTTTGGATAGCGGCGCCTACATCAATGGTCCAGAAGTTGCTGAGTTAGAACAAAAATTAGCAGCCCACACTGGATCAAAGTATTGTTTAGCTGTAGCCAGCGGAACTGATGCTTTAGTTATTCCACTTATGGCCTTAGGCATCGGACAAGGTGACGAAGTCATTACCACGGCTTTTTCATTTATCGCAACAGCTGAAACAATCGTCTTAGCTGGAGCCACTCCTGTTTACGTTGATATTGATCCTAAAACTTTCAACATCGACCCTAAAAAAATTGAAGCGGCGATCACTCCAAAAACTAAAGCAATTATGCCGGTTTCTTTATACGGCCAAGTTGCTGATATGGAAGAAATCAACGCGATTGCAAAAAAGCATAACTTGTTTGTTATCGAAGATACGGCACAATCTTACGGCGCGAAATACAAAGATAAAAAATCAGGCGCGTTAACAACGGCAGCGGGAACTTCATTCTACCCGGCTAAACCACTTGGTTGCTACGGTGATGGTGGTGCGATTTTCACAAACGATGAAAATTTAAATAAAGCGATGAAAGAAATTCGCGAGCACGGATCTGAAAAACGTTACTACCACACACGTCTTGGTGTGAATGGTCGTTTAGACACAATCCAATGCGCGATTTTACTAGCGAAACTTGAAAGATATGACTGGGAAGTTGAAGCTCGTAACAAAATTGCTACAAACTTTACAACTTCGTTTGATGGTTTAGAAAAAGTTGATCCTATGTTTTCTACTCCGTTAGTAAAACAAGGTAACCAATCTGTTTGGGCACAGTACACAGTAACTGTAACTAACCGCGATGCTTTCCAAAAGAAATGCCAAGAGTTAGGTGTTCCAACAACTGTTCACTACCCTATGACAATGCCTGACCAACCTTGGTATGCGAAAAACACTCCACAACGTCACGATATCACTCATGCACGTTGGGCTGCTCAACACGTAATTTCATTACCAATGTTTCCTGACATGACTGCTGAACAACAAGCAAAAGTTATCTCAGCTGTAAAAACCGCTGTTGAATTTTCAATTAAGGCGTAAGCGCGAAGCGCAGACGGCGTAGCTGAACTATGCCAAAAGGATATTTATGATTAATCTAGTTAATGAATTTAAACCGTTAGCAAAAACGGTAACTTTAGAATCAAAATACGGAAACATCACTTGGGGTGATGGCAAAAGTTTCGTATTATTTGCTGGCCCTGACATTATTGAAGATGAAGGCATGGTGATTGAAACCGCTAAAGAAATTAAGCGTGTAACAACAGCGTTAGGCATTCCTTGGATTTTAAAATGTTCATTTGATAAAGCTAACCGCCAAAGCTTAAAAAGTTTTCGTGGCCCAGGCATGAAAGAAGCTTTAGCCTCTTTAGAAAAAATTAAAGTGTCTGTAGGTTGTAACTTTATCACTGACGTTCATGAAACAATTCAGGTTGAAGAAACAGCTCAGTACGCAGAAGTTATTCAAATTCCGGCATTCTTGTCTCGTCAAACTGATTTAATGGTGGCCGCTGCTAAAACAGGTCGCGTGCTTCATGTTAAAAAAGGTCAATTTTTAGCGCCTTGGGATATGAAAGCTATTGCGCAGAAGGCCGTACAAACTGGTAACGATAAAATCTTACTTTGCGATCGCGGAACAACTTTCGGTTACAACCGTTTAATCAATGACATGACAGGTTTAGTAGAAATGCGTCGTTTAGGCTTTCCGGTTATCATGGATTGCACACACTCAACGCAATTACCGGGCGCAACTGGTGAATCCAGTGGCGGTCGTGGCGATATGGTGTGGCCGTTAGGTCGCGCAGCCGTTGCTGTGGGTGTAGATGGTATCTTTTTAGAAACTCATCCTGATCCAGAAAAAGCACTGTGTGATGGGCCGACTTCATTACCGCTTCACAACTTAGAAGCTGTGCTTAAAAACCTTAAGAATATTTTTGATACTCACTCAAAATAATGTAACGTAGGGGAATGCGAATTTCCTCTACGGCCTTGAAGAGATATCTTCGTCCGGTCATTGCTTTTATTTTATTACTTCTCGTTTTAAAAATGGGGTTTATTGATATCAATCAATTAACCCTAAGTTTTAAAAATCCAGCAATTCTCGCAGCCGGTTTAGTTTTTTTCACACTACACACTTTAACATTCGCGCTTCGCTGGAATCTTTTAGTTAATTTAGAAATTAAATACCCGTTTAAATCAGCGGCTAAAGAAACCTTAATCGGAAACTTTTTTAATTTCTTCATCCCAAGTGGTGTCGGTGGCGATATCGTTAAAGCTTTAGCGATTTCTGAATCCCACAAAGTTCCTAAAAAAGTAAGCTTCTCCTTAGTCACAATTGACCGCGTGCTTGGCTTGTTTTGTTTAATTTTATTTTCGACATCGTTTTTATTAGTCGAATATTTTTTTGGAATGTCTGAAGGTCTAACTAAGCTTTTACACATCAGCCTTCTGATGCTTTGCTTAGCGTGTGTAGGATTATTATTTTTATACCATTCAAAAAAAATTATTCCGCGTTTACGTAACCAGTTTAAATTTTTCTTGTTTCAAAAACTTTTCTCGTTTGCTGAACAAGTACAGGTCAACATCACAAAAGCCATGCAAAGTCAGTTTATGCTTAAATTCATCGGCGTAAGTTTTCTTATGCAGTGTATGTCGATTGGCTTTCTGTACGTGGTTACGCTAACTCTGACCCAAGAGCCGGTTTCGGTTTTTGTTTTCTTACCGCTGGCTTGCTTTGCTTTTATGGCTTCAGCTGTTCCGCTAACGCCAGCAGGTATCGGCGTTGGCCAAGCGGCGTTTTATTTTATTTTCTCGCTGATCAATGTTCCAACAGCAACAGCGATTACAACCGGCGTAAGCTTAATGCAGTTTTTTATGCTAATTACGGCGTTACCGGGCGGTTACTTTTTTGCAACGTCAAAGAAAAGTAACAAACCCAAAGCACCAGAATTGAATCAACTTTAAAAACAAAAGAAAGGTAAAACTATGACCATACTTTTAAAACAACTTCTGAATCTGATCAAAATGCTGCATTCAGAAAATGGCACGACACAAATCGCCTGGGGTTTAACTTTGGGAGTATTTTTAGGTTTCTCCCCGTTTTTTTCACTACAAACATTTTTAATCTTAACGATTCTTTTCTTTTTCCGCGTTCAGTTCGGAGCGGCCTTTTTATCGGCGTTTGTTTTTAAATTCGTCGCCTTCTTAATTGACCCGCTAGCGAACTCATTAGGCCAGTGGGCTTTAGAAGAACAATCGTTACGCCCGCTATGGACTAAGCTTTATAACATTCCGCTAATTCCTTACACGCGTTTTAACAACTCAATCGTAATGGGAAGTTTTTTAGTGGCTTTACTTTTAAGCCCATTTTTCTACTTCGCCTTTGTTGTTGCGGTTAAAAAATACCGCACAACTGTGGTTGCACGTTTTGAACAATCGAAATCGTACAAAGCTCTTAAAGCCAGTAAGTTTTATCTTTGGTACACAAAATACAACGATCTTTACGGTCACTAATTAAAGGCGAACAAGGATCATTTATGACAGACACAACTCAAACACCAAATTCGCAAAAACCAAAAGTTTACAAAGAAGGCGGACTTATCCGCTGGAGCGCGGTGATTCCATTTTTTATCATCGTTGTTCTTTGTGCTGTATATTTTAAACTTTTCTTTGATTCACACATAAAATCAGCTCTTGAATGGGGCGGCTACAAAGCTTTAGGCACAGAAGTTAATATCGCAAACTTTGAAAGCTCGTTTGTAAAAGGCAACGTAGCGATCTCTGGTTTACAAATCACAAGTGCAGAACAACCTGACTTTAACAGCATCGAATTGGGTTCAATCCGTTTTGATGTTAACTGGGACGCTTTACTTCGTTTAAAATTCGTCGTTGAAGAGATGGCTGTTGAAAATGTGCAGTTCATGTCTAAACGTAAATACCGCGGTAAAGTAGCGCCTCCACCGCCACCGTCGAACGAACCAAGTATCGTTTCTGAAGTGAAAGACAAAGCGATCGGCAAAGTTGACGAACAAGGTAAAGGCAACCTTTTAGGTGATTTATCGGCATTCTTACAAACTGGTGATTATAAAGCTCAGTTAGCCAATATCGAATCGCAATTAAAATCAAAACAAATGGCGAACGATCTAAAAGCTAAATGGGAAACAAAACAAAAAGACTGGGATGCAAAAATCAAAACGCTTCCGACAGATGCTGACTTTAAAGCTTACAAAACTAAGTTTGAAGCCATCAAAGTTAAAGATTTTAAAACTCCGCAAGAGCTAGATGCGTCCGTAAAACAGTTCAACGCTTTAAAAGCTGAAGTTGAAGCAAAGCTAAAATTAGTAAATGATACGAAAAATGAATTTAACGCTGACCTTGCAAATATTAAAAAAGATTACGCGTCTTTAGATGAGCAAATTAAAGCGGATATAGCTTCAGTTAAAGACCACATGAAAATCCCGAAACTAGATTCAAAACAAATCGCTAAATCTATTTTCATGGATTACTTAAATCCGTATATTGCTAAACTTGATAAAATCAATAAGCTGGCTGAAAAGTACTTACCACCAAAATACTCAAAAATGGTGAACGAGAACTTAGATTCTAAAAAGCTATTAGCCGGCGGCAAAAAGAAAAAAGAAGTTAAGCCCGAAGACGACGATACGATTCAACCGCACCCACGCGCTGAAGGTGTTACGTACGAATTCCCGGTGACCAACGGTTACCCGTTATTTTGGATTCAGAAAGTAAAAGTAAGTTCGAAATCAAACGCCCAAGCTGACTACGGTGATATCACGGGTGTGATCAGCAATATCGTGTCAAATCAACGTCAAATCGGAAAACAAACCGAAATGCACTTAAGTGGTGATTTTAAATCACACAATATTCATGGCATGAAAGTCGATGCGTTCTTAAATAACTTAAAAGAAGAACCCGCTGCCGGCATGGATTTCGCTGTAGCTAGCTACCCGCTTCAAGCCATTTCGTTAATGAAAAACAACGACGGTACGATTGCGATGCCAAGCGCTTCAATCAACATCGCCGCAAAAGCTGCGACTGAAGGTTTTAAATCGTACAACATCGGTTTAGTAAATACGTTTAACAACGTTAAATTCGAGCTTTCAGCGAAAGAAAAAGTAGTTGAAGAAATTCTGAAAAACACTTTTGCGCAACTAACAACGTTTGATCTAAAAGCCGAAGCAAAGGGTTCATTATCAAGCTTAGATGTCGATGTCTCATCTTCATTAGGTGATAAGTTACAAGATGCTTTAAGTGCCAGCGTAAAACAAAAAATCGATGATTTAAATAAAGAGATCAAAGTTAAGATCGATAACGAAATCGGTAAAGTTAAGGGCGAAATCGAAAAACAAATTTCTACTTTAACAAAAGGTTACGTAGGTAATGCGAACGAAGCCCAGGCCAAACTAGATGCACAAAAAAATGTGGCTGATGAAAAAATCGCCCAAGCTAAGAAAGACTTAGAAAACAAAGCAAAAAAAGAGCTACAAAACAAAGGCAAAAAAGCTGTTGATGATATCAAAAAGAAATTCGGTTTCTAATTTAGTTGATAAACTTCATAAAATAAAAAAGCCCGGGAGATGATCCTGGGCTTTTTTTTATATTTTAAAATATTTGTTACTGAGAAACAGACTTCGAACGACTAGCGCATCTGTTTCCAGTTAACGACCGCCATATAACGCTCAACCAGTTTTCCCTTATCATCGATCGGGTTCTTATGAACCATGATCGTGGCCGGCAAACGGTCGATATTAAAACTTTTCTGTAAATACCCATCTGGATCCCAAAGCTGTAAGTACGAGGCAGCATTTAGCTCAGGAAAGCTTTTTAAAAACTTCTCAATAGCCCCAAGCTCGTAATCAACCGACACCAGAACAATCTTTAAGGACCCCGCCTTGATCTCTTCATCATGACGCTTTAAATACGTTAAAAGCTCAGGGATTTCATTAATACAAGGATCACACCATGAAGCCCAGAAGTGCAGAATCAACTTTTCAGTTTTTGTTGTATCGGGCATTAACGGTAAACGTTCTGCCGAGATTACTTTGCCTTCGTAAGTTTGAAACTGCTCACGATTTTCAGAAATAAGCCCCAACGTCTGATCGATAGTCACTTGCGCATCTTCGACCTTTTCGGCTGTCGTCGTTGAATAAAGATATTTATTCTTAACGTAAAATACACCGCCCGTAACAACTGCAGCGACGATTAAAAAGATAATTAACAATTTAGCTTTCATAGTCCGCTAGGCTAGCAAGCTTTAGAATAAAAAAAAAGCCCCGGTGTGTTTCACCAGGGCTTTTATTAGCTTTTAAACTATTGTTCGTTGCGCTTTTCAACGCGACAAAACTATCTTGCTGCAGCTTGAGAAGCTTGGCGAGATTTGCTTTGGATTTTACGAACAGCTTTTTTAGCTTTAGCGTTAGCAACTACAGTTGCTTTTTTCGCTTTGCTAGCTGCTTTGTCAGCCGCTTTATCAGCTTTCTTTTCACCTTTAGCTGCTTTAGGAGCAACTTTAGCTTTGAAATCGTAGTCTACGAATTCTAAGAAAGCCATCTCAGCAGTGTCACCAGGACGACGGCCGATTTTGATAACGCGAGTGTAACCACCGTTACGATCTTTGAAACGTGGAGCGATGTTTTTAACGATCGCTAAAGCTGAATCTTGATTAGCTAAGCGAGAAATTAAAAGACGGATTGAATTTAAGTTATCTTTTTTACCAAGAGTAACTGCTTTTTCAATGTGACGTTTAACTTCTTTCGCACGAGTAACAGTCGTTTTGATACGACCGTGCTCAACTAAAGAGTTCATAAGACCACGTAATAAAGCCTTACGTGGACCAGATTTACGACTAAAATGTTTTACTAAACGACGATGTGATGCCATTTCAAATACCTCTAAAAATTACGATTCACGTTTAACAGGTGGAACATTTGGATCCCATCCTGGAGGCGGCCATCCCTCGATTTTCATCCCTAAACCTAAGCCCATTTCAACTAAGATCTCTTTAATTTCATTTAAAGATTTGCGACCAAAGTTTTTAGTTTTAAGCATTTCTGCTTCTGAACGAACAACTAATTCACCGATGTAACGGATGTTAGCGTTTTTCAAGCAGTTTGCAGAACGTACGCTTAATTCAAGATCATCAACTGATCTGAATAAGTTTTCATTCAATGAAGAAGAACCCATTGATTTGATTTCATCAGATGGCTCTAAAGATTCATCGAAAGTTAAGAAAATTTGTAATTGTTCTTTTAAGATTTTAGAAGCTAAAGAAACCGCTTCGTCAGCCTTAATAGAACCATCTGTCCAAACTTCTAATGCTAATGCATCGTAATCAGTACGTTGACCAACACGAGCATTTGAAACTGCGTAGTTTACTTTACGGATTGGAGAGTGAAGAGCATCAACGGCGATGTAGCCAACTGATAACTGTTCACTTCTGTTTTCAACTGGAGAGTAACCACGGCCATAAGCCACGATTAATTCAGCATTGAAATTTCCGTTGTTACCAAGAGTTGCAATGTGTTGGTGTGGATTTAGAACTTCGATTTTGTCGTTAGTTACGATATCCGCAGCCGTTACAACGCCTGGACCTTTTTTGTTAATACGTAGTGTGAACGTCTCAGCAGAATGCTGTCTGAAACGAACTTGTTTAAGGTTTAAGATGATGTCTGAAACATCTTCTAAAACATCTGGCATCGTAGAGAACTCATGTAAAACTCCTTCAAGTTTTACAGCAGTTACTGCAGATCCCATCATAGAGCTTAATAAAATTCTTCTTAAAGAATTTCCAAGAGTTACACCAAAACCTCTTTCAAGAGGTTTCACGATGAACTTAGAGTACTCAGAAGTCTGAGTATCACGTTCGATCTCGAAACCTTTTGGTTTGATCAACTCTCTCCAAAATTTAAAATAATGTTCTTGCATCCTTACACCCCTTTATTATCGTGAGTAGTACTCAACGATCATGCTTTCTTCTACTGGAATTGAAATCTCATCTCTCGCAGGAACATCTTTAACTGTACCTTTGAAAGCTGCGTGATCCGCCTCTAACCAGCTAGGGATAGTACGACGTGCAACGGCTTGGATGCCAGCTTGTACTTTCGTAACTTCTCTGCTTGCTTGAGCAACTTCAACCACATCACCTTTTTTAACGATGTAAGACGCGATATTTACACGTTTACCGTTAACTAAGAAGTGATTGTGACCGATCAACTGTCTCGCTTCTCTTCTAGAATTAGCATACCCAAGGGTATAAACAACGTTATCAAGTCTTAGTTCTAAGAATCTTAGTAACTCAGTACCAGTGATTCCTTTAGACGCGTCTGCACTATGGAAGTATTTTCTAAATTGTTTTTCAGAAAGACCATAATAACGTTTTGCTTTTTGTTTTTCTCTTAATTGTAATGCGTACTCAGAAAACTTAAGTCTTGATTGACCATGTTGTCCCGGAGGATATGGTCTTCTTTCAAAAGCACATTTGTCAGTGAAACATCTGTCACCTTTTAAGAATAACTTAGTATTTTCTCTGCGGCATAATTTACATACAGAACTATTAACACAACTCATATCTTACTCCGATTAAATTCTTCTACGTTTAGGAGGACGGCAACCGTTATGTGGTACTGGTGTTACGTCTTTAAGAGATAAAACTCTCATTCCTGTTCCGGCTAAAGCACGGATAGCTGGTTCACGACCTGCACCCGGGCCAGTTAAGTATACATCAACAGATTTCATACCTTGTTCCATAGCTTTTTTAGCTGCGTCTTCACAAGTTACTTGAGCTGCGAAAGGAGTTCCTTTACGAGAACCTTTGAAACCTAAGTGACCTGCAGATGACCAAGATACTGTATCACCGTTCATATCAGTAATAGTGATGATCACGTTACCGAAACCAGCGTTGATATGACATTGTCCTTGAACAACATTCTTTTTAACTTTTTTCTTAGTTACTTTTTTATCTTTATTTTCTTGTGGTGTAGCCATTATTTCATCCTACCTAACTAGACTGCTTTTTTCTTGTTCGCGACAGTTTTCTTAGGTCCTTTACGAGTTCTCGCATTTGAACGCGTATTTTGACCACGTACTGGAAGACCTTTACGGTGACGAGTACCACGGTAGCAGTTGATATCAGTTAAACGTTTGATCGCTTGACCGATGTCACGACGTAAATCACCTTCTACTTTGAAGTTTGCTTCGATAAGCGCACGCATTCCTGCAATGTGTTCATCTGTTAAAGCATCAGTTCTTAAATCAGCAGGGATTCCAACTTGTTTACAGATAGATTTTGCGCGAGGACGACCGATACCGTAGATATAAGTCAATGCCACTTCAACGCGTTTATTTCTTGGTAAGTCAATACCCATTAAACGAGCCATGTTCTATTACCCCTGTCTCTGTTTGTGTTTAGCATTCTCACAGATAACTCTGATAACGCCTTTACGTTTAATTACTTTACATTTGTTACAAATTTTTTTGACCGACGGTCTAACTTTCATAAGTTCCTCACAATAACAAAACTCTTAAATAAAAGAGCTTGTTATAACATTAATGATTGTTATGTCTAGCATAAATTTGACATTGTGCGAATGCACTTGCCTTACCTATGCTCAAACAAGTTTGAGCCACATTCTTCTTTAAAAAGCCTACCCCGGGGTGATCCGGTCTAAACCCTTAAAGTGCCAGTGTCTTTTTAATTTCGTTGAAGACTTTTTCCGGTGCTTGGTCGCCATCGACATTCACCATATTACCTGCCTTAGAATAGTACTCTATTGTAGGGCCTGTATTATCTTCAAATTGTTTGAGCCGCTCTGAGATCACATCAGCATGGTCGTCTTTTCTGTGCACTAGATCACCACCGCATTTTTCACATTTATCACCTTTTGAAGAAGGTTTAGTGCGAATATGGTAAATCTCTCCGCAGTTTGCACACGTACGACGCCCTGTTAAGCGATCGATCAAGATCTGAGGGTTGATCTTGAAATAAAAAACCTTATCAATTTTAGAACCTTGAGATTCAAGCAATTGGCCTAAGCTTTGTGCTTGAACTACAGTTCTAGGGTAACCGTCAAAAATGATCGATTTACCCTTGTTTGCCGTTAGGTAATCAGAAACCAAACCTAACATTAATTCATCCGGAACTAACTTACCCGCATCCATAAAACCTTGGGCTTTTAAACCCAATTCTGTTTTATTTTTAATGGCGCCACGTAAAAGGTCTCCCGTGCTTAGCTGTAAAAAGCCAAACTTTTCGATTAACTCGCGAGACTGAGTCCCTTTACCTGAGCCCGGGGCTCCGATGAACAGAACGTTCATTAGAATTGAACCCTTCTGCTACGGATTTTCGTTCCTTTTAAGAATGAATCGTATTTTTGCGTTAATAAGTGAGATTGAATTTGTTGAGATGTATCAATAGCTACACCTACTAAGATTAGTAAGCTTGTACCACCGAAGTAGAACGGGATACCAAAGCTTTGTACTAATAGACCTGGTAATACGCAGATTACGCAAAGGTAGAAACAACCTAAAACGTTAATACGATCTAATACGTAACGGATGAAATCAGCTGTCGATTTACCAGCACGGATACCAGGAACGAAAGCACCAGTTTTTTTCAGGTTTTCAGAAACTTCATCAGCATTGAATACGATGTCAGTGTAGAAGAACGAGAAGAAGATAATTAAAGAAACAAAGATAATATTGAATACGATACCGTTCGGGTTGATCGATTCAGACATCGCTTTAATCCATGCCACGTTAGTAAATTGAGCTAATGTAGATGGGAACATTAATAATGAAGAAGCAAAGATTGGAGGGATAACACCTGGAAAGTTGATTTTCACAGGTAAGTGGCTTGTTGCCGCTGAAGTCATTCCGCCATTGGCTAAACGCTGAGAGTACTGGATCGTGATACGACGTTGCGCCACTTCCATATAGATAACTGCGAAGATTACGGCAACCATGAACGCTAATAATAATAACGCCACGATAAATTGTAATTCGCCTGATTTAATTAATTGAAGAAGGTTTTGTGCACCGGCCGGGATACCAGCTGCGATACCAGTGAAGATGATCATTGAAGAACCGTTACCGATTCCGCGTTCAGAAATTTGGTCACCTAACCACATTACAAAGGCAGTACCTGCAACTAATGTAATGATTGTCATGAATTTAAAGTAATAGATACCTAACATACCGCCTGAAATTAACATACGGCCGTCTGGTAATGATTGGCTGGCTAACCAAGTACTCATTCCGTAACCTTGGATAACAGCTAAAACGATCGTCGCATACTTAGTGTACTGAGAGATTTTTTTACGACCTGTTTCGCCTTCTTTTTTAAGCTGTTCTAAGAAAGGAATTGCAGAAGTTAATAATTGGAAAATGATCGATGCAGAGATGTAAGGCATGATCCCCAATGCAAAGATTGAGAATTGAGCTAAGGCACCACCAGTGAAAGTATTGAATAAGCCGAAGATACCGCGATTTTGTGAGTTGAAAAATTCAGAAACCGCGTTGCCATCAACTCCTGGAGTTGGGATGTGAACACCGATTCTGTAAATCGCTAAACAGAATAACGTAAATAGAATCTTCGAACGTAAAGTATTTGCACCTTTGTTGTCGTTAACTTGCTGAGCCACTCTTCTGCCTCTTTCGTATAAATAGACTCTCTTGAGTCCAGGTTCCACACACAAGAAAAGACCCTTTCGGGCCTAATTCTTTGTTAGAATTGTTTTGGGTCTGTAAAATTCAAGATCTTACAGATCTATGTTATTCTAGACCCAAATCACTATTTCTTTTTAGCTTTTTTTACTTTTGCTGGTCTAGCCCAAGTAGCTTTAACCGGAACTAACTCAACTTTGCCGCCAAGTTTTTCGATTGCTGCTTGTGCAGATTTGCTAATAAAATCAGCTTTCAATGTGATAGCTTTAGTTAATTCACCTTTAGCTAATACTTTGAACTTAGAATTTTTCTTGATTAAGCCTGCGTTGTAAAGCGCTGCTGCATCAACTACACCAGAAAGCTTGTTTAAAGCTGCTAATGTAACTTCTTCGTATTTTGTAGCAAACATAACGTTTGTGAAACCGAATTTAGGTAAACGACGAGATAACGGAGTTTGACCACCCTCGAAACCACGACGAACGCGTCCGCCAGTACGTGCTAATTGACCTTTGTGACCTTTAGCAGAAGTACCACCGATACCAGAACCGATACCGCGACCTACACGTTTACGGTAGTGAGTAGAGCCTTCTTTTGGAGCTAATTGATTTAATAAACTCATTTGCGAACTCCTTATTTAACAACTTTGATTTCAACTAAGTGTTGAATCTTGAAAAGTTGACCGCGGTTAGCTGCATTATCAGCTAACTCGATTGATGAGTTGATTTTTTTCAAACCAAGACCTTTTACAGTAAGTCTTTGAGTTGGAGAACAAGCAATCATCGATTTTTTTAAAGTAACTTGAAATTTTTTAGCCATGACAGACTCCTATTACGCTTGCGCGCTAGCTTTCTTAAGCTGTTTAAGACCGTCTAAAGTCGCTCTAACTGCATTGTGAGGGTTACGAGTACCAACACATTTAGTTAAAATGTCTTTAACGCCAACTGATTCAAGAACCGCACGTACCGCACCACCAGCGATAACGCCAGTACCTGCTGCTGCTGGTTTCATGATCACTTTAGCTGATCCGAATTTACCGATCACTTCGTGAGGGATCGTACCGTCTTTTAAATTAACGCCACTGCATTGTTTTTTTGCAGAGCGAGTTGCTTTACCGATTGCTTCTGGAACTTCGCCAGCTTTACCGCTACCGAAACCAACTTGACCTAAACGGTCACCCACAACTACTAGAGCTGCGAAAGAGAATCTACGACCACCCTTAACAACTTTTGTTACGCGGTTGATAGCAACTACTTTTTCTTCTAATTCGTTAACTAATGCTTTATCCACATGATCCCCTATTAAAAGTTAAGTCCGCCTTCGCGGGCTCCATCTGCTAATGCTTGAACGCGGCCGTGATAAACGAAACCATTTCTGTCGAATACAACAGAGTTGATTCCTTTTTTCTTAGCTTCTTCAGCGATTTTTTTACCAACAGTTTTAGCAGCTTCTTTGTTACCGTTTTTTAATTCGGCAGATAAAGACGATACAGATAATACTGTAGTTTGTGTTACGTCGTTGATGATTTGAGCGTAGATGTGTGCACCTGAACGGAATACACATAAACGTGGTCTTTCAGCAGTTCCGCTAACAACTTTTCTGATTCTGATTTTTTTCTTCAAACGATTTACTACTTTTGAAGATGTTTTTTTAGAAAAATTTAATTTCATATTATCCTCTATTTACCAGCTGATTTACCGGCTTTACGGCGGATGTGTTCACCAACATAACGAACACCTTTACCTAAATATGGCTCTGGTGGACGGAAGCTACGGATTTTCGCAGCAACTTGGCCAACTAATGCTTTATCAGCACCAGTTACGCTTACTGTAGTTTGTTTATCAACTTTGATTTCGATACCTTCTGGGATATCGAAAATTACTGGGTGAGAGTAACCTAAAGCTAACTCAAGTTTTTTACCTGCTACTGTACCGCGGTAACCAACCCCGTGCATTTCAAGGGATTTAGTGAAACCTGCAGTTACGCCTTTAACAGCGTTAGCGATTAAAACTTTGTATAAACCGTGTAATGACTTAGATGTTTTAGTGTCATCAGCGCGAGTTAAAACAACTGTTTTACCATCAACTTTAGCAGTGATTTTTTTATCTAATGTATATGTTAAAGATGATTTCGCACCTTTAACAGTTACGTTTTGACCAGCAACTGTTACTGTTGCTTTGTCATCGATTTGTACTGGATATTTACCAATTCTCGACATCTTCTACCTACCAAACTACTGCTAGTAATTCGCCGCCAACGTTTTGTTTTTTGGCTTCGTTACCAGTTAGTAAACCTTTGTTTGTGCTAAGGATGCACATACCAGTTCCAGAACGTACTGTTGGAACGTCAGCTGCGTGAACGTATGAACGTTTACCAGGACGGCTAACTTTTTGGATTTCCGTCATTGCTGGCTCGCCTGCATCATCATATTTTAAGTAAATTCTCATGATACCTTGTTTTGAATCTTTAGCTACTTTGAAGCTTCTGATGTAACCAGTATCTGCTAGAATTTTTGCTAAGTTCTCTCTCATTTTAGAAGAAGGCATATCAACTTTTTCAAGTTTCGCCGAAGAACCGTTTCTAATAATTGTTAACATTTGTGCTACTGTATCCATTGTGACTCCTACCAGCTAGCTTTCGTTACGCCTGGAAGTTTACCTTCAAGTGCTAATTGTCTGAAAACCATTCTGCATAAACCGAATTTACGGTAGTTACCACGAGGGCGACCAGTTAATTCACAACGAGTGATTACGCGGTTTGGATTAGTATTTTTAGGTAAGCTTTGTAATTTCTTACGAGCTTCGTCTCTTACTTCATCAGAAAGTTTCATATCCACAGCTTTTTCACGTAATTCTTTACGGTAAGCGCGGTACTTATTTGAGATCGCTTTTCTTTTATTGTTTTTTACAATACTTGATTTTCTTGCCATAATAATCCTTCAATTACTTTCTGAACGGTAAGCCTAAAGCTTCTAGTAATGCGCGACCGTCATTGTCAGTTCCTGCAGTTGTACAAATAGTGATATTCATACCACGTGTTTTTTCAATTTTATCAAAATTGATCTCAGGGAATACGATTTGCTCTTTTAAACCCATGTTGTAGTTACCACGGCCATCAAAGCCTTTGTTTGGTAAACCACGGAAGTCACGTACGCGAGGTAACGCTAAAGTTTGTAAACGATCTAAGAAAGACCACATACGGTCACGACGTAAAGTTACGCGAACACCGATAGGGATACCTTGTCTTAATTTGAAGTTTGAGATCGCTTTTTTAGCTTTTGTAATTACGGCTTTTTGACCAGCAATTGCAGAGATCTCATCAACGATACCGTTAACGATTTTTGGATTTTGAACCGCATCAGACGTACAAACGCTGATAACGATTTTATCTAAACGAGGTACTTGCATAGCGCTTTTGTAACCTTGTTTTTTGATTAAGTGAGGAACGATTTCTTTTTGGTATTGTTCTTTTAAACGCATTTCAAACCTCTACTATAATACTTCCGGAGCAAGTGAAACGATCTTAACGAATTGTTTCGCTCTTAACTCTCTCGCTACTGGACCAAAAATACGAGTTCCGATTGGCTCTTTATTCGCATTGATTAAAACTGCAGAGTTATCATCAAAGCGGATATAGCTGCCGTCTGGTCTTCTTAATTTGTGAATTGTACGAACGATAACGGCTTTCGCAACGTCACCTTTCTTAACTTTTGCAGTTGGGATTGCATCACGGATTGAAACAACGATTACGTCGCCAATGTGAGCAAAACGTCTTTTTGAACCGCCTAATACTTTGATACACATTACTTCTTTTGCACCAGAGTTATCAGCTACGTTTAATTTAGATTGCATTTGAATCATAAAACTACTCCCGCCCTATTACTTCGTTGTGTTTAACACTGAAGTCAGTGCCCAGCGTTTTGTTTTGCTGATTGGTTTAGTTTCATGAATAGTAACTGTATCGCCCACTTTCGCAGATGATTTTTCGTCGTGAGCTTTGATTACTGAAGATTTACGGATGTATTTTCCGTATTTAGCGTGGCGAACCATTCTGTAAACTAATACCGAAATAGTTTTTTCCATTTTGTTCGCGATCACTTCACCTTGTAACTCAACTCTACGGCCTCGAGTACTAACTGTTTTAGTCGGTTGTTTTCCGCTCGTTGTTGCCTTAGCAGCCATTTCTTACCTACCTTACGCTTTTCTTAACAATTGCTGTATTGATTTGAGCAATGTTTTTTCTAACTACTCTGATCTGAACTGGGTTAGCCAATTGACCTAAAGAGTTTTTCATTTTCATTTCAAACAATTGAGACGTTAAGTCTTGTTTTTGTTTGATTAATTCTTTTAACGATTTGTTTTCGATATCTGCGAATTTCATAATTACGCTCTCTCTAAAAATTTAGTTTTAAAAGGTAACTTATGAGCCGCTCTTAAAAACGCCTCTTGAGCTTGTTCCTTAGTAACACCGTTCATTTCGAACAAGATTTTACCAGGAAGAACTTTAGATACCCAAAACTCTGGATTACCTTTACCGCTACCCATACGAGTCTCAGCAGGTTTTTTAGTTACTGGTAGATCTGGGAACACACGGATCCAGATTTTACCGCCACGTTTAATAGTACGAGCGATAGCGATACGACCAGCTTCTAATTGACGAGCTGTTAACATACCGTGCTCAGTAGCTTGTAAACCGAAATCACCGAAATCAAGTGTTGAACCACGAGTGGCTAAACCACGAGAACGACCGATGAATTGTTTTCTCCATTTTACACGTTTAGGACTTAGCACGGCTTACCTCCTGAGCTTGTGATGCAGAAAGGATGTCACCTTTGTAGATCCAAACTTTCATGCCGATGATGCCGTAAGCTGTTAATGCTTCAGCTGTTCCGTAGTCAATGTCTGCACGTAATGTGTGAAGAGGAACTGACTTTTCGTTGTACCATTCAGAACGAGCAATCTCTGCTCCATCTAAACGACCTGATACGCGAATTTTGATACCACGCACGCCGCCTTTGATAGCTGCTGCGATAGATTTTTTAAGAGCACGTCTCCAAGAGATACGTTTCTCTAATTGTTGAGCGATAGACTCAGCAACTAATTGAGCTTCAGTATCCGGTTTACGAACTTCTTGAATGCTTAAGAAAACTTCGTTCTTAGTTAACTTTTGAACGTCAGCTTTTAAAGTATCAATGCCTGTACCTTTTTTACCGATAACTACACCTGGACGAGCTGTGTGGATAATAAGTTTAACTTTATTAGCCGCGCGCTCGATTTCGATTTTAGCAACACCAGCGTGTTTTAGTTTCGTTTTTAAGTATTTTCTTAATTTAATGTCTTCGTGGATATTTTCGTAGTACGTGTTTCCTTTTGCGTACCAACGAGAATCCCAAGATCTAATAACACCAACTCTTAATCCAATTGGATGAACCTTTTGTCCCATTAGTTTTTCTCTCCTAATACTACGTCGATGTGACTTAATTTCTTACGAACACCGAAAGCACGACCTTGCGCTCTTGGACGGAAACGTTTTAATACCGGGCCGCCGTCAACAGTGATTTTTTTAACCACTAATTTGTCTACAGCCATAGTTTTTTTGTAGTCCGCATTTGCAACTGCTGATTCGATTAATTTCTTAATCATTAAAGCAGTTTTTTTGTTCATAACTGTCAAAACTTTAAGAGCTTCGTCTACTGATTTGCCGCGAACGACATCAGCAACTAGGCGAGCTTTTTGAGCTCCAACTCTTGCATATTTTAAAGATGCTTTAGCTTCCATTTTCAATCCCTACTACTTCTTAGCCGCTGGAGCTGCTGGAGCAGCTTTCTTCTCAGCATGGCCTGCAAAAGTTCTAGTTGGCGCGAATTCGCCAAGTTTATGACCAATCATGTTCTCAGAAACGTATACTGGAACAAACTTTCTGCCGTTATGTACGGCAAAAGTCAATCCAACGTACTCAGGGAAGATCGTAGAACGTCTTGACCATGTTTTAATTACTTTCTTGTCATTTTTTTGGATAGCCGTCTCAGCTTTTTTAGCTAAGTGAATATCGATAAAAGGACCTTTTTTTACTGAACGTGCCATTATCTATTCTCCCTACTTACGACGTTTAATGATTGATGAATCAGTACGTTTGTTATGACGAGTCTTGTAACCTTTACAAGGTTGGCCCCAAGGTGTTACAGGGTGATGACCCTTACCAACGCCCTCACCGCCTCCTAATGGATGGTCGACTGGATTCATGTGCATACCGCGTACAGAAGGTCTGATACCTCTCCAACGAGAGCGACCGGCTTTACCCAGTTTGATATTTTCATTGTCAGTATTACCAACTTGACCGATTGAAGCCTTACAAGTTGATAAGATTTGTTTTAATTCGCCAGATGGTAAACGTACTTGGCAGTACTTTTCACCTTTACCAGCTAAAGTTGCAGAAGCGCCAGCGCCACGGCAAATTTGGCCACCCTTGCCTGGACGCAATTCAACATTGTGAATCACAGTACCAACCGGGATTTGAGAAATTGTTAAACAATTTCCTGGTTTGATATCGGCTTTATCGCTTGATTGTACGATGTCACCTACATTTAAGCCCACTGGAGCTAAGATGTAAGCTTTTTCACCGTCAGCGTAAGAAAGTAGAGCGATACGGCAAGTTCTGTTTGGATCGTATTCGATCGCAGTAACTTTTGCTGGAACTTCTAATTTAGTACGTTTGAAATCAACCAAACGGTATTTACGTTTATGTGCGCCACCAATGTGACGAGTAGTAATCATACCCGTATTGTTACGAGCAGAAGCTTTTTTAAGAGCAACTGTTAATGATTTCTCTGGAGTAGTTTTCGTGATTTCTTTGAAATCAAATCCAACCATTCCGCGGCTTGCATGTGATCTAGATCCAAATACTTTTAAACCCATGATTATGCTCCCTCAAATAATGAAATTTTTTGGCCCGGAGCTAACTGGATGTAAGCTTTTTTCCATTTTTTCGGTACTGTAAGACCGAATTTAGAATAGCGCATATCATCGCGGCAAACTGCCGTACGGATTTTTTGAACTTTAACGTTAAAACCAGTCTCAACTTCTTTTTTGATTTGTTCTTTTGTAGAAGATAAATCAACTTGGAACACGTATGTTCCAGCTTCTGCTAAAACTGTATTTTTTTCTGTGATTAGTGGAGATTTTAAATGTTGTTTCATATTCTATACTCCGATTATTCCGCAGAACATCTTTCGATGATTTTAGCTACCGAATCTTTAGTGATTACTGCGTAGTCGTATTTTAATAAGTCGAATACGTTTAAACCCTCTACTGGAGAGTATTTGTAATCAACTAAGTTTTTAGCTGCGCGGCTGAATTTTGCATCAGAAGCTTTATCAATTAAAACTGCTTTTTTAACACCGAAAGTTTGTAAACGTTTGTTTAACTCGTTTGTTTTACCTTCAGAAGCCATTGAATCTACAACTGTTAATTTTCCTTCTTTAAATAAGTGAGATAGAGCCATTTTAAGAGCTACTTTTCTCATTTTCTTAGGAAGAACATAACCGTATGAACGAGGTTGTGGACCAAACATAGTACCACCGCCAGGCATTAACGGAGAACGTGTAGAACCTTGACGTGCGTTACCAGTACCTTTTTGTTTGAATGGCTTTTTACCACCACCGCTCACAAGACCTTTTGTTTTAGTCATGTGTGTACCTTGACGACGGCAAGCTAATTGCCATCTAACAACTGAGTGTAATACGTCTTTTTTTACTTCAACTTCGAAAGTGTCCGCTTGTAATTCAAGAGAACCAACTTTTTCTTTTTTCCAATTAAGTACATTAACTGTAGCCATGACTATTGCTCCTTAACCAGTTTCACTAAAGTGTTTTTGTGGCCTGGAACTGGTCCTTTAACAAGAACTACTCCGTCAGCAGCGTTGATTTCAACGATTTGAACGTTACGAACTGTAACAGTCTCATCACCTAAGTGACCTGGGAATTTCTTACCTGGCATAACACGGCCTGGCCATGTTCTGTTACCAGATGAACCCGGTCTTCTGTGGAATTTAGAACCGTGAGTAGCAGGACCACCCGCGAAGCTCCAACGTCTTACAGAACCTTGGAAACCTTTACCTTTTGATTTCGCAGTAATTTTCACGAAATCACCTTGAGTTAAGCTCTCGATAGAGATTGCATCACCAAGTTTTACGTCAGCTGGTAAGTCTTGACGGATTTCTTTAACGTAACGAGCGCCAGTTTCAAAGCCTGCACCTTTTAAGTGACCAACTTCTGCTTTAGAAGAGTTTTTAGCTTTTTTAGGAACTGAAGCGATTTGAACAGCTGTGTAGCCATCTTTTTCGTTAGTTTTGATTTGAGAAACTTTCCATTGTTCGTAACGTAAAACAGTTACTGGAATAGCTTCGCCTTTATCGTTATAGATTGTAGCCATACCTTCTTTGAAAGCATAGATACCGTTTAATTTTAAACCTTGAGTAGTTTCAGACATTTTCTATTCCTCCTACTCAGCTGATAATTTAATTTCAACGTCAACGCCCGCTGAAAGATCTAATTTCATTAATTGATCGATCGTTTGTTGAGTTGGTTCTAGAATGTCTAACATTCTTTTGTGTGTTCTTACTTCGAATTGCTCACGAGATTTTTTATCAACGTGCGGAGAACGTAAAACAGTGAATCTGTTAATACGTGTAGGTAGAGGGATTGGTCCCGCTACTTTTGCTCCTGTACGACGAGCAGTATCCACGATTTCTTTTGTAGATTGATCAAGTAATTTATGATCAAAGGCCTTTAGCCTAATTCTAATCTTCTGACTTTGCATTTTTTTACCTCTTTCGCCCGTCAAAACCATTCTCCGCTGTGAGCTGGGTTAGCCCGAATTCAGCCCCGAATAAGACTGAAAATAGCGCGGTGGTTTCCGTAGCTAAAATAAACCGAAGCGAAAATATCTAACAAACGACGATTAGAGTCAACAGGAAATAAATTGTTTTTTCAGAGGGAAAATCGAGGGGTTGGGCGAGCCCCAAACCGGTCGGTTTGAGGCTTAAAAACAACGGTCTAACGACCCAGTTTTGCCAGAATTTCAGCCTTAACTTTTGGCGGAACCGGCGAATAATTTTGAAAGTTCATGCTAAAAAAGGCGCGGCCCTGCGATAAACTGCGAACATCTGTGGCATAACCAAACAGCTGAGCTAGTGGCACTTCAGCTGTCACAATCTGCCCACCTGACGGTTTTGCGGTCATATTATGGATTTTACCGCGTCTAGAGTTAATATCGCTTACGATATTGCCCACAAAATCATCAGGGCAATTAACTTCTAGTTTAAACATAGGTTCAAGCAGGACCTGGTCAGCTGACTTCACTAAATCGCGGAAAGCTAACGATGCCGCCGCTTTGCAGACGATCTCGTCGGTCGACTGAGGGTTACCCATTAATGATGTAATTGTTACCTTTAGACCCACCATAGCATAGCTCGCGATAGGTCCAACTTCGACCGCTTCCTTAAGGCCGTTTAGGGCCGCAGTGATCCAGTTCGGCTGAACTTCTTTTGATGGCTGAACAAGTGACGTAATTTTGTTTCCTTCAGAAGGGTCAATCGCTTCGACTTTTAAGCTGATTTTAGCAAACTTTTCTTCACCACCCAAAAGACGTTCGAATGTGTAATCAATTTTCGCGTCACCCGTGATCGTTTCACGATATGCGACTTGCGGATTACCCACGTTCGCAGAAATTTTATATTCACGAAGTAGACGGTCGATCAAAATATCTAAATGCAATTCGCCCATTCCTGACAACAGTGTTTGTCCTGTTTCAGGGTCTTGGCGTAAGCGACAAGATGGATCTTCTTTTTCTAAACGTTGAAGACCTTCCATCATTTTATCTTGTTCAGCAGAAGATTTAGCTTCGACAACTACCGAGATCACCGGTTCTGGGAAAGTGATTGATTCGAACACCACTTGGCGTGATGAATCGCACAGCGTATCGCCTGTCGTTGTAAATTTTAAGCCGATAATCGCACCGATATCACCGGCTTTGATTTCAGAAACTTCTTCACGCGCATTCGCATGCATTTTTACGATTTTTTGTACGCGTTCTTTTTTTTCGGTACGTGGATTTAAAACCTGGTCGCCCACTTTTAAAATTCCAGAGTACACGCGGATGTACGTTAACGATCCAGCAAACGGATCATTCGCTAATTTAAAAGCTAACGCTGCAGAAGGTTCATCAAATTTAGTGTGACATTCAACTTGCTTGTCTTCTTTAATCGGGTTCATACCCACAGCCGGAGGAATATCTAATGGCGATGGAAGATAATCTAAAACGCCATCTAAAATTTGCTGAATACCTTTATTTTTAAAGGCAGCCCCGCAATACACTGGAAAAATTTTTAAAGAGATAACACCTTTACGAAGGGCAGCTTTTAATTCTGCAACTGATGGAATTTCACCGTTTAAGTATTTTTCGATAAGAGCGTCGTCTAGTTCGCAAATCTGTTCGATCGTTTTTGCGCGTTCAGTTTCAAACTGTTCTTTCATATTTGCAGGAATATCTACAGTTTGAAAATCATGTGGATTACCTGCAGACCAAGTGTAGGCTTTTGATTCAATCAAATCGCAAACACCCGAAAAATTATCTTCAGCGCCAATTGGAATTTGAACTTTGATTGGATTTGCTTCTAATTTTTCTTTAATCGATTGCACGCACATTTCAAAATCAGCACCTGTGCGATCCATTTTATTGACGAAGCAAATTCTTGGAACTTTATATTTGTTGGCTTGTCTCCACACTGTTTCAGACTGTGGCTCAACGCCTGATACTGCATCGTAAACCGCAATAGCGCCGTCTAATACGCGAAGTGAACGTTCGACTTCGATCGTGAAATCAACGTGGCCCGGAGTATCGATAATGTTAATGCGATGGTCTTTCCACGACGTTGTCGTCGCAGCAGAAGTGATTGTAATACCGCGTTCTTGCTCTTGCGGCATCCAATCCATAGTGGCAGCACCATCATGAACTTCACCGATTTTATGAGACTTACCCGTGTAGAAAAGAATACGCTCAGTAGTAGTAGTTTTGCCGGCATCAATGTGAGCCATGATACCGATATTACGAGTAAATTTTAAGTCAGCTTCTGTTTTAATAACCATAGTTGTAACCTAATCGCTTTTGGGAAAATCTTCAAACATTGTTATTGAGGCGGGATAGCCCAAAGATAAAAAAAAAGCCCCGAGAATTTCTTCTCAGGGCTTCGAATTTGTATACTAAACTGAAGATTACCAGTTGTAGTGAGCGAACGCTTTGTTCGACTCAGCCATTTTGTGTACGTCTTCACGTTTTTTGATAGAGTTACCACGGTTGTTGTAAGCATCTAAGATTTCGCCAGCTAAACGCTTAGAAAAATCTTTTTCGCCACGAGCACGTGAGTAATCAACCATCCAACGCATAGCTAAAGCTAAACGACGAGATGGACGAACATCAACTGGAACTTGGTAAGTAGCTCCGCCCACGCGACGTGAACGAACTTCAATTGAAGGTTTAACATTTTCAATCGCTTTTTTAAGGATTGTTAATGAATCTTCACCTTGAACTTTACCGTTTAATTCTTCTAAAGCTCCGTAAAATAATTTTTGCGCAGTCGATTTTTGACCACGTAACATGATTTTATTGATGAATTTAGCGATAACTAAATCTTTGTGAACTGGATCTGGGATAATTTCTCTTTTAAATGTACGACTTCTACGAGACATGACTGTTATTTCCTTCTAATGCTCAGATTATTTTTTAGGTTTTTTAGCACCGTATTTAGAACGGCTACGTAAACGACCATTAACGCCTTGTAAATCTAGTGTTCCACGAACGATGTGGTAACGAACACCCGGTAAGTCTTTAACACGACCACCACGGATCATAACAACGCTATGCTCTTGTAGGTTGTGACCGATACCTGGGATGTAAGAGATAACTTCAAAGCCATTAGAAAGACGAACTTTAGCTACTTTACGTAAAGCTGAGTTTGGTTTCTTTGGAGTTGTTGTGTAAACGCGTGTACAAACGCCACGACGTTGAGGGCAACCAGCTAAAGCCGGCGATTTTGTTTGGTTCTTTTGAACTGTACGCTCTTTTTTAATGAGCTGATTAATTGTAGGCACGTTTATACTCTCCTAATTTAGGTATAAGCCTTATCCCAGAATATTTATAGCAATTCTAGTTCGCTATTGGTTTGAAACGGGCCATAACCCGTTATTCGACTTTTGGTCGAAGAACAAGATTTGTAACCTGCAAAGACCCCGAAGGTCAAGCAGGACAAGGCCTTTTTCCAATAAAAAAAGGACCTATTTCAGGTCCTTTTTCACTCAGGCTGTTTAAAACCGAAGTTTGATCAATTTTCCCAAAAAAAAGCCCCCGTTTAAAACGAGGGCATTCATAAAATGGGTTGAATCGAGGCGCCGACAACCGACCGACTGAGGCGTACGTCAGTACGCCGCAGGGAGGAAGGGCGGAGGCAACGAAGAGTCAGCCCATTTTAGGGATGACCGACTAGCCTCCGAATGGAAGAGCTGCTGAGTCCATGTCTTCGTCTTCTGCAACTACTACTTTCCATTTTTTGTATGCTGTTAAGCCTGTACCAGCAGGGATCAGACGACCCATGATGATATTTTCTTTTAAGCCACGTAAATGGTCAGTTTTAGAGTTGATAGCTGCTTCCGTAAGAACTTTTGTTGTCTCTTGGAACGAAGCTGCTGAAATCCACGATTCAGTGCTTAATGATACTTTCGTGATACCTAATAATAGAGGTTTGAATGTAGCGATTTGGCCACCCTCTTTAGATACGCGATCATTTTCTTCAAGCATTGATGTTCTTTCAGTTTGCTCACCTGCTAAGAAACGAGTGTCACCGCCATCAGCGATTTCAACTTTACGTAACATTTGGCGAACGATCACTTCGATGTGCTTATCATTGATACCCACACCTTGTAGACGGTAAACTTCTTGAACTTCATTTACTAAGTAAGCTGATAATGCTTTCGGACCTAATACCGCTAATAAATCATGCGGATTTGTTGGACCGTCAACTAACGCTTCACCGGCACGAACGAACTCACCCTCACGAACGGCAACGTGTTTACCTTTTGGAATTAGGTATTCAGTTTGCTCGCCGATTTCAGGAGTAACGATAACACGTTGTTTTCCTTTTACGTCTTTACCGAAAGTTACGAAACCATCGATTTCAGCGATGATCGCTGCATCTTTAGGTTTACGTGCTTCGAATAATTCAGCAACGCGCGGAAGACCGCCCGTGATATCTTTCGTTTTCGAAGTTTCACGGTGAAGTTTTGCGATAACATCACCGGCGTGAACGTCTTGACCATCAGCGATCAATAATTGCGCGCCTACTGGAATCATGTAACGAGCTGGGATGTCACGACCTGGAAGGTTCATAACTTTACCCATGCTGTCTGTCATGAATACAGTTGGTTTTGTATCTGAAGATTTTGATTCAGTAATAACTTTAGTAGCGAAACCAGTCACTGGATCCACTTGCTCAGTCATTGTTTTACCTTCAACGATATCTTGGAATTGAACTTTAGCAGTTACTTCCGAGATGATTGGATTCGAATACGGATCCCACTCAGCGATTGCGTTACCTTTAGTAACTTTGTCGCCATCTTTGAAGTTTAATGTCGTACCGTAAACTAATTTGAAGTTTTCGCGCTCACGACCTGTTTCATCAACAACTAGAGCGTTACCGTTACGATTTAAAACTGTTAACTTGCCAGCTTTATTTGTAACAGACTGTACGTTTTGTAATTTTAAAATACCATCGAAACGAGTTGTGTGAACTGATTGTTCAACCGCACGAGAAGCCGCACCACCTAAGTGGAACGTACGCATTGTTAACTGAGTACCAGGCTCACCGATTGATTGAGCTGCGATAATACCCACTGTTTCACCTAAGTTCACAGTAGCACCACGAGCTAAGTCACGACCGTAACATTTCACACAAACACCACGACGGGCTTCACATGTTAATGCTGAACGAATTTGGATTTTTTCAATTCCAACTTCTTCGATTTTCTTAACAGCCATCTCATCCATTTCACCGTTAGCTTTTACGATAACAGTGTTTGTCGTTGGATCGATAACGTCATTGATAGTTACACGACCTAAAATACGATCGCCAATACCTTGGATGATTTCACCCGCTTCGTAAACCGGAGTGATTTCTAAACCTTCTTTAGTACCGCAATCAATTTCAGAAACAACAACGTCTTGGGCTACGTCAACTAAACGACGAGTTAAGTAACCAGAGTTCGCTGTTTTTAAGGCTGTATCGGCAAGACCTTTACGAGCACCGTGAGTTGAAATGAAGTATTGTAATACTGTTAAACCTTCACGGAAATTCGCCGTGATCGGAGTCTCGATGATTTCGCCTGACGGTTTCGCCATAAGACCACGCATCGCACCTAACTGACGTAACTGATTGAAGGAACCACGGGCTCCGGAATCGGCCATGACGTAGATAGGATTGAATGAAGGACCAGTGATTTCTTTGCCATCAACGATAAACTTTTGTTTTTCGATTTGGCCCATCATCTCTTTGGCAACTTTATCTGAAGTTTGTGCCCAGATATCCACAACTTTATTGTAGCGCTCACCGTCAGTAATTAAACCTTCGTCGTACTGTTGTTGGATTTCAGTCACTTGTTTTTCAGCGTCAGCTAACATCGGAGCTTTTTGTTCTGGGATTAACATGTCATCCACAGAGATAGAAAGACCCGCACCAGTTGAGTATTTGAAACCTAACTGCATGATTTGGTCAGCTAAGATACAAGTTGCTTTAGCACCAGCAAGACGGAATGTCGTATCGATTAATGATGCAATCGATTTTTTTGACATCGCCGTATTGATTGTTGTGAAAGGAACTTCTTTAGGTACTGAATCAGATAAGATCGCACGGCCTACAGTTGTTTCTTCAACTTTACCTTTAATTTTAACTTTACAAGAAGCTTGGATATCTACGATGCCAGTTTCAAAAGCGTATAATGCTTCTTGAACTGACGCGAAAGATTTACCCGCACCTTTTGCACCAGGGCGTTGACGAGTCATCCAGTATAATCCCAAGACAACGTCCTGAGATGGATTGATGATCGGCTTACCATTGGCTGGTGATAAGATGTTATTTGTAGACATCATTAATACACGAGCTTCTACTTGCGCTTCTACTGAAAGTGGAACGTGAACGGCCATTTGGTCACCGTCGAAGTCGGCATTGAACGCCGTACAAACTAACGGATGTAATTGGATCGCTTTACCTTCGTGAAGAACCGGTTCGAAAGCTTGGATACCAAGTCTGTGAAGAGTTGGAGCACGGTTTAGTAATACCGGATGTTCTTTAACTACTTCAGCTAAGATATCCCATACTTCAACAGTCTCTTGATCAACTAAACGTTTAGCTTGCTTGATAGTTGTCGCTAAACCTTTTTCTTCTAATTTGTTGTAAACAAATGGCTTGAATAACTCTAAAGCCATTTTCTTAGGTAGACCACATTGGTGTAATTTAAGAGTAGGTCCTACAGTGATCACCGAACGACCAGAGTAGTCCACACGTTTACCTAATAAGTTTTGACGGAAACGACCTTGTTTACCTTTAAGCATGTCACTTAAAGATTTAAGAGGACGTTTGTTTGGACCAGTAAATGTTTTACCACGACGGCCGTTATCTAATAACGCATCAACCGCTTCTTGTAACATACGTTTTTCATTGCGGATGATGATATCCGGAGCGTTTAACTCTTGAAGACGTTTAAGACGGTTATTACGGTTGATAACACGACGGTATAAATCATTTAGATCTGAAGTCGCGAAACGGCCACCATCAAGTGGTACTAACGGACGTAAATCCGGTGGCAACACAGGAAGCGCTTCTAACATCATCCATTCGCATTTGTTTGAAGAACCTTTGAAAGCTTCTACAACTTTTAAGCGTTTAGAGATTTTTTTGATACCAGCTTCAGATTTTGTTTCTTTAAGCTCGATACGTAATTTACGAGATAAGTACTCAGGATCGATCTTACGTAACATTTCACGAACGGCTTCACCGCCCATACCGGCTTTGAAGTTAGGACCGAATTCATTTAAAGCTGCATTGTATGCATCTTCATTTAAAACAGCGCCTTCTTCTAAAGTTGTCTCCATTGGATCAACAACGATGTATGATTCACAGTAAAGAACTTTCTCAACATCTTTTAAAGATAGGTTAAGTAAGTTACCGATACGTGAAGGTAATGAACGTAAGAACCAGATGTGAGCAACAGGTGTTGCTAATTCGATGTGACCTAAACGCTCACGACGAACTTTAGTTTGTGTAACTTCAACACCGCACTTCTCGCAGATAACTCCGCGATATTTCATACGTTTGTACTTACCGCATAAGCATTCGTAATCTTTGATTGGTCCGAAAATCTTAGCGCAGAATAAACCGTCACGTTCAGGTTTGAACGTACGGTAGTTGATTGTTTCTGGCTTTTTAACTTCGCCGAATGACCAGTCACGGATCATTTCTGGAGAAGCTAAAGAGATACGAACTGCATCAAACGAAAGTGGATCTTTTGGTTTATCGAAAAAATTTAATAAATCTCTCATGTTATATTCCTACTTTCCTAAATTAGTGTTGAACCGGTGCTTGTTCTTCTGTTGATTCAGAAGGAAGTTCGTCTTCTTTGTCAGTCAGAATATCTGACTCAACTAACTCAACGTTAAGAGCTAACGATTGTAACTCTTTAATCAATACGTTGAATGACTCAGGAAGACCTGGTTCAAGGATATTTTCACCGCGTACGATTGATTCATACATACGAGTTCTACCTGCTACGTCATCTGACTTAACAGTTAAGAATTCTTGTAATGAGTAAGCCGCACCGTAAGCTTCGATCGCCCAAACTTCCATTTCCCCTAAACGCTGACCACCGAATTGCGCTTTACCGCCAAGTGGCTGCTGAGAAACTAACGAGTAAGGTCCAATAGAACGAGCATGGATCTTTTCTTCAACTAAGTGGTGAAGTTTTAACATGTACATGATGCCCACAGTTACTTGGTTCGCAAAAGGCTCACCTGTACGACCGTCGAATAAGATCGATTGAGTCGAAGGTAATTGAGCTTTTTTCAGTAAGCTACGTACGTCTTGTTCAGAAGCACCATCGAATACTGGAGTACCAACGTGGATACCGTTTTTAAGAGCAACAGCCATTTTCTTTAATGACTCGTCGTCAGATTTTTGAACTTTAGAAGTGATTTCTGCATCGTCAAAGATATCAGTCATCGTCGTGCGAAGTTTGTTCGCGTCGAATTTTTCTAAGTGTTCTTCGATTTGTTTACCTAAGTTGTGCGCTGCCCAGCCTAAGTGAACCTCTAAGATCTGACCGATATTCATACGTGAAGGAACGCCCAGTGGGTTAAGAACCATATCAACTGGAGAACCATCTGCTAAGTATGGCATGTCTTCTTGAGGTAATACTTTAGAAACAACACCTTTATTACCATGGCGGCCGGCGAACTTATCACCAACTTGTAATTTACGTTTAATAGCTACGTAAACTTTAACCATTTTGATAACGCCAGGAGGAAGCTCGTCACCTTTTTTAAGACGATCAATCTTCTCATTGAATACTAATTTAACTGCATCTAATTGGTTACGAGCACCATCGATGATTTTGTTAACTTGGAATTCAACTTCTTGTTCTAACGGGATGTAGCTTAATAACTCGAAAGGAATTGTTTCAAGGTCTGCATTTGTGATGTCTTGACCTTTGTTTAATAACTTTTGAGTACCGTCTTCATTTAATAAGATACCAGTTGTTTTTTTACCAACTACGATATCGCGTAATTTTTCGATCGCGTTATTTTTGATAACGTTTTGTTCGATCGCTAAATCTTTTTCTAGTTTTTTACGTTTTTCTTCGATGATTAAACCTAAACGCTCATCACGGTCAGATCCTTCACGAGAGTAAACTTGCGCATCGATAACTGTACCGTAAACGCCAGATGGAGCACGTAAAGATGTATCACGTACGTCACCAGCTTTTTCACCGAAGATAGCTCTTAAAAGTTTTTCTTCTGGAGATAATTGAGTTTCACCTTTAGGAGTTACTTTACCCACTAAGATAAAACCTGGTTTAACTTCAGCACCGATACGGATGATACCTGATGAATCCAGATCTTTTAACGCTTCTTCACCAACGTTGGCGATATCGCGAGTGATCTCTTCTTTACCAAGTTTTGTATCACGAGCAACGCACTCGAACTCTTCAATGTGAACTGAAGTGTAAGTGTCGTCTTGTAATAATCTTTCAGAGATTAAGATAGAATCCTCGAAGTTGTAACCCATCCACGGCGTGAACGCTACGCGGATGTTTTGACCTAGAGCTAACTCACCTAACTCTGTAGATGGACCATCGGCGATGATATCGTTTTTAGAAACGCGATCACCTTTTTTAACGATTGGTTTTTGGTTGAAACATGTATTTTGATTTGTACGTTGGTACTTAGTTAAGTTGTAGATATCAACGTTCGCACCAAGTTCTCCGCCTTTAGCAAGACGACGAACAACGATACGAGATGCATCTACTTCTTCAACGATACCATCATTGTTAGCAACGATTGAAGTACCAGAATCGCGAGCAACTAAACGCTCAACGCCTGTACCAACAAGTGGTGCGCGAGATTTTAATAACGGCACAGCTTGACGTTGCATGTTCGATCCCATTAGAGCGCGATTGGCATCGTCATGCTCTAAGAATGGAATTAATGATGCCGCAATAGAAACTAACTGAGACGGAGATACGTCTTGTAAAGTTACTTTTTCACGGTCAACAACCTCATACTCGCCATCGCGACGTACAGTGTGATTACCCGGAGCTAATTCACGGTTGTACTTCGGCTCTGTCGGAGCTTGAGCTTTGTAATGTCCAGACTCTTCAAGAGCTGACATGTAAGTGATTGATTCAGAAATTTTACCAGCTTCAACTTTTTTGTACGGTGTCTCGATGAAACCGTAAGAGTTGATGCGTGCGTAAGTCGATAAAGACGCGATAAGACCGATGTTTGGTCCCTCTGGCGTTTCGATCGGACAGATACGACCGTAGTGAGTCGCGTGAACGTCACGTACTTCGAAACCTGCGCGGTCACGAGTTAAACCTCCGGGGCCTAACGCTGATAAACGACGTTTGTGCGTGATTTCAGATAATGGATTTGTTTGATCCATGAACTGAGATAACTGAGACGAACCGAAGAATTCTTTAACAACAGCGTTCACTGGTTTAGCGTTAACTAAATCGTGAGGCATCATTGTTTCAACGTCTTGTAATGACATTCTTTCTTTGATCGCGCGCTCCATACGAACTAAACCGATACGGTATTGGTTCTCTAATAACTCACCTACTGAACGAACACGGCGGTTACCTAAGTGATCGATATCATCTACAACACCGCGACCATTTTTAAGATCGATTAATGTTTTAACTGTAGATAAAATATCTTTGTGAGTTAACACGCGGAAAGATGGAGGACATTCTTCCATCGAAATACCGAATTTGTGGTTGATCTTGATACGACCAACTTCAGATAAATCGTAAGCTTCTGGATCGAAGAATAAACGGTTGAAGTAAGCTTGCGCAGCTTCCATAACCGCAGGCTCACCTGGGCGTAAACGTTTGTAGATCTCGATTAACGCTTCATCTTGGTTTCCAACTTTATCAACTAATAAAGTGTTACGTAAGAAAGGTCCTACAGTTAAACCGTCGAAGAAAATTAAGTAGAAGTTTTCGATACCAGCCGTTAAAGCTTTTTTGATTAACGATACTGATAATTCAGTATTCGCATCAGCAATGATCTCACCAGTTGATTCGTCGATTAAAGGTTTAGCTAAAACTTTACCTTCTAAATCTTGTGGTTGAACTTCAACTTCAGTTAAACCTAAGTCTTTAACTTTTTTAACGATAGCGCGAGTGATACGACGGCCAGCTTTTACTAAAGCTTCGCCAGTTGCAGGATCAACGATATCAGCAATCGCACGTTGACCAGACATTCTTTCGATATCTAGTTTACGGAACAATTGTTTACCTTTTACGAAGATTTCATCTAAGTCGTAGAAGTATTCTAATAATTGCTCAGTGTTCATTCCTAATGCTTTAAGAAGAATTGTAGCTGGAAATTTACGACGACGATCGATACGGACATGGATAACATCCTTTTGATCGAATTCGAAATCTAACCAAGAACCACGGTAAGGAATTACACGTGCTGAGTAGATTAATTTACCAGAAGCATTGTTTTTACCACCATCGTGGTCAAAGAAAACACCTGGAGATCTGTGTAACTGAGAAACAACTACGCGCTCAGTACCGTTGATGATGAAAGAACCGTTAGCAGTCATTAAAGGAATTTCACCTAAATAAACTTCTTGTTCTTTCACGTCGCGGATTGAACGTGCTTCAGTTTCTTCATCAACATCAAATACGATTAAACGTAAAGTTACTTTCACAGGAGCTGCGAAAGTCATTCCACGCTGACGGCACTCATCTACGTCGTATTTCGACGGCTCAAGAGTGTATCCAACGAACTCTAAAGAAGATGTGTTGTTGAAATCAGAAATTGGAAATACAGATTTAAATACACCATTTAAACCTTCGTTTCCTCTGCGATCAGCATCAACTTCTTTTAAAAGAAATGCTTCGTAAGATTTTTTCTGAAGTTCAATCAAGTTCGGGATTTCGATAACTTGTTTGTTTTTTGCGAATGACTTTCTAATGCGAAGATTAGATGCCGTGACGGGAGTCTTATCCATTATTTTTTCTCCAATAGGCTGTGTGAATTTTAATTTTTCAAAATATTTTTTTAAAAAATTAAAATTGAAAATTCGCTTCGGGGGGAATTTACAAGGCCCACATTAATTCAAATTTGAACGTAAGGTATTGAAACTACCTAATTAACCACTAAAATGCAACACTTGGTTCGGGATTTGCACTCCCTCTGAAAAATTGCCACTTTGCCTAAATATTAGGATGTTTTTCTAGAGCAAAAAGCCTTATTTGAAAAAATATTTTTTGCTTAAATTATATGCTGAATTTCGGGTCAAAATGAGGTTCAAAGCTTGCAGTTTAACCCTCCTGAAACAAACTTTCGGGCTAATTGCCCTAACTTTGACTTAAGGAGCGCGTCATGATGGATCGAGTGGTCTTTTCTTCGACTAAAAATGAATATTTAAAGGGCGTCTTTCAAAATCCGCAAGATATCCCCGAGGTTTATGAACCGGTAGATTGCGATTTTTCAGATGAACTTGAATTTGCGGTGATTCGCCAACTGCCTGTCGAAGTTAAATACTGGAACGCCAAAAACGAACTTCACGCGATCCGCGGCCGCATTATTGATATTTATGCAGAAAACAAAGCCGAATATATCAAAATGTCGAATCAGACATTGGTTCGTTTAGACCGAATTGCTTCGGTCCATATTTTAAATCCTAATTGATTGTTGTGCAGCTTGGGTAAAGATCACCCGGAATAAGTGTGCCGCCAGCACAAACTGAAGTGACTGGTTGGCAAGGCTGACTTGGTTGTGAAAATGGTTGGGCATAACCAGTTACAGTTAAATTTGCTGGAACAACTCCAGAACCGCGTTCTGATAAACAAGTACCTTCAGAAGCGTTCGCTAAACCTAAAAATAAAAATGCAAAAGCAAATACTAACTTACTCATAAAACTCCCACTCTAGTTTTTTAAAAAGTTAGTGCGAGAAACCGCAAGAATCAAGCTCCGCAACGTTTTCCGCAACATTTTCACGTTCGCTAAAAGTGGAGCTTTACAAAATAAAAAAGGGAATACTTGCGTATTCCCTTTGAACCATAAGCGTGAATTGCTTACGACAGCTAGCTAGCAAATTGAATTGCTTCGCAATTACTACTTGATAGTAACTTTCGCGCCTGCAGCTTCAAGAGCTTTTTTGATTTTTTCAGCGTCTTCTTTAGTTGCGCCTTCTTTAACAGCTTTGTTACCTGCTTCAACTAAACCTTTTGCTTCAGCTAAACCTAAACCAGTGATCGCGCGAACTTCTTTGATCACGTTGATTTTGTTAGCGCCACCTTCAACTAAGATAACGTCGAAAGCAGTTTTTTCTTCAGCAGGTGCGCCACCAGCAGCAGTGCCGGCAACCATTACTGGAGCAGCAGCAGAAACGCCCCATTTTGCTTCTAATTCTTTTACTAATTCAGCGATTTCTAATACTGATTTTGCTGATAATGCTGTAACTAATTGTTCATTTGTCATTTTATAATCCTTTTTTAAAAATTAATTTTTATTAAATTAAGCTTGTGGTGCTTCTTCTGCAGGTGCTGCAGCTGGAGCTCCGTTTTTAGTAGCGTATTCGTTAAGAACACGTGCAAGTCTTGCACTAGGCTCTTTCATTAACATTAATAATTGAGCACGTAATTGATCTTTACCAGGTAATGTAGCTAGGAATTTGATTTTATTAGAATCAAGAGCTTCGCCATCCATCATACCAGATTTGATCTTAAGAGCTTCAACATCTTTACCGAATTCAGCTAGAGTTTTAGCTACGCCTACAACTTCGTTAAATGCGAAAACGATCGCATTTGTACCAGTTAAGTGCTCAGCTAATGCTTTAGTTTGAACTTCGTTTCCTGCGAAAGCGCGTTTAGCTAAAGTATTGCGAACAACTTTCATCTCAGACTCAGCAGCGTGAAGCTTTTTACGTAAAGTCGTAACTTGCTCCACTTTCATGCCTTTAAAGTCTACGACGAAAGCGCCTTTAGCTTGACCGATTTTCTCAGTGATCAACTTGATGTCTGCATCTTTTTCTGATCTTAGCATTAGGTTTTCCTTTCGTTTTGATTTTAAGGCATCAGAAGAATGAAAGGATTTATCCGAGGATTATTTTCGAATGAAAATAATTTTTGAGATTTATCCGTCTCGGTTGGCAGCGACTCGAACTATTCAAGTCGCTATTAAATTCCTACGAAAACCAACTGTCTCTGACGCTATAATTTTTTAAATAATAACCAATTCAGAATACTATTCTGAATCAGAGCCTGCCATCGCTTCGTTGGCGTCTAAACGGATCGCTGGACCCATTGTAGAAGCTGTATACATAGAGCGAAGGTAGACACCTTTTGATGTAGCTGGCTTAGCTTTAACAACTGTACCGATGAAAGCATCGAAGTTTTCTTTAAGCTTAGCTGCACCCATAGATTTACGACCGATAGAAGCGTGGATGATACCAGCTTTATCAACGCGGAAATCAAGTTTACCTTTTTTCTCTGCAGTAACGGCTTCAGTAACGTTCATAGTTACTGTACCAACTTTAGGATTTGGCATTAAACCACGAGGTCCAAGAACCTTAGCAACTTTTGATACAGTCGCCATCATGTCTGGAGTCGCGATACATTTATCGAAATCTAACCAACCACCGTTGATTTTTTCAACTAGGTCGTCTGCGCCAACATAGTCTGCGCCAGCAGCTTTCGCTTCGTTCTCTTTAGGACCTTTAGCGAAAACAACAACGCGCACTGATTTACCTAAACCGTGAGGTAAGGCAATAGCACCACGAACTTGTTGATCAGATTGTTTAGGGTCGATACCTAATTTAACAGCTACGTCGATTGATTCATCGAATTTAGCTGGAGCAGTTTCAACTGCTAATTTGATACCTTCTGCGAAAGAATATTTTTTTGTAGCATCAACTTTTTTAGCTGCTGCTGCGAATTTTTTACCTGACATCTTTCACTCCTACCCTTGAACTTCGATACCCATGCTCTTCGCAGTACCTGCTACTTGAGACATAGCTGATTCAACTTTTACACAGTTAAGATCAGGCAACTTTGTAGTTGCGATTGTTTTGATTTGGTCGGCTTTGATTTTACCAACTTTATCTTTTTGTGGCATTTTAGAACCTGATTCTAATTTTAATGCCTTTTTGATCAATGAAGATACCGGAGGCGTCTTAGTGATGAAAGTAAACGAACGGTCTTGGTAAACAGTGATGATGATAGGGATAATGCTATCACCTAACGCTTGCGTACGAGCGTTGAACTGCTTACAGAATTCCATAATGTTTACCCCATGCTGTCCAAGTGCCGGTCCAACGGGAGGAGCTGGATTTGCTTTCCCTGCCGGTATTTGCAATTTGATCATACCTGTAACTTTTTTTGCCATAGATTCCCACCTTGCAAAGGGTTAATGTCGGATTAATTACCGACGGTTAATTCTGTGTATTTTTACACGAGGGGAAAATATAGCCTCAGGGCCGCGTCAGAGACAACAAAATAATTAGAAATTTTCGTGATTTTTACTATGGGCCTGTCAGAGGAGAATCACACTTAAAATTGACCCCCTAAAATTCATAAAATAAGCAAAAAAAGAACGAAAATTAAGGCCACAAAACCCTATTTACTGCATATTTTTCAAGCAAATATGGTTGGATCTGCTAAAAATAAAAAAGCCCCGAAATCACCGAGGCTTTTAATAAACAAAATTTAAAGTAAAATTTAGTTTTTAGTAACTTGAATAAAATCAAGTTCAACTGGCGTTGGGCGACCAAAGATCGATACCAAGACCTTAACTTTTGCTTTTTCTTCGTTAATTTCTTCAACTGTACCGTTGAAGTTATTAAATGGACCATCAATAACCGTAACTTGGTCACCGATGTTGTAGTTCGCTTTAGCCTTAGGTTTTTCAGCGATACCAGCCATTTGCTGAGTTACGCGCATAACTTCATGCTCAGGAACTTCAGGAGGACGAGTTTTACCGCCGCCTACGAAGCCAGACACTTTAGAAGAGTTTTTCACTAAGTGCCATGTTTGATCGTTAAGGATCATTTGAACGAAAATGTAACCTGGAAAAAACTTACGAGATTTAGTTGTTTTTTGGCCTTTAACAAGCTCAACAACGCTCTCTGCGGGAATAAGAATATCGCCGAACATACCTTCAAGTTTGTTCGTTTTAATTCTTTCTTCGATAGCTGTCTTAGCTGTGTTTTCACAACCAGTTTGTACGTTGATCACGTACCATTTTTTATCAGCTGCTTTTGGTGTTGTTTGATTTTCCAAACTACAACTCCTTTAAACTTAATTACTTAAGAAATTGGTTAAGTACGAAACCAGAGAAAAGATCGAACACGCTGATGATGATTGAAGAGATAAAAACCATAATGATAACTACGATAGTCATCATGCGAGTGTCTTTGATTGGTGGCCATACTACTTTTTTAATTTCTGCAACGACTTCATCAGCCCATTGCAAAACGTTTTTATTAAATTGAAGAGATGAGAATAAAACTACAGCTAAAATTACTGGTAAGCCGTGTTTAAATAAATCGTAATCAGAAAGTTTTGCGATTACACCGAAAGCTCCAGATAAGGCTTTAAGTAAAACAGATACGGTAAAACCAACTAGCGCCGCTAGAGAAAGAAAACATACCGTAATAAATTTTGAATTTGTTTTATCCATCCGTAAATCCTTTATTCGGTCTCTTGACCGACCTATTAAAAACACTTTCTCAATAGTGTAAGAAACATTTTTGTGATTAGCACACAAAAAATGGCAGGGGCTGAGGGATTCGAACCCACGACCTAGTGATTTGGAGTCACTCGCTCTACCGCTGGAGCTAAACCCCTGCACGCGCTAAATTTCTCTAGCACAAAACGCAAAATATACCTCTTAATTTCGTAGATCGACAAGCGTTTTGTTACAATTGCCTATCTATAAGCACGCGCTTTGTTTTGATCTGTCGCGAACGGCTAGTTTCTGGCAGACCTTATTCTAAAGGGGTCAACCTATCGGTTGGCCTAGTGCTAATACCGAAATCGCTCTTTCGAGGATGCCAAATAACTTTTGGCAAAAAAAAAGACCGACTTTTCAGTCGGTCTTTTGGTTGATTTAAGCTTTGGCTTAAAATCAGTGAATAGTTAAAAACTACTCGATGATTTCAACAACAACGCCGGCACCAACAGTACGGCCACCCTCACGGATAGCGAAGCGTAATTGTTGTTCCATAGCGATTGGAGTGATTAACTCAACGTTAATTTCAACTTTATCACCTGGCATAACCATTTCAGTTCCAGCTTTAAGAGTTACAACACCTGTAACGTCTGTAGTACGGAAGTAGAATTGTGGACGGTAGTTAGTGAAGAATGGAGTATGACGGCCACCTTCTTCTTTAGTAAGGATGTACGCCTCACCTTTGAATTTTTTGTGTGGTTTTACTGAACCTGGTTTTACTAATACTTGACCACGCTCAACGTCTTCTTTTTTAGTACCACGTAATAAAACACCACAGTTGTCGCCAGCTTGACCTTCATCTAACAACTTACGGAACATTTCGATACCAGTAACAGTTGTTTTTTGAGTAGGACGGATACCAACGATTTCAACCTCGTCATTTACTTTAACGATACCACGCTCAACACGGCCTGTAACAACAGTACCACGACCAGAGATAGAGAATACGTCCTCTACTGGCATTAAGAATGTTTTTTCAACAGCGCGAACTGGTTCTGGGATGTAAGCATCACATGCTTCCATTAATTTTAAGATAGATGGACGACCTAATTCAGATTGGTCACCTTCTAAACCTAATTTAGCTGAACCTTTTACGATTGGAATCGCATCGCCAGGGAATTCGTATTTAGATAATAATTCACGAACTTCCATTTCAACTAGGTCTAATAAGTCTTTATCGTCAACCATGTCACATTTGTTCATGAATACAACTAGAGCTGGAACGCCTACTTGGCGCGCTAATAAGATGTGTTCACGAGTTTGTGGCATAGGACCGTCAGCAGCAGAAACTACTAGGATCGCGCCGTCCATTTGAGCGGCACCAGTGATCATGTTTTTTACGTAGTCAGCATGGCCTGGGCAGTCAACGTGAGCGTAGTGACGTTTGTCAGTTTCGTACTCAACGTGAGTTGTAGAGATAGTGATACCACGCTCTTTTTCTTCTGGAGACTTATCGATTTGATCGTAAGCCATAGCTTGCGCTTTACCTAGAGTCGCAAGAGTAGTTGTGATAGCAGCTGTTAAAGTTGTTTTACCGTGGTCAACGTGACCGATAGTGCCGATGTTTACGTGCGGCTTACTTCTGTTAAATTTCTCTTTAGACATTTGTCCTCCTGCGAGAATGTTTATTTTTTATAACTTCTTTTAAAAAGTCTAACTAATTCAAAAATCCATTTTGATCTGCTTCCAGCAGACCTTATTCCTAAAGTTTTGGTTGTCGATGGAGCCCGTGATCGGAGCCGAACCGACGACCTCACCCTTACCAAGGGTGTGCTCTACCACTGAGCTACACGGGCACGTTAGCATTGCTACCCTAATCAGTTTGATTTGCTTTCGGCAAACCAAAATTGGAGCGGGAAACGGGGGTCGAACCCGCAACCCCCTGCTTGGAAGGCAGGTACTCTAGCCAATTGAGCTATTCCCGCTCATGCGATCAGATGGTTAAGCTGATCTTATAACTTGCGACTACACACTGGTGGCTAAAAACTAAGTACAGATTTAAAAGACGTAGAGAAAATGGTGGGCAGGGAAGGATTCGAACCTTCGTAGACCGAAGCCAGCAGATTTACAGTCTGCCCCCTTTAGCCACTCGGGCACCTACCCATTTTTTAACGTCATGTACTTAGCTAATGTACACTCGCAAATTTCGCCCAAAGACGAAAATGGAGCTGGCAATGGGACTCGAACCCGCAACCTGCTGATTACAAATCAGCTGCTCTACCAATTGAGCTATGCCAGCATAGCCTAAAACTTTTGGTCATTTTGAAGAGATCAAAATCGACAGAAATTTTAGTAACTTGGAATTTTTACTGGATTCGCGGTGTCAGGTCAATTCGAATTTTTAAATGATTTTAAAGTTTTATGCTGGATTTTTAGCCAAGTGCGCCTCAAAGACATCACTGTAGACTGGAAAATGACCATTCAGTTGGCTTTCCATTAAAAAAATGGACGAAATTTCACCTTTTCCCAAATCTATTTTTTTAAAAGGCCCAATCGCCGACTCGATAGAATTTGGATTTCGGAGCCGTCCTAAAGTCATATGTGGGTAATATTGCATTTGCGGAATCAAACCGAGCTTTTCTTCAAGCGCCGATTGTAAATCTAAGAGTGATTGTGAACGCTGAACATCGACGAATAGTGTTCGTGCTTTTTGAAAATGATCGAAAGCTCCCAGGTCGCGCATTTTTAAATTAAACTCTGAAAACTCATTCGCTACTTCAGAAATTTTACTCTGTAATTCTGGAATTTTTTCGGCCCCCGTCTCACCTAAAAAACTCAGTGTGACATGCATATTCTCGAGTGGAGACCACTTGATATTAATTTCTTTTTGATCGAAAGATTTTTTTAATTTTTTTAAGAATGGATCTAAATGATAGATCTGACCAAGACTGGGTTTGATAGCGACGAATAATCTTTTACTCGATGTTTTTGCTTCCATTCACGGTAATTTTATCACCGTGAATTTTCGAAGGTCCAACTTATTTATGAATTATTTTTTATTTTTAGCAGCCCATTGACGTTTTGTTTCAGCTAACGCCATAGCTGTTGCCACTGAAACGTTATAACTTGCGTCTGCTGCAGCTTGCGGGATTGACACGAGTTCATCACACACGCGCTCTGTTGTCGAACGAAGACCTTTATCTTCGGCGCCCAGTACCCAGATTACTTTTTCCGGATATTCAATATCGTAAATTGATTTTTCAGCCTTATGCGAAAGACCGTAAACCCAGAAGCCGGCTTCTTTTAGCTTTTCAAACGGCTCGTTGAAATTATTAATTCTGGCAATTTCTACGTGTTCAGCACCACCGCACGCTACTTTATGAACGGTTGGCGTTAAACCTACGGCGCGGTCTGAAGGAATAATGACTCCGCTGACTCCCATTAGCCAGCTCGTACGTAAAATCGCCCCAAGATTGTGAGTATCTTCAACACCGTCTAAAGCCACGATCATGCTTTCGTGCTCCCACGCCTGGTGAGTGTAATCAAAGGCCGGGTTGTAATCTGAAAATACGATTACCCCTTGGTGTGATTGTGTGATCTTTGCTAATTCTGGCTCTGAACGCTCTTCAAAGCGAATATCGTGGTCTCTGAAGATAGCTAGCAATTCTTTAACTTCAGGAGTCGACATTAGATTTTTTTGAACAATCGCTTGTTTCACCGATTGTGGGCGCACACGTAAAACTTCTTTTACCGCGTGTGTACCTGTGATTTGTCTCCATGATTTAGGAAGAGAAGAATGCATGCTTTGAGTTTGTCCGCCGCCCCGAGGTTGTGGACGTCCGCCACCACCATGAGCTGGGCGTGACTGTGGACGAGAACCACCGCCTTGAGATGAACGTTGTTGGCCTTTGCCACCTTTTGAATTAAACGAAGATTTTCTCATAACTATTTCCTAAATTTTTAAAGCAAAAAAACCTTACGGTTTTAGATTGTTTTTAAAATATCTAAAACGGCTTGTTTTGGGTTTGGCGCTTGAAGGATCGGTCTACCAATAACTAGGGCCGATGCGCCAGCACGAAGTGCTTGTTGTGGATTCATTACACGTTTTTGATCGTCTGTAGAAGCGTCAGTCGGTCTGATTCCCGGAGTGACCTTATACAGATTGTGGTTTTTTAGCAGTTCTAGTTCGTGAGCCGAACACACTAGGCCCGAAAGCCCTGATTCTAGAACAAGGTTTGCTAGGCTTACCACATGTTCTGAGACCTGCCATGGATGAAGAGAGCTTGGCATTGAGTGCTGATCCCAGCTTGTAAGTATAGTCACAGCTAAAATTTTAAAAGGGCGAATTTGATTTAATTCTTTCTCTAACTTTGCAAGCTCGGTTAAAGCTTCTTTACCAGATAGAGCGTGAACCGTGACGAATGTTGCTCCAGCTTGAAAGCTTGTTTTAACGGCCGAAACCATCGTTGAGGGGATATCAAAATATTTATTATCAATAAATACGGGCGCAATGGCCGCACATTCTTTAATGAAATCCGCGCCGTATTGATAACCTAAGCGCGGACCGATTTTAATAGCGCCGACTTCACTCCCCACTTGATCTAAAATCTTTTTTGCCTGCTCTTTTGTATCGACATCAAGAGCTAACATGATTGGATTTTTGATCAAATTTGAATTTGCCATCAGGCCGCCTTTCAATTATCTCGTTGCTAAAACTTTTTCAACCTGAGCCATCACTTGGTCAGGAGCCATTTTTTCAACTTCTTTTGTTTTACGGTTTACAACTTCGATTTGACCGGCGTCGAAACCTTTTTTGCCAACCACGATACGAACAGGTAGACCTAAAAGATCTGCATCTTTAAATTTTACACCTGGGCGTTCATCACGATCATCGATAAATGTTTCAATGCCTTTTTCAGCGAAACGTAAAGCCATTTCATTTACATAGCCATTTAATTTTTCATCTTTAATATCTAATAAACAAATATGAACATGGAATGGAGCAATCGCTTTTGACCAGATGATACCATCGGCATCATGGCTTTGTTCGATCGCAGCCTGTACTACGCGCGTGATACCAATACCGTAACAGCCCATTTCGTAATACTGAGATTTTCCGTTTTTATCTAAGAAGGTACCGTTCATTGTTTTAGAGTACTTTTGACCTAAATAGAAAACGTGACCTACTTCGATACCACGGTAAGCTTTTAAACGACCGTTAGATTCAGGGCACTTATCACCGGCACGTGCCATACGCAAATCAGCTGTTTTTGTGATTTGGTAATCACGGCCATGGTTTACATTGCGTAAGTGGAAATGATCTTCGTTAGCCCCCACGATATAGTTTTTTAAACCCATAATGCCGTTATCAGCATAGATTGGAATTTTTAAGCCCACAGGGCCGCATGAACCAGGGTTAGCGCCTGTCACTTCACGCACCTGTTCGTCTGTTAACATTTCTGGCTCGTTAGTCATTCCCAGCATGTTTTTAACTTTGATCGGGTTAACTTCATCAGAACCACGTAAAAGAACGGCGAATGGTTTGATGTCTTTAACTTTGGCATCTTCGTTAGAGTTGAAATATAAAGTTTTAACTAATTCGCGAGCTGGAACTTTTGTGAAAGCTTCAAGATCAGCGATAGTTTTTTGATTTGGAGTTTCGAATTTCTCCATTGTTTTTTCAGTTTCATTTGAAATTTGCGGTTCAGCATCGATTGCTGGACAAACTTCAACGTTAGCTGCAAATCTTGTTGTATCTGAAACTAATAACGCATCTTCGCCAGCCTCAGCTAATAATTGGAATTCGTGAGTTTGGCTACCACCGATATTACCAGCGTCAGCTTGTACCGCGCGGAATTCTAAATTTAAGCGGCTGAAAATACGATCGTAAGCTTTATACATATCTTCGTAAGTTTTAAGAGCGCCCGCTTGATCGACGTCAAAGCTGTAGGCATCTTTCATCACGAATTCACGACCGCGCATCAAACCAAAACGTGGGCGAATTTCATCACGGTACTTAGTTTGGATTTGGTAAATGTTTTTAGGAAAATCTCTCCATGATTTTAATTCATGGCGAACGTAATCCACTACCGCTTCTTCAGCTGTAGCGCTTAAACAAAACTCTTGGTTGTTGCGGTTTTTAAATTTTAAAAGACCTGCGCCCATTTGAGCCCAGCGGTTTGTTTCTTCCCATAACTCGCGAGGTTGAACCACTGGCATTAAAATCTCAATACCATTAGCTTTATGAAGTTCTTCGCGAACGATTTCTTCAAATTTTCTGATCGCACGAAGTCCGATAGCACTGTAAGTGTAAAGACCCGGACCAAGCTTTTTCATAAATCCAGAGCGCATCATTAATTTGTGCGATGGGATTTCGGCATCAGATGGAGCTTCTTTTAATGTGAATAAGTGAGTTTGTGACCATCTAAGTGTTGAAATTTTCATATATTAACCTCGATACCGTAAGCTTTGATTTTTCTGTGTAAGTAACTGCGCTCTAAACCAATGGCTTCAGCAGTTTTTGAAATGTTGCCACCGTTTTCCTGAATTTTTTTAATTAAATAATCTTTTTCAAATTCCGCACGTGCATCACGGAATGTTGAAATTTCAGAGTGCGAACCCTGTTGGCCATCTTTTTTATCTGATAGACCGGCAAAACGTAAATCATGCACGTCCACGTAATCAGATGGCGTTAAGATATAAACACGCTCGATAAAGTTTTTTAACTCGCGGATATTACCCGGCCATGTGTGTTTAACTAAAAGTTTTAAACCTTGTTCAGAAATTGTTTTTCTAAACGAAGCCATTTGTTTTGCGATAATATCGCTGAAGTGAAAAATTAATGACTGAATATCTTCAGGGCGATTACGTAACGGCTCAACGTGAATTTCGTTATTTTGTAATAACGCGGCTAACTCAGTGGCGATTTTTCCGCTGCTGATAAGGCCCGTTAAAGCTTGCGATGAAGTTAGAATCACACGCGAAGCTGCATCGATAGGATCAGCTGATCCTACGCGAGAAAACTTTTGAGTTTTTAAATAATTTAAAAGTTTTAATTGAATCGCCTGTGGCATTTCTTCGATCTCTTCGATGATGACTGTGCCACCTTCGATAAGTTCTAACTTGCCTTTACGCGTTTTATCGATTCCCGGTAATACGCCTTTTTCGATACCGAATAATTCGATCTCGATTAAGTCTTGCGGTAATGTGGCACAGTTTACTTCAACAATAGAACGGCTGGCTTGCGCTGACATAAAGTGAATGTTTTGCGCCACTAGCTCACGACCCGATCCAGATTCACCAGAAATTAGAATCGTTTGCTGAGTTTTAGCAACTGTCGTGATTTGCTCACGCACTTTTTGTAACGATTTAGATTCACCGACAAGCGCGATATTTTTTCTAAGTTTATTTAGTAACGCTTGTTTTTCATCTTTTTCAGCTTTGAATTTTAAAACGTGATCAATCACTAGAGTGATTTTTTCTAGTGAAAGTGGTTTTTCGATAAAATCCCACGCGCCGATTTTAGTGGCCTTAACCGCTGTTTCAATTGTTCCGTGACCAGAGATCATAATAAACTGAGTTTCAGGGTTATGCGGAATAGCTTGTGTTAAAACTTCGATACCATCCATTTTCGGCATCCAGATATCTAAGAAACAAATGTGGGGTTTAAATTCTTGAAGAACTTGTAAACCTGTAGGTCCATCTGGCGCTGTTAAAACATGAAAACCATCGTCTTTTAAACTTTCAGATAAGACCTGACGGATCGGTCCTTCATCGTCGATAATTAGAATACGTGTTTTCAGTTTTTCTTCATGTAAAGCTTGAGACATAGGTCACCTTCTTATAGCTAATAAAAGCTACATGATTATGGTGCGCTTGTATACAATGGAAGCTCTATATAAATCTTTGTTCCTTGAGGTTCGTTGCCTAAAGCGCGGATTACGCCGCCGTGATCTTCGATAATACTTTTCACGATCGGTAAACCTAGACCTGTTCCTTTTTCTTTCGTCGAGAAATAAGGCTCAAATACACGCACTCTATCTCGCGCCGGGATTCCCGAACCGTTATCAATGATGTAAATTCGGGCAATTTTGTGTTGAGTTTGATATTCTGTGCGAATTGTTACTTCTGGATTTGCAATCTGTGCTGTTGGGTCCTCAGTTGCATGAACCGCGTTATCAAGTAAGTTTACAAACACACGTTTTAGCTGAGCCGGGTCGAATTTAAACTCTGGCAACGCCGGATCTAACTCTAAGTTAAATTTGATATTGGTGTGGTTTTGCGAATACGCCTCACCCATGCCTTTTAAAACATCGTTTAACTGGGCATGAATTTGTTTAAGTTCAGGCATACGCGCAAACTGCGAAAATTCATTCACTAGATTTCGCATATCATCGACTTGCGACACGATCATTTGAATCGAATCTCTAAAAGCCTGTTCGTTAATTTGATCGCCGTACTTACGCGAAATACGTTCGGCAGCTAACTTAATCGGTGTTAATGGATTTTTAATTTCATGAGCAATACGACGAGCTACTTCTTGCCAAGCCGCTGCACGCTGCGCATTCACAATCGGAGTCATATCATCAAACACCATAATACGACCGATTTGCTGCTGAAACTCATTACGTAAAATTGAAATATGCACTGATAGAGGAATTGGTTCTTTTTCAATGCCTTTTTCAGTTTGTTTTTCAACTTCGATACGGATTTCTTTTTGCAGACTTGTTAAATTATTTTCCTGCATCGCTTTTACAAACTGCGAGAAAATTTTGTAGTTTTGCTCGTCTAACAATTGCTTAATTGGCTTACCAACGGCTTTTGTTTGATCGGTATTTAATAATTCACCGGCACGGCGATTCATTGTCGTTACAACGCCAGCCATATCAACTGATAAAACTCCGGCAGAGACGTTTCCTAAAACGATTTCAACGTAAGTTGTATATTGGTTTAAGTTTTTAATCGTTTGTTGAAGTTCTAATTCAGACGATGAAAGATTTGAAATCATCTGATTGAAGTTTCCGATTAAGCTATTGATTTCTTCAGAACCTGACTCGATTTCAAGCGATGAGTAATCCCCGCCCGCAACGCGTTTTGTGGCACGGCCTAATTGCACCAGCGGAACCGATAACTGTTTTGCCAAGTGGAAACCAAACCAAATCGCCGCAAATAAAATAACTAGCGACATCACAATCTGCATGACGAAGTACATCGACTTAAGCGGATTTTCGATCAGCGTGTTGGTTTGAAATTCCTGGTACGCACCCACGATATCGTCAAATTTTGCCCCGGGTGCTAAGTTTAAAACTTTAGAGACGACAACAACACCGTGATCCATTGGCACCATCATGCGCAGCAAATGTGAATCTGAAAAAACCTGCACAAGACTTGCTTGGCTTTCGTGTAAAAAACCTTTTTGCAAAAAATCAAAATTGGGGCGCGGTACAACCTGTTTGATGGCTTTCGCGTCTTGAGCGATATAGCGCTCGGATAAAAGATCTGGGTAATATTCTACCGCATCTAGCTTGTAATCACGTTGCAGTCTTTTTAGAGTTTCGTCGATCTTTTGCGGGCTTTGCGTTTTTTGAATCGCTTGGGCCACCATTTCAGCGTAATCGTAACCTTTTCGTTTTTCTTGCGTGATGAACGAATCAATCACTTCAGAGGCATTTTTTAAAATACCGATCATGCGTTGTGAGAACCAACGATCAAATGAGCTGTTTAAGTAAAATACCGAAAGAATCAAAACTAACGAGGTCGGAATTACCGAGAATGTGGCAAAGGCGATAATCAGTTTTGATTTTAACGAAGAACCGAAGATTTTTCCGCGACGTTCGATAAAAACTTTAACGACGTTACGAAAAATTAAAAACAGAAGAAGTAAAACTAAAATTAAGTTTACGTTCACAAGCCCGATAAAATAAATGATGTACGGGCTTGGTAAAGTTTGGCCGGAACGAAATACAAAAACCTCAATACCGATCAAAATGGCGAGCATGATTGAAATAACGAAAATAGATAAAACTTCTTTTCGCCTTTTCAGCAACTCGACATTTTCGGTAGGTTTAGTACTCATTCATTTATTTTTTCTTAATTTCTTTAAGAAGTCCAATCATCTCAAGGGCTGCTTGAGCTGCATCAACACCTTTATGACCATGGGCTCCGCCTACGCGATCAAGAGCTTGCTCTTCGTTTTCAGTTGTAAGAACGCCAAAAGCGATTGGTTTTTTGTAATCTAACATTAATCTTGAGCAATTTCGCTCAACAGAACGGCAAACTTCTTCGTAATGAGTCGTTTCACCGCGAATAACCGCACCTAAAGTGATCACAGCGTCGACTTTTTGGTATTCTAATAAAGCCTGCGCCGCTAACGGGATTTCAACAGCCCCTGGAACACGAACGGCTAAGATTTCAACGCCGTCGATAGCTTCTAAGAAATCTAAAGTGCCTTCTTCAAGCTTTGTTGTGATCTCTTCGTTAAAACGAGATGTGACAACACCGATTTTAATTTTTTGGGCTGATTTTAATTTAACGGCTTTAGACTTTGCAGATTTTTTAGCTGGCTTAGCACTTTTAGCTTTCATTTGACTTCCTATACTGGATGAGATCTTCGATCGTTCCGATTTTAATATTATGTTTTTTGGCAAATACCATTAGATCTGGTAAACGCGCCATTGTGCCATCGTCGTTAATCACTTCGCAAATAACACTGGCCGGAGTGAGTTTTGTTAATATCGCCATATCAACACTGGCTTCGGTGTGGCCGGCGCGACCAAGCACGCCTTGCGGGTGTGCTTTCAACGGAAAAATATGGCCGGGACAAATAACATCTGTGGCCTTTGCTGATTCGCGTGAAGCTACTTTGATCGTGTGCGAACGATCTGCGGCAGAAATTCCTGTTGTTACTCCGAAGCTTGCTTCGATGGAGTAAGTAAACGCTGTTTCTGTAGGGCCACGTTGATGTGATTTTGAAACCATCATCGGTAATTGCAATTTTTCGATTTGTGAAGCGGTCATCGATAAACAAATTAAACCACGCGCTTCTTTAGCCATAAAGTTCACAGCTTCTGGCGTGATAAAATCTGCGGCGATAACTAAGTCGCCTTCGTTTTCGCGGTTTTCATCATCAACTAAGATTACAAATTTACCGGCTTTAAAATCATTTAAAATTTCTTCGATAGAATTCATTTGGCTAGACATTAGTTGTTTCCTTGCGCGCGAATGTAGGCCTTCGCCAAATAATCAGATTCAAGATTTACGTAATCACCTTTTTTAAAATACTGAAGGTTCGTTACTTTTAAAGTTTCTGGAATTAAACAAAAGAAAATAAAATTATTTTCAATTTTATTAATCGTAAGACTTACACCGTTTACACAGGCCGAACCTTTTTGCCAAAAGTGTTTTGCAAGCTCAGGCGAAGTTTCAACCGCTAAATCCCACACATCACCATTGGCTTCAGAAACAGCGATCTTTGCTGATTCATCCACGTGGCCTGTTACAAGATGACCATGTACACGATCACCGAATTTTAATGAGCGTTCTAAATTTAACGGAAATTTTTCCCAGAAAGGAAGACTTCTTGAAAGTAATGTCAGAGTTTCTAAACCTAAGCAGAACTGTATTTCGTTTTGATCGAAAGCTTCAACTGTTAAGCAGACACCGTTTACGCAAATGCTATCGCCGATTTTGATATCGTCAAAAAACGTTGGACGCTTTACCCAAAGGCGCGAAGCCTGGTTCAATTTTTCAGTGCGGATAACGGTAGATGTGGTCTCGACAATTCCAGAAAACATATGCTGCTTTAATTATCACGTTAAAGCAGCATTAGTCTATCGATTACTCTTACAGGCTTATTTCTTTTTCTTAGATGATTTGCTGTTAGTTTGTACCGGTTGATCTTGAACTAGCTGACTGACGCGAGTTAAGGCACCAACCTCAATAGATTCGTCCTCGCGAGGGTTTAAAACGCGGGCTTTGGCCATTAAGTTACCAGCATCTTCGATTTCAATAATCCAAGGATCGTTTGTTACTGATACCGAACCTAGTAACACGCTGCCTTCACCGCAGGGTTCACCCATCCAGTCATGCACTTCGTTTTCAACTTTTAAGCGGTCACCTTTTTTAAGACCAAGTTCTGCACCACCCACGATAACCACATAATTATCACGGCTGATTAAGACACGCGTATGCCATTCTTGGCGTTGTAATGATTTTAATTTTTCAGAGATATCTTTGATCGATTGTTTTAATCCTTTTAAAACAGTTTCAGCCATACCGGTTACACGATAAAATTCCGGACCGATATGAATAACACCTAAATCAATACCAAATCCTGCCGAGTAATCTTTCTTGATCACTTCAGAATTTACCGCAGCCATTTGTTGCGAACTCCATGGGTCAAACGCGTGAAAGCTTAGATCCATGCGCATTTTATCCATTTTAAATTTAGCTGATAACGGAATTTGTACAGTTGATGAATTAAAACCAAACTGTAAAGCCATTCCTGAATAAGCTTCTAAAGAATTAATTTTACCGTAAAGTAAATGTTGCGGACGAGAAACCAAACAACTTGAATCACGTGATAATTGCACATCACTTGATTTCATTGTCGGAAACCACGTTTTAAGTTGTGTCATTTGTTTTTGTTCAACAGAAGCTTTTTGTAAGCCGGCAGAAGATTGTGGATCGGCTTGATTTACTTTTGGATAAACATTGCGTTCAAACATTGATTCTTCTTCAAAGATCACACCTGATAATTGGTTTTGCGCCACTTCAGAGAAGTTGAAGCCTGAGTTATCTAAGAATGATGAAGCTTCCATCTTTAGAATCTGCACATTCTTTTTAAGCTGTCTGGCTTTAACGACAGGTTGCTCTTCGCATTTTTGGTTGGCCATTGTTAATAAAGCCAACGTTGTTAAACTCGCCACGGACAATAACTTTCTATTGATGGTAGACATCAACCCCTCCAATTTTTTGTCCAGTACGGCGATTACATGAGTTCTCCAGACGAACAACTAGTTCGGCAATTATTACCTAGACCTTTAGCGGGTTTGGAACACAAAACATAATCTTAAAAATGTGAAAAGATTTTGGACGAAAAAAAAGGGATTGCGATGTGCGCAATCCCTTTAAGAAAAATTATGTAACAGTTTGTCTGCGGGCTATTTTCCGAAAGATGTATTTCCAGAAATATTGATGAAGTAGTTTACATCTTCGTTTTTCAACATTTCACCGTCAGAGTTGAAGCGGTCTTTGTCATACTTTAAGTACTTCGCACCACCACTTAGACCAAATCCGCCGAAGTTAGCACCGATACCGGCCTCGCCCACAATCGCATTATTAATTTCTTTACTTGTCCAACGGTAACCCGGGCCTAAGAAAAAGTTGAAGCTTCCGCTTTGGCCTAATTTAGTTCTTAAAACTAAACGTAAGGTCGAATCTAAGCCTGTGATCGTTTCGATTTTATCACCGGTTCTTTGAAAACCTGAGTTACGCCAAGTTAACCAGTCAGTGAAATTTAAATTCACCCCTAAGTGAACCTCTTGATACGTAACTCCGTTGTTATTACCGGTAGATCCCCCGATGTCACCAGTGATCAGCGGGGTCTCTTTAGCAAAAGATGTTGAAGCTAATACGATACTACTTAAAAGAAATAGAATTGTTCTCATAATCTATTTTTACCACAGAATCAGACTTAATATCACCAGCAATCATTTTTTTCGCCAATGGATTTAAGACCTCTGTCTGGATAACTCTTTTAAGCGGTCTGGCCCCAAAAACAGGATCAAAACCTTTCTCACCTAGATACACTATTGCTTTATCAGTGAATTCAGCTTTAATACTTTTTTGCGCTAAACGATCAATCACTTGTTGTAATTGAATTTTCACAATGCCGTTTAAGTTTTCTTGGCTTAACGGTTTGAATTCAATCACATCATCCACACGGTTTAAAAATTCTGGACGGAAGAAAGATTTAAGCGCTTGCTGAATCGCTTCACTGCCTTGGCTTGCACCTAAGTTTGAAGTCATGACAATCACTGTATTTTTAAAATCAACAGTGCGGCCCTGACCATCCGTTAAACGGCCTTCATCTAATAACTGAAGTAAAACGTTAAATACATCTGGATGCGCTTTTTCGATTTCATCTAGTAAAATCACCGCATACGGTTTACGACGAACCACTTCAGTTAACTGACCGCCTTCTTCGTAACCCACATAACCCGGAGGAGCACCGATCAAACGAGACACAGAATGTTTTTCCATGTACTCAGACATATCAATGCGCACAACCGCAGTTGGATCATCGAATAAGAAATCAGCTAAAGCTTTAACCGTTTCTGTTTTACCAACGCCCGTTGGACCAACAAAAATAAATGTACCAATCGGACGATTCGGGTCAGCGATTTCAGCACGAGAACGTCTTACAGCATCGGCAATCACTTCTAAAGCTTTATCTTGGCCGACAACTTTTTTCTTTAAAGCGTCTTCCATATGTAAAAGTTTTTGCGTTTCGCTTTCTAACATGCGGCTTACTGGAATATGTGTCCATTTAGAAACCACATCTGCGATATCTTCCGCATCGACTTTTTCTTTTAATAAAGATCCATCTTTAGTTTTAAGTTTGCTTTCTAAATCTTGCAGAGTTTTTTCAAGCTCTGGAAGTTTTCCGTATTTTAACTGCGCCGCTTTTTCATACTGCGCATCACGTTCAGCACGGCTGATATCGTTTTTAATTTGTTCGATATCTGATTTTAATAGTTTAACTTTATCAATCTGACCGCGCTCAAAGTTCCACTTTTCACGTAACGACTGCGACTTCACCTGAAGTTCATTTAACTCAGCAGTAATCTTGTCTTTACGTTCTAAAGATTGTTTATCGGTATCTTTTTTTAACGCTTCTAATTCGATTTTATAATTTAAAATCTGGCGTTCGATCTGATCCACTTCTTCAGGAACAGATCTGTTTTCAATACCCAGTTTACTTGCCGCTTCGTCAACTAAGTCGATCGCTTTATCTGGTAAAAAACGATTCGTGATATAACGGTGCGAAAGTTTCGCGGCCGCTACAATCGCGCCATCAGTAATCTGTACACCGTGATGCACTTCATACTTTTCTTTTAAACCACGTAAGATCGTGATCGTTTCATCAACTGTTGGCTCATCAACTAACACTGTTTGGAAACGACGCTCTAACGCCGCGTCTTTTTCAATGTACTGACGGTATTCATCTAAAGTCGTAGCCCCAATACAACGTAATTCACCACGTGAAAGCGCAGGCTTTAATAATTGCCCCGCATCCATGGCACCATCACCTTTACCGGCACCCACTAACGTGTGTAACTCGTCGATAAATAAAATAATTTCGCCACTTGAAGCGGTTACTTCTTTGATCACCGCTTTTAAACGGTCTTCGAATTCACCGCGGTATTTTGCACCGGCGATTAAAGCGCCCATATCAAGAGCCATCAATTTTTTACCTAACAGGTGATCAGGCACATCTTTTTTAATAATACGTAAAGCCATACCTTCAGCGATGGCTGTTTTACCAACGCCGGGCTCACCGATTAACACGGGATTATTTTTTGTACGACGTGAAAGAACTTGGATCACACGACGAATTTCTTCGTCACGGCCTACCACCGGATCAAGTTTTCCTTCAGCAGCTAAAGCTGTTAAATCACGTGCGTATTTTTTTAATACTTCGTATTGGTTTTCTGGTTCATCTGTAGTTACACGTTGATTACCGCGAACTTTTTTAAGCGCTTCAACAAACGCCGCTTTTTTAACGCCGGCTGTTTCTAAAAGTTTTTTAATGTTTGTATCGTCGAGTTTAAACAACGCTAAAAAGAAATGCTCTGTTGAAATAAGTTCATCTTGCATTTCAACCATTTCGGCTTCGGCATATTTAAATAGTTTTTGCAAACGCGGGCTAGCGTAAGTGTTAGCTTGCGCTGACGACAACTGTGGAAACTGGCTGATCGCTTTGTTTAACGGTGTAATTAAAGACGCCGGTTGAATTTTAGCTTCTTGTAAAACACGGGGCACAACGCCATCGTCTTGCTCGACTAATTCTAAGATTAAATGTTCAGGTTCAACGGAAGAGTTCTTTTTGCTTTCTGCAAGTTTCGCTGCAGCCTGCATAGCCTCTTGGCTTCTTCTGGTCATTTTTTGAATTTCATTACTCACTTTTTACCTCTTGTTCCGTATGGTTAACCTTAGAGGGCTTAACCATACATTAAGGATGAGTTATAGATTGCATTTGTCAACCCGAGGTCCTATATAAAACCTATGTCGAAAGCCAATGGTAAAATCCCATTAAAACAGTCCTCAGCTCGCATTAGACCGTCTATGAAAAAAGACGTGATTCAAGCCCGTGACTTTAATGCTTATAAGATTCCATTTGCCTGCGAAGACTGCTCCCATTTCGCCTCAGAAACGACAACATGTACCTTAGGCTTTAATACGGCCAATCACTTGCGTGCGAATTCTCTTCACTCCTACGAGTTGAGCGGGAAAATTGCTCAATGCCGATTTCTTGAAATCGACTAAACTTAAAAAATCTTTCTATCAACGCGATACCACAACTGTGGCGCGCGAACTTTTAGGTAAACGTCTAGTTCATATCGTTAACGGCAAACGTCTTTCTGGAATTATTACAGAAACTGAAGCGTACTTAGGCATTAAAGACCGTGGTGCACACACGTTTGGAAATCGTCGCACGAAGCGCACCGAAACGATGTATTTACCAGGTGGGCATAGTTACGTGTACTTGATCTATGGCATTTACGATTGTTTAAATGTCGTCACCCAAAAACAAGATATTCCCGAAGCGGTGTTGATTCGCGCTCTTGAACCTAGCGAAGGGTTAACGACAATGGCGAAAGCACGTAAGCTTAAAAACTTTGATCCTGAAAATAAAAAACATCTCTGGAACTTAACCACAGGCCCCGGCAAATTAGCGCAAGCCATGAAAATCACGCGTGATCACAATTCACTTTTACTGACTGACGACACTCTTTTCATTGAAGATATCGGAGTGAAAATTAAAGATTCAGAAATCATTGCTTCTCCGCGCATCGGTATTGATTACGCTCAAGAAGCTAAGCACTGGGAATTACGCTTTACGATTAAAGATAATTTCTATATCTCTCGCAAACCTTAAGTAGCGCAGCTTTCCTGACGCTATACTTGACTAGACAATTGTTCCCACGACTGAAACTAAGGCTCGTCGAGTCCTAAGACTGACGTTTAGAAATCACTACTTTCAGAGGGAAAACTTCTCAGACAAACAACTTTTTTTTAACAAATTTCTATTCACTTGTCCTGTCAAGAATTCCGCGTAGTCAGTCGAAAAAATAGATAAGTAACAAACCCAGAGACTGGAAGTCTCTATGATCTTCGTCAATGTCAGCTACTGACAACGATTGAGATTCTCAAACCTTTTGAAAGGAGGCCTCAAGGATGAATTAAGGATGAACCAAAAATTGAAGGAATATTAAATAGGCACGCGCCAACCTCAACAGTCCATGTGGACGCTCAGGCGCAAAATGAATTGCTCGGACGCAGTTCTAACTTAAACAACTCACGGAAGGAAAAAACAATGAAACAATTTTTATAAAATATTAAACGGAGTTTAAAATGGGATTGAGAATTTCAACTAACGTAGCTGCTATTAACACGCAAAGAAACATGACGAACAGCCAAAGATTAATGCAGAACTCGTCAGCACAACTTGCCAGCGGATTTAGAATTAATAAAGCCGCAGACGATGCAGCAGGGTTAGCGATTTCCGAAACTATGCGCGGTCAAATTAGATCTGCGATTCAAGCAAAACGTAACGCAAACGATGCGATCTCTTTAGTGCAAACTGCAGAGGGCGGTCTTGGTGAGATTTCAAATATCTTAATTCGTTCACGCGAATTAGCGATCCAAGCGGCTTCTGACACTATTGGTGATAACGAACGTTCATTAATTCAGACTGAGATTTCTCAGTTAAAAGATGAAGTTCAACGTATCGCTAAATCAACACGCTGGAATTCTACGTCTTTATTAGACGGTTCTACGCCAACGTTTGATTTTCAGATTGGTATTTTCTCGACTGAGAGTGACCAAATTGCGTTTGATGCAACAAAAAACGTGGGCACATTAGATGCCTTGGGATTAACTGATATGGATTTTTCGAAAAAAGACAGCGCACGTTCATCGATCTCTGCGATCGAAACCGCGCAACAAAATGTAAATGCAATGAGAGCAAACTTAGGTGCCTTACAAAATCGTATGACTTCGACAGTAGATACTTTAGCTATCACTGAAGAAAACTTAGCTGCAGCCAACTCACGTATCCGTGACACTGACGTAGCTTCATCGACTTCTGATATGGCTCGTAACAATGTTCTTTTACAAGCTGGTACTGCAACATTAGCCCAAGCTAACCAATCAACACAGTTAGCATTGAAACTAATTGGCTAATATTGACGGACTAATATACAGCTGATTTCGAAAATTAATGGATTATGTCAACTTTGTTGACGAAAAAAAGCCGATCATCACGATCGGCTTTTTTTGTTCCAAAATCTCTAAAGCTACCTAGACCTTGGTCCGATAGTTTGCGGGCGAGGGATTTTATGAAACTAAAAATCACAACAACACTATTATTAGTAAGTTATTTAACTGCTTGTGGTGGCTCTGTTCCAGAAATGGCTTCTCTTCAAACCCCACAAGGCCAACAAGGTCAAAACACAGAAACTCCAGAAGAACCAACTCCCGTTTCTCCTAATATTGATTCAGTAGATATGAAAAGCCGCGTAGATGATTCATCTAATAAGTTAGGTATGGGTGCAAACGGTGCTTTAGCTTTTGATATCGATAAAACACGCGGTGAATTCGTCATTATGTTACCAATGCCACAAGGTGTGGTGTTCACCCCGTCTGGAACTTTCAATAAATATCCGGATATTTCATTTACTCCGATGTTTGATGGTACAGGTAAAATGAAAATGGCTGTTCGTGTTCCTATTAAGTATATCTTAAAAGGAATTACCACTGTTCCGGCGGGCCGTCTTCCGAACGGAGATTTATTACCAGCTATGCCGGCAGGACAAAATGAATTACCGAGCTTAGCCTTAAGCTTTCCCTCTCAGAATAACACTAAAATTAACCTTTATATTGGGTTAAGTGCGGTGGGTTTATTTATGACATTGCCAGATAAAGCGGCACTTCCTTTACCGATTAACATCACAGTTCCGATCAAAAACAGCGATAAGAGCAGAACTTTTGGATATTTGACCTACGTCAACGCGAAAAATGGTCATCAACCCGGTCTTTTTATCTCGACTGTGGTACCGCCTGAGTTCGCCCGCATCCTTGAAGACCATTTCGGACTATAATTAACATCTAGTTCCAAGCACCTACCTCTTGCGTAGGTGTTTATTTTTCTCTAGTCTAATGAATGTTTTCGTTAACAAAAATGGAGAGTTCACATGGCTAAGAAAAAACCTGCTAAAAAAGCTAAACCTGTAAAAAAAGCTGCGAAAAAAGCAGCTCCTAAGAAAGCTAAAAAAGCTGCTAAACCAGCAAAGAAAGCTGCAAAAAAAGCGGCGCCGAAAAAGGCCGCTAAACCTGCTAAAAAAGCTGCGAAAAAAGTAACAGCTAAAAAAGCAGCTCCAAAAAAAGCAGCTAAACCTGCTGCTAAAAAAGCTAAGCCTGCAGCAAAACCAGCAGCTAAAAAAGTTGTTCCAGCTGTAGTTCCAACACAAACTTCATTTTCTGATATCGATTCCGAGTTCGACGACGAATTAGAGTTAGACTCTATGGTTGGCGATGATGAAGATGCTATGAGCGGCGCTGAGTCTTACGAAGAGGGCGAAGAGTCTGAAGAAGGCGAAGAAGGTTCTGATTTCGAAAATATGGAAGACGAATCTGCTGAAGAAGACATGGACGAAGAAATGGAAGACGAAGATAACTTCGCTTCTAACGATGAAGAAGAAAACGACGATGACGACGAAGGTTACATCTAGTTTTTAAATTTAAATTCGAATTTGAATTTGAGTCAAAAAGCCCTCCCCAAGAGGGCTTTTTCTTTTTCTGGGGCATGATAGCACGTTCTTTACCAAAATCGCCCTGCACGCCAATTGCATCGTCTTATCCTTGATGGATAAGCTCTCATCGGAAGATGTAAAATATCTGCACCAACATCATATTCACCCGCTTATGGTTATCGAAGACGATGACGATATTCGTGAGCTTATGAAAGCTATGCTTGAAGCCGAAGGTTATCACTTAGTGACGGCCTCAAACGGCGCCGAAGGGTTTGCTCTGCTTTCGCAGATTCCTAAACCCTGCATGATTTTACTCGATATGATGATGCCGATTATGGATGGCTGGACATTTTCAGAAGAGGCGAAAAAAAATTCGCGCTATCAAAGTATTCCCCTGTTAGCTGTAACTGCTTTTGCCGAGCAAATTTCTTCGAAAGACCGCTTCTATGGCGTCTTAAAAAAACCAATCCGTATAGATCTTTTGTTAGATCTGGTTCGTCATCACTGCCCGAGTGAAAAGCTACAATGATGAATCCTGAAATAGACCAGCATTCAAAAAATAAAAGCGTAGAACAGGCTTTGCGTGAATCTGAATTAAAATGGCGCCAACTAGCTGAAACAGCTCCTGACATTATTATCAGTATCGGGCCCGACGGAAAAATTTTATTTATCAATCGCGTAATTTCAACGCTGACTAAAAATGAAGTTATTGGCAAAGACGCCACCAGTTTTGTTCCGCCCGACCATGCCGCCACTTTAAAAAAAGCTTTAGAAAAAGTTTTTAAAGAAGGTGTTGCCACCGAATATGAAATTTTAGGCCGCACTAAAGATAATGGACCTATCTGGTATCATTCACGTATTGCGCCGGTCATTATTGATGGTCAGGTTGTCAGTGCTACTCTGGTCAGCCGCGATATTACTGAACGAAAAAAAATGGAAAACGAACTGCGCGAAGCCCGTGATTCGTTAGAAAAAAAAGTTTTAGAAAGAACCGCCGAAATTCAAAAAACTTTGTCGTTACTAGAAGCCACATTAGAGTCAACGGCCGATGGTGTGATGGTTATGGATCTGAACCGCCGTGTTGTTCAGTGTAATAAAACATTTTTAGAAATGTGGCCCGAAGGAATGGCAAACCCGTACGAATATTCTGATGGCTACCGCGCTTTAAAAATAGCTTCAGAACTGATGCTAAATCCCGACGAAGTTATTCAGCGCACTGAAGCCATTTACAACAACCCGGCCCAAAAAAGTGCTGATCTTTTAAAGCTTAAAGATGGGCGAATTATTGAGCGTGTTTCTAACCCGCAGATTTTAAACGGAAAAATCATCGGTCGTGTTTGGAATTACCGTGATATTACTTTGCAACTTCGCGCCGAAGCCGAACGCGACCGCTTATTAGAACACGAACACCAGGAGCGCATCGAAGCTGAAAAATCAGTGCAAGCCCGCGACGATTTTTTAGCAATGGCTTCACACGAACTGCGCACACCTCTGACCCCACTTAAAATGTATCTTGATTGGTTCAAACGTGAAGCACGAAAAATTCAGCCCGATCTATTACCGAAAGCCGAGAATTTATTAAAAGCCTTAGATTACACCGACCGCGAAATTAACCGACTGATTCAATTAACGGATGACTTATTAGATGTGACCCGTATTTCTGCCGGGCGCTTAATTTTAAACCGTGAACCTATGAATTTGGTTGAGCTTGTTTCACAAGTGCGCAAAGAAAAATTCGATGAGCTTACAAAAAAGCAATGTTCTTTAATTGTCAAAAAAGATGGTCCTGTTAATGGTGTTTGGGATTACAACCGCATCGAGCAGGTTTTTTCATGTTTGTTAAGTAACGCTATGAAATATGGTTCTGGAAAACCGATTGAGGTCACGGTAGATACAGATAAAGAAAAAGCCGTTTTAAAAGTGACTGATCAAGGACCCGGAATTTCAATGAAAGACCGCGAAAAAATCTTTCAGCGATTTGAAAGAGCCGCTTCGATAAAAAATTATGATGGCTTAGGTTTAGGGCTTTATATTTCGAAAGAAATTGTTGACGCTCATGGTGGAACAATCAGTGTAGAGAGTGAAATAGGAAAAGGCTCGACCTTTACGGTGAGCCTTCCCTTGTGAGTTTTAAAAATAAAACGAACCTGTTCCGCCAACGTGTCATAATTCAAGTTCGTTCAACACCATTCAATCAACGTACTACATTAGGTGGTTTTGCACGTGCCATATATTTAATGTTGTAGCTTCGCCTTCACGGCGATACGCCACTAGTCTTTAGCAGGTTTCGTGTGTACAGCGTATTTTTCGAACTCACCGTACTCATGAAGTTTATTGTAAAGAGTTTTAATCGTGATACCTAAACCTTGCGCCGCTTGTGTTTTGTTTCCACCGTAGTGAGCAAGAGCTTTGATGATATAACGTTTTTCTAATTCATAAAGTGGCATTGAAGGATCAAACTCAAGACCTTCTTCTTTAACTTCAGGATTACGGATGAAGTCAGGAAGATCGTTTGTCATGATCATGTGGCCTTCAGATAAAATCTGTAAACGTTCACAAACGTTTTGTAATTCACGGATATTACCTGGCCATTCGTATTTTACTAACATTTTTAAAGCTTCTTCATCAATAGTTTTACCACGGTTAAGGTATGAGTGACCTTGTGATAAGAAGTATTGAATTAAAACAGGGATATCTTCTTTTCTTCTACGTAAAGGCGGAGCCGCTACAACGATCGTGTTAATACGATAGAATAAGTCTTCACGGAAGTTACCACGAACAACTTCTTGATCTAATTCACGGTTAGTTGCGCAGATTAAACGAATATCAACTTTGATTGGCTCTTTGCCACCAACACGGAAGATTTCGCCCTCTTGGATAAAACGTAAAAGTTTAGCTTGAATTGAAAGAGGTAATTCACCGATTTCGTCTAAGAATAATGTTCCACCGTTAGCAGCTTCAGCTAAACCGATTTTTTTATTGTAAGCACCAGTGAAAGAACCCTTTTCGTGACCGAATAATTCTGATTCTAATAATGTTTCACGTAAAGCACCGCAGTTGATCGCAACAAAAGGTTTAGTTCTACGGTTTGATTTTTCATGAACAGCGCGAGCGATTAACTCTTTACCCGTTCCAGATTCTCCAAGAACTAGGATGTTAGCTTGTGAAGGAGCCACGCGGTCGATCATTTTCATCATTTGGCCCATTACGTCCGATTTGTAGATGATTGATCTGTTTTCGATCACTTTTTGAGTTTGGTTTTGATTCCAACTCATTTGTGTTTGATTTTGTGAACTCGGAAGAACTGTAGTTGCGCTAGAGTCATTAGACATTGGGGCCTACCTTTCACGTACTTTAAACGTCCTAATTTTGGTGTCTCATAATGATTAGCTCATTTTGATACACCGTGTTATGACCGTAATATAACCAAAGTCGGGTAATAATTGCAAGGAAAATTTTGCATTGCATTAAAATATTTTTAGGACCCCTCAATCGTTATGGCCTAATATATAATCAATTTGATGGCCTTTTTAGTGTCTAAACAAATACATAACTTCTTGAAATACCTAGAGAATATTGAATCTTGTTCTCCTTTGACACTAAAAGCTTACACCCTGGATTTAAACCAGGCCTTTTTTCAAAATAAAGCCCCGGCAAGCAATGCCAGAAAAAACAGCAATTTGATTAATTTGGCCGATGTTAAGGCCGCAGCCTTTAATTCCGGCGAAGAACTTTGGCTTTTGTGTCGTGATTCTTTGACTCAATGGGGCCGTTTATCACCGGCTTCACGTAACCGAAAGATTGCTACATTAAAAAGCTTCTTTAATTGGCTCTATGCTGAAAAAATCATCGATAAAAATTACGCCGATCAGTTAGTGTGCCCGAAAGTTCCGAAAAAAATTCCGCATTTTATTTCAGTCGATGAAGTGATTAGTGTTCTGCAATTTCTAAATCAATCTTCAGATGAAGAAATTCAAAATCAAAAAACATTATTTAATCTTCTCTACGGCGGAGGGCTTCGCATCAGTGAAGCCTGCAATTTACGTTGGAAAGATATTCGTTTAGAAGAACGTAAAATTTTGATTTTAGGTAAAGGCCAGAAAGAACGTCTGATTGTTATTCCTGAAGCCTGCAATGATGTTTTAAAAGCGCAAAAAGCTCGTCATAAAAATACTGAATATGTTTTCGGTGATGAGCCTTTAAATTCACGCAAAGGTTATGACTATATTAGGAACTTAGGCCGCAAAGTCGGATTAATGAATCCGCTTCACCCCCACTCGCTACGACATAGCTTTGCCACACATATGTTAGCCAGTGGCACTAACCTTCGCACACTGCAAACCATGTTAGGCCACGAAAGCTTACAGGCGACAGAGAAATACACGCATCTTAATATTGATACTTTGGCTCGTATTGTAGAAGTCAGACATCCACTTTCAAAAAAGAAAATTTAAAAACCAGTGTCAGCATTCTTAATGTAGTGAATGACCTGTGATTCGATCGAATCAGCATAAGTATCCACTATCTCGGTTAGCTCAGGCAATTGATCTAACTGTTCTGAATCAGCCATATTGGCCTTTAGAAAAGGCGCCATCCACTCTTCAACTGAAATAACCCCTTGTTGAAATAAGAATTTAAGACAGAAGTGAAGCTTAAAACGCTGAAGACTTGCGGTTTTTCCTAGCTGTCTTAACGAATGCCCGATTAAGTTAAATAAGAAGTGAGAATCAAAATCTCCTTCTTGTGAAACTTTATAAGCGCTATTTAACATAAACAATGCAAATTCAAGCTTATCAAAATCAGCGCGAATATCTTTAAAATCGTCGATTAAAACCGCTTCGTTTAAAACATTTAAAGCATCATCGGTTTTACCTTTTTTGTAAGTCAGATTTACAAAATGTGTAGGCTCTAAAATGCCACCACCAAAACGCTTTTTACTTTTTAAAGCCCCGCGGGCAATAAAAGATTTTTTAGCTCCGGCGACAGAAAGAGCATGAATAATTAAATCTGCTTCACCGTATTTGGTTTTTTTAAGAATAATAAACTTATCTTGTAAATCAGACATTACGTGGAACCTGGAAAACAAACTCGGCGCCCTTACCCGGCTGACTGTTCACACGAACTGTCCCCCCGTGGGCTGCAATAATTTGATGAACAATATATAAACCCAAACCTAAGCCGCCGTAATTTTTATTTGAAACGCCACGCTCGAATTTGTTAAACATTTTTTTCTGAAACTCTTCTGAAATACCGATACCATTATCTTTTACACTGAAAATTGCATAGATGCCTTCAGTGCGCATATTCACTTCGATAATGGCCTGATTCGAAAACTTCACTGAATTGCTAAAACAATTTGTCAGCACCTGTTCGATACGCTGAGCATCCCAAAACACGCGAACTTCAGGCTGAATATTCAACTGCACAGAACAGCCATTCATTTTAAAAACCGGATCAAATTTTTCGACTGTATCACGAATCAAGGTATCTAAATTAAAATGTGAAAAATCATATTGATAATGTTCTTCACCAATACGCCCGACATCTAATAAATCATCAATTAAACCCACTATGTGGTTTAAATGTTTACTGGCATTATCTAACAGGCCTATGATTTTATCTTTGCTGGCCTGCCCTGTTAATACTAATTCTTTAACCAAAAAGATTTCCATTTTAAGCGGTGTTAACGGCGTACGTAATTCATGCGATGCCACGGTCATGAACTCTTCACGAACCTTAGTGGCCGTTTCTGCTGATGCACGCGCCTCACGCTCATCAAGAAAGAACGTGATGGCTAACATTAATAATAAAACCGTAAGAGCCGCAACATATGGAATACTTGGATGGATAACCGATTTAAACTGGCCTGACGGAAAAAACGTTAAACGCCAAGTGCGCTGGCCTACGGTGATTAAATTGCTAAATAATAATTCCTGATCAACGCCTTCATCCAACTGGGTAAAATCAACTAATTTATTTTCAACCGAATCATATCTTAAAGATCGCGGACGATTCGGAGAATCTTTAACTTCTTCGATAATAAAATCAACACCATCTGATTGCGATGAAGCTATAGCTGCTTCTACGAACCTTTTTAAGCGGAATACCCCGGCAGCCAAACCCTCGGTTTTCGGAATACTCATATAGATTACAAAGCCTACTTCACCTTGCGCCAGATTTAACCACGGCGAAACACCGACACCCTGAGACTCTGCATTCATTAATGCTTCATTCGCTTCAGGTGTAAAACTGATATCATAACCAAGAGCTGCCAGGTTTTCTTGTAAAGGTTCAACGTAATTCATCACGTGATAATGCTCACGAACTCCCGCCACACGTAACTTACCGTCTGATCCCAGCTCTTTAATGCTAAAGTTTAAAAAACCCTCAGACCGCATTTTCGCTTCGTACGTGGCGCGGTCTTTTTGCTTGATACGAACCATATGTTCAATCGCTTGAATTCCCGGATGGCGCAATAGAGAGTTGGTCACAAAGTCTCTGAACTGCTGCCGCGAAATATCCTGACGGGTTAAAAATAAATTTTGGATCGAGTAAACGACTTCTAAGTTTTGGTTAAATGATTTTTCTAAAAGAGATTCAACGGTTTTTCCGCGAAATTCGATTTTATTAAAATCTTTTTCTTCGATATACTCGGCAAATAAAATAAACGCGCCGATCGCTAACACAAAACTCATTACGATTGAAACATTGTGAAACGTGAGAATGCGCTGAAAACGACTGCTAGCTGATGGTTTGATACTGTTCTCCGATAATTGATAGCAGTTTTGTGACGTCGAAAGGTTTTAATAGCGTTGTGTAATTTTTAATTTCATGAGCTTTGTTGCGTGCGGCCGTCATTACTACAATAGGAACTTTCGGAGCTATATAGCCGCCTTCCATCAGGCGCATAAATTCAAAACCATCCATAACAGGCATCATTAAATCTAACAAAATAATTGATGGCGATGGCCCACGGGTTAAGACTTCTAACGCTTCTTTACCATTAGAGACGCAACTGACCTGATAGCCATGCATCTCTAAAATCATTTTGATAGCGGATTGAATGTCTTTGTCGTCGTCGACAATTAGCACGTATTTATCGCTCACAATTTCAATATCAATTTGCGCGTGAAAACTGTCAAGAAATAGACCACGTAGACTGGCTTGTTAATCTGTCGTGAACTTCCAGAATTTTTTGTAAAGATTTTTCATCTAAAGCTTTAAGGTCGATAACCAGCAGCCCCATCATTAATTCACTGCTTTTAGCCTCGGGCCACCAGGCTGGTATAGCATCTACAATCCAGCTTGGAAGCTCACTTGGGGCAAAAGCCTGGCTTGAATTCAAATTTAACTCATCTTTAAGTGCAGTTCCGGCTACAGATTTAGAGTACAGTACTAAACGATCTTCTAAAGTAGCGGGTTTAGCGGCATACCGGTTAAAATAATTTAACAGAGAAGTTTCGGCCTGTTTCAGAAGCGCCGTGTTGTCAGAAGTCTTAGTATTTGATTCTGCCAGGTAATCACTGACCGTTTTAAGACTGTTTTGATAATGCCCGATCAAAGAAGGTGTTTTTAACTTTTCAGAATGAAATATCAGACACTGTTCTTTTGAAAAAACAGTTCCCGCTTCAACAATGACTGCATAAGCACTTTGTTTAAAAATTTCTACATCTTGCGCTGTGAATTTTGATTTTACTTCGATTGAAAAAATACGTTTAGCGGCAAGAGTTTTATGAATCTCTTGGCGCTGTTCAAAGCTTAATAAAATTTCGCCGGTGATTTCGTTTTCAGATGACCACAGAACAAAATTAACTTCATGGTCGAATTGCGAAATGTACTGCTGAAAATTTTCATTTTCTTTTTTAAAAACCAAAGGCGTTTGTAAACGGTAAAAATGCGGAAGCAAATATTCCTGAAGACTACTTCCGGCGCGAACGATTCCAATTTTTGGCCTATGCGATAAAAACTGCAATAAACCAAAACACAAGTCATAACCTGCAAACATGAAATTTTCAAAAGCTCTGACCTTTAAAGCTGCGCCAAACTTTTCCGAAAAACTCACCGAGAGCTTTTCGTTTAAGGCCTGATAATTTTCAGCATTAAGGTAATTCATACTCTTATATTTCAAACTGAATTCGTTTAAATAACAAAGTCATTCAGGATGATTTAACCGTCATTTAGACTCGACCACCGACATAAGGCGAGTCCGACTCGCCAATGACATCTCACTCGGTCATAATTATATACAGGGAGATTCTTCGAATGAAAAAATTGTTATTATTAGTCGTACTTTTTCCAATGAGTTCATGGGCTTTAATTACGGCGCGCGCGAATTACACAGGTATTGTGGCCAAAGATGCTTTAACGGATGTGTGTAAAGGCAAATCCTGCGAAGGACAAACTCCGGGAATGGTGCCGCTTTATGGTTTAGGTGCTGACGTTCTTGTTTCTCTGCCACTACTACCGGTGGGTTTTGGTTTACGTACTGAAAAATTAAAACTTGAAGTCAGTAAAGATGGAATCGAAGGTGAAGCTCATCTTAACAGAACAGCAGTTTTAGCTAACTACCGTTTAATCAATACGATTGTTCATCTTGGACCAATTATTTCTTACGGTGTTGATCATAGCGCCGGAGTTCGCGTGGCGCAAGGTGGCTCAAATGTTGTCGACTACTCTGGCGGAACTCTGACAAGCTACACTGTGGGAATGGAATTAGAAGTAAAACCTTTAATCGTTTTACCTATGATCGTAGGTGCTGAAGCAGGCCTTATTCAAACAAAATGGAAAGATGCGACCGACTCTGTATCGGGAAATAAAAAAGACATTGATCTTAGTGGTAATTACATCAAATTTTTCTTAGGCTTAGATATTTAACGCTCCGTTTTTTGACTCTCTATCTGTTTTTCACCTAAACTTTAGAGAGTGAATGTTTTATTAGCAGCGATCATTTTTACGTTCTTTGCCGTTTTTGCACCGAATTCTCATGGTGATCGCCCACTCTTACTTGCCGACCAAAAAAATGGCGAGATTCAATATTCAGATTTTAAACTTCCGATAGGCCGCTTACAGACTCAAATTGAAATTGAAAAAACATTTCTGCCTTTGTTTGTAAGCCCGTATTTTATTCTGGTTTATATACAAACATTTGATATTTCATCTTTGTTTTTAAAACAAAGTTTCACGCTTCGAAATAAATTACTGTCTTTTCACACCTCGCCTTTTGTGTTTTGCGAAATTCTGCAGGTTTAGATTCTAGCTTAAACCCTTCACATATATTTCACATCAAACATACTATTAGGAGGTAGCTATGCCTATTCGCGTAGGTCTATTAGGCTTCGGCCGCACTGGTTCTGTTGTTGCTAAAGAACTTGTTTCTGACTCAGAACTTTCTCTGCAATGGGTTTGCAGAAAAACAATTAATCCTGCTCTTACGTACGCCAGTCATGCTTTAGGCTTTGACGGAAAATTTTCTCCCTTTGTGGCTTTTGACAAATTAACTCCCGAATTTATGCAAAAAAATCCGGTCGATGTTGTTATTGATTTTTCTTCTGGCAAAGCCACGACGCTTTACAATACCCTGGCTGATGCCGGTGTTCGTATTGTGACGGCGATTTCAAAGTATTCGCCCGAAGAAGAGCATCTCGTCAAAGAGGCCAGCAAAAAAACAGCAATTCTTTATTCGCCCAATATTACTCTTGGTATTAACTGGCTTATGATTGCTTCAAAAATCCTGAAAAAAATTATTCCGCTAGCTGATATCGAGGTGATCGAAGAACATTTTCGCGACAAAAAAGAAACCTCCGGCACAGCGCTGCGTTTGGCTGATCATTTAGATATTGATCCTAAGCTGCACGTAAATTCAATTCGTGTGGGTGGCGTTGTCGGAAAGCATGAAGTCGTTTTTGGGCTTCCGAATCAAACTATTCGCATTGTTCATGAAAGTATTAGCCGTTCGGCTTTTGGATCTGGTGCTGCTTTTGCTGGAAAGTGGCTTTCTCAGAAGCCTTCAGGACTTTATTCGATGGAACAAGTGGTTCACGAGAAATTTATGAAAAAAGTGAATGAGTTAGATTTCGATCCGACATCTTAGAGATCAAATAAAAAAGGAGAAGCTTTCACTTCTCCTTTTTTATTTTTTTCGTGTTTTAAAAACTACTCGTCAGTTTTTTCGACTTTAGTTTCTTTAAGTTGTTTTTCATTTTTAACTTCAGCCATTTGTTTTTTAGACATAGCTACAAGCTTAGCTGTCTCTACCGAAGGTTTTACATCCATTTCTTTTAATAAATCGGCGACACGGTTTAATGTCGACGTAAAATCAGTGATAATGATCTGATTAGCAGCTTCATTCACTACGTATTCACCATAAGATGACGTAAAAATACGGCCTTGGTGAGCTAAAGTTTTTGCCGGTACATTTTTAGCGGTATAAACCCAAGTGTACATGCGCTCTGGTTTTAAAGAGGGTTTTTCAGAGCTAACTGTCACAAAATCTCTTTGCACACTTCTCGCATTACGAACAATCATTGTGTCATCTTGCTTGCTGATCGCAAAACCATTCAGCGCTAAAGCTGTTGATAGCTGGTTAAAGGCTTCTGTAAGACCGATTTCATCTTGGTTAAACATCGAAACTTTTCCACGTACTGTAGAATCAAGAACGAATTTCTGGCCTGAAGCTTTAGAGTACATTTCAATAACTTTTGTAAGTTCTTCGTTATTAAAATACATTTTGATTTTTTGCTCAGCCGCTTGAGCTGATAAAGAGACAACAAGAATTAACGCACTTAGAATTTTCATACGGGCACTCCTTTTGTTTAGTTCAACTATTAGAACAAACCCGAAATGCGGTCTCAACGCTAAAATAAAAAAGGCCCAGTTCCAAACTGAGCCTTTTTATGCTTTTTATTCACTTTTTACGGAGCAAGTATCAAGTTGATTGCTGAGCAATCACTAAATACCAGATTTCAAACGTTCTTGGTCATCAACAACAGACTGAACGCCACCTTTAAGACCTGGGCGGTAAGCTAATTGTTTGATGTCGTATGTGAAGTTCGCACCATTTAAACCTGGAGTTTGCCACTCAGGTCCTAAACGGATCGCATCTACCGGGCAAGCCTCTTCACAGAAACCGCAGAATACACAACGTAGCATATCGATTTCATAGCTGATTGGGTATTTTTCTACATGTGGATCTGGATGCTCAGAAGCTGTGATTTTAATACAGTCTGCCGGGCAGTTTGTCGCACATAACATACAAGCCGTGCAACGAATCGCACCGTCTTTTTTTACCGTAAGAATGTGATTACCTTTAAAACGCGGAGAGTATTCATACTTCTCTTCCGGATAATTGAGTGTGATCATTTCTTTTTTGTTAAAGATATTCTTTAACATGTGCTTCATCGTGATCACTAAACCTGTAGCGATCCCCGGTAAGTACCATTTTGATTTTTCAGAAGTGTTTTGCATTACAGCCATGGTCTGCTCCTTACGTTTCGGCGAAGCCGAACCTATAATTTCCCACGTTGGAAAATAAATTCATTTTTCTTACGGAAATCTAAGGTCACTTTATCAGCGCGCTCGTTAGCCGCTACTAATAAGTTCTTAGGATTTAATGTTTCGATTTTGATTTCTTGGCCAGATAATAAAGCCGCGGCTTCAACTACAGTTAAAGCTTCAGAAACAACCGTCGTTACTTTTTTGAAAGTTTGAGAAACACCAGCGTGGTTAATGAATGTTCCTGATTTTTCAACGAAAGTTTTAAGCGGGATGATTGTCGCTGATTTTAAGTTTTTATTAGCTACTAAAGAATCAACTTTTGCAGACGTCATGTAAATTAAGTTAGACGCTTTTGCGAAAAACTCTAATTTAGCGGTGAAATCTTTGTAAACCGGAATGTTCTCAGGACCAACTACCACTAAGTGTTTTACTTTAGATGGGTCTAAATCAGAAAACTTAGTTGTGATTCCGTGTTTAGCAAATACTTGCTGTAAACCTTTAGTGTTCGGATTTTTATCGCCGCGAAGTAAGATGCCATCGAATTCATTAGCTGTCGCTTCAGAATTCCACCAGTGGTAAACGTTTTTAGTTTTGTAAGTGTTTACGAATGTAGAAACAATCGCTTCTAATTCTTCAACTGTGTGCTGGCCAGTCACTACTAAAGCAATGTCATTACCAGTTACACCTTGTAAGCTTAACGCTGCATCTTTAGCTGCGGCACCAGCGTGTAATTCAGTATTCCAAACGCCATTTGCTAACTTGTGGCCTTTGATCATTCTGTGTTCTTTATTTACGAATTTATAGATGTCGCGACCTTCATCGCACATCCAATGACCGTTAATCGCATCGTTACGCTTAGGTTTAACACGGAAAACGCCCTCTTTATTGAAGTACACTTTCACGTTACAGCCTGTCGAACAACCGTTACAAACAGTCTCTTGGTCTTTTAGAAACCATACACGTTGACGGAAACGGAAGTCTTTAGAAGTTAAAGCGCCGACCGGACAGATATCAACAGTGTTTAAAGAGTATTTATTATCTAATGGTTTACCTGCGTGAGTTCCGATTTCAGAGTGATCACCACGGTTGAAAATTCCTAATTCATGAGTTTTAGAAACTTCATCAGTGAAACGCACACAACGAGAACACAAGATACATCTTTCAGAATCTAAAACCACTGTAGGGCCTAGATCTACCACTTTATGTTTCTTTTGTTTTTTCTCGGCCATTTCAGAGTTGTATTTACCAAACTCCATGTACTGTTCTTGTAGACCGCACTCACCGGCTTGGTCACAGATAGGACAATCTAATGGATGGTTGATTAAATGGAAGTCTAAGCCCCATTTAGCAGCGTCTTTTACTTTTTCAGACGTGTTGTTAACTTTCATTCCTTCAGTCACAACTGTGTTACAAGCGATTTGTAAACGTGGATTTCCTTCGATTTCCACCATACATAAACGGCAAACACCGGCGATAGATAAACCTGGATGCCAGCAATAGTGAGCGATCTTCTGAGAATTTTCATACATCGCTTCGATGATTGTCGTTCCCGGTTTTACCTGAAGAGCGACACCGTTAATTGTACAATTAATGAGAGGCTGTTGCTGCATATGCATGTCCTTTGTACGCTGTACCTTTTACTTTTGATTTGCCTTCTTTAACGAAATATTCGAATTCATCGCGGAATTTAGTCACGAAGCTGATGATTGGTAATGCGGCTGCATCAGATAACGCGCAGATTGTTTTACCTTTCATGTTATCAGCTACTTTTACTAATAACTCGATGTCTTGTAAGCGACCTTTACCAGATAAGATCGAATGAACGATTTTATCGGCCCAGCCAGTGCCTTCACGGCATGGCGTACACTGACCACAAGATTCGTGGTGGTAGAAGTGAGTTAAGTTCGCTAAGCATTCAACCATACATTTAGAATCATCGATCACGATAATCGCGCCTGATCCTAACATTGTTCCAGCTGCTGCTAAGTTTTCATAATCTAATGTCGCCTTTAAAGCTTCTTCAGCCGTTAAAACCGGAGCTGATGATCCGCCAGGGATAACCGCTTTTAATTTTCTTCCGTTTTTAATGCCGCCACCAAGACCATTGATCATATCTTTTAATGGATATCCCAATGGAACTTCATAGTTACCTGGTTTATTTACGTTTCCAGATAATGAGAATAATTTTGAACCCGCTGATTTTTCAGTGCCGTATTTACGGTAGCCTTCAGCTCCGTCACGGATGATGTATTTAACAGCGGCTAATGTTTCTACGTTATTAACGATAGTTGGTTTTTTTAAGTAACCTTGAACTGCCGGAAACGGCGGTTTTAATTTAGGTTGGCCTTTTAAACCTTCTAGTGAAGAAATCATTCCTGTTTCTTCACCGCAGATGTAAGCACCGGCTCCGCGGTACACATCCATATCGTGATCAAAACCAGAACCTAAGATATTTTTTCCTAAGTAACCCGCTTTGTAAGCTTCTTGAATCGCCGCTAACAATGAGTTGATTGAAGCATCGTACTCACCACGAACGTAGATATAAGATTTTTTTGAACCGATCGCGAAAGCAGAAATAATCATACCTTCAACTAATTGATGAGGAGCGCGCTCCATCATCATACGGTCTTTGAAAGTACCTGGTTCGCCTTCATCGGCATTACATAATAAGTAACGCTCTTCACCGTTTTTAGGTAAGAAGCCCCATTTCATTCCTGTCGGGAAACCCGCGCCACCACGACCGCGTAAGCCCGAAGCTTTAACCACGTCGATGATTTCTTGAGGTTGCATTTTTAAAGCTTTACCAAGTTCAACATATCCACCGTTTTTCTTGTAGCCTTCGATGCCTTTGAATTCTGGTAAGTGATAAAATTCTGTAAGGTATTTAACTTCGCTCATTAGAATTCCCTTATTTCAAACCGCGGATGATATTCATCGCTGATTCATGAGTTAAATTTTCGTAATATTTGTCTCCGATTTGCATCATCGGAGCTGTACCGCATGAACCTAAACATTCAACTTCAGTCACTGTGAATTTACCGTCTTTAGTTTTTTCACCTAAGTGAGTACCTAATTGTGAACAGATGTGTTCAGACAATTCTTTCGCGCCATTTAAGTAGCAAGAAAGTGTACGGCAAACTTGTACGTGATGAGTACCGATTGGTTCTTTGTTGTACATCGTGTAGAACGTGCAAACTTCATTGATGTTCGCTTCTGGAATATCCATTACACGAGACAATTCTTTGATTACTTCTGGAGAGATGTAACCTTTGTTTTCAGCTTGCGCGATGTAAAGCGCAGGAAGAACCGCTGATTGACGAGATTCGTATCTCTTCAATTCAGCTAAAACTTTTTCTTTTCCTTGGGCAGATAATTGAAACATTCTTCTATTCTCCTGCGACTATCTGTCTAACTCACCAGCGATTAAGTTCATTGAAGCTACAGTTGCAATCGCATCTGCTAACATTGAACCCTTAACTACGTCTGGGAATGATTGGTAAATGGCAAAACATGGCGGACGAACTTTTAAACGGTACGGAGACGCTGAACCATCAGAAACTAAGTAAAAACCTAATTCACCGTTAGCAGCCTCTGTTGCCGAATAAATTTCGCCAACCGGAGGACGAAGACCTTTGATCACTAACATGAAGTGATTCATTAAACCTTCGATGTTACCGTAAACGTCTTTTTTCTCAGGAAGTACAACGCCTTTATCGCGAACTGTCCAGTCACCAGACGGAACGTTTTTAGTTACTTGTCTGATGATACGGATTGATTGGCGCATTTCTTCGATACGAACTAAATAACGATCATAGATATCGCCAGTTGTTCCAACCGGAATATCGAAATCGTATTTATCATAACCATAATAAGGTTGAGCGCGACGTAAATCTAAATTTACACCTGAAGCTCTAAGTAATGGACCAGTGTAACCCCACTCAATCGCGTCTTGCGCCGATACCGGGCAAACACCTTGAGTACGTTTAATGAAGATTTTATTGCCTAATAACATTTTAGCAATTTCTTCGACACCGTCAGACATTTCATCACAGAAACGGTTTACATCATTAAACCAACCTTCTGGAGCATCGTAAGCCATACCACCAACGCGAGTCATAGCTACAGTTAAACGAGCACCACAAAGTTTTTCGAATAAAGAATAAACTTTTTCACGGTAAGTAAATAAGTGGAAGAAAGCTGTTAAAGCTCCTAAGTCAACGCCACCAGTACCCACAGCAATGATATGATCGATGATACGAGAAAGTTCACATAAGATCACACGCATCGCTTGCGCACGTGCTGGAATTTCTAAACCCATTAAATCTTCAACTGCGCGGCAGTAACCCACGTTATTCATTGGCGCTGAACAGTAATTTAAACGGTCAGTGTATGGAATAACTTGGTTGTATGGATGAGTTTCAGCCATTTTTTCGAAACAACGGTGTAAATAACCGATTTCTGGCATTGCACGAACGATTGTTTCACCATCTAACTCAGCCATTACACGAAGTGTACCGTGCATCGCTGGATGTGAAGGGCCAATGTTTAATGGAACATATCTAGAATCTAATTGATCACCACGTTGTTCAGGCGTGTTATCAAAGTGAATTGGTAAAACTGAAGAACAGTGTTGTTGTTTATCAGCTTCGTAATCTTTACGTAACGGATGCCCAACAAATTGGTGGTGAGTTAAAATTTTTCTTAAGTTCGGGTGACCAGAAAATTTGATACCGAACATGTCATAAGCTTCACGCTCAAACCAGTCAGCACCTTTCCAAACAGTTGTAGCTGTCGGTACACTTTCACCGTCTGCAACTTGTGTTTTTACGCGTAGACGACGAGAGTCTGATGAACCGAATAAGTGGTAAACCACATCAAAACGTTTTTCACGGTTTGGATAATCAACACCGCAAACGTCCATTAAGAAATTGTAACCTGCGTATTCTTTTAAATATCTTAAAAGTGCATTTACAGTTTCTTTCGGAGCTTCAACAACGTGATCACCAACTGGTGTTGTAGAAAATTTGTAAGCGTTATCACCGAATTTTACGGCGATATCAGATTTCAATGTGGCTAATTGTTCTGCTGACGACATTTTATACTCCCACCGGACGAGGTGTTACTACTCTCGTTGAAGTTAATGAATCAGGAACAGTTTGCGCGTTCACTTCATATGGAGAAACCCAGTTGTCTTTCCATGGACGTGGCGTTCTGTCTTTAATCATTTTTTGTAATGTCATCACACCATCAAGAACAGCTTCTGGAGTTGGAGGACAACCTGGAACGTAAACATCGACTGGAATAACTTTATCGCAACCTTGTAACACATGGTAAGCGCGGTAGAAACCACCAGAGCTTGCACAGGCTCCCATTGATAAAACATATTTCGGCTCTAACATTTGTTGATAGATACGAACTAAGATTGGTGCCATTTTTTCTGTGATTGTTCCGGCAACAACAAGTAAGTCAGCCTGACGAGGAGAGAAACGAACAACTTCAGCACCGAAGCGGGCTAAGTCGTATTTCGGTCCCATCACCGACATTAACTCGATACCACAACAAGCTGTACCGTAAGGAAGTGGCCACAAAGCATTTCTTTGTCCCCACGCTGCAATCGCATCAAGACGCGTAGTTAACGCGAATGATTTTGACATATCTTCTAATGATTTATCAGACACTGTATCCGACATAATAACCTCATCCTGGCTTCCAGCCAGACTTATGTATAATCAATTGGTTTTCAACGACTCATCATTACAAAATTCCTGAGTGATGACAACGACATAACGTGCTAAATGCGCGGTCACTTTCGGGCAAATTTTCGAGCGTTTGTTTGTTGAGATTTTTTAAAAGCCTGGACCTTTGTCCCTTAGTGAAAAGTCCCATTCTCAAAGAGGCAAATAGTCTCTGTTAAAAGATTGTGCTAAAATTAAATTATGTTTTCTCGAAAGCTAACTTTTTTAGGCGTAATAACTGGCGTGATGATTATCATTCTCACCCAGCCCGCTTTTGCGCGCAAAACTTTTAGCGGATATAGCTTTAATGGTGATCCATCTGCCCAGAAATCAAACAGCAAGATCTTCAGCGCTGGTTTTTCAGTCATCGGCGCCAAAGGAAAAATGGGTAACGGGCTTACCGATGCCCCTGATCGCGATATGTATTTTTATCCGGCGCAGTTGTTTATTGGCATTCGCCTGTGGAAAATTCGCCTGTCAGGCATGGCTGAATACATGCAAGGTTCACAAATCACCATGGCCTCTGAAGTTGGCAACACCAATGTAACCGGCACCGGCATCGCTTTTGGCCCACGACTTGATTATTATAATGGCAGACAAAGCCTTGGCGTCTTCTACCGAGTTAGCGACAGCTACCAGTTAGAAAAAACCGATATCAATAACAACAAACAAGAATATACCGCCAAAGGTGGCTACACTGTTCAGTACACACACCACATCGGCGGAAAATTCGGTTTAGTTTTAGATTACACACAAGAAGAATTCACAGAAAGTTTAAGCACGGCTCCCATTAAATGGAACCGCGCTGGCTTAGGAATAATTTTTTCTAATTTTGATTAAGTAGCACCGGCCGGCTTGTAATCTACAGTCACACGCTCATCAGAAGCTGGAATTGCATCACCATGAAATTTTAAAAGATAAACAGTGTTACTTCCGTTAGTTTCTGTTTCTAATGTCCAACCATTTGTGGCGTCTTCAAAAATCGCACGGCCACCCACTGTGACCTGGATCGTGGCTTTATTTGGAATATCTTTAAATCTGTAAGCCGTAAGCTGACCAATAATTCTGGCTTTGATATTAGCCACTGCCGCACTTAAATCCGCAGAGCAGATTGAAGACTTCACGCCTTTAGATGAATCAACCAGTTTTAAAAACTGCGTGCCGATTGAAACGTGACCACCCAAAACATCACAGCTTTGGTTTGTTAAAATACCAATGTAGTTTGCAATCCAACCACGCGTACCGTCTGAAAAAGTCGGTTTACGTTGATTTAAATAATTTACGAAATCGTCATTGTTCGGATTACCAAATTCAGAACTTTGATCGACTTCATCACTGATAAAAATCACAGAAAATAAAGCATCACTTCTTAAAAACTGATCCGGATAATCTGTTGAAGTTACAAATTTCATAGCATCAAGGCCACGCTCTAAATCAGAACCAGATTCACCCACGATAATTCGGTCAGCTAATAGATTTACGTTCGCACGGGTTAAATAATGCGGGCTTCCGACAAGTTTTCTAGATGATGGATAATCAGAACTTTTCGCCATTGTCGATGTTGTTACGGCGATACGGTAATCCATGCCTAAGCTATTTAAAGTACCGATCATATCATGTACTTTAGCAGCTAAACGCTGCTGGTACTGAAGCATTGATTTTGAATTATCAACAACAAATAAAAGATCGACCTTGTTGTTATAAAAAACCTGGCCAGAAAATTCTTCGTTCTGTTGCGGTAAAGCAAAGCTTGTTGCCGCATTTGAACAGCCAGTGGCATTTAGCATAGCAATAACTAACGCTGATAAAACAAGAACCGTCGTGGTTTTTTTCATAATTTAAGCCGCTTTCTTTTTAGTATAGTTTGCAATATACGTTTTTGCGGCTGCGGAGATTTTTAAAAACTGAACGCCGTAAATGTTACCTTTTTTAGAGACAATTTTACAAATCGCATTGAAGGCCGGAACTTCTGGTGCCGGTTTAAAATGAAGATACACTTGTTGATCTTTATCAAACTCGCCATCTTCAATCATTAAGCCTGCGCCACCTTCAGAAATTTCAACACCCACCGATTTGTAGATTTTTTTCTTATCGTGAACGATGGCATGTGAATCAACTTTCGCGCGCGCATATTTACGGCGAAAGAAAACTTTATCGCTGGCATCTTTTTTCTTTGAGTACTTATCAAATAACAAACGAATTTCCTGCACTGAAAATTCCTGCACTTCAGCTAAACGCTTCCACGCTGTCATGTTTTCGTGCCAGATAAAATCATACTCGTGCAAAGTTTTACTTTGCAGCATTTGAATTAAATCTAATTTTGAAAAAGGACCGTAATTATTATTTTGCTTTAACACAAACCACTGGCGTTTTTTCGCCGGGTCGACATCCGGTTTATCTTTCACCACAGCAAGAGGAGTTTGAAAACTTTTATTAAATAATTGAGTAAATGGAGCGTACTCCATTAATAAAACCCAGTCTTCGGCTTTATCGTCATAGATGTAATCGTGCCAATTAATTTTTTGCGACGTTAATTTCACTTCAATTTCTTGAATAGTGAACGGTCCCTGCTGCTTGCCTTGGCTCGCGATATAGTAAGTCGACATACTTCATCCCTCTTAGTGTTCACTACATCTATCGGAGGGCCAGACTATGGTCTTAAATTTTTTTGAAAGTGTTCAGACTTTTTACAAGACCGTTTGTTATGTCTACTTGCTCGACAGTTTCAGACCAATTATCGAAACCAGAAGCATAATTAAAAACAATAAGCGAGCCGGAGTTACGGTTTCTTGAAATAAGACAATTCCTAAAATCGCAGTTCCTAAAGCACCGACACCAACCCACACCCCGTAGGCTGTGCCGATTGGTAAAACTTCGCTGGCTTTTGCCAGCAAAAACATACTGATTCCCAATGTCACTAACGTGAAAATACTGGGAGCTAATTTTGTGAAACCTTCGCTGTATTTAAGACCGATCGCCCAGCAGATTTCAAATAAACCTGCGATAATTAAAACGATCCAAGCGATTGTGTTTGATGATAATGACGATAACCCTGACATATGAGGACTCCTTTTATAGAGCCGTCTTTGCGTTTTACCTGGTACGGTTCTCCTCGTCAGGGGGGCCGACCTATTGGTCGTCCTTCTAGTTCTTAAACTTAGCAATTAAATAAAAAAGCGCCAGCAAAAACTTGCTAGCGCTCTATGTATAAACAAAAAAATATGATCGTTTACTATTTTAAAGCTTCGCGGATATACGCAGAAGCTTGGTCCATCGCCCATACGACTACGGCGATAACCACGATGATTGTGCCCACTTCAGGCCACATCGCTTGTCCTTGATATTGAACAAGTAAAGTACCGATACCACCACCGCCAACTAAGCCGATGATCGTTGCCATACGCACGTTGATATCCCAGCGATAAACTGTGAATGAAACGTAAGGTAAAACAACTTGAGGAACAATCGCGTACCAAATAGTTTGAAGCTTATTAGCACCGCAAGATTGAACGCCCTCGATCGGACCTTCACTTACAGTTTCTACCATTTCAGAATACTGTTTCGCTAACGAAGCAATTGAGTGAATCATTAAGGCTAACATACCTGCAAATGGACCGATACCAACCCATACCGAAAAAATAATCGCCCAAACTAAAGCTTCGATTGAACGCATGATATTAAATAACGTACGCATTGCTAAGTAGATTGAAAAACCCACTTTGCCCGTCATTACGTTCTTAGCTGATACGAAACTTAATACGAACGCAAAAGGAATCGCTAAAGCCGTCGCTAAGAAAGCCATGAAGATCGTTTCGATAATATTTAAAATCGCTTTTGGTAAGATATCGAAATTCGGAGAGAAGATACCTTTAAATAAGCGCATCGCACCGTTAAAACCATCTTCATTTAATAATTCATAAATAGAAAACTTGGTTTTAATGATACTTACGATCATTAATGCCACTAATAAAACGATCAACTGCCAAGCAGAGAAAGTTTTGTACCAAGCAACAGCTTCTTTATTTTTTTTGTAAGGTGGTTGGAATAATGATTCACCTAAAGTTGTTACTTTCATTTTATTAAGCGCAAATGAAACAAATGTTCCTAAAACGAAAGCGGCAGCAAATAAAGCTACATTCACTCTCATATTTAAAGCTTGTTCATCTGTAGGATTGATAATCCAAACCGCCAAAGAAGCGATTAAGAATGCAAAAGTAAAACCGTCTAAAATTGATCTGCGTACTACGTATGATTTCATCTGGTGCCCCTCTAGTTGATATGTACTTCTTTAGCGCCAGCGCCGTAGATTTTTTCAAACCAAGCTTCATCGATATTTTTTGGATCACCTTCGTAAACAAGCTCACCACCTTTAAGAGCCACAACGCGAGTTGCGTATTGGCGCACTAAAGATAAGAAGTGAAGATTACATACGATAGTGATTCCTAATTCTTGGTTTACTTTTCTTAAGTAATCCATAACCACGTGGCAAGTTGCTGGATCTAATGAAGCAACCGGTTCGTCAGCTAATAGGATTTGTGGATTCTGAGTAAGAGCTCTTGCGATCGCAACACGTTGTTGCTGACCGCCAGATAATTGGTCGGCACGAATGTGCGCTTTATCAGCGATACCAACTAATTTTAAGTACTTCATCGCTTCAGCTACGTCTTCATCTGAAAACATACCGAATAAGCTTTTAAGTGTAGAAGTTTTTGAAAGTTTACCCATCAAAACGTTACTAAGAACCGAATGGCGCGGAATTAAATTGAAATGTTGGAAGATCATTCCCACATTTTGGCGAAGCCATTTGATCTCTGATGGTTTTTCAATAGCTGCTAAGTCTTTTTCAACTTTGCCGTCATTAAACACTAACTCACCGCCCGTAGGCTGGTGAAGACGGTTAATACAACGTAACATCGTTGATTTACCTGAACCTGATAGACCGATCACAACTAAGAACTCACCCTTTTTTACGTCGAAGCTAACGCCTTTAAGCGCTTGCACACCGTTCGGGTAAGTCTTTTTTAAGTTCTTAATACTTAAGATGGGTTTTACTGACATTCTTTAACCTTATTTTTTCATTAAATCGTCTGGATTTACGCCAACTGTTTTTAACATTTCACGAACTGAATCGTAATCTGCATCAGTTGCTTTTTTAAGTTCATCTACGCCGTAGATGGCTTTGAAAGCTGCTTTACCATCTGGAGTAGATACGAAAGCTAAGAAAGCATCAACGATTTTGTTTTTCATTTCTTCAGGCATATCTTTTCTGAAGATGATTGGATCGTTCGGGATGTGTTGAGATAAATCGATAATAGCGATTTTCTTTTCAACATCTGGGTATTGGGTTTTAACTAAACGACGAGCGTCTTCGATTTCTTCAGTACCAGAAGCATTTTTTGAAGGTGGAGAGTAGAACGCAGCTCCTGCATCAACTTGACCTTGGTAAACCATAGAGATCACGTTGTCGTGTTTTTGCGCGAACACAGTTTCTTTAACTTCAACTTTTTTATCGTTTAAAGATTTTTTAGGTAAGATGTAACCAGAAGCTGATGAAGGATCAACGAAAGCTACTTTTTTACCGTTTAAGTCTTCTAATTTTTTGATTGGGCCGTCAGCTTTAGCAACGAACATAGATTGGTAAGTTGCAGCGCCATGACGTAATACAGTGATACGGGCTTCAGCGCCGTATTTAGAATTAGCTAAGATATAACCGAAAGTGTTGATCGCAGAAACGTCAGCACGTTTAGTTCCGAAAGCTTCAACAACCGCTACGTATGATTGAGGGATTGTAACTTCGTATTTGTACGGAGTATTTGCTTCTAAGTACTCTTTAAATTTTTTAGAGTTATCTTCGATAACTTTAGCGTCCACTGAAGGAACGAAATGAAGTTTGATTGGGTTTTCTGCTGTTCCAAGTTCAGCTTTGTTTTTTGTACAACCAACGATTGATAAACCAACCACTGCAGTAACGATAACGCTTAAAAAGTTTTTCATAAGTCTCCTGCTTAGCTTTTTTTAGCTGCGAATTTAAAGTGTGCAAACCGTATCAAAAAAGATTTCCAATTCCAAGTGTTTCCGAGTATTTACATTGCCTATTTCGGAGTCCTTCGATAGGTTACTTTTATGAATCAACCTCAAGATCCTGGTCTAAAACAGACTTTGAAGCAAAGTCTTAAAACAATCCTGACAGTGGCTGCTGAAAATCCACGCACAGTGTGTGTTTTTGACCTCGATTCAACACTTTTCAATGTAAGCCCGCGCACTCAACAAATCCTGCACGAGTTTGCCGAGCTTCATAAGCCTGAGCTTAAAAAAGTAGAGATTTTACACACCGATTGGGGGCTTAAAGAGGCCCTGGTTCGTGCCGGCTATAAGTTTGATGAAAGCCCCGAACTTCACAAAACACTTCGTGATTTTTGGGTGGATCGTTTTTTTACGAACACTTACTTACATTATGATATTCCCTACCGCGGCGCCGTTCCTTTTGTTCAACGTCTGCATGAAACCGGCTGCGAAATTCATTACCTGACTGGCCGTGATGTGGCCCGTATGGGTGTTGGCACTTTAGAAGTGTTACAAAAATGGGGCTTTCCGATTAGAGAAGGCTGCCTGCATTTAAAACCACACCGTTCGATGGATGACCATGTTTTTAAAGTCGACTGGGTGGCTGATCGTTTTCCTGTTTCTAAATACCCGCCTGATGCAGCACCAGTTTATTTCTTTGAAAATGAACCTGTGAATATTAATGCTTTAGGAAAAATCAGACCCGATATTCATATTATTCAATTAGACACAACTCACTCGCGCCAAGAAGAAGTGGGTGTGCCGGTCATCAAAGTTTCAAACTTTTATATCGAAGAGGATAAGTAAAATGTTGTACTTAGTAGCCACTCCGATCGGAGAAGTTTCTGAAATCACGTTACGCGCTTTAGAAGTTTTAAAATCAGCTGATGTGATTTTATGTGAATCAACCAAAGAAACATCAAAATTATTAAAGCAGTTAGACATTAAAGCTAAAAAGTATGAACTTTTAAATGAGCATTCAACGCTTGATGATTTAAAACGCCTTACTGAAATCTGTAAAAACGAAACTGTGGCTTTAGTTTCTGACTGTGGAACTCCTGGTTTTTGTGATCCAGGAAATGACTTAATCGGCTTATGCCGTAAACAAAAAATTCCAGTAAAATCGGTTTTAGGCGCTTCATCATTAATGGGATTACTGTCATTAACATCGCGTCGTTTGAACGAGTTTGTATTTCGTGGTTTTTTACCCGCTGAAACTGAAAGCCGCTCTAAAGAATGGCAAAAATTAACTAATGAAAAGCGCGCTATCATTATTATGGATACGCCTTACCGTTTGAAAAAAACCATTGATGAATTAAATCGTCACTTTGTAAATCGCCCGGCCCTTTTAGCACTCGATCTGTCACAAGAAAATGAACTGGTTTTAGAAGGTTCTGCCAATTACATCTTACAAAATTTAGATCGTGATAAAGCTGAATTTATGCTTTTAATTTACCCTCACGAAAAGGTTTAATTTTAATTTACAATGCAGGCTTTACCGATTGATCCGTATTTAGACGACATCGTTAAAAAGATTACCGGCGATAAACCGGTGATCTTAACGGCTAGTCCCGGCTCTGGTAAAACGACGCGTGTTCCTGCGCATCTTTTAAGAACGGTTCGCTCTTCTTCCCCAAAAAAGATTATCGTGATTGTGCCGAAAAGAGTTTCTGCCCTATCGGCCGCTGATCGTATTGCTTCCGAAAACAATTGGGTTTTAGGTGAAGATGTCGGCTATCAAGTGCGTTTTGAAAATAAAATCTCTAGCAAAACACAGCTGATTTTTATGACCGAGGGTTTATTTTTAAAGCGTATTCAAACCCCTAGTTTTTGGGATGAAATTCATACCCTTATAATTGATGAGTTTCATGAACGTTCAAGCTCGATTGATTTGATTTTAGGTTTAAGCTTTGAACAAAAAGTTTTAGGTCGTGATTTGCAGCTGGTGATTATGTCGGCGACCTTAAATGTACAACAGCTTAAAACTTTCTTAGGTGAAAGTGTTAGCTTTGAAGTCGAAGCGCCGCCACATAAGTTAGATGTTATCTATTCTGATAAAAACCAAAAACTTGTCTGTGATGATTTATTCTTTAATCACTTAAAAGACACGCTTCTTAAAGCGTGGAAGACAGCACAGAAAGATATTTTAATCTTTCTTCCGGGCCAGCGTGAAATTTTACGTTTTAAAAACATCATTCAACCGCTTTTTCCGCAGTACCGCATTGAAATTTTGCATGGGTCTTTAAGCTTAAATGAACAAAAACAAATTGTTCGTAACGACTTGGGCTCGGGGCGTAGAATTATTCTAAGCACTAACGTGGCAGAAAGTTCGATTACTGTTTCAGGTCTTGATTGTGTGATTGATTCAGGTTTAGAGAAAAAATCTTACCGTGAAAACAAAGTGGGTTTTTCTGGCTTAGATTTACAGCGTATTTCGCTTTTTTCAGCGAAACAGCGTGCCGGTCGTGCGGCCCGTGAGCAAGCTGGCGTTTGTTTTAAGCTTTGGCATGCCACCGATGAAATGTCGATGAAAGAACAGATCGAGCCTGAGATTTTAAAAACGTCTTTACTTGAAGAGTCTCTTTTACTATTTCAACAAGAAGTGACTGATTTAGAGTCTTTTTCATGGTTAACAAAACCATCAACTTTAACTTTAAAACAAGCGCGCCATAAATTAGCTAAATGGCATTTAATCACTGAGGCGTCAGCATTAACTCCACTGGCAAAAACTGTTTCTAAATGGCCGCTATCGATTGAAAATTCTATTTTACACTTTCAGCTTTCACGCCGTGGCTTTGAGAAAGAATCAGCCAAACTGATTGCAGTTTTAGAATCTGGCAACGTCGAGAGTGTTTTAGAAAAGAATAAAAACTTTTCTGGTTCTGATGTGGCTAAAATTTTAGATTTAGACTCATTAGATTTTATGACGGATCGTATTTACCAGCAGATTTTATCAAGCTGTAAAATTACTGATAAATCGAGCCCTGGTGAAAGTTTTGAAAAAACACTGATTCAAGTTTACGCCGAATATTTTCCTGAAAAAGTGGCGTTTGTTAAAAATAAAACGAATGCGGTTTCGATGTTTGGCCGCGGGCTTCAAGCGACTGCTGGGTCACACGCAGCAAACTCTGATTTTTTTATTGCGCTCGCAGGGCGTGAAAATCATTCGCAATTTACCCAAGTCACGTGCGCTTTGGGTTTTGATAAAAAGCTTGCACAAGAGATCTTTGCTCCGCTGGCTAAAAAGCAAACCGAAGTTCATTACGATTTTGAAAAAAATGAGTTTTTTAAAACCGAACAGTTAAAATTTGAAACTTTTGTTTTAAATGACTTTGGTAAATCTCGCTTAAGCCGCGAAGAACTCCAAAAAAACTGGCAAGAATTTTTTAAAAAAACGCCTCTGGATTTTTTAAAGATTCACCCGAATTATGAAAAATTAAAAGCGCGTTTAAATTTCTTAAGCCGTAAAGACGGTAAAGATGTGACTTTATCTGAAGAATCAAAAAACCAGATTGAAAACTACGAAGATTTACTTACTGATTATATCTTACAAGGTTATGACGACTTTGAAGATTATAAAAACTGTGATTTATTTTACCTAACATATCAGGTTTTAAACGAAGAGCTTTGCGATTTACTGCAAAACTTACCAGAAACCGTTAAATCTGCGCGTGGGCGCACCCATCCGGTTGATTATGTCGATGAAAAAGCCCCGTTAATTTCACTTAAAATTCAAGATGCCTTCGGGTGGAAAGACACCCCGAAAATTTGTCATAATAAATTTACTTTAACCCTAGAGCTATTGGCACCGAATATGCGACCAGCTCAGATCACAAGCCAATTGGGGCTTTTTTGGAAGAACAGTTACGCCGATGTTCGAAAAGACTTACGCGCCCGTTATCCAAAACACGATTGGCCAGAAGACCCTTCAGTTTAGGACAAAAAGAATGAAAGCACTCAAAGAACACCACCCGATTCTTTATAAAATTAGTACTCTGATGGATAACCAATTTAAAATATTGGGTATCAGCTTTGGTTGGGATTTTATTTTAGGCCTTCTGCCTTTTTACGGAAACGTGACGACCACATTTATTTCATTACTCACTGTGGTTTACGCGGCTTTTCACGGAGTTTCTGCGGTTGTGTTAGTTCGCATGCTTTTAAATATCAGTGTCGATATGTTTATTACAGCCATTCCGGTGTTAGGAAATCTAGGAGATATTTTCTGGCAAGCGAATGCAAAAAACTACCGTATTTTGGATAATTACTTAACTAATTCTAAGCGCACCATCAGACGTTCTATCGTAGCTAACCTGGCTATTCTTGGATGTTATTTGGGTCTTATTTTTATAATTTTTTACGGATTATACCGTTTAACCGTTTGGCTGATTCACTTATTTTAAAACTACCGCTTGCGGTGCTACGATCACTGAATTTGGCGGAAGATCTTTAATCACCACCGCATTAGCACCGATTTTTGAATTATCACCAATAGTGATTGGTCCAAGCACCTTAGCGCCTGTACCGATAAGAACGTTATTTCCGACTGTTGGATGGCGTTTAACGGGTTCGAATTTCATTCCACCTAACGTCACTCCGTGAAAGATCACGCAGTCATCACCAATCACTGCTGTTTCACCGATAACACAACCTACGCCGTGATCGATAACAAGGCGTTTACCAAGAGTAGCACCCGGGTGAATTTCAATACCAGTTAAGGTACGAGAAATATCGGCTACAAGACGAGCGATAAAAAACAACTTACATTGGTAAAGTGCATGCGCAATACGGTGAAAAAACACCGCACGAGGGCCTGGATATAATAGCAAAATCTCTAACATTGATTTTGCGGCAGGGTCGTAATTTTTGTAGGCGCGTAAAAAAGTAATCACTTTACATTCCATTTCGTTTTTAAATCATCAAGATAAAAATAACGTTCGAAGTTATCGTTAAAACGTGACCACGACTCACCGCTTTGACGTTCTTGATTGATAAAAGACATCATCGTGTCCATTTTTGAATCCATATCGTCGATCATGGCCACAACCATGGCTTCAGGAAACATGGGCACTTTCGGAGAACCGTATTCCAGTCTTCCGTGATGAGCTAGGATAATATGTTTTAAAATCATGCGTAAATCTTCAGGAAACCCTAAGATACGCTGCGATTTTTTCTCGACCAGTTCACAGGCTAAAAGCATGTGCCCTAATAACTGCCCCGGTGCTGTGTAGTAAATTTGTTGCTGCTCAGTTTGATCAAGCTCCCAAATTTTTCCTAGGTCGTGAAAAATAGCACCGAAGATTAAAAGGTCTTTATTTAAATAATTATAATGTGATGCCATAAACTGCATCACTTTACAGATTGAAACGATATGTTCTAATAAACCACCGCGATGAGCGTGATGAATCGTTTTAGCCGCCGGTGCTTTTAACAAACGCGGTTTAATTTCTTCATCCTGCAGGCAATCTAACATTAATTGTTTTAACGGCTGAATTTCAACCGCTTGCACCATTTGAAATAATTCAGAATACAGCGCATGCGTATCGATTTGACGTTCTTTAATTTTATAATCGTCTTTATTTAAAGATGGATCATCGACTTTTTCCAAGCGGTGAATGATCAACTGTTTACGTTGATTATAAATTTGAATAACACCTTTAATTTTAACTAAATCACCGATTTCAAAACGTGTTTGAATATCATCGATGTTATCCCAGATACGGCCATCTAATTGACCTGATTGGTCACCGATTAAAATAGTTAAAAAAGACTTACCCGTTTTACCTACACCTAAGATTTTATCTTTAACTAAAAAAATACGATCCTGAACCGGGTCTTTATCATTTAAATTTTTGATCGGTGTATTCATAAATCTACTTCTTTAGTTATTTTTTAATATTAAATATAGCCGAACACATTTTATCGCTATAGCGTGAATCCGACAGATTTAAGTGCGTCAGATAGTATTGAATTCCTTTTTTAAAGACAAATACATACTGGCCCGAGAGCACGTGCGCATAAGTTTGATCAACAGTGTTTAGTTTTAAAAAGTTCTTTTCCTGCAATTTAGCGAATTTAGGCTTTAAATCGACCCATTGACCGCAGCCTAAACCGTATTCTTCACCACGAATATTCACTTTTGGCGAATCACTGATGTAAAACACAAAAGTGAGTTCCGGTTTTGTCGCAAACTGTTCTGCCGGAAAATGTAAATAAAAACTGCCTTCACCTGTGACATAGTCTTTCAAATCAAGACCACCGCCACCGTTTGTTAATTTAAATAACAAATCCGGCGAGCTTAGAACATTTTTTTGATCAGAATGAATTTGAACTTCTAAATCGGTAAACAAATATTCAGGCTCGATTTTACTTTCAGGGCCCATACTTTTTTTGATTTCAGTAAAAATTTCTTCAGGCACTTTAAAATCGGCCGCCAAGGATTTATTAACGATCACCTTAGGCTTTGATTCGTGAGGTTTTTCACAGCTTGAGAAAAGCAGTACTAATCCTGAAATCAGAATTAAAAATCTCACTCGGCAGACCCTTTAACTTCTAAGAACGGGATAAAATCTTCACCTGCTCCTGAGTTAGCTTGCACGAAAGCCTGTTTTTTAGAGGGTTCCATAGTTACAAGCTGAGCCCATAACCCTAAGATGTTTTTTTCTGACCGTAAGAAATTCACATGCGCCGTAAAACCATCATCAATTAATGATGTCTGTGAGTTCACTTTTTGTTTAGCTAATATCATAACGTAGTGGCCAGCTGCATTTAACTTTGAAATATCTAAAGTTTTTTCCTGAGCTACAACCGCTGAATAGTTTTTTAAGGCGTAATCAAGCTGTAATCTTAGGTTTGCAAGCTCTGCCGGATCTTCAATTAGGCTTTGATACGCTGAAAATAAACTTTGCGCCGCAGAAACTTCGCCTAACTCAAGCTTCATGTGCATTTCGACCACAAACTTTTGTGAAGGTGTTAACGACGGCTTTAACTTTTCATAAACGCTACGTAAAGTGAATGTCGAATAAATTCCCGAAAATACCGATAATGGTACCTGAAATCTTTGACGAAAACCCAGAGGCATTGCCACATAGTTTTTATAATCACGCGCGAATTTTTCTTCACGCACCGTGCGCTTATCTAAAAGCATATTGATCATTAATAATTCTTTTTTGAAATCAGCCGCTTTTTCTGTATAGCGTTCGATTTCGTGATTTAACATACTTTCAGTTTCCGGGTTCTGTGTAGGCTTTGCTAACTCGCTGATCGCCCAACCAAATAACCAACGGCCTTTTGAAACTGTATTATACAATTCAGAATATGTTTTTGTGGCTTGATCAAATTTACCTTCGTAATAACTTAAAATCGCATCGTTTTCTTTGATCAATTCACTGCTCGGATCTAAATCTTTGGCACGAATTAATGATTCACGGGCTTTTTTAAGGTCTTGATCTTGTAAAGACTGAATAAATTGAACGATATCTAATAAAGCTTTACGCTGGTCGTTTACACCCGGATTAGATTTTAAGTTATTGATCGTTTGAGTACCGTTAATGTAGCCCACAGAATCAAGCTTAGGAATCATCGGAATAATTTCAGGTAAAACCTGACGCTGAACTTCAGGTGACATATTTCCGAAAATTTCGACCACTTTATTTTCTAAACCATACAGCGAGTATTTGCGAATTTGTGCAATGGATTGCTGTTCTTGTTTTTTCTTATCACGCTGTTGATAGAAGTGTGAACCGCCCGCTACGACGATAACCGCCAGTAAGATCGAAATTAAAATCATTAACGTTAATTTAGAACGTTCGCGAATTTGTGAATTAACTGCAGGATCAGCGGCCGAAACATACTGCTGCGGCGCTTTGGTTTTTGCCACAGTGGTGGCCGCAGCCGGAGCTGCTGCTGGAGCTTGTGGTTTTAGCGGTTTTGGGGCTGGTGTTTCTTCTTCTGTAAACTCAGCATCTTCAACTTTTACATTAGTGAAGTTTGGCATTTCAAACTTCGTATTTTCAGCCTGAACAAGTTCTTGCGTGATTGTGCCGGTTTTTGTAAGGCCTTGAGATGTACGTGTTTGGTAAGTTTTCGTGTGATCGTCAGTGTTAGCTAACTCTTCACGAATTTCTTCAACGATGGCTTTAAGCGCTTCAGATTCACGCACATACATCCAGCGTGTGTCCATATCGCGCACTTCATCAATCAAAGTGATTTGTTTTTTCTTTAATAAATCTTCGATTTGATCATACGAATACGGGCCTAAAATCCGATTTTCTGATTTGATCATCCATTTTCGGTCGGCGGCGGCGGCTTGCATGGCTTTCCTCTAGAATGGTGACTTCGTTAGTAGAAGTTTAAGGTCATCGTTAGTTAAGAATAAACCTGCACCACCATAGAATGACTGTGCATCTGTGTTGTGTAACATGTCGTTATAACCAGCTAGCACATAAAAACCATAACGGAATTTATAGGAAACTGTTGAACGTAAATTAGTATTATCAAAATCAAACGCTTCTAAAGAAAATTTTAAACGGTGCATTTTAAATGGTGAATAATCAATGCCGACGCCACCAGAATTTTCGATTAAACCACCCTTAAATGAGAAGTTATAAATATTTTTACCAAATAAGGCTGTAAATTTAGTTTTGCTTTTAAATGTTGTTGTTTCATCAACACTGTTCGGTGCGCCGCCATTTGTTGATGTTAAGGTGTTTTTCTTTTCAACCACGCCAGCTGGATCATCGATAATACCTAAATAGTAAAAACGATCCAGACCCGGTTGAATATGAATACCAATCGATGATTTAGCTTGCTCGATATTATCTAAATAATAACCGTTAAAATCGAAAGCTGTTGTTGTTTTATTAGCTGTATCAACTAATCCACTTAAACCTTCGATCGCTGATGAAACATCTTCAGCGGTTTTTTCATCAGAGATAAGTTTACCCAAAGTACCTTCGCCTTTATTAACTTTATCCGTGATTTCTTCGATGTTTTTAAGAGACTTATCAATGCGGGCCATTGAGTTTTTCCAGGTTTTCTTAAAGCCTGTTTCACTTTCATCATTCACTAAATCATCTAAAGTGCCTGTGATGTTATGAACTTGGTCTACGATTTCGCCAATTTGTTCTTTGTTTTCAGACGTCATTTGTGCAAGATCGCCCGTTAACTTTTCAATATTTTGAACGATACGGCCTAAGATATGTTTATTGGTACCGTCTTCAGCTGTGGCTTCGTTTAGATGTTTTGAAACTTCTTTTAAAGATGAAGTGATATCAGAAACTTGCGACATCACATCATCTAATGAACCACCGGTTTTAACGTTGGCGATTTGGCCGCCGTCTTCTAAGCCCGGATCTGTCGGATTACCCGGAGTAATTTCGATATACTTATCACCTAAGATACCATTAGCACGCATTTCAACTTGTGCCGAACGAGTTAATGGCACATCAGATTTTACAGAAACATCAATGCGGGCTTTACCTTCTTGTAAAGAAATGTCTTTAATTGCACCCACTGGAATACCGGCAGAACGAATGGCAGAGCCTTTTGTAAGACCGTTTGCGTTTTCTAAATAAAACCAGGCTTTTTTTGATCGTCCTAAGAATGCCGGATCATCGCTGACTTGCATCGACATAAGGGCAATAAGCGCTCCGATGCCAACAACTAGTGCGCCTACTTTAAATTCTGGGGTGGTGAAAAAACTCATTGATGCTTCATCCCTTTTGTCACAAATCGCTTAACTAACTCGATGTCTGAATTAAAGAAATCCTGAGCAGTTCCAGCTAGTAACACTTTACCAGCATCAAGCATCACAATAAAGTCTGCGATTCGAAAAGCTGCACTTAAATCGTGCGACACCATGACTGAAGTCGTGCCTTGATTATTCTTATGTGTCTCTAAAATCAGATCATCGACCATTTCAGTCAAAATCGGATCTAATCCCGTGGTCGGTTCATCGTAAATAATGATCTCTGGATCTAAGGCCAGAGCGCGCGCCAACCCTGTTCTTTTTTGCATACCGCCTGAAATTTCGCTCGGTAATTTATTATAGTGTTTCGGATCAAGGCCTACCATTTTTAGTTTAGTTTGCGCGACTTGAATCACTTGGTCTTTTTTTAAATTTCTGCGATGTTCTTCAAGCGGAAAACAAACATTTTCAAGAACTGTCATATCGTCAAATAGCGCAGCACTTTGAAAAAGAACTCCGTAATTGCAGCGAAATTTTGTTAGCTCATTTTCATCTAAAGCTGAAAGATCAGTTCCTAAAATTCTAACTGTTCCTTCGGTCGGTTTAAATAAGCCTAAGATATGTTTTAACATCACTGATTTTCCGGTTCCCGAAAAACCAATAATCGCTGTTAAACTTCCTTTAGGAATTTTTAAATCGATACCTTTAAGAACGAATTCTTTACCGTCAAAAGTTTTTTTAATACCTTCAAGTTCAATGGCATATTGGCTTTGCTGTTTCGGACTCATTTTTGAATCCCCATCATGATGTACACCACGCGAATAATATTCATTAAGAAATAATCAATAATGATAATACCCACCATACTCATAACAACGCCGTTGTTAGTGGCTTCACCGACGCCTTTAGCTCCACCTTTTGTGTTAAAGCCTTGGTAGGTACAGATTACGGCGAACAATAAACCAAAGATCGCTGATTTCATAAGACCTTCACCGATATGATGAAAATCAACTGTTTGACGAATTTTTTCAAAAAAGATCGCGCCATCTAAGCCAACGATTTTTGTACATAAAAACCATGAACCTAACATCGCCATAAAATCAAATAGCGCAGTAAGAAGAGGCATACAAAAAACAGCCGCTACTAATCTTGGTGCGATTAAGTATTGTTTGGTATTTACACCCATCACATCTAACGCATCCATTTGTTCATTCACGCGCATTGTACCAAGTCGCGCAGCCATAGCTCCACCGGCTCGGGCGGCCACGATTAATCCTGTTAACACCGGGCCAAGTTCACGCGTAATACCTAAAGCCACAGTCGGACCTACCAGATTTACGGCGTTTACTAATTTAAAACCTAAGTAAATTTGGAATGAAAGGGCAAGGCCTGTGAACATACTTGTTAAAGAAATGATTCCCACCGATTGATTACCGATGAATTCCATATGCTTTACAACTTCACCCCAACGATAAGGTTGTGTGAATAATAAACGTAAACTTTCAATGGCAAAAAGACTGACTTCACCGACGTCTTTAATTTTCTTTTGGGCTTTTTCAAAAATCACAATCACGTTTGCCCGCCTTTGTAATGCCTTGGCACTCGCTCACCGACGGCGGTTAAAACTTCCCAGGTGATTGTTTCAGCGGCTTTTGCCGAAACTTCGGCACTTAAGAAATTTCCGTTTTGATCGTAACCAAAAAGAATCACTTCTTCTTCGTTAAATTTTTGAATGTTTTTATCTTTTACGACGTTGGTTACATCTAACATTAAAAAATCCATGCAGATGCGGCCAACAATCGGAACCTGTTGGCCTGCAAACATCGCAACCCCTCGGTTACTTAATAAACGGTGAACACCATCGGCATAGCCTACCGGAACAACCGCAATCGTTGCTGGTTTATCCGCTTTCCAAGTGGCCCCGTAAGAAACAGTTTCACCGGGTTGTAATTGGCGAATGTTATTCACGACTGATTTAAAAGTCATAACCGGTTTTAAATTCATCGCTTTTAAATTTTGATCTGGAGAATACCCATAAAGCATTAAGCCCGGGCGGAACCCCCAGTTTTCTTTATTTAAAAAGTGATTGGGATCATTTTTTACTGAAGCTTCAGCTAAACTTGCGATACCACCTGAATTTAATAAATGCGCAAACACACCGTCATCTTTAAAGTAAGAAAAAACTTCGGTCATGATTTTAGCTTGCTGGGCTGATAAGCCACTTGTGCTTACCGCATCTTCACCGCAGTAAAAATGGCTTAAGATCGCTTTTAATTTTAATTTTTTAGAATTTTTAAAATACGTTCTAAGTTTTTCAGCCTCTTGTGGCGCAAAACCTAAACGGTTCATGCCCGTATTAAATTTAACATGAACTTTAATTGTTTCATCAGCCACACTTTCAAGAGCTGATAATTGATCCCAGGTGCTTACCACCGGAGTCATCTGCGCATCGAAAATTTTTTGTGCACCTTGTTTGTCAAAACCACGAAACACTAAAATTTTTGATTTCATACCGTGATTACGAAGAAGTAACCCTTCTTCAATTAGACACACACCTAAGTGTGTGGCTCCCACATTTTCTAAATGTCTGGCTAAATCAATATCACCGTGGCCATAGGCATTGGCTTTAACCATCGGGCAAATAAAACGTCCTTCGCCGCCCACTTTTTTAATTTCAAAAAAGTTATGGGCTAAGTGGTCTAAATTAATTTCAGCAAAGGTACGACGGAACATTTCCATGGTTTAAGACTCCACAACAAAATCAGGCTTATGCTCAACCGGCGGTTTATAAATACAAATTTTATCGCCACCTTTTTGCGAAATGAAATTCAGCGCGCGCGCCGAACTGTCATCAAGGTCAAAAGCGTTATGAGTAAGCGTTGGGTATTCGCTGATTCCCTGGCTGGCTGTTATAGTTACTCCAGCACGAATCAGATTTTCTTTATGTAAAGCTTGGCGAAAACGCTCTGAACGAATCGCTGCACCTTTACGGTTACAGTTTGTTAAAATTAATGTGAATTCATTTTCACCGGTGCGGCACAGATAATCGTTTAAACGAGACGTGGCCTTAATCACTTCTGAAACTGAACGAAGAATTTGGTCAGCGGCATCACGGCCAAGGCTTGCTTCAAATTCTTGAAACTTATCTATCGAGATTTTGACTAATGAAATCGGAACCAATCCACGCTTACTGCGATCAACTTCACGCTCTAAAACACGCGAGTAGAATAATTGGTTATAAAAACCCGTTAAGTGATCTTCGATATCTAATTGTTTTGGCTCGGCTTCGTAAACCAATAGCGTGTAAACCAAGCTCATTAATGAAAAATCTTCGGCCACTTCAGCAGAAATTTCCTGCGTTGAAATTAAAATACCTTCGATTTTATCACGAATGATCATTGGTAAAAATTTAATACGATCAGTACCGAATTTATTTTTTAAATAGTTACCTAAGTTCGGCGGTAAAGCGCCGGTAAAAAGCTGCGACATAAAATTATCGCGGTCTTTTGTAGCGACCTTATACGATAAACCTTCAACCCAGTCCTCAGGAACTTGCGAATATGAAACGCAGATAAAAGTTTCAATACTTGGAACAAACTTTAAATAAATCCAAGATTGCGTCGGTGTCTGTTGGTAAAAAACATTTAACAGATCTTCTTTTGAAGTGGCTGATTTGTATTCAGCAATACGTAACTGGTACGGGCGAATTTCTGGGGCTTTACGCTCGTCGGTTAACGTGTTTTGCAAGATCTGCTTGGCTTGAGTTTCTTTTTGTAAGTCTTCAGCTAATTGTTCGTTTTGATACGTGCGAAAAATAATTTCGCAAATATTATCTACTGATTGCAGCACCTGGTGATCAATCGCTTGTTCAGTCGCATTTAAAACACTGTAAACGTTAAATTTTTTATAATTTTTAAAAGCCGCAATCTGTTCCGGCGGAGCTAAGAAAATAAACTTAATCTCTTTTGATGTCTGTAAAGTTTTTTGAATATATTCATGCGGCGCCATTAATGACCCGCGAATATCAAAAATCACCACGTGTGGCGGGTTATCTTGAATGCGCACCAACTGTTCATCTACATCAGCAAAATAATAGTTCTCATAACCTGCTTGAGTCAGGGCATGTTTGATCTGCGTTCCTAAGTTTACGTCTTGGGTAAATATCGAAACGCTGAATTGCGAAGAGTATTCTCTGATATTCATCCTTTTTCCGGCCTTCTGATTTTAACTTTGGTTTGGTCAGCTTTTTTTTCTTCAGTCGGTTCAATATCGATCACTGGATCTTCAACAATCGACATTTTGTCATCTAACTTAAATTTTGATGGCTGCATTTCTTTTTCAATATCAATTTTTGGCTTTACAGGTGCTGCTGTTACGCCGCTTCCGGTTTTTTCTGTATCGGGTTCGTCATCTAATGACAACAGGGCATCGATATCCAGGTCGTTTTGCGATGGCGCTTTGCTTGAAGCCGCTGCCGCAACGGGTGTTAATTTTTCTGGCATTTTAAAATCAGACTCTTCTTCAGTTAACTCAAAACGTTTTTCTTTCGGATCAGCTACTTTTTGTAAAGCTTCAATTGAAACCGGAACATGTGTATCTTCTAATTCTTCAGGGCGAGTAAACGCAAATCTAAAGATCGCTTCACCGGCTGATGAAGCCACTTGCGAAAATTCGCAGTTAACTTCGGTTAAGGCTGGTAAAATCAATTCATGAAGATTTAAAGTGGCTACCGGCGCCTGAACCTCTAAGGTAGTTACAATTCCGGAATCGTACGATCTTAACTGAATACGTTTTTTAGCGTCGGTTAAATTTTGTGAAATTGTTAACAACACATTTTCAAAAATTTTAATAAACTTCGGATAATCTAAAACAATTGTTTCACCAGAAATAAATTCTTTAGTCACTGTTACGCCATTAGCTTTTAACTGGCGATCAACGTTAAAAAGTGCTTGCTGAACACAAGCCTGCACTTGAATCGGAACAATTTGCGGTTCGTGATCAAATGATAACGGAATAAAATTTGGTTTTGCTGCTGGCACCGCTGCTTTACGAGCCATCGGTTGCAGCACAGGGGCCGCCGCCGTCATACCAACACCCATGATATCTTGCTCCATCACAGGCTTTGCCGGTTTTGGTGCTTGCGGTGATTGTGGTTTTGCAGCACCTGCAGTTTCTTTTTCAGGTTTTGCCACAAACAGCAAAACACCCGCCATTAAAAACGCCAGGCCGATAATAATTCCAAGCATTGAAACCGGAATATCTAAATTCGCTTGGGCTTTTTTTGAAGAGTAGCTTAATAAATTTAAATTTGTGCCGCGAATTTCCTGGCGATCAACAAAGAAGTTTTTTTCAGAGACTTTGTTTTCATCGGAAAGATTACCCACGTATTCGTATTCGCTGTGCGCGGCCACTTGTTTATCAGCCGTTAACAAAACTTGCGTAATAGAACTTGTGCGCTGTAAATCAAAAAATCTTTGAAAGTAACTAACATCACCCACCACCATAACACCGGTGCGTGGTTGGTTATTTCTTTTCTCGCGGTCAAACGCAGTCAGTGCCAAATGCACTAAGCCACTTGAATCTTTAAAAGTTTGCGCGCGCAAAAGCTGATTGCCAGAAACTTTACCTTGCAAATACTGCTGAAGCATCGGAACACTCCAACGCTCTGCCACTGAACCTGATTGTAAAAATAATTTAGTCACCGTTAAACGGTTTGAACCATCTTCTTGAACTAACGCTAAAGCGTAAAAAGGTTTTAACTGCACCCAATTGATTTTTGATTCATCGATTTGAACTGTGTAGGCACTTAACGTGTTACGCAGTTGTGAAATTTGGCTCACCAACGAAGAACGCAAAGCTGTTAACTGAGTTTGTAGCTGATTTTGTTTAACGGCAATTTTTTCGGTGCGGTACGTGTCGTTTAATTTCCATAGCGCAAGGCCAACGACAACAAAAATTAACGCAATAGTGGAATAGACGGTTTTTAACTTCATTTTGCTTCTTGCATCCTTGCTAAAAGACTTCACCTCTATTGTGTGGTTTTTCGAGGGGTTGTGCAACATTTACCTTAGACATTTTCACATTCTGGGATTACAACGCTTGCATGGCGAAATCCTCTATAAAACACCATGCAGAAATTATGATTGTTGGCTCTGGCGTTGCGGCGCTAAGTATGGCCTTAAAGGTTGCCGATACAAAATCTGTTTTTATTGTCACAAAAGACGTTGGCCCCAATAGTAATTCTGCCATGGCTCAAGGAGGAATCGCCTCGGTCACTGACAAATCCGATAGTTTTGAAAGCCATATCAAAGACACTTTGGTCGCTGGCGCTGGTCTTTGCGATCTTAACGCTGTGCAAGATGTGGTCTTTCAAGCCCCTGAAAGAATTAAGGATTTAGTTAAATGGGGGGTTGAATTTGACCCTGAATTGACCCGCGAAGGGGGCCACTCAGAACGCCGTATTTTACATTTCGAAGATCAAACCGGCGCTGAAATTCACCGCAAACTTTGGAGCAAAGTTTTAAAACACCCCAATATAAAAATATTTGAAAATCATTTTGCGATTGATTTGATCGTGAACAAACAAGTTGATCCATCGTTAGTTGCCCCGACAGCTGTTGTCGGAAGTTATGTTTTAAATAAACAAACAGGCGATGTTGAAGTGTTCACGGCCAACACCACAATCTTAGCTACCGGTGGCGCTGGAAAAGTTTATCTTTACACATCAAACTGGGGCGGAGCTACAGGCGATGGTATTGCGATGGCGTACCGAGCTGGAGCTCGTGTTGCAAATTTAGAATTTATGCAGTTTCACCCGACTTGCCTTTACCACAAAGACGCGCGCAATTTTTTAATTAGCGAAGCAGTTCGTGGTGAAGGTGGCGAATTAATTAACGCCAAAGGTGAACCGTTTATGAAAAAGATCCACCCTATGGGATCTTTAGCTCCGCGTGATATCGTGGCTCGCGGAATTGATGCTGAAATGAAAAAAACCGGCGAACCTTGTGTGTTTTTAGATATTTCACACCGCGATCCAGAATTTGTTAAAACACATTTTCCAACGATCTATGCTAGGTGCCAAGAGTACGGTATCGACATGACGAAAAAACCAATTCCGGTGGTTCCGGCCGCTCACTATTTGTGTGGTGGAGTAATGACAACAACAAGCGGAAAAACCGACATCGTTGGTCTTTATGCCATTGGTGAAATCGCTTGCACGGGCTTACACGGAGCGAATCGTTTAGCTTCAAACTCGTTACTTGAATGTTTGGTGATGTCTCATAATGCCTCGGTTGAAATTGAAAAAAATTGGGATGAAATTTCTAAAGCGACTAAAACTTCCATCGAACCAAGGGCATGGACAAAACCTGACGAAACGAACCAAGATGAAATGGTTGTGATCAATCATATGTGGGATGAAATTCGCCGCTTGATGTGGAATTATGTCGGCATTGTTCGTTCAACAAAACGTTTAGAGCGCGCCCAACACCGTCTAAGCAACATCATGCAAGAAGTAAAAGAGTATTACTCGAATATGAAAATGCACAGTGATATTTTAGAACTTCGCAACATCGCAATTGTTGCCGATCTTACAGTTCGCTGCGCTCTTCAAAGAAAAGAATCGATCGGTATTCACTACTCGATTGATTACCCGCCAACAGATAAACCTTCCTTAAGTCCAGAGGACATTGATTTAAAAACCTACTCTAAGAGAAAAGACACCGTTTTACTGCGCGGTTTGAATTAAATTTTGACTTAAAATTCGGCTCGGTTAGACTTTAAAGAGTATGAAACGATCTGAATCTTTTTTTCGCGGTTACGACCAGACAAAGCTTTATTTGCAAAAGTGGGACGCCTCAAATTCTTGCGGCACTATTTTAATTACCCACGGCCAAGCTGAACATTCAGATTGTTATAACCGTTTAATCGATGGTTTTCAAAAAAGCGAACAAGGTAAAAACTGGAGCTTTATCGGCTGGGATATGCGTGGCCACGGAAAATCTGAAGGTGTTCGCGGTTACGCTAAAGACGTTGATGAATATGTTTTAGATTATCACCTGTTTTTAGAAGAATGTTTACGAATTGATTCTGTTAAAAACAAGCCCGTTATTTTACTGGCTCACTCTATGGGGGGCTTAGTTCAATCGTGCGCCCTTCGTGAAAAAAAATATGACCAGTTTAACGCGCAAGTTTTAAGTTCTCCGCTGTTTGGCGTGAGTGTTCCAGTACCTGCCTGGAAAGATTCAGGTTCTGAAATTTTAAATTCTTTACTGCCGAAATTAACTTTAGGTAACGAAATTAAAAATGAACAGTTAACCCGTGATCCAGAAGTGATCAAAGAGTACGAACAAGATACATACCGTCATGGTAAAATTTCAGCGGGTGTGTATTTAGGTTTTAAACGTGAGTTTGAACGTATTATCACAACAGCTGGAAGCATTACTTTACCTACGTTATTACATATTTCAGATAACGACCCGGTTGTTTCAACGGCACAAGCTAAAGTATTTTTTGATAACTTAGCAGCGACAGATAAAGAATTAAAAATTTATGAAGGCGGAACTCACGAACTTTACAACGATATCGTGCGTGAAGATGTGTATAAACTTGTGATCGATTTCTGCAACAGACATAAATAGGAAAATATCATGAAAAAAATCTTCTTAGCTTTATTACCATTTATTGTTTTAAGTTGCGTACACCGCTTACCAACACCAGAAGGCATTAAAGATATTTCAACTTCTGAATATGAAGATTACGTTGAAACAAAAACGCAAAAACAAGAAGTTTATGATGGTCTTTATAATAAACTGACTGTGCAAGCGACACGTTTAGACGCTGATATGAGCGAAAACCTAGTCGCTTACCAAGCTAAACTTCAACAATGGAATTTAGAAAAATATAAAGAAGAAAAAGGCAAAATCATCGCTAAACACTCTGATAGCACAGAATTTTTTATTAGCTTTTACACGCCTGAACGTAAACATGATGATTTAGCTTTTAATAAAACATCTTGGAAAGTTTATCTTGATGTTGGTGGCCAACGTTACGAAGGTAAAGTGACAAAAATTAAATCTTTATTCTTAGATGTTGAAGCCTTATACCCATTTCATAACCGTTGGTCTTCAGCCTATTCAGTGTTATTTCCGGTTTCAACGCCAGCCACTGATGGCAAACCTGTAACGTTAACATTAACGGGTCCTTTAGCTACGACACAGCTTAATTTCTAATATATTCGCTATTAGCGAAGCCTTAGGTAAAAATCACTGTACAAAATTATTACAGGCGAACTTCGTCACCACATTTGTTAAAAATACATCGCTTTAACAAATGACTTAAAAGGAGTTCCTCATGAAAAAATTAATGGTGTCTTTAATGGTTTCTTTAACGGCTTCTTCAGTTATGGCTGCAGGTGCTGATATGATCACGGTACGTTACAACTGTAAACGTGCAATGATGTCTTCTAAATCAGTAACAATGAAAGTTCAAATGTTACAAGGCGGAATCGCGGGCCTTACTCAAATTCGCGTAACAAGAAGTACTCTTTCAAAAACTAAAACCGAGACCTATATCGTAAAACAAGACAAGCCCGTTCCAGGCTTAGCTGGTGGCGCTACGGTTTACCGTGGAGAAAACGGAATGTCTTTTAGCATTAACCAAACAACAAGCCCAAGTATGCCAAGAAAAGCCACTTTGGTTGAAGAAAATGGCAATACGACTCAACTTCTTTGCGAGTTAAATAAATCTAAATCTTAAGAAATTTCTTTTGGAGCCTGCTGCTTATTACGAAGAAGCAGCAGCGCTACTAATGTCGCTAAGTACGGAAGCATTTGAATAAATTCATTTGGAATCTTTACCGATAAATTCATATTCTGTAACTGAATCTGAATCGCCTCTGCAAAACCAAAGAATAAAACAACTAACCACGCTTTACGTAAATTCCAGCCTGCAAAGATCACCGCAGCTAAAGCGATAAACCCGCGCCCGGCACTCATTAACGGTGAATAACTTGAAGCTAAGTATGTTGATAAAATCGCTCCACCGATACCAGTGATTAACGCACATAAAGTAACCGCCTGCCAACGACGTTTGATCGGGTTTACCCCAACACTTGTTAAGGCTTCAGATTTTTCGCCGGCAAATTTAATTTGTAAGCCCCAGTTTGATTTTTCAGCGATCCAATAACATAACGCCATCATCGATACTGTTGTAACGCTAACCATGGTTAATGATTGTTTTAACGCAGCCTCTGAAGTGTCTAAAGCCGGCGTTGAACCTGTTGATTCAAATAATGTTTTACTCACAATGGGAATAATACCCATCGCAAGTAAGTTCATACCTGTTCCAACAACGATTGAATTGGCTTTAAATTTAAAAATCAGAATATTAAAAATCTGCGCCATCGCAGCCGCTGCTAAAGCAGCTACCACGTAAGCTAAAATCAATGAGTGCGTATGAAAACCCACAGCGGCTGCCGTGAACGCACCGATTAACAAGTACGCCTCTAAAGCGATTTGCGCCACACCGGATTTTTCTGAAAAGTACCCGCCGCTCGCCGCAAATAAAATCGGTAACGACATACGAACTGTAGCTAGAACTAAACCTAAAAGAATCTCTGGGCTCATGATTTTTTCCTTCTATGGTTTAAGTAAACAGCACCAGCTACGCAAAAAATAATGATCGCCTGTAACACCTTAGAAAAATCACGAGTTAAAAACTGCGTTTCTAAATCTAAATCAGATGCCCCTTTATGAAGCACCGCCATGATAAAGCTTGAAAATAAAATACCAATCGGATGCCCTTGCGCAAGTAAAGCCACCACGATTCCTAAAAAACCATACGCCGGAGAAAAACCCACTTTATACTGAAATGCGCTGCCTAAAACTTCTGTTAAGCCCACAAGGCTAGAGAAAAATCCTGCAATACCAAGGCTTAAAAAATTCACTTTCTTAGCTGAAATACCCATGCGCTCTGCCGCTGTTGGGTTTTCACCGAAAGCTTTAATTTCCATGCCCCATTTGGTTTTCTTTTCAAAAAACCAAACAGCTAAACAACTTAAAACGGCTAACAGTAAAAAACTGCTCACGGCTGATTGTTCAAAGAATGTTTTAATACCATCGGCTTTCGCGCCTTGAAAGGCTTGGTTAATTAAAGCACTTTCTGGGTTTTGTGATTCAGTGTTTTGATAGTTTTGTAAAATTACATAGGTTGCAATCGCTGCAAATATAAAATTAAGCATGATAGCCACGACAACTTCGTGACCTTGTTTGTAGACTTTAAAAAAGGCAATTGTTTGCGCTGATAAAATGCCGACCACCATTGTACTTAAACAAATTAAAACAATACCGAATGTGCCCAGTGATTCAGGAAGAATAATTCCCATAACCGCAGCCATCATCGCTGATAACACGATCTGCCCTTCGGCACCTATGTGAAAGAGTCCTGCTTTAAAAGGAATTGAAAACGCTAAACCTGCAAAAGCAAAACACGTTGTATAGAAAAGCGTTAAGCCCATGTCGAATTTTGACTGCAAAAAACTTCCGCTTAAAACTTTTAAAACATCGCCTGGGTTTTCTTTAAATAAAATAACCAAGATACTGCTTAAAGCAACGCCGACGAAAAAGCCGATCAAACTTGAAAAATCAATACGTTTCACAGTTCGACTCCTTTAAGCTCAACACCATTCATAATCTGACTGATCTGACTGTTATTCAGTGATCCTTTTTTATATGGGCCCTTAATAGCGCCTTTATATAAAATCACAAAACGATCTGATAGTTTTAAAACTTCGTCTAAGTCTGATGATAACAACACAACAGCTCGGTGATCTTTCTTTTGATCAAGTAAGGCTTGGTGAATTTTTTCTTGCGCACCGATATCAACACCGCGTGAAGGATGAGCTGCTAAAATTACATCGGGGTTATGCCAAAGCTCGCGGCCGATCACGAACTTTTGCTGGTTACCACCAGATAAAGCGCCCATGATTTTATCGCTATCAGCTGGGCGCACGTCCCACTCTTGAATGATTTTTTCAACCTCTTTACGAACCGAAGATTTACTGACTAATCCGAAACGTGTGAACTTTTCGCGGTGACGGATTAAGAAATTTTCAACTAAGTTTTGTAAAGGGTAAATACTGTAGCGGTAACGATCTTCTGAAATATCACCGAATTTTAACTTTAGTAAAGCGATGTTCTGGCGAAGTTTATGAATAAAATCTTCTTGGCCATTACCATCAACACCAGCCACACCTAAAATTTCATTGTTATGAAGTTTTAAACCTAACAAATGAAGGTCGTGGGCTTTACCTGTTTCGCTCACTGTTTCTTGTTTTAACGGCTGTTGTTTACGGCCAATCATTTTTTCAGCCATTTGTTCAACAGTGAAGTTTTCTCCGCGGTCAGAAGCAATCATTTTACCGCGGCAAAGAATCGTTACATGATCAGCGACTTTTTTAATTTCATTTAATTTGTGCGAAATCAAAATTAACGTATGCCCCTGTTTTTTTAGGTCTAACATGAAATTTAAAAAATCATCGATTTCATCAGGGCTTAAAACCGCAGTCGGCTCGTCAAAGATAATGATCTCTGGCTCTAAAATTAAAACACGCAAGATTTCTAATCTTTGCTGTTCACCGATGCTGTAAGCTTTAATTTTTTTATCTAACGGTAATAACCATTTAAACTTCGCCTGTTTTTCTTGGACGATAGAAACAAGCTTTTTATGGTCGATATTTTGTGTGCGCGCCACTAACTCTAAGTGATCCCAACCGGTAAGCTCGTCAGCCAACTGAAAGTGCTGATGCACAAAACCGATTTTCTCACGAAAAGAGTCTTGCGCTGATTGCGGCTCATAAGCCTTACCACGTAAAGACATAGCACCAGAGGTTGGTGGCACAATCCCCGCTAAAACTTTCATAAGCGTTGATTTACCAGCGCCGTTTTCGCCGATAATCGCGTGAATCTGATTTAGAGAAATAGAAAAGTGAACTTGCTCTAGGGACACACAGTCCCCATAACTTTTAGAGATATTATTGAATTCGATCAGGTTTGAAACTGACATGATCGATTATTTTTTAGTTTTGTAATAATCAGGAACTGAAACTTTACCAGCAACGATTGATTTTTTAACTTGCGCTAATTTTTCAATCTCGGCAGCTGACCACAATGATTTATTGTTATTATCTAAAGCCCAGTCAATACCACCGTCTTTTAAACCAAAACGGTTAACGCCAGCTGTGAATTTACCTTCTTTAACTGACTTGATCGTTTCAAATACGGCCACATCAACCTTTTTTAACATTGATGTTAGAACCACACCTGGTTTTACCCAGTTTTGGTTTGAATCTACACCAATCGCGTAAACTTTTTTCTCAGCCGCAGCATCAAACAATCCTGCTCCTGAAGCGCCGGCAGCGTGAAAGATCACGTCCGCTTTTTGTGAGATTTGTGATAACGCGATTTCTTTAGCTTTTGCCGGGTTATTCCAAGCTTCGCCAGTCACACCGATGTAACTTACTAAGATTGTGGCTTTTGGATTTACAGATTTAATACCGGCTTCGAAACCTTTTTGAAATCTTCTGATTAAAGGAATATCCATTCCACCGATAAAACCTACAACACCCGTTTTTGATTTCATCGCAGCAGCAGCTCCGACTAAGTAAGAACCTTCGTGCTCTTCAAATAAAAGTGAACGAACGTTTTTAGCTGATACTTCACCGTCTACAATCGCAAATTTTGTATCTGGAAATAAAGCCGCTGTTTTTTTAACGGCGTCCATTTGCGCAAAACCGATACCGATAACCAGATCATATTTTTTTTGGGCGAAATTTCTGTGAAGTGTTTCTAGTGAATTCGTATCTGTGGCTTCAACATACTTAAGCTCGATACCTAATTCTTTTTCTGCTTTTTTTGCGCCCTCGTAAGCGGCTGAGTTAAAAGATTTGTCGTCTTTGCCACCTTTATCTAAAACTAATCCGATTTTTAGATTGGCTAGCGCAAATTGAGACACAAAAAGACAGAACACTAAAAGAAACTTCGACATACATCCCCCGAGTTAAAGTTTATTACTTTGGTCCAGTTTGATTCAAAGCCATATTAATTTACCATAGGATTAATTCAACGATTTTAATAGCTTAGCTGGTAAGCTCTAAGAATTAATGTTTTTTAATTCCGGGTTCATGCGCCCTTAAAGCTACTCATTTAGGCTAATATTGTACGGTAAACACAAAAACCATTAGCGTGTATACACGCAGAAAGAGATTACCTATGAAAAAAGCATTAGCAATTATCGTGATCGCAACTTCAGCAATGGCATTTGCCAATAACCATGAGAAAAAAGCTGAACATAAAGCCAAAGCAGCTGAGCACAAAGCCGCTGTGACTCAAGCTTGCTCTGCAGACGCTGAAAAAGCTGGCTGCGCTGGTAAAGAAGTAGGAACAGGTCTTTTAAAATGTCTTCACGCTTACAAAAAAGAACACAAAGACTTCGAAATCTCTGAAGGCTGCAAAGCTTCAACAAAATCATTACGCGACGAGAAAAAAGAGTGGAAAGCTAAAAAAGCAGCAGAAAAAGCTGAGCGCGAAGAAGAAAAAGCTGACAAGTAATATTTAAGCAGGCCACAATTTTAGCATGGTCGGCGGAAGCCGAGGAGACGCAGTTGGACTATGAAAAAGACTAACCACCCTTGCCAATCTTGTGGCGCTTGCTGCGCAAGCTACCGCGTTTCGTTCTATTGGCGAGAAGCGGAAAAAGGCGATTCTGATCACCCCGTCCCTCCCAACTATTGGCTCGATGCTTCTGATCGAGCCCGCATTCTTAAAGGCACTGACGATAAACATCACCCAAAATGTATTGCCTTAAAAGGCCGAATCGGCGAGTTTGTTACCTGTGAAATCTACTCTAATCGCCCGTCGCCTTGCAGGAATTTTCAAGCCAGTTATGAATCTGGTGTCCATGTTCCCCGTTGCGACGAAGCAAGAGCCAAACATGGCCTTAGACCACTCACAAAACAAGACTTCCTCGCTTTTTTCGAAAGCCAAAGACCTCTTCCTGACATTGAAGCATGATTTTAAGACGCTAGGCATGAAAGCCACGTTTAAAAAGCATGGCTGGAAGCTCTTTGCCATTTTCTTTGTGTATTACCTTATACGCGACTGCATTCTGTATATTTTAATTCCTGGCCTAGTGGGCTACGGATTATTAGCAAAATAAATTGTTTAAATAACAAGCTACTTGCTTGCAAATAATTATTTATTTATGATTATTGGTAATGAGAGAGTTCACCAAGCATCACGACATTGTCGCGCAAATTAAAGCCTGGTTTGCGAAAAAGCAGTTCACTCACGTAACGATGAGTGAAAAGGTGAACTTTATTGGAAGCCCTTACGACGATTATTTTGTTCGTACTGAATTAGTCTTATCGTCGTCATTAAATAATTTTCCACATATTAAAATTTGGGTAACGAACGACGGAGCCATTGGTTTTGGGCTACGCTACAAAAATCGTTCATCGAAGTTTGCTTGTGGCCATCAACCCGCACACATCAGCAGTGATCTGGTTTTAGCTTTGTTAGAAATTTTAGCCCACGGCGCTTGTGCGATTCAAAGAACCGGTCTGTGGTTTTTAGGCTTTACGAATTTTAAATTACTTATCAAGGATAACGAATTTCGTAAGTTGAAGCTTTTTGCTTCTTCAGCGGATTATGAGTATGCCACTCACTACATTTACCCGTGCGAAGAGATTCCGCACGGGAAGAATGTTGTTGAGCTTTCGGCTTGGCTTTAAAAGGTTTTAGCATCAATCACGAAGCGGTACTTCACATCACCACTTACTGTGCGATCATAAGCTTCGTTAATCTTATCAGCGCCGATGAGTTCGATATCTGAGAAAACTTTTTTTGTCGCGCAGAAATTTAACATTTCTTGTGTTTCTTTAATACCGCCGATTAATGAGCCTGTTAAACGTTTACGCCCGCCGATTAAAGCACTGGCTACCACTTGGCTTGGTTCTGGTGGAACACCTAATAATACCATTGTGCCGTCGATTTTTAACGTTTGTAAATACGGTGTTAAGTTGTGAGTCGCTGACACTGTATCAATGATTAAATCAAACTTCTTGGCTAGCGGATGAAAGTTCGCTTTTTCTTTTGAATAAACGAAATGTTTGGCTCCCAGTTTTTTCGCATCAGCTGCTTTTTCTGGAGATGTACTAAACACTGTAACTTCAGCTCCCATAGCTTTGGCGATTTTTACAGCCATGTGACCTAAACCACCAAGACCTACTACACCTACTTTTTTACCTTTTTTGGTGCCGTAGCGTTTTAGCGGAGAATACGTCGTAATACCCGCGCAAAGAAGAGGTGCCACGCGATCAAGGGGTAAACCTTTTTTAACTTTTAAAACGTAGTCTTGCTTAACTGTGATATGTGAAGAGTATCCACCATAAGTGTAGCCGCCCTCTTTTATTGGCGAGTTATACGTGTATGTCGTGCCTTTTTCGCAGAACTGTTCTTCGTTTGATTTACAAGGGGCACATTTACCACATGAATCAACAAAACAACCCACTCCGACTGTTTCACCAAGTTTAAATTTTTTAACTTTCTTACCCACAGCGATCACGTGGCCTACGATTTCATGCCCCGGAACACACGGATATTGAGTACCTGCCCATTCACCGCGAGCTGTGTGAATATCAGAGTGACAAATTCCACAGTACGCAATTTCAATCACCACATCATCTGGTTTTGGATCACGACGTTCGATCGTCATCGGTTGAAATTGCGCTTTACTATCATTTACGCCATAAGCTTTTGCTGAAATCATCTTTACTCCAATCCTTCGTTACCGGCTGAAGCGAAAGCCTTTTTCACTTCTTGTTGGTTTTTACTGCGTGTTTTGAATTTTTCAAACATCACATATAAAGCCGGAATCACATATAAGGTTAATAACGTTGAAAATAATACGCCAAAGATAATCGTCACAGCCATTGAACGAGTTAGCTCTGCGCCTTCGCCTGTGGCAATAGCGGTTGGAATCGCACCGGCTACTGTGGCAAATGAGGTCATAAGAATCGGACGTAAACGTGTAGGCCCTGCTTCAACCATCGCTTGCTCTGGTGATTCTTCGCCACCCTTACGATCACGCACTAAGTTTGCAAACTCTACCAAAAGGATCGAGTTCTTTTTAACGATACCCATTAATAATAAAACGCCGATCATCGAATAAATATTTAAACTTTGTTGCGTGATGAATAATCCGATAAACGCGCCTGCGATGGAATATGGTAACGCCATTAGGATTGTCACCGGATCAATAAATGAATTAAATTGCGCCGCTAAAATCATATAGGCAACAAGTAAACCCATAACAAGGGCCGCAATTAACCCTTGGAACGATTCTTTTTGTGATTTAGATGTTCCGAATTCTTCGATAAAGTATCTTGGTTTTAAGTTTTTAGCTTTTTCACGCACAAACTTCATGGCGTCTTCGGTTTTTACGCCCTTATTCACATTGGCATAAATAGAAATCGAACGTAAACGGCTATCACGATTGATCTGTTGTAACGTTTTTGTTTTTTTAAATTCAACGATTCTCGATAACGGAAGCAAATTACCTTTTGAATTTGAAATATAAAGTTTTTCTAAATCTTTGATTTGATCGTCAGTTTTTTGTAAATCCACACGGATATCGTAGCGTTTACCACCGTCAGCGTATTGACCGGCACGTACGCCACCGATCATGGCATTAATCGTACTCGCTACACTGTTCACACTGACACCGGTTGCTGTGGCACGGTCGCGGTCTGGCACGATTTGAATTTCTGGTAAACCTTGCAGTAAATTACTATCCACATCGATCATTAGGCCGCTGTTTTTCATATCTTCCATCATCTGATCAGCTTGCGCTTCTAACTCTTGCCATTCAGGGCCTTTAATCACAAATTCCACCGGAAAACCACGGCCACCACCACCAAAACCACGTGACGTTGGATCTTGCATCGTCACACGGCCTTTAACGATCGATTTTAATTGTTCACGCGTTTGTTTGACAAATTCTTCTTGTGAAATCGTACGTTCAGCTTTTGGTTTTAAAGAGACAAACATCATCGCAGTATTAGTATCTGCTCCAGAACCTGAGAAACCACCCACACTTGAGTAGATTTGTGAAACATTGGGATTAGCTAATAATAACTTTTCAACTTGTTTGGTTGTTTCATTAGTCACCGCAAAAGCTGTACCCGTCGGTAAATTAATACGAGTCATTAATAAACCTGATTCCTGCGGCGGCGTAAATTCTTTCGGGATAAATTTAACTAACACAAAACAAAGCACCATTAAAACAACAGAACCGATAAACACTTTCCATTTATGAACCACAGTCCATTCTAGTGTGTGTTTGTATTTTTGCGTAAGCTTGTCAAAGAATAAATCAAAAGCTTTACCGATTTTAGTTGTACGGTGTGAGTGCTGAACAAACGAAGCACAACGCATTGGCGTAATTGTTAGAGCTTCAAGCAGTGACAACAATACCGCAAATGAGATCGTAACCCCGAATTGTAAAAAGAATTTACCGATAATACCTTTCATAAAGGCCACGGGTAAGAAAATCGCAATAACCGCAGCCGTTGCCGCAATAGCTGCAAATGTAATTTCACGTGAACCAATGATCGCTGATTCAATGCGGTTTTTACCACGTTCGTTATATCTAAAAATATTTTCTAACACCATAATGGCATCATCGACGACAATACCAATCGCTAAAGTTAAACCTAAGAGCGTAAAAGTATTTAAGGTAAATTTTAAGAAATAAAGTGCGATGAAAGTTCCTAAGATCGATGTTGGAATTGATAAAAGTACGTTAACCGTTGCCGTGAAACTTCCTAAGAATAACCAGCACACAAAGGCTGTTAGAATCACGGCCATCAGTAAGTGCTTATTTAATTCAGAGATTGAGCGCTCAATAAATTGAGTCGTATCGAAGTTAACACTTAAGTGATAACCTGGCTGAAGATTTTTTTTAATTTCTTCCATACGCTCTTTAACTGCGCGAGCAACGGCCACGGCATTTGTGCCACGTTGTTTTTTAATGCCGATACCTACAGCCAATTTTTCATTAAAGCGCGAAAAACGTTTATCATCAGCTAAAGCTAAATCAATTTTTGCCACATCTGATAAACGTACACGTAGTGATGGGTCTGCAACTGTTTGCCCGGCACGTTTAGAAATAATAATACTTCTGAATTCTTCTAAGGTTTTAGCTTCGCCTTTTACACGCACATTAAAAACATTTTTTGCGTTTTCAACTTGCCCGCCTGGAAGTTCGCTATGCTCGGCTTGAATCGTGTTGATCACATCAAGCACCGTGATATTGTAGCGGTTTAATTTTTCTGGCAGCACTTGCACTCGTAAGATCGGGTCAGTAAAACCACCCAGCTGAATATCACCAACGCCCAAAACTGAAGTGAATTGATCTTTTAAGTACTCTTGTGTGTATTTCATTAATTCGCGGCGATCGCCAGAATCAGAAGTGACCGCAAGCCAAATAATCGGCTGATCATCAGGATTTGATTTTGTGATAATTGCAGGATCTGCATCTTTTGGTAAACGGCGCTGCGCTTGTGAAACTTTGGTTTGTACTTCTTGTAGGGCGGCATCGATATTACGGTCTAAATCAAATTCGACTGAAATATTACCTACACCACTGCGGCTCGAAGAACTTAAACCTTTAATGCCTTCTAAAGTTGTTAATACATCTTCAACCGGTTCAACAACATTTGTTTCAATCACTTCTGGCGAAGCGCCTTGCAAAGCAATCGATACGTTCACTGACGGAAAATCCACATCGGGAAACTGACTGATACCAAGGCGTGAAAACGAGATCGCTCCGAACACCATAAGAAAGGCCATGATCATCCATGCCATAACAGGATTTTTAATTGAGATATCAGAAATTCGCATGCTAAGCTCCGAAGTGTATGTTTACAGCTTTGAATAAATCCTATGTAAGAAACATCGCTTTGTCGATGTTGTGTTTAGTTTCACAACCCGCTATGTCAGATGTTTCTCCTCTGAAATTAAGCGAAGATGATGTAATTCGACTAGTTCAATCGCAAAGCTTAAATTACCAAGAACTTGAAAACCGTAACCTTTCTAGCGAATTCACGTATCAAGCTTTAAACGGAAGTTACCGTTTAAATTTAAACTTCGATTATTCATTAGAAAAAGATAAGACTGAATCTGTTTCAACGTTTGCAATTCCTGATTCTGACAAAACGAAAAAAACTTTGATCTTAAGCAAACGTTTTTATACAGGTACAGCAACAAGTCTTGAGTACACAAACGTCGATTACGATTCAAATACGACAAACTACGCCCAGAACTACTATACTCTAGGTGTAGAACAAAATATTTACCCCTATATTTTTTCAAATAGCGAAATGCAGGCTTTAAAAGCCGCAAAAATTGAAGTTGAACGCACACGCCTTCAAACAGACATCGATCTTCTAGATAACACAAAAGATGTTCTGGCTTTATACTGGAGAGTGCAAGCCAGCCAAAAATCAGTTCAAGAAAATGAAGATCTGTTAAAAAAATACGGCCGCTTAGTAGCCAACGTTAAAAGTAAAAAAGCCAATAGCTACGCCAGCGCTGGCGAAGTTGAACAAGCCCTAGCCGAATATGAAACTCGCAAACAAACTTGGTTAGAAGATAGAAACGCGCTATTAACAAACCTTCAGCAGCTAAAGACTGCGTTAAATATTCCAACTGAACAACAAATCGAATTAACAATACCACAAAACACAGTAAAACCGCTACCGATCAAATTTCAAGGCGACGTAAAATCATTGCGCCGATACAAAGTTCAACAATTAAAAACTGAATCAGCCGTAGCTAGCTATGAATCAACAAGCCTAAAAGATCACCCGAAAGTTAGTGTCTACGGCAAGTACACAGGCCAAGGCTTAGATCCGTCACAATCTGAATCATTCAACGAAATGAAAGATGATCCAAAAGATAAATACATCATCGGTGTAAAATTAGATTACTTCTTTGGCGATGATTTAAACAAAGCCGAAAAACAATTACGCCGTGCTACTCAAGAAGTAGAACTAGCCCGATTCGCCAGAGCCGAAGCCGATTTAAAACAGCAAATCGAAAACACCAGACAAAAACTAGAAAACGCCTACGCCAACGTCGAAACAACACAAAACGTAGTCAAATACAGAACAGAAGCGGTTAAGCAGTTAAACGTAACCTACTTCCAAGGAAGAACCGACATCAGCTTCCTAATCGACGCCTTCAACAAAAAAATCCAAGCCGAAGTAGCCGCCATCAACGCTTTAGGCAACTACACAACAACCCTGCTAGAATACGAAAATTTAGTTCAATAGTTTGGAGTCGGCAACTGAAGGTCCGCAGCCTTATAAATCTCTTCTACTTTTTTTCGAAAATCGCGAATTTGGCTCATCATCGTTTGATTATTCGATCTTGCCTGAATCAATTTATCGGGCAACTCAGATGTCAGCGACACATCGGGATGCACCAGTATAAAATCAGTATTGTCCCCACCGACAGAGTTGTTAATAAAAAAATGATTTTTGGATAATTTATCCAGATATGCCAGATCAGCGCCATGCGGAACAGTTAATAAAATATGATTCCCACTAAATGGAATACCAAAAACAATATTCTGGGTAGCAGGTTCGAAAGCCGAAAGAATAAAAGTATTAGGAAACGACAGTTTTCCATCTGCAGGAACTGTAGCCACACACAAGGTAAATTGGGATTCAATAACCTGAGTAAGCTCTTCCAACTGGGAAACATTTAATCCGGTTAAATAGTTAACTGCGGATAAATTTCCGTTTTTTACTGCCACCTGTCGACCCACTAAATCCCATAATAGTAAAACCAATGCTCTATAATTCTTTCGCTTTTTAGTTTTATACTTCGGATCTTGAATCGACAAAAGTTCTTGTTTACTAATTGTTTCAATGTGTTTATTAAAGAAATTTTCTTGCTCTTGTGTAAAAAGAAACTCTTTCGCAAAGAGGGTTTCTATATCTTCCTCTTCAAATTCTTTAGTTGCAAAAGTAAACTTTCGAACTTTTCCAGGTTTAATACTCCATGGTTTGATAAGATGCTTTGGAATGTAATGACAGTTCTTAGTATCAGACATATTAAAAAAGAGAGAGCAATCTAGCTATTGCTACTGCTGCCGAAGACACAACGATTAGAGCAGTAAACAGCCAATGTTCTTTGATAGCCTTAAGCAACGACCCCGGATTTAATCCGTAGATTTGAAAAAAATTGACTTGAACTTTTAAAGAATTTTCTTCTAACTGGTTTAGAATATTGTCAAATAAATCAGCCTTTCGCAGAGTCGACTGATGCAACTTCAAATACTCCCCTGCCTTAAAAGCGTCAGCCTCTTGTTGTCCATTTAAAAAATTTTTATTCGTAAATCCATTAGTGTTCATTAAACTTTCAAGATGTGGGTGCGCAGCATAACCCTTTCCAAATCTAGCATATAAAATTCTAGGAAGATCGTATTTATTTTCATCACGTAAAATAAAAGGAGTCCCTCCTAGCACTGTATAACGGTGCTCAAGAGCAGAAAATCCATAATTAATATCACGCATATTCCAATGCACCCACAAGCTATGCTCATGTGTTTTGGCATAATCAAAAAATCTTTTCAGTAAATGAAATTCAATTTTTTCGTATTCTTGGTTAACATTGGTAATTTTAAGTTCTTCAGCAACTTGAAAAATTGAAAAGGATTTTGTCTGCCCATCATCAAAGCGCCTTACAGCAATAGAGGTAACACGATGAGATCCCTTGGTATTGTCAACAAAGCTCTCGCAGGAATAATGAACTAACAACACAGTCCTACGGTTTTCAAAAATTTCCTTAAGTTTTTGCTTTGCCCGCGAAATATTTTTATATCTCGAAATACTACTTTCCATACTACCTACCGATATCCTAACGAACCAATACTTTATATGCTATCTGCTAGACAGGCCAAATCAACCCTAAAAATTCTACTGAAATCGCGATAAGTCGGATTAAATTATTTTCCCCAGGACTTGAGAAGCTCAGCTTCCTCAGCCTCAGAAGTAACCTTCTTAAACTTAACCCCAGGAGCCCCCTTCACAGAAGCCTCACACTCAGACCAAGTTTTAAACCGAGTAATCACTCCATTTTTTAAAACCACATACCACTGAGTTTTAGGTTTTTCAGCCTTAGTAAATTTATTTTCAGGTAAGGCTTCCGTCGGAGGTGGTGTCAAAATATCAAAAAGATAGTTCTCACCCGAGCCATGATACAGATTCACATAATCATTCTTAGATAAGGCCACAGCGATTTTATCACAGCGTTCGTTACCCGGAGTACCTTGATGGCCGCGCACATAATCCCACTTAATTTTGTTATTCATTTTCTTCTGTAATTTGTAGACTACAGCATCTAAAGCTTCCCAAATATCTTGGTTTACTACATCAGCGCCTTCAGCGTTTTTCCAGCCACGTTTTTTCCACCCGAAAACCCACTGCGTGATTCCTTTAATGACATAGACAGAATCAGTGTAAATCTGGATTGAAAAATCAGAGTTATTTACTTGTTGATCAATGTACTGAAGAGCTGCCAGTACAGAGCCTAATTCCATGCGATTATTTGTCGTAGCAAACTCACTATCGCCGAGCTCTTTAATTTCTACTTTTTTTCCCAGTATTGAGCCTACAATAGCTCCCCAGCCGCCAGGGCCTGGGTTGCCTGAGCAAGCGCCGTCCGTGTAAACGATAAATTTCATATGACACAATATTAGGGGGAAAACTCAAGTTTGTTAAATTCTTTAGGCACGCGTCTCGCATAGTTCCATAACAAGAGTTGGTTGGAAATTTTGATTCCAGCCCAGAAGGAACGTATGCAGGCTTTAATGAGCAATACATTGATTTTGAGACCGAGAGTGACACTATTAGCGGTAGTTGTCTCAATCTTAGCCAGTGTCCTTTTGGCGTCGAAATCTTTTGCAGCCGATGTAAATCCTTCAAAGAATACATCAACGGCCGTAGTCACTGCCACGCCACCTAAAAAGATCTTTGGTTTAGATGCTTCTCTTTCTTATGCCTCTAATATGTATGCTGAAGGCGAATACGACAAAGCTTCTTCAACGTCTTTATCGTTAATTCCGTCAGCAAAACTAACAGATAAGACGACTTTTTCTATTCGTACTAATTTTATTAAAGATCACGAAGGCGCTGAAAACTTCTATATGTCGAATACGACTCTTCGCCTTTCAAATAAAACAGCTGAAATTAATCCAAATTTAACTTGGAGTAACCGCCTTGACGGAATCGTTCCGACGAACCGTGATTCTCAATTAACAGACCGCTTACGAGGCGCTGTAGCTGTGGGAACTTCATTACGTTACAACAACAAAAACACTGTTCTTCCATTTACAATGGGTGGAGTGTTAGCTGTTCAACGTAACTTTCATGAATACAACATCAACGCAGATGGCGCTAACAACAATGCTTACGGTATTACTCAAGGTCTTACTTTAGATTTACAATTTACTGATAGCTTAACGTTAAGTATCGCGGGCAACTACAGAACAGCAATTAATTACGATAACAACCAAAAATACTCATACGATACGTCGATCGATTTAGATTACGGCTTATCTGATAACTTCAGTATTTCAACTGGAATCTCTAACGGTGGCAGTGCTTTAAAGGCCAACGGTATTGATTCAAACATCAGCTTTACTGATAAAAAAACAGCAGAGCTAAATGTAGCGATGAATTTTTCATATTAATTTAAGAGTTTAAAAGTTTAAGAGATTAAGGATTAAAGAAAATGAATACGAAAGAGAGAGGGAACATGAAACCATATAAACACTCGAGAATTGGGGCAGCCTTTTTAATGTCGCTGGCAATCTTTGCCGGTTGTACAAAAAAAGTGGCTTATGACTACGATAACCATGACGATGTTCACGCCAAATCGCAAATCGACACGGCCGCTGAATATCTTTATGTTCCTTCGACAGCAAATTCAACGCGTACATCTGACGTAGCCCGCCCTTACTGGCAAGGTGAAGAAAAACTGGTTAAGTTTCAATTCACTGAAAAAACGCTTCAAGTGTTAGAGCTTGACCGTGAATCACGCTTTGATGCCAACGCAACAAATAAAAAGCTGGTGATGGAAATCCCGGTTGAGCATATTCAATTTAAATGTGCTGAAGATAAATACGGCGATTGCACTCAATCTGAAACAAAAGATTCAGATTTAAAATGGAACGCCCGTTCTGAATTTAAACCTGATTTTGATAACGCCAGAATTATCGAGACAAACACTTTACCTATCGAACTTGAAAACTTATTCACTGGTAACTGCTACCGTGAATCAAGCAGCAAGTTCTTAGGTTATGAAATGAAAGGCGATAAAATCAACTTCCAGGTTGAAAGAACTTTCACAGCCGGAATTGATTGCGTATCGCAACTTAACAAACTTTCTGATTTAAACTTTTCACAAGTTTACCATTACTCTTTTGTGAAACTTAAATCGATTGCTTCTCAGGATTTTAAAGCCGTTAAATACCCGACAACTGACGACGGTACATTCGGTTTCTTTTCAACTGAAAATGTTAAAATGGATGTGGACAACAACTCTTCTGAAAAAGACAAAGAAGTGTTAATGAACCACTGGAATCCAAATCGCAAAACGATTGATTACTATTTAGATGCTAACTATGCCAAACCTGAAAATGCTGACGTTCGTGCGGCGACTTACCTTGCATTTGACCGTATTAACGAAGGTTTAGCTGAAGCAAATGTTAACTTCCGCGTGAAGTTACATGATAACAGTGGTCAAGTTCCAGGTGACATCACAAACAGCATGATCGTATTAGTTGAAGACCCTTCAGCTTCTAGCGTTCTTGGTTACGGCCCTACAGCGACTAACCCATTAACTGGTGAAATTTTAAGTGGTCGCGTGATCATGTATAAAGGTATTCTTGAGACTTACATCAAGTACACTTACGATGATTTACGTCGTAGCAAACTTGCTGAATCTTCAAAAGCTAAAGCTGTACCGTTCACTGTTGGTAAAAATGTTTTTATTCCAGCTATGAATCAAGCAGCTGCACAACAAAAACAAGCTGCTAAAACAGCGAAAGCTCTGACTAAATCTAACTTAACAGTTGGCAAAGGTTCGAACTTTACAGTTAAAGATTTAAGTGCCATCAAAAAAACACTTAAAAACTATACTAAGTTTACGACTGCAAAAACTAGCGATGCTATCTATGCCGCTTCTAAACACTGTTTATATATGCCAGAAGCTTTAGGTGTTGATGGTAAATTAAGTGCCGGTGTTTCTGAAATCGTTGGCGATGACTTACGCCCTTGGGAAGAATTATCTTCTTCTGAAAAACAACGTATCATGAACATCATTTTACCAGCGACTTTCGTTTCTGTTCTGGTTCACGAATTAGGACATAACTTAGGTTTACGCCATAACTTCTCTGGTTCTGAAGATAAAGAGAACTTCTATAAAGGCGAAGAATTAGCTGCCCACCATATGGATCACGAAAGCCCATACAGTTCAGCTATGGAATACGGTTCAAATGAATTAGATAACTTAGTGGCTTTAGGTAAATACGACGTTGCCGCTTTACGTTTCGGTTACAACCGCGAGGTTGAAACTGTTAGCGGTACTATGGTGAAACTTGAAAGCACTTTAGAAGAAAAACTTGCTGAAAAATCAGAAACAAAACTTGAACTTAAAAATTACATGTACTGTACAGATGAGCACGTAGGTGCCAATGCAGGTTGTAAACGTTTTGATGCTGGTACTTCATACCTTGAAATTGCGAATCAATTAATTGAAAGCTACGAATCAAGATACTTCTTACGTAACTTCAGAAACGGAAGAATCAACTTCAGTATGGTTGGCGATCTTAACTATGCTGGCGCGATTGATTACACATTTGATAACTTACGTACATTCTTTGAAGTGCGTGAAAGAATCAAATCGATGTACGATCTTCCAGATGATGCTCCTGAATGGGAATCGATTGCCTTCTTAAAAGACTTAAATGAAGCAACTAAAGTATCGGCTCGTTTCTTCATGAAAGTATTAACAATGCCTGATATGACTTGTGCGATTGCAAAAACGGCAGCGCCAAATCAAATCATCGCTGTTGAGACTTTATCGAACTTAAATAAAGATGCGGCGACTTGTTATGAAGTTCCGTTAAACCCAGCTTACACGGTTGTTGGTTCTTACGGTAAATCGTTCCAGTCTAAGAAAAGCATGAATTCAACAAATTCGTACCTTGATCAAATCGATGTACGTGGTATCTGGCCAGATAAAGTTTTAGCAGCCCGTTATTTATTCGGTCGTAAACTTGGCTCTTACAGCTTTGATAAAGTGACTGATAACTATACTGATATCGCTGAACTTCAAGGTGAAATCGCAGATATGAGCTTAAACTTAGTTTTAAATCAAACTGTGACTGAAGTAACTATCCAGGATAAAAACGGTTTACCGTTAGTAACTGGTAACGTTGCGGTTGATACTTTACGTTCGAACATTATTCCTGAAGCTATCGTGCCACAAATCGCGAAAGCCTTAGGTGTACCAGCGAACGAAAGTTTATTCGCTCAAACATTTATGAAAACGATTTCGACTCAAATGCAAAGCACGTTAACTTCAGTTAACTCAGGCCGCGCATTTGCTGACTTATTCAAAGTTCATAAAGCGAACGTATTAAACCCAATCAGCACAGCTGTAACTAAAGATACGTTAGAAACAACGATTGGTGATTTAAAATATATCGCGAATCCTGAAAACCAAGTAGCACACTACTTAATTTCAAGATTAAAAGTTCAGGAAGAGGTTGCAAAACTTGGTCTTACTGACGCTTTAATCAAAGACATCTTAGGAAGACGTGCAAAAGGCGAAGAAAAACCAGCTGGCCCAGCGTTATCTGCTGCTGAGAACTACTTATGGGATACAGATATGGCTGAACTTGAGCAAACTCTGAGCGAAAAAACTGCGGATTTAATCGATGTATTAAACGTAGTTCCTAACTACTAAGACGAGTTAGATCAAATAATCCTTCTCTTGAAGGCTCGGTAAATACCGGGCCTTTTTTATTTTTACGATAAGCTTTTAACGAAGTATGAGAAATAGCGAAATGAAATTACAAAAACGATGGCCGTTAAGAAGAAGAATTTAATTTCGTAATGGCCAGTAATTAAAAACATCAAAAAGATCGTGCCAGTTACCATAGCGGTAAAACCCAGTAAAGCTAAAGCGATTAATTTTTTCTGCAATGATAACGAACTTTGTGGGCTGTTGGCGCGGTCATAATCTAAAAACAGAGTCACCCACCCTTGCCTTTGTTCTTTCTTTTTCCAGAACAAAGGTTTTACCCAATATTGATAAGCCCATTTACCGGCAATATAAAAAACCAATACGAAAACGATAAGCGATTTTTGAAATCCCACACGCGAATAAATTTCGCCGGCTTTATTAAGCATGTAGATTAAAGCAGGAATAAGCACCAAGCGTTCAAACCAAGAAACACCTATACCTAAATTTCTAAAGTACGCCTGTGCCGTCATTTTTAAGTTAAGTTTTGCTGGCGTTTAGATTTTTGATCGATCGAATTAATTTTTTGCGCCAGTGAATGTAAGTAATCAGTTGTTCTAAACTTAACCTGAATACTGTCTGTTTCGCCGCTTAAGTAGCGGTCGATTTCACGCTCTAAACGAAATAACGGGCCTGCAAATTTGTTTGATGTGTAAAGCACGATAAAAATGCCGATCACTAAATTTAAAATCATCGGAAGAATAATTGATAAATATAAAAACTGCTTCCACGGGCCTAAAACGCGGTAGTCAACCACGATACTGATATCGGCCGCCACTTGCTGCCCCATCCATTTCATAGCTAGATAAATGCCAGCCATCTGAATGATCGATAGAATTGTTAAGCCTACGAAGATTTGCATCATTAAGGGTTTTTGAATTTCAGGATAAATGAAGTACTGACGTCTTAAAAATCTCATGTTGCAAACTCCAGGTGTACATCTTGTTCGAAAATATCTTGAAACTTCACCACTTGATCAAACGGATAAATCACCGCCAAACGAATACGTTGGTTTTTATTCACCAATCCCATTTGTTTTAAGCAACCCGCATAAGCCCGTAACTGATCAAAGGCCTTGTCTAAGTATTTCGTGCTTCCTGTTTTATAGTCAAGAATATACAAATCATCGCCGACAAAGCCCCATGCATCGATCTGCCCCTGTACCATGCGGGTTTGCCCGCCGGATTTAACTTTTAAACCAAAACCCCATTCAACATGACCACGATCAAACATTTCACGAAGATTAACTTCTTTTTGATCGGTTAACCACTGTAAAGCTTTGCGGTCAGCGTCTGGCAAACCTTGCGCCACTTCAGCAATAGAGTTGTATTTTAACGATTCAAAGAACTTATGAAGATCAGTTCCTTTTTGTGTTTTATTGTAGGCTTTAACAGTTTGTTCACTGAGTTCTTCAGCTAAACGATCAGCTTTGGCATTTGTGGCTTCTTTTTCATATGGAAGCTCTGCTGAGAGTAAACTCGTAACCCCGGCTGATACGCGGTAGTCTTTTTCAAGATTTAGGGGCTTAAGTGTTTGTGTCGCTTTTTGAACTTCTAGCTGTAAAGGCTGCGGTTCTTCATTAATATCTAAAAATTCAACGCCATATTTATCTGATTCGAACTGTTCAGGAATCCAATTGATTTTTTCTAACCAAGAATTCTTTGGCGGATCTTTTTTAACCTGTTCGCGAATTAACGTTAACGAATCAATCGCACGGGTCATCGCCACGTAAAGAACACGGTCATTTTCTTCGCGCGCGCGTGTTAAAAATTTTTGATACACTAAATCAGCCCAAGTCGTAGCAAACCCTTTATCGAATTGCGGAAGCTGTACTTTTAAAGCGTACTGAGCTGTGTCTTCGTCAAAAGTAAAAACTTCGGTTCCTGAATTTCTAACAGCTAAATTAAAACCACTGATAATGACATGTTTAAACTGCAAACCTTTTGAACCATGCACGGTCATAAGTGAAACACGGTTAGCTGCAAATAACGGAACACCTTCTCCATCTGACGAAGAAAGGTCTGAGTTAAATTGCGTTAGTTCATGATTAACAAAATCACTTAAGTTAAAATCGGCACGCATTTCGTTAGCCATTACGGTCTGCATAAACTTCCAGACATTGGCTTCACGTAGAGATGTTGGATCAAAATGCGCTGAAGAATCTAAAAAAATAGAATGGCTGATAAAATAAAATAAAGCCTCGGAAACGCCTTTTTCAAGGTACTGTTTTTCAATAGCTTTTAAATTTTGAAAAACCGGATGATTTTTCTTTTTTAACTGCAACCAGAACGATGTTGTTGTTTCGTCTTGGCGTAGCTGAATGATTTCCTGATCTGAAATCGCAAACCAAGGCGCACGTACTAAGCGAATTAAATTATGGTTATCAAAAGGGTTAATTAAAAAGCGCAGTAACGCCAGTAAATCGCCGACTTCTGATTTATCTTCAAAGCCTTTAGAAATTTGTACTTGCACCGGTAAATTAAACTGATTGGCGTATTTAGCAAATTCTAAGATATCTGAGTTTTTCTTAAATAAAACTGTGATATCTGAAAAAGGAATACCTTTTTTATGCAAATTCATGGCTTGCGTGACAATCGCACCAAATTCAAATTCAACTGTTGTTACAAAAGACGCTTCTGGAAAATTTCTAGGTGTAAAGTCGTCATTCTTTGTTTGCATCGGCATAAACTGGCTTGAATAACCTTTAAAGAAGTCATTCATAAATGTCATCAAGCGTGCATGCGATCTAAAATTCTGCATTCTTTGCGTCGTTGGATAACCCTGTTTATTAATTTCTTTTTCTTTATTCGTGAAAACTTCAGATCTGGCGCCACGGAATAGGTAAATACTTTGTTGCGGGTCGCCGACGATAAACTGAAATTTATCCTGCATTAATTGGTTTAAAATCTTAACCTGCAGTGGTGAGGTATCTTGGTATTCATCGACCATGATAAAATCAAATTGCGAGGCAAAGGCCTGCATCGCCTGCGGGTTTTCAGAAATGATTTTCATCGATAAAAGCTCTAAATCAGAAATCGACATTTCGCCGCTGCTTAAACGAAGCTTTTCGATAAATTCTGAAGCTTCCTGCGCTAAAGCAGCAAACAGCTTATGAATTTCATCAGCCACTTTTAAATACTGGTCAAAACACATCGGAGAAAGACATGGCTCTTTAAAAATAGCGCCAATCGCTTCATCTAATTCTTTATCGATTTCAGGTTTTGCTTTATTTAATGTGTATTTACGTGGCTTTGTTTCATAAGCCTGCACTAACGAATCAAAGTTTTGTTCAAGAATAGATTTTTTAACAAGCTTCAAAAAATCAACATGCGGAAGCCATTTTTCAGGATACCAGTTAGCTCCGGCTAAAAATAAATCTAAAGTGGCCAGTACGCTTTGGCGCTCTGTTTTGGCCGCTTCTTGTAAAGCTTCTAAACTTACAGCTCTGAAGTTCGGGTATTCCAGTTTTAAGCTCGATGACTTTAAAAGAAGCTGCATCAGCTGATCAAAACGGCAATGGTCTAACAGCGTTTGATATTGCGGATTTTTTTCGAAAACATTTTTAATATGCTTTTTTAAAGCAAAGAAGATTTTGTAATCGTTAACAATAGTCAGATCTGCCGGCAAACCAATCGCTTCAGAATGTTGGCGTAAAAATAAATTTAAAATATTGTGAATAGTTCCGATCTGAACCAATGACTTTTTATTAAAGTATTGAAACAGCTCTTCATCGTGTGTTTCTAAAGCTTCGATAATCAAACGCTCTTTGATTTCTTGTGTGGCTTTTTTCGTAAAAGTCGTAATAATGATTTTAGGAAAACGACCGTTCTTAGCTTTAAACTGTTTGGCAAAAGCAATACAAGTGGCAATCAAAGTTGTCGTTTTACCCGCACCGGCTCCGGCGCGGATAAACTGCACTTTATTCTGCGGCTGAGAGAAATCTATTTCAAATTTTTTACTCGACATGTTTCTACCCATTCACAGTTATCGCAAACTTTACTTGTGCGCGGTTTAACCGCAAAACTACTTTTTTCGATGTTTGTAAAAATATCTTTAATCTTTGTCTGAAAAGATGAATAAATCTCGGCCTGTGCGGCTTGATCGATTAACGTTTTTTTCGTGTGCTCGACGTGATCTTTAAAAACGTTATCGCTTTCTAATAAGTAACCATATTGCTGCTCTAAAGTTTTATAGAAATAATAAATAGCGCCCACAGCTTTAACTGAAAACATCTGCTCGACAGCTAAAGAATAAATCAGCAATTGAAATTCAGAGTTTTCAACCCACTTTTCAGCAAAGCTTGTATCACTAGATTTTGAAGATTTATAATCAATGACAATGCCCTGCTGGGTTTTCTCGTCGATATCTAAACGATCCAGACGGCCTTTGATTGCGAAGTGTTTGCCTGAAGGCTGCGTTTGCGTGAATTCAAATTTCTCTAGATCATAATACACTTGTACAACTTCTTCGGTTTTATGACGAAGTGTTGTAAAGGCCTGAAGACGTGATTTTTCAGCGGCAATAAACTTCAGACCAATGGCCACAAGTTTTTCTTTATGCGGCCCCCAGAAAACATCTAAGAAAGGAAATAAATTTCTTTCTTTACGTTCTTTATCTAAATGCGCTGATAGATCTTTTTCACCGATCGTTAAATAGTTTTTATCTTGCACGATGAACTTAAATAAATCGTGAATTAATGTTCCTTTTTGGCGCGGGTCGATTTCTAAACCTAAGGTGTCAAACTGTTGCAGTTTAAATCCTTTACGGGCTAAAAACTTAAATGAACACTGATCGTAAGCTTCTAAATCTGTTGGAGCTAACGACTTAAGAGTTAAATGACCTACTTTAAGTTCTGAAGCTGTATTTTCTAGTTCAAGTTTGCGCTGCAATTCCGGATGCTGTTCAATCGTAAAAGCCTGCTGTTTTAAATCCACCATAGTAGCTGGATAACTTACAGCTTCTGGTTTTTTATTATTTTCTAAAAAATATAATGACGTATTTAACGGATCGCCGGTTGCTGAAACATGGGCGCAGGTAAAATACTGTTCTTTACACTGAGCCATCGAATACCAACGTAAATTAAAATCTGCATGTGATTCTTCAGGGTAATCAAGAGCCAAATCAAAAGTTTTTTTAAGCTCTTCAATATCAGCCAAAGGAATTAAAGATGTTTGTTTGCCTTTTAAACCTGATTCATCAAGACCCACCCATAAACGATGAGTAGCTTCAAGTACTTGTGCCGAATTGATCGGAAGAACCTGAACACCTGACCGTGTTGGCTGTTCGACTTTGATTTCTTTTTTTGCTAAACGCGAACTTAATAAATTTAACCAGTCAGAAAGGCGAAGTTTTACATCGACCGTTTGCTGAATAAAGTCTTTGATAATACCTTGTAATAATTTTTTATGCTCTAAGGCCTGATCTACCGTAATCCATGATTGCAGCATCGCCACTAAAAAATCATCACGCTTAAGTTTTTGATCTAAGTTAATCTTTTGATAAAATAAATCTTTGGCGGTTCCTAAACGTGCAAGATCTGCATCATCTAAAAGTTCTGCAAAGGCAGCCTTAAACTTTTCAAACTGTTGAAGGTTCGCTGTATCTACGTAACTGCCATAAGACATTTCTAACTTTGTCCAGGTTACGTTTTTAGTCTGCGCATGAATAGTTGATAACCAGCGCTGAATAACGCCAAGGCTGATCATCGAGCTCACAAGATCTTTTTGCGCGTGAATACCTTCAGCTTCTAAGTGAAATTTTAAAATCGGCCAGTAATCTTCAATACGCGGCGATAACACTAAAATGTTTTCTGCAGGAACACCGGATTCAATCCATTCGCGCACTTTTGTGGTGATATATTTAATTTCGTTAATTTCTGAATTAAAACGAATAAATTTATCAGCTGTTGGTTTTATCGTAGGTACACTTTGAGTTAACGCTGTGGTCTTACCGTAACCACTGTAGTCTTTATAGGTGTTTAAAATATAATGAAATTTATTTTTCCATTCAGGGTCTGGAACAATCACTTCGATATGGTTATCGCGAGATAAAGTATTAAATAACCCCATCTCAAGTGATGTCATTTGTGAACCTAGATCAAAAACTAATTTTTTAGGCCACACGATTTTTTCTAAATCTAACTTTTGCAGATAACTTACAATCCACGAAGATTCGATACAGTTATGCTCTTGCTCGATATAATCTAAACATTTTTGCGATAAGCCGATCCATTTAGCCCATTGAGGTTTAGTTTCTTTTTCTTCAACCCAGTCTAATAAAATTTCATGCGAACTAGGGTGTAATAATAACGGTGCCAGATCGCTGACGTATTTGTACAAGGTTTTGGCTTCGTGATTATCTAAGCCGTCTTCTTTACCATACAGTTCGATAAACTGGCTGATTAAAACCCGAATAAATTCTGAAGAAACGATTTGCGTGCCAGGCGCTAGACGGCGCATCCACATTTTCCAGAAATCAGAAACACGCAAAATAGAATCATCAGAATAAAATCCGTATTTAGCGATGCACTGTTCTTGAATTTCTTGTTTAGATTTTAAATCTGAAACCACCCAAGTGGTGGTTTGTGGATTAAATTCACTTAACTTTTCGCGAATCTGATCAGGATGTGTAACTAAAGTGAATTCTAGCATATCCCCAATAGGATATACTATCTTCGCTGCTGAAGTCGCCTTCTTTTTCCATTCGCATTGGTTAACTTGAAGTTCGAATCGAAGTCTAGATTTAAACTAACACTAGCTTGGTAACGGTCATTCGGTGTTTGACCCGCCGTGGCTCCAAGTTCTGCTGTGTAAGCTGCTACATCAACTTGCAAAAACCACAGATCCACACCTAAACCGTAACTGACATAACCTTGATTATATCCGGCGCGAATATCGATCAGCGCCAATGAAACTTCGGTACCTAAGTGCAATTTTTTAGTGATATTGCCGTCGTTGCGAATAAATTTATATTCAAAAGCGTTTGTCCAATTAATAAAACCGAATTCTTTTGAAGCGGCAGCCCCAAAGATCAAATTATTTTCTTGGCGGTCAGGACCAGTTCCTTGAGTGGGCGTAAATTTTGTATCGCCGACATCTTTCCATACCGCAGCCAAATCGACTGTCCATGGGCCTTTAAAAGTGTAAAGCGCCGCTAAGTCTAAAGCGTTACCTTTACCTTTATTTAACAACTGGGCTTCAATCACATCTTCTGGGTTTGATCCAATTAAGCTACTGACAAGAATATCAGCTTGGCCTTGCCAACGTTTAATGTGACGACCAGAAATACCTAAAGAAAAATTATCCGTTACCGGAATAGCTCCACCCACCACATAAGCATAGTCACTGGTAAAATCGACATTAAAAGTTGGAAACGATGGATTATTAAACGACATCAACAAAGTATTGTTCGAATAAGCACCCACGCCGACGTAAGGTACAACTACTCCGCCATAACCAGTCACTTCAGAGAAAACTTTTTTACCGTAAAGTTCGTCAACATCGGATTGGTCAAAATTATCATCAAAGCCATCTACTAAGTCTTTGGCATTTGTTGAAATCGCCGGACCAAAAGTAATCATGTTTAGACTAAAACCATTTACTTTCGATAAAGCGGCTGGATTAACAAAAATGGCATCTGTGCCGCGCGCAAAAGCCACCGCTGTTCCGCCCATACCCAGTGAGCGGGCTGATTGTCCCATCTGAAAAAGTTCAATGGCCGAAGCTTGAAAACTAAAAAATAAAATTAACAACGCAAGTTTTTTCATATTAAGTCCCCGGACAAGCCATGGCGATCTCCATAGCATCGTCACCTTGCTCATCACCAATTCCGTAGTTTGTCGTATTTAAAAGTCTGCGCATCACATCACGTGTTTGGCTCGTTACAGAAGCTTTATCAGTGACATCGCAGTCTGCACCGGGTGTGCTTGTACACATTGAAATAGAATCATCTAAACCGCTTGTGGCATTACCTAGCATAGCGCCGATATAGGCAAAATTTGTTACGAAATAGCCATAACCAACAATAATATCATTCATCTGATCATCACTGATCTGCCCCGCCTGGCAAACCATATTGTTCACATCCATCACGCCGTCACCGTTATTATCAGTACCATCTTTATCAGCGTAAGCGCGTAAAGAAATTCCCATTAACACTAAACCGGTAATCGCACTGAAAGTATTTTGATTTGTCGTGCGTTGCGAAGGCGTTCCGATCGTATCAATGGTTTGTAAAGCTAAAAGACAATACGAAGGATCAGCCGCTACTTGCACAAAAGGCTGCATCACCATGTTAAACGGGCTTCCGGTGCTGTTTGCTAAACCATCTACATAATCGACAAAGTTAAATCCGCATTTACCGGCGTAAGCGCTGGCTAATAATTCTTTGGTTGAAGCTCTGGCTTGCGCTCCGGCTGATAATTTATTTAATAAAACATCTAAAGCGTAATCGTAGTTTTGCGCGTTGTTGGCTTTTGTCGCTTCTTCTAAATAGTATTCGTCTGAAGTTTGCGACCCCAAACCAGAAAGCACATTCGGCCCACAAGAGTTCATAAATAAAGCTAGGATAGTTAAATATAAAAAATTTCTTTTCATAGTTTAGTACCTAATTAAAATTCGAGTTGAGTAACGGCGGTCTTCTTTCGGAGTATCTGCAGTACCGATTTCTTCACCGTAGGTTGAAATCTGCCAGGCAAAACGCTCTGAAGAAATCTCAATACCACCGGTGTAATAACCTTGATTCATACCAGCACGTAAGAAAAATAGATCTTTAAAGTTAACTTCAGCCCCGATGTGTAAACGTTTTTTTGAACCGGTCTCTTCGCGGGAATTTGTGACATCACGGTATTCAACTGTCCAGGTACTTCTGATTTTGTTACCATGAATCGGAAAAAGAGAAATCGCAGCATCAACCGATTGTTTCACTGTGGCCGGTTGCGAAGCTGTGCGCGCGCGCACACCATCACGTAAAGTAAACTCAGTATCACCGATATCATGGGCCACCACAGCTAATGTTGGAACCCACGTCACTGGAACCTGAATCATTAAACCCGCATCATAAGCAAGTGCTGAACCTTCAGCAGCAATGGTACCTAAATCAAAAGGGCCAGCTGTTGAAAGTGTGCCACTGACAACTTCAATACGGTTTATCGCTTTAGCACTGGCACCAATTTTAATAACACCGCCAAAAAGTGATTGGTTAAAACCAAGCACAACAGCTAAATCGTTTTGATAGAAAGTATCCATTGATGTTGTGGCCGTTTCGCTGACGACCGCATTTAACTCATTACGGTATAAAATACCGAATCCGAAATTTTTTGTGGTAAAGCTTGGAGTAAATTGCGCTTTCGCGTGATAGAACTCGCCTGGATTTTTTTGCAATTCTGTAGCCATTGTTTCAACTTCAACAGCTTTTGTTAAAGCATCGGCACGCACGATATCTGTAAATGAATTTTGGCCTTCTAATTCCGGATCAAGTAATGAACCAAAATAACCACGAATACTTCCTAAATTTGCCGGGTTACGAAATAACGAAGTTTCATCACTGGTTACGCCGATTAAAGCGCCACCCATACCGACCGCTCTGGCGTTGGTGTAACCTTCAACCCATTCTGAAGCAAAAACAGCTACAGGCATAAAAAGTAGCGAATATACTAATGCAAATACTGATAAAATTTTGGTACTTCTTGCACCCATAATATTAAGTTCCTTCTTAAGTATTATCTCATTGTCATTGTTCCTATCGGAATAACACGGCAGAACTTGAATTAAATTGAGACACTTTGACTTGCAGAAAAGTCGCACTTAAGTCGGGTTTTGAGGCGATAGTTTTTATTTTGATTTGAGAACGTTCACAAGGTTAAGAACCTGTAAATTTAGATCGTCTTGATTGGTCGAGTTATCTAAACAATGATGGGCGCGGTTGATCTTTTGGCTCATCGGAAGCTGAGCATTAATGCGGGCCAAGGCCTGTGTATGAGTTAAATTATTTCTGACCATAATGCGCTCGACCTGAGTCGTGACGGGAGCATACACTAAAACAACTTGATCAAACTGCGCTTCTAATTTTTTTTCGTACAACAAAGGAACATCATAAAAACAAAAAGCAGCACCCGCTTCATGATGTTTCTTTTTACGCGTTTGCACTTCGGCTTGAATGATAGGATGTAAGATTTGCTCTAACTTTAAGAGTTTTTGCGCATCATTAAAAACGATGTCGCCCAACTGTTTGCGGTTCAGACTTTGGTCGGCGTTTAGAATATCTTTCCCGAAGTGAGACACGATCTGTTCATACCCTAACCCACCAGCCTGTGTGATTTCGTGCGAAATCATGTCCGCGTCAATCACCGGAATATTAAGTGAAACTAGTTTATTTTTGACCGTGGATTTGCCTGTGGCGATTCCTCCGGTAAGACCGATCCATTTCATAGTGATACATTGCTGCGTCACAGACGCTGAGCTCCCTACCTAGGTCTATATCATGAATCTGAAACATCTTTTTGTAAAGATAAGACTGCTGGTTGCCGATGATGACATAGATGTCGTACGAAAAGTTTGGTAAATATATACTTTTAGAAAAGTTAGCCGCAGGCGGTATGGCCGAAGTGTATCTTGCAAAATCTGCAGGCGCTAACGGCGTTAATAAATTCGTCGCCATCAAGCGTATCTTACCTCAGTTTTCGAACAATCAAGAATTCATCGAAATGTTCCAAGAAGAAGCCAAAGTTTCTGTGAACTTAAATCACTCAAACGTGGTATCGATTTATGATTTCGGTATCGAAAAAGGCCAATTCTTTATCGTGATGGAATTCGTTGAAGGAAGAAACCTTCGCCAAATCATCAATGAGTTAAAAAAATTCAACCGTTCAATTAAAATTGAAGAAGCAGTTTACATTGTTAAAGAAGCTGCTGCCGGTCTTGATCACGCACATCGTTGCGTTGACCAACACACGGGACGCCCGCTGAATATCACTCACCGTGATATGTCACCGCAAAATATTATGATCTCGTTTGAAGGTGAAGCCAAAGTTATCGACTTCGGTATCGCTAAAAAATCTGAAGAAAATGGTGAAGAAACTAAAGCAGGTACTTTAAAAGGTAAGTTTGCTTACATGTCACCAGAGCAAGCTGAAGCTGAAGAGGTTGATCCTCGTACCGACGTTTTCGCATTAGGTATTATTCTTTGGGAATTATTAGCCAATGACCGTCTATTCACCGGCAGTAATGAAAATGCGATCTTACGTAAAGTGCGTGAATGCCAAACGCCACCAATTAGAAAAATTAATCCTTTAGTTCCGGTGGAATTAGAGAGAATCGTAACAAAAGCTTTAGCGAAAGATAAAAACGTTCGTTATCAAACAGCGGCTACGTTACAAAAAGATTTAAATCGTTTTTTAAACACACAGTACCCTGATTTTTCACCGCATGATTTCAGTAAAACAGTGATCGACTGTTTTAAAAATGCTTATGCCGAAGGCCGTGAAAAACTAATTACTTACGCTAAAATTGATATTTCTGAAAAAGAACCGGTTTCTTTTGCGCCTCCGGCAGAAGAGAAATCAAATTCAGCTTCAGACGCAGCCGCAAAAGCAGCGAATAACAATCAAGCGCCTCCACCGATGCCAACTCAGGTGAAGTTAACTCCGCTTGAGCCGAAGGGTTTAACTCAGGATCAACAGTTAAAAATTGATCTTGATGGTATTAAAAACGCCAAAACCCAACAGCAACAAAATGCTAAAACACCTCCTCGTCCGGGATCACCAAAACCGATGTCGAACGAAACGAATGTGGGTTACAACACACGCATAACACAAGCAACACGCATCAGCTCGCCGTCGCCTGAAAGCAACGAATCAATGGCTGACGTTGTGATGAAGCTTGTGATTATTGCGGTTATGGGTATTGCCGGCTATTGGGGCTACAGCAAATACACAACACCTTCACGTAAAATTGCCAAAAAACAAATTGTTGAAGAAGGCCAAATGGATATCTCTTCTTCAGCTTCAGTTAAAGTTTCTATTTCAAGCCAACCAAGTGGCGCCAGAATCTTTCTTGATGGCGTAGACACGGGCCGTTCAACACCGGCGATCGTGCCTATGAACGCCAATAAAGAAACTAAAATTACCCTGAAAAAAGAAAGTTACTACCCGTACGAAGTGACTAAGTCATTTAACGATACAGGTATTTTAACAACGACGTTACAGCAAATGCCTCAGGCAGGATTTATTAACATCAACGTGCAAAACGGCGGTGCAAAACCTGTTATCTATGTCAACAATCAACGTTTATCAGAATTACCTCCGATTAAACGCTACGCTGTAACTGCGGGTACGCAAGTGACTGTTACAGCCGTTAACCCGATCACTCAATTAAAAGATGAAGTGACAGTTAAAGTTGATTCTGGCAGCGAAGCCAATGTAGACTTAATTTTAGGTCGTACTAAATAATTTAATTCAAAAAAACGTTTAGAAAAACACAGCTGAGAGTTACCACCATGACAAAAACGAATAAAACGAGCGATCAATCTATTCATCTATGGCTAAAAAATGCATTGGGCCGCAAAGATCAAATTGCTTTTAAGTATAAGAAAAAAGGCCAATGGATTGAAAAAACCAACTACAACTATCTTCAGCTGATCACTCACCTTCAAAGTGTTCTTAAAGAACACAAAGTGGCTCCCGGTGGAAAAGTGGGAATCATGTCAGCCACGCGCTGGGAATGGGCTGCCACAGATGTTGCGACCTTAGCCATGGGCGCGATCTTAGTTCCGATCTATCCGAATTTAACTGATGAAGATGTCATTTACATTCTTGATCATTCTGAAGCTGATGTTTTATTTGTTGATAATAAAAAAACGCACGCCCAGTTTGAGCGCGTTAAAACTAAAATTCAAAAACAAATCAAATGTGTTGTGTTTGATGAATTAGATATGGATTCGGGTTACGTGGGCGATAGCGCTATTCAATTAATGATTGATCATGCCGCTCATGTAAAATTAGAAGACCCCGCAACAATCATTTATACTTCAGGAACTACGGGACGCCCAAAAGGTGTTTTACTTCTGCATTACGCTTTAGTTTCAGAAGTTTATGAAGCGTTCTCGCTTTTTCAAATTAGCCACGAAGATATTTCTTTGGCGTTTTTACCTTTTGCCCATGTGATGGGTCGTATTGAACACTGGGGCGCTTTATATATGGGCTCGCAAGTGGCTTATGCTGAATCAATTGAATTATTAAAACGCAATTTAGGCGAAGTAAAACCCACTTATCTTGTTGCCGTGCCACGTATTTTTGAAAAAATTTATTCAGGCATTGCCACCCTAGTAGAAACAAATCCGCTTAAGAAAAAACTTTTTGATCAGACGTTATCGGTAGCTAAAAAGATGGCTTACTACCGCGATACAAAACAGGCCGCCCCTATTGTGACGGCTTTAGCTTACGAAGGTTTATCTAAACTTGTGCTTGGCCCGATTCGCCAGGCGTTTGGTGGAAGACTGCGTTTTGCCATCAGTGGTGGCGCACCACTTAGCCCTGACTTAGGACAATTTTTTTCTTACTTAGGTATTCGTATTTTTGAAGGTTACGGTTTAACAGAAACTTTCGCAGCGATTACGGTAAATACAGAAACACATTGGGAGTTAGGTACCGTAGGCCGCCCGATTGGTGATGTTGAAATTAAATTTGCTCAAGATGGCGAAATTTTAGTAAAGAGCCATAAGTGTTTGAAAGAGTACTATAAAAATCCTGAAGCGACAGCGGCAGCGATTGATAAAGACGGCTTTTTTGCGACAGGTGATATTGGTGAATTCACACCCAACGGTTATTTAAAAATTACTGATCGTAAAAAAGATCTGATTAAAACGGCTGGCGGTAAATACGTGGCTCCGCAAAAATTAGAAGGTCTTTTAAAACAAGAGCCGATCGTATCGCAAGTTTTTATCTGCGGTGATCAAAGAAAATTTATCTCTGCCTTAATCACAGTTGAATCATTACCTGTTGATGCCACAGCTGAACAAAAAAACGAAGTTTTACAAAAGATCAAAGCTCAGGTGCAGAAAGTAAATTCTCAGTTAGCGAGCTTTGAAACGATTAAAAAATTCGAAGTGCTTTTTGAAGTGTGGTCTGTTGAAAACGGCTGCTTAACACCTTCGATGAAAGTAAAACGTAAGTTCATTGAAAACCGTTATGCTCATATCATTGATGACATGTACGGTAGTGGCGGCGGCAGCGACTAGCCGTCGGCGTGCAGAGTCACCTGTCAAAGATTTTGACACCCCAGCTGCTCCAGATTTGCGAATAAGCTTAACTTTCAAGGCATACCCCTTGCTCCTTCCTAAGATAAGGCAAGGAGTATTGCTATGTTTAAATCATTATTTACTATGAGACTTATGTTTTTTTCGTACCTAATTTTAGTTACGTTCATGGTGACAGCTTGCCAAAAGAACACTCAAGATGATGGTGCGATCACAACTGATTGTTTAAACTACCCTCAGGCTTGCCAAACTAGCTATTACAACCAACCGGGTTTTACGCCTTATAACTATAACAATGGGTATGGCTACGGTTACCAACAAGGTGGCGTATTCTATAACAATGGTTACTACGGTTCAGGCACTAGCCCATTTCACCAAATGTATAACTCAGCTTATTTATGTAACTGCCCGGCGGGTTCAGTTCCCACTTACAATAACTACGCGGGTCTTGGCTGCGTTCAGTCAAATATGCTTGGTGGCGGATTCCAAGGTTATGCTTATTACGGATATAACACATCTAACAACAACCAATGGATGAACATTCCGCAAATTTCGAATGTAACAGGTTATAATAACAGCAGCTGTTACAATGGTGTTGTTCAATCGTGCATCGTGACTGACCAAGCAACTTGCAGAACTGGTTTTACTTGCCGCGCTTCTTCTGCTGCGTCAGCCATCGGTATCTGTGTGTCTAATGGAGCGAATGGTCAAGGCGGCCAAATCTGGCGCTAATTTCAGCTATAATTCCATAGATTTTATAATAATTTATTCGATTCAACTGTAAAAATCGGCCATAGTATTGGGTATCAATCGAGAGGTACCCAATGGCACAAAATCCCTTACTAGAAAAATTCACTCTTAAAGACCAAGCTGCTCCATTTGATAAAATCAAAGTTGAGCACTACATGCCGGCTTTAGAAGAAGCCATCAAAGAAGCCAAAGCTAATTTAGAAAAAATCAAAGCCGAGAAAAACTTAACGTTTGAAAACACGATCTTGGCGTTAGAGCAACTTTCAGAAAAATTAGATCGCGCCTCTAACATCTACTTTAATTTATTTTCAGCTGAAGCTAACGAAGAGCACCAGGCTTTAGCGCAAAAGATTTCTCCGCTAATGTCGGCGTTTTCTTCTGATGTTTCCTTAGATGAAGAAGTTTTCAAAAAAATTAAATTTATCTACGATAACCGTGCACAATTAGGTTTAGCCGGCGAAGACTTAAAGCTGACTGAGAAAATGTATAAAGACTTTTCTCGTAACGGCGCTTTATTAAATCCAGAACAAAAAGAAAAACTACGCGCACTTGACCAAGAGCTTTCAGTACTAAGCCCGCAGTTTTCTGAAAACTGTTTAAAAGCGATCAACGCGTTTGAAATGTATATCACCGACAGTAAAGACCTAGCGGGTCTTCCTGAAGGAGCTATTGAAGCCGCGGCCATGGCTGCTGAAGCTAAAGGTAAAAAAGGCCAATGGTTATTTAACCTTCAGGCTCCTTCATTAATCCCATTTTTAACGTATGCGGATAACCGCGCGTTACGTGAAAAAATGTGGAGAGCCTCTTCTTCGAAAAATTTCAAAGATCAATACGACAACCAAGAGACAGTTTTAAAAATCGTTAAACTTTCTAAAGAGCGCGCCAACATCTTAGGTTTTAAATCTTACGCTGATTATGTTCTTGAAGAACGTATGGCTAAAGACACAAAAACTGTATTTGCGTTTTTAGAAAAATTAATCGAACCATCAATGAAGGCCGCTAAACGTGATTTAGACGAAGTTAAAAAATTCGCAGGCACTGATGACATCAAACCTTGGGATTTCGGGTATTACTCTGAAAAATTAAAAGAGCAAAAATACTCTTTCAACGAAGAAGAGTTACGCCCGTACTTCAAATTAGAAAATGTTGTTGAAGGTGTTTTTGAACACGCCCGTAGATTATTTGGTTTAGTGTTTAAACCGACAACTGAAATTCCGGTTTACCACCCCGATGTTAAAACTTATGAAGTGTTTGAAGAAGGTACAAATAAATATATCGGTTTATTCTACGCTGACTTCTTCCCGCGCGAGACAAAAAAATCCGGCGCTTGGATGACATCGTACCGTGAACAGGGCATGTGGTCTGGCGAAATCAAACGCCCGCACGCAAGTATTGTTTGTAACTTTACAAAACCAACTCCGACAAAACCGTCACTTCTTTCTTACGATGAAGTGTCGACTTTATTCCATGAAATGGGCCATGCTCTTCATGGTTTATTATCTGACTGTAAATACAAATCTTTAGCCGGCACAAACGTGTTCTGGGATTTCGTAGAGCTACCGTCACAGATCATGGAAAACTGGGTTAAAGAAAAAGAAGGTTTAGACGTATTTGCTAAACACTATGAAACAGGCGCTCCGATTCCGGCTGAGTTAGTTGAAAAAATCAAACGTTCAGCGCAGTTTCAGGCTGGCTGGATGAGCTTACGCCAATTAACATTCGGCTGGTTAGATATGAACTGGTACACAGCAGATCCTGCTACGATCACTGATGTTGATGCTTTTGAAACTAAAACTTTAGAACGTTTACGTTTATTACCAAAAGAGCAAGGTCAGAATATGTCTGTAAGCTTTGGTCATATCTTCGGTGGCGGTTACGCAGCCGGATACTACTCATACAAATGGGCTGAAGTGTTAGATGCGGATGCGTTTGAATACTTTAAAGAAAAAGGTTTATTCAATAAAGAGATCGGCACTAAGTTTAAAAAAGCTATTCTTAGCCGTGGTGGCACAGCTCACCCGATGGATTTATTTAAAGAATTCCGTGGCCGTGAACCAGATACGACGGCTTTATTAAAACGTGACGGATTGGTATAAGCTCGATGAAAGAAAAACATTTAAGACTTAGAGAAAATAAAAAAATCGCTATCGTGTACCGTATTCATTCACCTGAAGCGGTTCGCATGGCGAAAAAAGTTGTTGCTAAACTTAAAGCTAAACGCATTAAGGTTTTTACAGCTCCTGAACAAAAACAATTAGACGGCACAACAATGCTGATCAGCTCAAACGAATTAAAAGAGATGAGCTTAGTGATTGTTCTTGGTGGTGATGGAACGTACTTACGTGCGGTTCGTTTACTTAAAGGCCATCAGGTTCCGATTCTCGGTTTTAACATGGGCTATCTTGGCTTTTTAACGGCTCACAGTGCTGACGATGTTTTTGCAATCATTGATGAAACGTTAAAAAACAAAATGGTTGTGCAATCAAGATCACGTATTCATGCTTCAGTTAAAACTAAAACAGGTCGTCGAGTGGCTTTTGATGCATTAAATGACGTGGTGATTGAGCGTGGTTCGTTTTCACAATTAATTTCAACGGCGGTTTACTTTGATAAATCTTACGTAAATCACATTAAAGCTGACGGTTTGATTGTATCAACGCCTACAGGTTCAACGGCCTATAACTTGGCTGCGGGTGGCCCGTTACTTCACCCAGAAACAAAAGCTTTGGTGTTAACGCCGGTAGCGCCGCACTCGTTAACGACTCGTCCGCTAATTTTTCCGGACGATAAAAAAATGGTTCTTAAGCTTGAGCAACAGACTTCAATGGCTCACTTAATTATAGACGGGCAAAAAGTTTTAGAATTATCGCAAGATGATGAAGTAACTATCAGCCGCTGCGAAATGGATCACATTATGATTCGTCGTTCAGGCCATAACTTTTTTGAATTATTGAAAGAAAAATTAAAATTCGGAGATCGCTATGCTTCAGGAACTTAGAGTTTCTCAGTTTGCTATTATTGATTCTTTAAATATCGAATTTCAAAACGGATTAAATATTTTATCCGGCGAAACAGGTTCGGGAAAATCAGTTTTGTTAAAGTCTTTAGCGCTTTTAATGGGCGAAAAAGCTTCAGCTGATACAATTCGTACGGGCTGCACGCAAGCCACTGTTGAGGGAGCTTTTTATTTAAAAGGCCGCCCTGATTTAAAAAAGCATTTAGAATCTTTAGGTATTGAAATTGAAGATAACCAATTGATCGTTCGCCGTATTATTTCTTCAGGTGATAAATCAAAAGTTTACTTAAATGGTGTTTTATCACCTCTTGCGCAATTGCGTGATATCGTAGCACCGCTTATCGAAGTGACAGGCCCTTCGGCTCCGTTAATCGAGATGACAGGTCAGCACGATAACAGAAATCTTTTATCTAAGACTTACCATTTAGATTTATTAGACCAGTATGCTGGCCACTGGGATAAACGTTTAACGTTTGAAACCCAGTACCAAAACTGGTTAGAACTAAAAAACCAAATCGCTGATTTTGAGAAAAAAGCTCAAGATAAAGCGCAACGTTTAGATTTTTTAAAATTTCAATTTCAAGAATTTGAAAAGTTAGATCTTCAACCTGAAGATGCACAGTTAGAAACTGAAATTAAGAAATTAAAAAATTCCTCTAAGCTTTTACAATTTGCTGATCTGTGCGATCAGTTAGTTTACCAAGATGACGGTAGCGTTTCTGCCCGTTTAAAAACGATTCAGAAAAAAGCGATCGAAGTGGCTGCTTTAGACCCGGCTTTACAGGATAAAGTTTCTGCCTTAGACCAGGCGCAAAGCTTAATTGATGATGCGATCTATGCGGTTCGCACGTACGTGAATAAAATCGATGCTGATCCTGAAATGCTTGAAGAAAAAGAATCTCGTCTAAGCCAAATCAGAAAATTGCAAAAAAAGCACGGTGAAGATTTAACAGCCTTAATGGATGTATTTAACCAAATGGCTGGTGAAATTAAAGCTTTAGAAAATAGCGACCAGCATTTAGAGCAACTAAAAAAACAAGCCGCTGTATTAGAACTTGAATTAAGAAAACAAGCTTCTGATATTCATAAAACACGCGCAGCCCAGGCTAAAAAGTTAACTGAAAAAGTAAACCAAGAGCTTTTAGATTTAAATATGAAAGGTGTACTATTTGACGTTCATATCGCGTCTTTAGAGCACTTATCAGCCACAGGCATGTCTGATGTTGAGTTCTTATCACAAACTTCACCTAAAGACCCTAAGCGCGCTTTAAACAAAGCCGCCAGCGGTGGCGAGCTTTCACGTATTTTACTTTCGCTTAAAAAGTCTGTGGGTAAATCGGATTTTCCGCGCACGTACTTATTTGACGAAGTTGATACAGGTGTTTCAGGTACGACAGCTGAAAAAGTAGGTCGTAAATTAAAAGAAATCGCCAAAGGCCAACAAGTGATTTGTGTCACACACTTACCGCAAGTAGCAGCGTTTGGTGATGTTCACTTTTCGATTCAAAAATCCACTCTTAAAGATCAGGCAGTGATGACAGTTAACGAACTTAAAAAACAAGATCGTATTGAAGAAATCGCTCGTTTAATCTCGGGAGAGAAAATCACAAAAACTTCATTAGCTCATGCACAGGAGCTGATCAAAGAGTGTCAGGCGTAAAAAACGACCTGAATAAAACACTTCGAACTACCCACCCTAAAGGGAACAATCAGATGTCTGATGTTACCTTCAGGGTGTTTTAATTTTGAAGTGTAATTCATTTTTGGAAGCGCCATCATGAACTTATATCCTTGCGGATTTAAAATCGCTTTCATGCGGCCGTAGATAATTCCGGTTAAAGAACCAATACAATCTAAAGCATCATCGTTCACCGTCATCGGCGCGCGACCTAAAAGTTTAGCCATGATGGTTAAGGCGGCCACATCTGAAAAGTGCAGCTGCAAAAGACCCTTGTGCTGTTCAGAGATCAACTCAACACTGCTGGTCGCGTGGCCAGACGGTGTCCAGTGTTGCGCGATAAAGTTTCCTTCGAAATCACAGGGAAGGCGGCACATCTCGTATATAGTTTCTTGCACACCAGCAGTTAAAGCGGTAGCTAAGTTTTCATCGAAGAAAAAATGTTTTAGATCAGCGGTCGCTGCAGCAGACATCACAAATTCCTTTGCCTATCTACTATCTTAACTAAATATTCTGGTATTTATAATTTATTTTAACAAAAATAGGTTATTTTTTATTTATCAGGACCTGAACGTTCACGACCTGGACTTGACCTTGGTCGATAAGAAGCGCCAGAGGTTCCACTAACCACGTCCCTAAATTGATCGAGCGAACATTTTTACCATCAACTGTGAAAGTGTAATCGTCAAAGACATGCATGTGACCAGTGACAATCAGATCAAAAGGCTCAACGTTATAAACCTTCATCGCATAGGCCTGAATCATCGCCTTTAATTTACCTGGATTTTGAGCTGCATAATGGCCGGTTTTTTTACGGCTTTTTTTACTTAAACTTTCACCCACGCGTTTCCAGAAATATCCCGGCAAAGCATGCGCGAACCATTCAACCCAAGGGCGTCTGATCGATTCACGGTAAGTTAAATAGGCCACATCATCAGGATTAATGTAATCGCCATGTTCACAGCGAACTTTCAAACCATCAATATTAAAAAAAGCTTCATTCTCAATGACCGGCACATCTAAATGTTTTGTCCAGAAACGATCGATATGAAAATCGTGATTACCTTCGAAGTAAATTAATTTTCCGCCGCCTGATTTGAACTTGCGGATTTCATCGATCAACTGTTTGTAATGATTTTGAAAAGCGGCTCCGTCAGAAAGCCAGAAATCGAAAATATCCCCTAAGAAATAAACGGAATGTTCTGAAGGGTTTTGATTCAGAAAAAAGAAAAAGCGCAATAGCAAATTGCCATTGCGCTCATTGATGTCTGTAATATGAAGATCAGAGATAAACCAATGCTTCATTCGTTAAGACACGTTTTGATCTAAGTGTTTAGATCAAAACCTTGTTTCTTTCTGATGAAAGCCGGAACTTCTAAGATATCGCGAGCCATTTTGCGCGCGTCTTCTAAACTTCTGCTTTCGTTTTGACGTTCTTCAGTCATCATAGTTAATTGCTCAGGAGCCACGTTTTTCTCTTCAGCAACGGCTGGTTGTGTTTCGCGAAAAGCGCGAGCTTTTGCTAACAACATATCACGAGCTGAAGCCGCGTTAGTTGCAACCGGAGAAACCGCTGCCGATAAATCTTGAGCGAATGTTTCGTTAGTTGCAGCGTGAGCATTCATTTCAGGAGCTGGAGCTACTGGTGCAGCTACCGGCGCTTCAGGTTGAGTGAAAGCTTGAACAGACTCTTGCACTTGAGCCATCGGTGGTAAAACCGGAGCTTGCTGCGGAGCTGGAGTTTGCGGCGGCATCATCATAGATGGTTGTGGCTGAGCAAATTGCTGAGCTTGCATCATTTGGGCGTACATTGCAGCTTGCTGTTGAGCCTGTTGCATCTGCTGAGCCACATGATTTGGAGCTTGTTGCGGCATTGCGTGCGGCTGTGCAAATTGAGCTGGTTGCATTGGTTGTTGTGGAAGATCAAACATAATTGAAGGGCCTGCATTTAAGAAAGACTGCATGCTGTTCATTTGTGGAATAGCATCCATTTTTTCTTCACGGGCAAAACCAGTTGCGATAACAGTTACGCGAACTTCGTCAGTTAAGTTAGGATCAATAACCGCACCGAAGATCACTTCTGCATCTTCAGAAGCTGCTTCAGTGATTAACATAGAAGCTTCATTCACTTCGTATAATGATAGATCAGATCCACCAGTTACGTTGATGATGATGCCAGTTGCGCCGTCGATTCTTACGTTCTCTAATAAAGGAGAAGAAATCGCTTGAGTTGCTGCTTCTACTGCACGGTTATCACCTTTAGCTGCGCCAGTACCCATTAATGCTAAACCTTTGTTAGACATAACAGTTCTGATATCAGCAAAGTCTAAGTTGATAAGACCGCGGATGTTGATTAGATCAGAGATACCTTTAACCGCTTGAAGTAAAACTTCATCAGCTTTTTTGAAAGTATCTACTAGAGGAGTTTTATCTCCAGCGATTGATAATAATTTTTGGTTCGGGATAACGATTAACGCATCAACGTTTTCTTTTAATTCAGAAAGACCGCCTTCAGCGTGTTTAGAACGTTTTTTACCTTCGAACATAAATGGCTTAGTAACAACACCAATCGTTAAAGCACCTAATTCACGAGCGACTTTCGCAACAACAGGAGCCCCTCCAGTTCCTGTTCCCCCGCCCATACCGGCAGTAACGAAAACCATGTCTGAACCTTTTAATTGTTCAACGATTTGGTTGTAAGATTCAATAGCTGATCTGCGACCTACATCAGGATTCGCACCGGCACCAAGACCTTTTGTAAGATCTGCACCTAATTGGATTTTGTAGCTAGCTTTAGATGAATTTAAAGCTTGGATATCAGTGTTAGCTACGCAGAATTCTACACCAGTCATTCCGCCTTCGATCATTGTTGCAATTGCATTTGATCCGCCACCGCCGACGCCGACTACTTTAATATTGGCGCCGATATTTACGTTCTCTTCTAATTCAAACATGGGTTCCCTCCCGAGTGATAAAAATTCCCTTTAAAAAATTAAAATAAATCTGTGAAAAACTTTTTCATCTTAGATGCCACATCTCCGATAGAGTCTGACATCGCCTCACCTAATAAAGATGTTGTTGAAAGATCTTGCGGCATTTGCGCGTAATAATCTTTCTTAGTTTCTAAGGCATGAAACAGTAAGCCGATAGCTGTTGCAAACTCGCCACCTTTTACTACATCTTTTAAACCACCCACTAAAGCCGGATAACCGCGGCGTAATGGAAGATCGAAAATAAATTCGCCCATTTCAATCAAACCGTCTAATTGACTTGATCCACCTGTGATCACTAGGCCTGATCCAAGTAATGGTTGTAATCCGCTCATTTTAATATCGTGAGCGATCATATTTAAAACTTCTTCAGCACGAGCTTCTAGAATGTGAGCTAACTCTTTACGAGGAACTGTGCGTGATTTTCTTCCGCCAACGCCATCTACTTCGATTGATTCATGTTCATCAACTAAAGTAGCTAGTGCGCAGCCGTGTTTTTTCTTTAAAATTTCAGCTGAAACTTGCGGAGTGCGAAGACCTACAGCCACATCGTGAGTAAAATGCATACCACCAACTGGTACCATTGAAGTGTGAGCTACAGATCCGTTAATTAAGTAAACCATTTTCGAAGCGCCGCCGCCGATATCAGCTACGCAAACGCCAAGATTTTTTTCATCAGAGCTGATTACAGATTTTGTGATCGCTACTTGATCCATCACTAATCCCGCAACGCGAAGACCAGCTTTTTCAATACATTTTGTAAGATTTGAAATGGCAGACTGAGAAGCCGTTACAATGTGAACATTGGCTTCTAAACGCACACCCATCATGCCGATTGGGTCAGTGATGCCGTCTTGTTGGTCGATTTTAAATTCACGAGGTAAAACGTGTAAAACCATGCGATCAGCCGGAATCATGATGGCTTTTGCCGCTTCAATGACTCGGTCGATATCTTGCTGGTTAACTTCTTTATTTTTAACGGCAACCATGCCTTTTGAATCGAAAGATTGAATGTGTGATCCAGAAACCGAAACCCACACTTCAGAAACTTTAGAACCTGACATTAATTCAGCTTCTTCTTTCGCGCGACGGATACATTCAGTTGTCGCTTCGATGTTAACTACTACGCCTTGCTTGATTCCTGAATTAGGAACTAAGCCAACGCCAGTTACTTCGATTTTAGTTTCATTTTTTTCATTAAGAGTTACATGGGACATCACTAGCTTTACAGCTGATGATCCAATGTCTAAAGACGCCAGAACAGGTCCAGAATATTTTGAAGCACTCATCCGTAAGCTCCATTAGTGTTCGACTGATACATTTTCTTAATATCGACGAACGTGTTGCAAATTCATTAAGCAGAAAAATCATAGACTAAGGTCATCCAGACTATAGTCCCTTTTTTAAGCTTAAGGAGTCTGCTGCAACCTGACAAGAACTTTTTTAGAAAGATTGGCGTCTATGACGCGTGCTTTAAGATCACGCTTTTCAAGATAATCCATCACTTGAGAAACGCGTGCCGACTTCACAGCGAATTGATCTTCGCCTAACTTGATTCTGATATTCGATTTTGCCACTTCAACCCAGTAACCTTCTTTGTTATCAAAGCCGATTTCTGAAATGATTTTGTGAGAGAGTTTTCCTTCTTCAGGAAGAGATTTTAAAAGTTCAACCGCTGTTTTTCTTTTGGTTTCATCTTTTACGAAAACTTCACCTTTTAACATCGCAAGAGGTGGAGCTTGAGCCGTATCAACTTCTGGTAGGATGGCACCATCAGTTGTTACCGGACGCACGAAACCTTCAGCCAGTCTTTTTTGATCAACGTAAAGTAAACTTAAGATTTTAGGTTCGATTTCAACGTTAATACCATTTGGCCATGAACGTGAAATACGAAAATCTTTAATCCAGCTTTTAGCTTTTAATTTATCTGAAACTTGAGACAAAGACAGTCGCCATAACGACTGCCCTTTATAAACGGCTAACTCTTGGTTAAGTTTATCTAAGTACGGCTTAGAAAAGTTTAACTGTTCTGATTTTGTGATCACTCGCATGTCGATATCTTCGATAGCGAAGAAACCGCGCTGATCCAGTGTATAGACCGACGCAAAAATAGCCGCCGGCACTACTACAAAAATAAAGAACAAACGAAAATAAAATCTAAGACGTAACCAGTTCACTAAAATATCCTATTAGTTTTTACCTACAGCTTCAACTTGAAGGCCCATTTCTTGATAACCACATTGTTCATTAACCTGACCCGATGTATTTAACTTGTGAAGGTAAAGAATAACATCCATTTCACCTTCTAAAGCTGTACCTAAACGGTCAAACGCATGTTCAGAATCAGCTAAGTGATTTGTACCGAACGACGTCTCATCAAACCAGTGGTAGTTAAAGTTCACCGGTACTTTATTTTGTACTGAGTGAGTATTGTACCATTGATCTTTTTTAAGCTTGAATACGAACATCCAGTGCTTACAACCATCAGCCGGAGACTGAACCGTCACTCCCGGAGATGTGAAACCATCAGAAGCTGACATCTCGTAAGAAGAAGCTACGAATGGAGAATAAGCTTGGTCACGTGAAATACCAAAACCATCATCATAACCAGAAGAATACCAGTCTGTGTGACGGTTAACCGCATCACGGATACGCTCGTAAGCAAAACCTTTATCGACAGTTTTACCACCTAAACCCGTTAATGAGTTGAAACCTAAATCAGGGCGTTTCCAGAAAGCCGCTTTGCTGGCTTCCCAAGTTTTAACGAAGTCAAAAATCACCACATCAGAGGCCGCTTTTTTAGCATCGTGTTCAGCTTTTAATTGTTCTTGTTTAGCATTGTGTTCAGCCACTTGCTCAGCAGTCATTACGATTTCTGCACCGGTATTTTCATCCCACTTGATGTATTCACCTTTATCGTTTTGGTATAACTCATCAGCATAGAATTCATCTTTAACCGGCATTTTGAAACCGAAAGGTCCTTTTGTCGGATCTAAAGTTGGAATGATGTAAACTGAATCACCTTCTGCAGAGAAAGTTGAATCATATTTTTGATCACGTAACATCCAAGTTGCAAGACCTGCGCGCGCTGCTGACCAGCGGTAAGCAAACGGATTTTTAGCATACTTCTGGCAAATTTCAGGATCTGAAACTTTATCTTTAGAAGCTGTTTTTAAAACGTACTGACCGTCTTTGGTTCTTGTACAGTTATTCGTAATTGTTGAAGAATACCAAATCATCCCGTTTGATTCAGGAGAGTTTGGTTTAAAGTTCGAGTCACCACGGAAGTCGTAGATATAATCTAAGTCTTCACGGTTACAACGTGCTTTAAATTTGTTGTACTCTTTTCTGTAAGCAGCAAGAGCCGTGTTTTTAGCCTGAGCTACTTGACGCTTATTAGTGGCATTCACCTTACCAACAGCACCGTGCTCGTCCATTTCGTCTTCATAATACTCTTCGTCATCATTAGACCCTGCACTACGAACACCAAATACAGATTTTGTTTCAACGTATTTTTTGAAAATGAACTTAGTTTCACAAACCGTGAAAGGTTCAATCGGAGTATCTTCTCTGTATTGACCAAGTTTTACATCAAACACACGAGCTTCACGCTCTTTCGCAGCGAAAATTCTTCTCGAATTATCGATGTAACTTGCGTACGAGTGAGCAGAAACTTGCGACCATAATTCGTGTTTGATATTGATCGTTGCCTGTGGCGTCGTCGGTAACGTGTACATTCTGTTAACCCAACGGATTTTTTCTTTGATTAAAGAAGGACGGTCACGAAATTCACCGCAAAGCAAAGTCATGAAAGCGTGCGCGTTTTTACGGCCGTTTTTCACTTCTTGAATATTTGCCGGAAATTCTGCCGGAACATCAACTAACTCTTTACCGTTTCTTAAGTTGTAAGTGTAAAGAGGGCCCGAGTAGAAATAAAAGCTGTACGGAGAAACCATAGCTAATCTTTTTACTGCAGCTAATACATCTTTATTTTTGTAATTAGGCATTGGAATATCGGCTGAATTTCTGTTACCACTGCAGTACGCTTGCCAGATTGCTTCTGGATTAGAACCCGCAGGAAGTGGCGGCATGATGTCGCTAAAATCTGCTGCTGATACTGTGACTGAACTAACTAATAAACTTGAAATTAATAATAATTTTTTCATCTGGTAGTTCCCTATTTAACTTTCTTACCGAAATTGATTTTGCCAGAAAATTGAGGTGCAACACCGTATGCATTTTTACCTGCAGTACAAGGGTCATACCATGCCGAATACTTCATGCAAACATAAGGTCTTGCAGATTGGTTCTTCTGGTTTTTAATCGCAATTTTGCGCCAACGAGTAATCCAACCTTTTTGTGAAGGAGTTACTTGGCTCATAGGAACACCTACGATTAATTGTTCTTTTTCTAAATCGACAACTTTGTCTTTGTTACAATCGATTTGAAGTGAGTATAAACGATCATCAATTTTTTCTTCTAAGTTAACATCTACAGCGTTTCTTGCTGTTTCTGTTGAACCTAATAATCCACAGCTCATAACTTCTTGCGTGCGCGTGCTTGAAGGCGAACGATCAAATGCAGGATTTGTATCCGCTACCGGATTATGACTGCATGACGCAAGCAAGGCAATTGCCGCAATAACGTAAATCTTTTTCATTATTGTTCTTCTCCGTTTTTCTTAATAATAGGTTGATCAATTAAATATTCACCCACAGTGCCTTTAGCAGGCAGATCAGGAATCGCTGTTGCCAGTTTTTCCCAAGTATAAACGTAGTGGTCAGCAAATCTTTGAACCACCTCAGGAATAGTTACGTAGTAAGAATTTTCCCAGTTTTTGTTAAAACCAGCGCCTGTTAGATTAGCTGAACCCGTAAATACCGCTGTGAAATCTTTTGGATTATTACCTTTTGAGTTTTTATCAGCAAAAATTAAATATTTGCTATGGTGTAATTGGTGTTCTTCACCATTTGTTTCCATAAATTTTAATTGAGCCCCTTTAGCTTCTAACTTTTGCATGTTGAAGTATTCTTGTGGCATTGTATCGCCGATTTGATACTCAGGATCTACCGCTTTGTAGTAAGTATCGTCATCACAAACGATTCTCATATCTGGGCGATACTTCGGATTTGCAGAGTTCATACGTTTAGATAAACCGTTGATCATTTTTGAGTAGAAAAATCTGTGGCAGGCTAACCAGATTCTTTTTGCATTTGTAATACCTGGAGTACCCGCTTGTTCATCACCGTATAACATGTAATCAACAGCTGTTTTCTTTTTCACACCTGGCTCTGGTTCACCTTCACCTGGCACGAAGAAAACTTTAATGTCTTTTTCTTCTGGAGCCTTGATAGCTTGGCGGCAGTTTCTGATTGATTTGATGTATTCAGCGCGCGAACGGCCAGAAACTTCATCCCATTCAGCTTTCATCGCACAAATGTGAGACTGGGCAAATTGTGAATTAGCATTTGTTGTAATGAAGTTCCAGTTTTCGTGATGGATCACCGGACCAGAAGTCATGTTACCTGACGAAAAAACAACTTTAAATTCGTATTTAGAGTTTGGATTGATGATGAAGAATTTGTTATGTGCAAATCCTAAATCGCCTTCCATACCACGAGTTTTCATTTCTACATTTTCAGGAGAACAAGCCACTAACTCTTGAGCAACAGTTGTGTCTTCTGTGCTGCTCATTACGAAACGGATTTTAACTCCGTTTTTAGCGCGCTCACATAAAGCTTTTGTAACGGCTTTATTTCTGAACGAAAGATAGGTGAAGAAAATTTCTTTAACGTTGGGTTGATTGATCCACTCAACTAAACGGTACTGCGGAGACTGCGGACGGTCACCCGAACGGCGTAAATCGTATTTGTTTTTGCAATATACGTTTTCAGGTTTTTGCTTTAATGTTTTGCCACTTACGCTTTTTACATCTTGTGTGTACGTGTAAACGCCGCACTCTGGGTCAGTGAATAAAACTTCGTATTTATAGGGTTTGTAATCTTGCAGGCGATCGAAGTATTTAACTTCTTGATTTTCTTCAGGTTGCTCCTGCGCAACATTGCGATCCGATGAGGTAAAAGTTTGACAAGAAAATACCGAAGCCAAACAGATAGCCATCACCGCTTTCTTCCATGAAAACATAGCAGTCTCCTTCGCTGTTAAAACAGACTCTTTCAGAGTAAAGGAGAATATGTTTTTTTAAAATGAAATAAAAAAGTGCTCCACTTCCAGAGCTTACATGTTAAGACGAACGTCTTGCTCTCTTTTCACAATCTTAACAAGCTGGATAATGGTCCAGCCTGTGTTAAGTGTGTCTTCAAGAATTTTAGTCTTCGGCACCGGCGCCGTCAGCGATTTTATCTTGGCCAACTAATGAAGATGACGGCCACATTTTTTCATCGAATTCTTTGTTAAAAGCTTTCATCACATCTAATTCTTTTTTCTTATTTCTGATGGTTACCATATTTTCATCGTTGATGTCGTTACCGGTTTGTGACCAGTTTTGTGAACCGATGATAATTAATTCTGTTTTATAAGTTCCGTCTTTTTGTAAGCGGGATAAAGTCGCTGATTTGTGGTGATTTAAACCATTCCAGTTATTTTTTCTAACTTCAACTGAACCCGTTGGGTTTTTTACGTACGGATTTTCCTGAAGTAAGTTTGCATCTTTGGCTCTCCACCAAGAATTCATACCTGAACCCGTTAAGTTATCAAACACAATACGGATATTTACACCGCGGGCAACAGCAGCTTGCATCGCGCGAACCATTTCAAAACCGCCGCCTCCGAACATTGAAATTCTTAATAAATCACCTTTTTTAGCAGAATAAACCATCGGCAATAATACACGGTGCTCACCATCATCTGTCGGAGAAAAGTGAACACGTGCTTCAGTGCCGTCAGTAAATGTAAAATAACGTTGTGTGTTCGGACGCTTTTTATCATGAAACGCACCCGTTAATAACGTTTTTGGTTTTGAAGCACTGCTGTTTTCGCCTTGATGCATTTCTGTAAATTCAGCTAAGAAAGCGTTCGCAATAGCGCTATTTTTAATTAAAATTGCTAAGTTTGAATTTGATTCATCACCCATGCAAGTGCGGGCTACGTTTGTCGTACCTGACCAAACAGAACGTGAACCGTCATTTTTCTCAAACACGACAAATTTATTATGCATGATACCCGTAAATGGGTATTCGATACGCGCACGCGCTTGTTCATTTGTTTTTACTGTCGAGTTAAGCAGGCGTAAAACTTGTAAACTGTTAGCATACTGAAACGGAGTGCGCGACAACGACTCTTCGTAGTTTGATAAATCTTTATAAAGACCAATCCATGTTAGGTCGGCCACTTGTAAATCATAAATTTTTGTTGTTGCCGGTGGCTTAATAAACATTTCTTTTTGTAAGTATTTACGTAAATCAAATTGCTTCATTGATTTAGCTAACTCAGCCACATCTGTTAAGTACTGTTTAGCCCAGCTTGGGGGTAAAAAAGCAGCGTTATCTTTATCTGCTGGGTTAATATACGAATAATCTAATTCGACTTTTTTATTACCTAATGCGTATTTACCATCTGGTAACTTCGTCATATTATAATCACGCGGAAATGAATTAGCCTGAGCCTCATCAGACACATCTAACACGGCGTAAGTAGCGACACCGGCTTTTACCCGGTCAGCAATGGCATTAAAAACTGAAGCCATTGTATCTTGAATATCATCAATACCGTATAAGGCTAAAAACATTTTCTTTTCGCCTTCAGTTCTGATTTTTTCAGCTAAGATTTTAGCAACTGTTGTTTCTGGAATAACGAAAGTTTCACGTTTATTAACAAAGTTATCATACCAACCATTTGTGAAAAAATACTCAAGCTCCAATGATTCCCCGGCAGGAACCGCAGTTCCTAAGTTAGGGTAAACCTCTTGGCGCATTTTAGATTTAGGTTCAACTGTGGCTTTAGCTTCTAAACATGACCAGTCTTCAACATCGTCACAGAATAAAAACTGAGTCGATGAATTTAATAAACGAGTCAGCTGAAATTTAAAATTAGACTTATCCGGTGTTAAACCAATCGAAACTAAATACGACGCGATTCTTTCAAGCTTATCAGCTGAAACCTTCGGTAATGATTTTTTAATCGCCGCTTTAGTCACTTCAACACGGTGATCTTCAGCTTTAATCTCGGCTAAAAAAGCTGGTCGCGCCATTACAGGCTGGGCGATCAATTGTGTTAAAGCGAGACATGCTAAACCGATATTTAGTTTGTTTTTAAGGTTTTTCATATAAAGGGTTTAAAGCATGCCAGATGCCACCCCTAACCAAATATAGGTTTCTTGAGCGCGCTTAACTGGATACGAAATAGACCCTCTACGCAAATTGGCACTCGCTCTGTTTTAGACTGAGACAAAAAACACAAAAAACACGTGAAAAAAGTCAAAATCGCCACCTGTTTTACCGATAAAGGTCTGGTGAAAAGATATGTATTAACGACCTTTTCCATGGGTCTTTTATTTACCTTTTTAAGTCATGCCCAAGCAGGCAAAACTGTTTATCTGTCGACTCTTGAAGGCGACGATAAAGCTTCAGTGTATTGGTGTAAAAACGGCCAATGCGGTGAAGGCCATCTCAAATTGGATCGCTCAACCGAAATCATCATCACAGGCACTGAGTTTCAGGCACAAACCACAGATCCTTTTGATGATTCAAAAACTAATGAAGTTTTTGTTCCCGTAAAGTTTAAAGATGGCGAAGGATATCTTCCACTTTATCTATTAACCGAAAAAAGATTAGAAGCTTTTTACTCTGATGATGGCAACAGCCGTATGCCAGCAGCTGTGGGTAAAGGTGGAAAAAAATCACCGAACACTTTAAAAGCCGCGACACAAATTTATGATTTAGTTGGTGAATGCCCGCTGAAAGATCCAACTGTTATGCCTACTAAATTACCGTCAGATAATGTGTTTGATGCGTATGTTTTAAGTCGCTTGAAAAAACAAAAAATTCCGCTTCTTGTGAATGAACAAATGAGGCCCATGACCACTGAAGACTTAGTAAATATCGATTCATTAGCGCGCACGATTTACGGTGAAATGGGTAAATGTTTTCGTAAAGGTTTACAGTACCCGATCGCAGCAGCTTTAGTTGCGGTGAACCGCTTTGATAACAAATCACGCTTTAAAGAATGGACCAAGTCACAGGTAAAACGCAAAGTCGCAAGCCTTCCGCCGCTGACACAGATCGTGACCACACCTGAAAAATTTAACGTCTGGAAAGTTTATGCCAGCGGAAAAGTAAATGGCCCGCTTCACCACAGTTTATGCCCGGCGCGCGCTGTGAATAAACCATTCTGGAAAACTAAACGCGCAAGCCAAGCTGAAGTTGATATCTGGAAAAACGCTGTACGCATCGCCACTGAAGCGGTGATGTTTCCCTCGCGTTTTAAAGCTAGGTCGCCAGCGATGAAAAATATTAACTTTTATACTTCAGGAATGGGCCAATACCAAGATTACATGCAGGTCTTTCCATTCGTAAATGACCGCCCGCTTGAACATTTTGAATGTATCGAGATGTGGAAAGAACCGCGTCGATAGGAAACTTTGTTTTGATCAGCCTCTTCGGCTGACCTTATTCTAAAGGGCCGACCTGTGATCGTCCTTAGTGCTCGAATCGATTTTTTAGTACTGAATTAGGGATTTGATCGGTTCGTTTTTAAACTTCATTTCATTCAAGAAAGTCAGATTAATTAAAACTAAAACATCAGAAACTTTGTATCCCGCTTTTTCACAAAGGCTGATCGAAGCCTTTAACGTTCCACCAGTTGCTAACACGTCATCAACGATAACGGCACGCAATGGTTTTTGTGTCGGCGCAATTTCTAACGTCGCTTCGCCGTATTCAAGTTTGTAAGATTCTTTAATTGTCGGTGGCGGAAGTTTTCCGGCTTTACGAAGAGGTAAAAAACCTTTGTTAAAATGAGCCGCTAATGCCGTACCAAAAATAAATCCGCGCGATTCAATACCCACAAAAACATCAACCTCATCAAGGTTAATTAATTTACCAAAATCTTCAGTCACTTCTTTAAAAGCAGCCGCATCTTGTAACATCGGAGTTACATCACGAAATAAAACACCAGGAATTGGAAAATCAGCCACGTCACGAATTAATTTTTGATAAGATTTCATAACCTCGGACAGTAGTCGATTTTAAACCTCGAATCAAGTCAGATCCCCAGAGGCAACCACGCCGTAAAGGTCGATCCCACACCCTCTTCACTTCTAACAGCGATATCGCCGCCATGAGCTCTTAAAATACTGCGAGAGATATAAAGACCCAAGCCTAAGCCGCCATAGTTGATCAAATTTGCAGCTCTTTCAAAGCGCTCAAAAATCTTTTTCTGATTGTCTTTAGATATACCGATGCCCTGGTCAACGACTTCAAATTCGGCTAAACCCGTACCGCTCTCAGTGGCTTTTGCCTGCAAACTAATTTTCAGAGGTCTGTTTAAACCATACTTAACTGCATTTGAAATTATATTATTAAAAACCTGCTCAATACGAAATTTATCGCAATGGCAAATAACTTCGTCATCCACAGAAACATTAACTGTATAACCTAAGCTTTTAAATTCAATCTGGTGACGATCAATCAGATCACGCGCCAAGATTGAAAGATTCACTCTTTCTTTTTTTAAGATCAAACGTTCGGCAGAAATTCGTGAAGCATCTAAAAGATTTTCGACTAAGCGTAAATAACGGTTAAACTGCTGTTCGGTTTTCTCGAACAAGTTCAACATAAACTGCGCTTGCGGAACTTTATCAATCATCGAATCCAGATATCTTCTGGTCAGTTGAAAGTTTAACAGAATCGGTGTCAGCGGCGATTTTAACTCATGCGACGCAATTGAAATAAAATCATCTCTTTGGATAATTGATTTTTCAGCTTCTAAGCGCGCGGCCATTTCTTTTTGCAACGAATTTTCTAAATTCATTTCACTTAATTTTAATTTTTCTTCAATTTTGCGGCGAACAACTGCATAAGCCACTAAATGCGCAATCGATACCGCAGACTCAATCTCTTGTGTAAAGTGATATGGCACCCGCGAATAAAGCATAAATTTTCCGATCACCCGTGTGCGGTACAATAACGGAATAAAAGCTAGTCCTCGCATACCTTCGGCCGAAAAAACCGGATAGTATGGCGTTAATTCTTTATCTTCAAAAATATCGTACGTTACAATCGGTGCTGGATTTACATCTTCTTGGCTCCACGGCGTGTGACCTTCAACGGATTTACGGTATTTATCTGATAACCCTAGCCAAGCTTTAAAACGCATAACACCGTCAGGATCAAAAAGTAAAATCGACGCCCGTTCTACACCCGTCGCTTTTTTAAGACTGACTAAAGCTTGCTGGTAAATCGCTTCTAAACCCATCGGGCCTTCAGGAATATTAGCAATAGCATCAATGAGTTGACGTAAAATAACCGATAAATCTGGTGTGGATTCAACGTGTGAGGTCGATACAGTTTCCAACATAAACCCTCTAGCCTTCTTCTTTTCTGCAAAATTGATGAGTGATATTTAGCAACTGATTAAGATTAATAGGCTTAGAAAGCATTCCTCGCGCATGGGCTGAGTTCAGACGACTTGTAAAAGCACTGACAACAATCACCGGAATTTTAGACAGCTCCGGATCTTTTTCGATGATTTTTAAAAATTCATTGCCATTCATTACCGGCATCATCAAATCCAAAAAAATCACACAAGGCTTGGCTGGCATTGCACGAAGCTGTTCTAATCCTTCTTGTCCATTAGCTGCAGTAAAGACATGATACCCCTCGAGATCTAGGGCAACTTGGAACGTTTCGCGAATATCGATATCATCTTCAACAATCAAAGTATTGCGTTCAGTATCGCAGCTTTGATTTACTTTATAACTAGAATTTAATTCGCTGAATTCCACATCAGCATTCAAGCAATTAAAAGACCAGCAGCATTCTGTCCCTTAATGCCCCGACCTTACCCCGTTCGGGCTAGAACATTTTTTTACGTTGTGATGATGGGAGAATCTTAAGTACTTCGCGGTATTTGGCTACTGTTCGACGAGCGATATCTACACCGTCTTTTTTAAGTAAATCTACCAGTTTTTGATCAGATAATGGCTTCTTCGGGTCTTCTTTAGCCACAAGCTCTTTGATTTTAAGCTTAACGGCTTCTGAAGCTAATGCATCACCGTCTGTTGAAGCGATACCAGAGTTGAAGAAGTATTTTAATTCGAAAATACCTTGTGGTGTGTGCATGTATTTCGCCGTTGTTACGCGCGAAACTGTTGATTCATGCATGCCGATGTCGGCTGCGATATCACGTAAGATCATCGGTTTTAAAAACGCTGTTCCTTTTTCGAAGAATTCGCGTTGATGTTTTACGATGGAATCTGAAACTTTATAAATTGTTCTTTGGCGCTGGTGAATTGATTTAATTAACCAAACTGCTGATTTTAATTTTTCAGAAATAAAATCAGCGGCTTTTGCGTCTCCTGTTGGAGTGGCTCCGCCTTTTAACATGTTACGGTAGTAATTTGAGATTCTTAATTTTGGTAAACCGTCTTCGTTTAACGATACGCTGAAATCATCGCCCACTTTGTACACGTACACATCTGGTGTGACGTAATGAGTGTCGTTACCTGCGTACGCGCGGCCCGGTTTTGGGTCCATGGCGTAGATGATTTTACACATTTCAATCACTTCTTCCATTGGCTTTTGTAAAGCTTTGGCAATGGCGTCGTAATTCTTTTTTTCTAAATCTTTTAAGTGATTATTGATTAACGTTACTAAATCCGTTGTATCTTCTTCGATGTGTTTTGCTTGAACTAACAAACACTCTTTAAGATCACGGGCACCCACTCCAGCAGGATCAAATTCGTGAATTAATGTTAAAGTATCTTCTAACATCTGAAGGTCGATTTTTTCTTCTTCAGCGATTTGTGCCAGTGGAGTTTTAATATAACCATCGTCATCGATATAAGCGATTAACGCGTCTGCGGCTAATTCTTCTTCAGCAGAAAAACCCGCCATTTTGGCTTGCCAGTATAAATGATCGTGCAACGTTTGTGTTGTTGAGATCACGTTTTCGTAGTTCATGATCTCTTCAGAGCCTGAACTTGCTTCACGTGGCATTTTATGTTGGATTTCTAAATAATTTTCCCACTCGAACTCATCTTGTTTTTGCGGGTCTTGCGCTTCTGCTGTTTGAGCTTCAGTGCTTGCACCTTCGCTGCCATCCACTTGGGCTGCAGCTTCTTTTGTGCGTTCGAAGTCTTCTTCTTTTAAAACTTCAGCTTCTTCTAAGATTGGATTTTCTTCTAATTCAGAACGAACTTGTGATTCAAGTTCTAGGCGCGACATTTGAAGCAACTTGATCGCCTGCTGTAACTGCGGCGTAATTACCAAGCCCTGACTTAAATTCATCGTTTGCTTCATTGCCATGTGCTAACTCAATTCCGTTTATAGTTCTTTTACAGTTTAAAATTCTCGCCCAAGTAAAACTTACGAGCTGTTTCTGAATTTGCGATTTGTTCAGAATTTCCGCTCACTTGAATGATGCCATCCTTCAAGATATAAGCATAATCGCAAATCCCTAAAGTCTCACGCACGTTGTGGTCAGTGATCAAAACTCCTATACCTTTGGCCTTAAGATCACGAATGATATTTTGAATTTCCCCGACGGCAATAGGATCAATACCTGCGAATGGTTCATCCAACAACAGAAAATGCGGTGAACCAGCTAAAGCGCGGGCGATTTCGACCCTGCGACGCTCACCACCAGACAAAGCATAACCAAAAGATTCGCGAATATGATTGACTCGGAAATCCTGCAAAAGACTCTCTAGTTTTTCGCGGCGCTCCTGAGGGTTATAACCGTGAGCCTCTAAAGCCACTAAAATATTATCTTCAACCGTCATACGGCGAAAAATACTCGGCTCTTGCGCTAAATAACTAAGACCTGCACGCGCCCGTTTGTACATTGGGTAATCTGAAATTTCTAAAGCGTTTAATAAAATTGAGCCTGAATCAGATTTAACTAATCCTACTACCATGTAAAAGGATGTCGTCTTACCCGCACCGTTGGGGCCTAACAGGCCAACAACCTGGCCAGAATGAACTTCAAAAGAAACATCTTTTACAACTAAACGATCGCCATATTTTTTTGAAATATTTTTGATAGTTAAGGTACTTGTCGCGTTTTCAGCCATGTGAGTTCAAGATCTTTCTAAGTTTGTTTATCAACAAAAGTTATTGCACTTTTTTACTGTCGATTTTTACCTTATTTATCTTAACTTTTTTTCCGCCTTCTAGGAAGACGATTTCTTCACCTTGAATTTCATCCTCGCCCATCTGGACTTTCGGATGACCGCTTAATGTCATCGTGTCTTCGATCAGATTCATCAAAAGCTGCTGACACACAGCGCTTTTGCCTTCGTCTTTAAGAACTACTTTGTCTTTTAATAAAATTGACTGCAAAGCCTTCTGTTTTTCAGAGTATTTAAAGAAAGCCTGCGGTGCTGTGACTTTCGTTTTATCAAAGGTCATATTCACGTTACCGGAAAACAAGGCCTCTTGGTTTTTATTTGAAAATTCAGCCGAGTTTGAAGTGACATGAAAGTTTTTACTGTCCATCATCTTGCTGGCTTCGATATTTGATTCGATATACATTTTATTTGCGACAAGGTCGATTTTAAAGCCGTTACCCGTAAGCTTAAAGCCCGCGCCATTTTTATCATCGGGGCCAAGCATACTTACCGGACTGTCACTGACAAGTTTTTTATCATCAGCAACATATTTTAAATCGTTAGTTTCAAACTGATAACCATTCGATGATTGCGTCACAACCTGGCCGCGAATCACCATGTTCTTAGTCTGCCCGTTGATTTCACCGACATCACCTGAAACAACGAAACTTGATTCGTTTTCGTTAAAGAATTCAACTTTTACTTTTTTCAAAACCCATAACTCATCACTTGAACCTGTGGCTTCGTCAGCATGCAGTTCCCACCCTTTTGAGTTATTCGAATTTTCAACTAAATGCACGCCCACCATCTTTTGTTCGACGGCTTTACGTTTTGGCGCTTCAATAGGATTTTTTTTCTTTTCAGCTTCTTGTTCAGCTTTTTCTTTTTCAGCTATTTTTTTTGCACGGCTGAGTTCAGATGGAGAAATCTCTTGGGGTGCCATTAATAAAGCCTGAACGAAAATCAGGCTTATCACCACAAAAAGAAAGATAGAAATTTTATTGAGTTTTAACTTCCTGAGTAGCATTTTTATTTTCTGCTTCTTTTGCTACTGCAAAATTAATTGGGCCTCCGCCGGCCTCGTAGATTGAATACATTACTTTTTTCAAAGTTAAATAATCCATATCTTTATCCGCTTGTAAAGTGACTTTTCTCCAAGCGTTCGGATCTACCTCTTCGTTACCCACAGTTTTATCAACTACGTTACGAATTTTATTCTGTAATTTAGCTTCTTGGTCGGATTTGGCTTTTTCAAGAAGTACACGCACCTGGTCACGTAAATTCGGGATAACCCAGTCTGTTGAAGCTTGCACTTCAGCAAACGTCGCAACCGGTGTTCTGTCGATCAAAACTTCTTTTGACGAAACAGTCACCACAACCGCCGGTTTTAATTCGTTAACACGTGCCGCTTTCGGAAGTGTTACTTCTTTAGGAATATAAAGAATTTCGCCCGTTGTATTGTAGTTTTGTAATAAGAAAATAACTAACACGGTGAACATATCAACCATCGCTGTTAACGACAGAATAGCTGTTACAGAACGTTTTCCACCGCGGCGTTTTAAAAGTCTGTGATAACGATGTCTTTGACCGGGTTTTTGAATTGCCATTAGTTAGGTCCTCCGGTTAATAACTCAGGAGAAAAACCTGCGCGTAAGCCTAAATCCATTGCGGTTACGACATGTTCATATTTAATTTCATTTTCGATGGCCATTTTAATGCCACCTTTATCCGGATACATTTGTTTTACTTTTTCTAAATCAGCAACTAAGGCTTCTTTATCGTATTCACCGTTTAACATCGGGATAGCACGAACATCTTTACCAACATAAAGAACGTATCCCGTGGCTTTAATATCCAAACGTAAAACTAAATCTTCAAGAGGTGGAGGAGTAATCACCTCTTGATTTGGATCTTTCGGCGATGCGAATGAAGCGCCCAATTGAATCATCGAAACTTGAGTCCATACGGCAGAGATCAATAGAAAGGTGATCAACACTGACATTAAGTCAATGAACGGAACTAGGTTCAGATCAAAATTTTTACTTCGTCCCCGGCCACCGGTTTCAATATGTGCCATTCGTTACCTCAAAAGTTACCTAGAAAATATTAAACAATTAGTCTTTCATTTTATCGCGATTAGCAGCTACTAAGTTCATTAGTGACATGCTTGTCTCGATCATTTCGTTCTCAGATTTTTGAATCATGTGCTGGAATAAACCGTAAGCTACGATAGCTACGATTGAAACCGAAAGACCAAAACCTGTACAGTTTAAGGCATGTGAAATACCTTGCGATAATAAAGTCGCTTTCGTTGCAGGATCTGCTGAAGATACTGCGCGGAATGAACCGATCATACCTAAGATTGTACCTAATAAACCCGCTAGTACGGCGATGTTACCAAATACCGCTAAGAATGAAGTCCAACCTTCTAGCTTTGGCATTTCGCGCATAACTGCTGCATCCATGGCTACTTGAATTTCTTCATCTGGGCGTTTATTTAAAGCGCCAACTAAACCTGCTTTAACTGTGTTAGCAAGTGGTGTTGGGCGAGAATCACAAAATGAAATCGCTTGTCTGATATCGCCACCAATGATCATACGGAAAACTTGGTCTGCGAATTCTTTTTTATCTACGCGTAATGATTTTAAAGTCATGAATCTTTCCACAACTAAAATCAAAGTTAATACCGCGATGAATGCGATGATGTACATTACGCTTCCACCTTCGGTGAACGCACGTACGATCGGATTCACGTTATCTGCTGTTGCTACTACTGCTGCTGTTGGTTCCACTATACTCTCCTCGTATAATTATCTTTGACCCTGAAACAAGAACGGATAAACGGCTTCAGCCATTGCACCCGGAGGTGGTTCAGGAAATCTTAATGTTAATAATCTTGCACGTACACACTCTTCAACTGCTGCATTACCCAGTGTTGATTTGTCTTTAAGTACGCGGGCATTTTTTGCGATCCCTTTTTCATGGATTTCCCACGAGATCACAACTTTACCTTCTAACTTAGTATCTTTTTTGTATTCACGGTCGTAACAAGCTTTGAAAGATAAAAGCGCTGATCTAACCGCACGGCGAACAGCTTCTTTATCGATTGAACCGATAAATTCTTCTTCTGCTCCACCCGCTTGAATCGCGACTGAATCTTTATTACCAAAACCAGATCCGCCAGTTCCTGTGCCGTAACCAGAACCACCTTTAGTTCCCACTCCAGCGATACCTTGAGTCGCAGTTCCTTTACCGCCCGCTCCCGTATCTTTGAATTTTGAACCTAAGTCATTTCCAGCACGGTTTTCGTTAAAGCCTGAAGCACCGGTTGCTTTTTCACCGGCACCTAACGCTTCACCAGAACCTGAATAAGCTTTATCTAACTGCGAACGTGCTCCACCTGAACCGAACGCTGAAAGAAGACCCGCATTTGTTGGATCTGGTTCTTTCGATTGCGCATTCGCTCCTGCTTTAGGACCTGTCTTAACAGCTCCACCTTGCTTAGTTGAAGTGAACATTTTTGTTTTAAGCTTAGAATCTTTCGGTTTAACTTCGCTTGCGCGCCCAGATGATGAAGCCGCTTGAGCTTTTTGCTCTTGCTTATTCGGATCACCTTTAGTTTTAACCTCTTGAACCTTGTCAGTGATAGCCACTTTTTTCGGTGGTTCAGGTGGTTTTGGCGGCGGCGGTGGTTGTACCTCTGGCGGTTTAGGCGGTGGTACCGGAATCACTGGAGGATTTACCGGAACCGGTGGTTTATTAAAAATCACCTGCGCTACACGCTGAACTTCTTCTTCTTGTTCAGTCGCCTTCGGTGCAAGAACCGACATGATTAAACTTAATAACACCGCAAAAATTGACGCCGCTAAAATTCCTGTGAACTCTGAAGATGTTAAAATCAACGGAGAATCTAAAGGAATCAGTTTTGTCTTCGGTGCAAAACGAATTGCTAATTGCATGCCGTTTGGTAACTGCACGAATAAAACTTCGTTTTGTTGTAAGCGGTAATTTGATTCTGATAACACCATGATGTCTTCAGCACGGTGAACTTCAGATTTCATATCTTGAGTCATGCGAACCACAACACCAGATGAGCAATCTAACATCACCCAGTCTTTTGGAGCAGCCCCTTGCGGTAACTGAATCGCCTGATCAGGACCTGATCTATATTGGCCAGTGGGTTCGAAGTGGTGAGTTGATAAAACACGCTCTTTCCACGATACGATCACTTGCACTAAACTTCCTTGGCCCGGCTTAATAAACTCATTTAAATTCTGATGTTCAGAAGCTGGTGCGAAAGTTTTTTGATTTTTTGATTTTTTAATACGTGCGTAAGCCGCGTTCTTATTCACCGCACGTTGACCCACAAAAGCCGCATTGATTGTTGGCTTAGCCTGAGTCGGTGCCGGTGGAACCACAGCAACAGCCGGAGCTGGTGGCGGTGGTGTAACAACCGGAACTGTTCTTACTGGCGGTTCAGTCGGTTTTGCCGACGGTGATACCACAAGTTCAGAACTTGTCTCTTGATTGTGAACAGGTTTTGGTACGCCCACAAAGAACACGACTTTAAATGGACCAACCTGAAATTCATCGTTGGTGTTAAGTGCTTCATCAAGAACCACTTGGCCATTTTTGTACGTGCCTTGTGACGAGCCTAAGTCACATAGGTAAAATTGTGATCCGCGCTTTTCCACTAAACAGTGGATCGCCGACACTTCTTTTGATTCTAAATCCACATCGACTTCAGCACCAGAATCTAAGCTGCTACCGAAAACAATTTGATCTTTATCGATAAATTGTTTTACGAAGTGAATTTGATTGTTCTTGAATACTCTAAATATAATCGGAGATTTCAACGTCCCCCCCGAAGTCGCTGTATGTCTTCAGATGTTTTTCTCATTTCGGGTAAAAAGTTTTCTCTAAGTTTAATTAATCGCGTGTAGTTGAAATTCTTCTTTTGGAAAAGATAGAATAATTCAGGCTTCTGCGCTGAACCTTCAACTAACTCGTCTTCGAAATTTAACGTTTGTTTTTGACCTGCGCGCAATTTGTAGTTCTGTGCCATAGACACATTAGCAACCAATAAAGTTGCTAAACCTAAAATTAACGCAAGATGTGATCGGAACATAAACGACCTCGTCATACTATTTTAAACCAGCTTTTGCCTTTGATTCCAAATCTTTTATTAGATTTCTGGATTCAGAGGGTGCACCTACAAACTTTAGTCTATTAAGAAGATCTAAGCCTTCACGATATTTTTGTTTATGATCAATCAATAAGATTGAATAGTTTAACATAATATCACGCTGACCAGGATTATCCTTCATTAACTTTTCATAGATCTCTTCGGCTTTGTTCGCTTTTCCAGTGCCTGTTAATGCAATGGCATAGTTACTTAAAGTTTTGATATCTTTCGTTCCTTTACGGTACGGAATTTCTAAAGCTAATTCAGCTTTAGAATAATCTTTTTCTTTCACGTAAATTGAACCAAGGTTAGCACCAATCACAGCATCTTGGCTGTTTAATGATAAACCTTTGCGAAACGCTTGAATTGCTTCACGCTTTTCACCTTGAGCCATTTTGATTAAACCTAAGTTCGAATAAAGTTCTGCACGATCGTTATCAATCGCCATCGCTTTATTTAAAAGATACTCTGCCGCTTCAAAACGACCGCGTTTGTAATACACCATCGCCAGCGCGTTTAAAGCACGTACATCTTTGGGATTTGAAGTTAAGATCTCAGTTGTGGCCTGAGAAATCGCTTCATCATTCTGCTGGCGTACAGCTTCTGTTAAACGCTCACCTGCTGTAGCCCCCGTAATAGCTCCATTTTTTTTGAAGCTTGGTGATTCAGCCTGGTGACTTTGCACAGACACTTTTCCAGAAGCCGCATCAGTCACTTCAACAGGATCTGATTCAGACTTTTTCTCTGAAGAAGCACAACCGACGATTAAAGTCATCGGTAAGGCCATCACAAGTGTTGGAATTAATCTTTTTAGTTTCATTATTTATCCCCCACCCATTGGATCAGACGTGATTCTGAAGAAATCTCTGAACCTGAATAGAAATTCTTACTGTCTTTAGCAGCCACCTGCGCTAACGCATGTTTATAACCCTCGTTATAAACATCTAAATCGCGACCACGCTCAACAGCAGCTTTATAAGAATCATCTGATTTTTTTAAGAATGGATCAGCGATTTTTTGGATTCCAGCCATGTACTGTTTTTTCTGATCATCATTAAAGCCCGCTGGAAGTGGCGCATTCATAATCGCCGAACCCATGTGTTCATTCGTAGCACCTAATAAATCTAAAGACGAAACGATTTCATCAGCCGAATCTAATTTAATAGTTTCAGTTAAAATTTCGCCTAACTTAGTCACTAGTTCTAACTTTCTGTCGACCACAGATTTTTGTTTTTTCGGATCAGCAGGAATTTTTAAAGCCACTAACTCGTTATACTGTTCACCGGCATTGCGAAGTTTAATTTTAGCAATGTATTTAGCCGCCTCAGAACGCTCTGATTGTTTTAGCTTGTTAAATACACCAATGGCTTTATTTTCGTGATCTTTACCCGCCCAGTAGAACGCAGCCACGCGTTTAGCACTGTCATTTGTTGTTTCAGCGTATTCACGGTACTTCGCTTGCCAACCTGGCGTGCTCGATTTACGCATAAGTTCAGCTAAGTTATAAAGTGTTTCAGAACTTTCTTTACCTGACTTATTCACTTTTAAAAATTCGTTGTATGTGCTGATCGCTTCTTTGTTGTTACCTAAAGCTTCGTACATAACAGCGGCATTGAATAAGTAGTTTGGCATTAATGGGTCATTTGGATTATCGTTAGCTGCTTTTTTGAAAAGCTTAGCTGATTCTTCAAACTGCCCAGCGTCTTGATACAGTTTAGCTAAAAGTTTTTGGGCTTTTGGCTTAACCGTTGCCGAGTTTTTATCGCTTGTAGACATTGTTTTTTTATAATTTTGAATCGCCTCGTAGTTTTTACCAGAACGTTCAAAGTTAACACCGGCATTAAATAACGCCATTGAAACTAACTCTGATTTCGGGTTTTGCGTAGCGAAAGCCTGAAACTGTTCAGCTGATGCTAAATAGTTTTTATCGCCTTCTAAGTCTTGGGCCTTTTTAAAGCTTGCGCGCTCTAAAACGTTACGGATATCTGCACCCGCTTTTGACTGAGAAATGGATTCATTTTGTAATAACTCAGTTCCCATTTTTTCTAAGCCCACGAAATCTTTTTTAAGATTGTAAATATCTAATAAAAGATTTGCCGAATACTCTGAGTATTTCGTTTTAGGGTACTTAGCCACGATCTCTTTAAAAAGAGCTTCGGCTTCATTAAAGTGGTTCGATTGATAGTACAAACGACCCATACGGAATTTAATTTCAGCCATTTTATCAGTGTTTGGGAATTTTTCAGTGTACCATTGCGCTGACTTTAAGAATTTTTCAACTCTTGGATCAAGTGGCATGGGTTCAACTGAATCACCTTTACGTTTTGCTAACTCTTCGTCTTTAGGTAAGGCTTTTTCAATTGATAATAATAAGTTTTGTGCAGACTTAGCACCGTATTTACTTTTCGGGGCATTTTCAGCGACCCATAAGTAATGTGTTGATGCTTCTTCAAACTTATTCATATCGTATAAAAGTTCGGCGTAGAAGAAGTGCATATCGGCCACTTGTTCTGCATCCGAGAACTCTTGAAAGTAAATTTCGTAACCTTCTTGAGCCAACTTACGAGAATACGGAGCACGCGAGTTCTGTGCTGTTTGATGCTGTTGTAAGATGTAGTTTCTTAAAGTTTGTTCACGTAATTTGTACGCGTTATCTAAGAAAGCTTGGTCACCTTTATTGCGTTCAGCCCATTGTGAATCTTTTTTAAAGTTATTGATCCAGTTATAAAGCTCTTCTTTAAACTGCGGAGAATTTTTCGAATAGAAGTAATTCTGTACAATTTGGTATTGGTATTCGAAAGCTTTTTTAGATGTTGGATCATCATTGATTAATAAACGAAACACATCGCGTGAAGCGTCTTTTCCGCCTTTATCAGCGTAGTAATAAGCTAATTTTTCAATGTAGCTATTAGCATCAGGTAAACCTAAGCTTCTGAAATAGTTCACAGCACGCTTTGTATCGGCGATGTCTGAAAAGAACACCACGATATCACGTAAAGCTTCATTCTCAAGCTTAGTTCTGCGGATCGATTTTTTACGAGCCGAGCTATCATCAAGTTTGATAATAAAATCTAAGTATTTAATCGCTTCTTCTGTACGACCTAAACGGTATAAACACCAGCCGCCTTTATAGAGCGAAAAAGAATGTAAACGGTGACGTTTATCTTTGATTAATTTTGAATACTCTTTATAGGCATCAGCCCATTTTTCATTTTCAAAGTAATATTCACCTAAAGAAAAGTGCGCTTCACCCACAAACGGTGAATTTGGAAAACGACGAGTCAATTGCTCGTAGTAACTAGCTCCTTTTGCAGGTTCATTTAATTCAAAGTAGTTATAACCTAAGAAAAATAAAGCCTGGCTTACTTTTTCGTCGTTCGGGTAATCACGTAAGAACCATTCATATAACTGAATCGCACGGCGGTTGTACTGCTGTGATTCTTTTGTATCTAATCTAGGTTTTGCTTTCGTTTTACCTTCTTGAAACTTGCGTAATTGATCGTCGTATTGATCCTGCTTACGGGCATCGACTAATGTTGATTTTTCAACATAAAGCTCGGCTAAACGTAACCATAGCTCTCCACGGTTCGGGCTGTTTTCAAATTTTTTTGTAAGCTTATATAGCTCTTGAATTTGACGATCCAATGTTTTTTCGTATTCCGCTTGGTCATCACCCGGTTCAAACTTTAAAATTTCAGTTGAACGTGGTGGTTTAACGATCTGCAAGTTTGTTTGCTGCGGTTTAAAACTAAACTGCGCATCCGGAACTGAAGTATCGTTTTTTTGCATCGACTGGATTTTACCACCGCGGCTGTCTTCACGAACTTTACTTAAAAGTTCTCCCACAGTCATTTTTTTAGCTTTTGATTGCGCGTGCGCTATCTCAGCTTTGGCTACCAGAATCCCAATTGTTGCAATAAAAAATATTAGCCATTGAATCATCTTCTTCATAAATTACTCGCAGCTTTGCTTTCCAAGATAGTGATAGTTACCAACTTCATCTAACCAGTATTCACCTTGAAACGGATAATATTCGTAACCATTTTGTACGTAGAAAGAACGATCTTGTTTATCGTCAACCTGAAGATCAGTTAAATCTTTACCAGCAATACGTTTTTTGATTGTTTCTTTTTTACCGTTAATCATTTCGTATCTGATTAAGCTTGCTTGTTCTTGTAAATCTTTAAGCTCAGTGTTCATGTTTTCTAAGTGAGCTTTAACCATATCACCCGTTAAATCTTTGGCACCCTTGATACGGTTATTTAAGATTTTAAGAGCGTATTGGCCCACAGCCGAACTGCGAAGAGCCGGGTTTTCTTCGATCATTCTTCTCTCTTCAACCACTTTTTTAATGTAAGCTAAAGAACGGCGAACGTTACCCTCTTGAGAAATTTTGTTCACAACTTTTAAAGGAAGAGTCGTTTTCTTAACAACGTCTTCTTCTTTTCTCATGATGTAAGCTTTTTCAACTTCTGAGTAATAACTTACTGAAGCTGGGTTCGATCTTAAGAAGTTTTCGATACTTGATTGAACCGGGCCGTACTGTTTTTCATATAGGCTTAATACTTTTTCGATCTCGTCATATTTACAGATGTATAAATAAACAATCGATCTTAAAAGTAATGATTCTGGAATAAAGAAATCTTCATAGTAGCTTGAGTGAAGCGACTGGAAGTTTGAAAGTGCCGAACGGAATCTGGCTGCGCGTAACATCGCCCAGCTTTTTTCAAACATCGCATCATGCCACATCACATGGTCACGAGGGATTTTTGAGTACATATCAATCGCACCTTCAAAATCTTTTTTCTGATACATTGAACGTGCAATACCCATCATGGCAGCTACTTTATTTGTGTCTGTCACTTTAGCATTATCACGAACATTTAAAAGTTTTTTGAATGTACCGATAGCTAGTTCTGGTTGTTTAGCTTCAGCTTGCGCTAAACCTAATTCATAGAGAGCATTAAAGTAATAACGGCTTTGTGGGCCTACTTTAGCAAACGATTGCGCGGCAGCTGCGAAATCACCGTTAGCTGATTTAATTTCACCTAAACGGTAGTAAAGCATTTCACGGTGCTGATTGGGAACACTTGATACGTCAATTCTTTGAATCGCGTAGTTTAAAAGTGTTTCATCACCTAATCTGTCAGTTACGATTAATAATTTTTCAATCGCCTGGCGGGTAAAACGGCCATCACCTGATTTAATTAAATCAACAAATTGAAATGCCGCTGTTTGATTTAAGTTCATCTCCATTAAGGCTTCACCTAAATACAGACGTAATTGCGGGCGTTCAGCTAATAAATCGCTACGTTTTGTTAACGCGTATAATGTGTTTGCTGCCGATTGGTAATTACCGTTTTTAAATTGGGTAATTGCCGACTGGATCTGATTACGGGCGTTGTTATTTTTTGAATCCGAATAAACTTTTGGCGCTGGTTTACGCTGAAAAGATTTCGGGATCGCTTTTTTCTTAGTTTGGGCTTCAGCTACATTTACTGTCGTAAGAGCCATCGCTAACGCTAGAACTAATGAGGTTGTTTTTAAAGTAATCATCTGTATGAAGCCTCCGGAAAGAAGAAACTGACACCTGCAGATAAGACTAAGTCATTGTAATTGCTTTTTTCTGGGCTGCCTGAAGTCGCCGTTGCAACTGGAGTTGCCGAGAAAGTGTTAAAGCTATAATCCCAACGAAATGCCATTGATTTTGAAATCGCAAAGATTTGTCCTAAGCCCACATGAATCGTGGCGTTGCTGCCTTCTTGTGAGTTTGTTGAAGATGTACCGCCGCCTAAAGAAAAATACATATCAAAAGGAACAATTGTATCATCTAGTGATGAGATTTTTCCGTAGATCGGGCTCCATACTAAATCAAGCCCCACATAGCTTTTTGTATAAATGAACTGTTCAGCAAGTAAGTTATGAGCTTCTTTGATTTCTTTTGTCGATTCACGCTCAGAGTTTGTTAAAAACATTGAGTTGATCTCTAAACCAAAAGATTCAGTGAAGTTATACGAAAGATTAAGCTTTGCACCGATGTTGTTGTACCACGGTGTATTTGTCATCACCGTACCAGCTGCGAACAACTGAAAACGCTGAGTTTTTGGCATAAACTTCTTTTGAATAACCGAAACTTCGCTAAACGGAGCTAAACGATTAAGATCTTTTAAATCTTTAACTTCAGTCTGTTGCTGTTGGTTAGTTTGTTTTAACTGTGATGGTAAAGCTTCGTTTTCCTGCTTAGTTTCTTTAGCCGGAGGTGTTGAATACATGCCTTCAACACTTACGATATCTTCGTCATCTAAAGATTGTTGCGCCTGCGCCAGAGGTGCCGCCAACAATGCTACTAAAATTAAATGTAAGTAAGAATTTAATTTCACTTGATCACCTCTAGAATAAATAATTTAAACCGACTTCTAAATTTGTCGTGTAAGTAATACGTTCTTCGAATTGGTCAAACGCCGGAGCTGTTGTTGGCGTTGTGCCGTTTGAACCATCTGTCATACCTGTGCCGCCTTTAGCTTTGTAAAATGGGATCGGCGCTTGATGCACAAATAAACGTAAGTCAGCTTTTAACGATAATGATTTATTGAAATAAAATCTTTCACCGATACCTAAAGCAATCGCTGGAAAAGATTTATGTTCATAAGCCACCATACCGGCTGCAGCTGAAGCGTAGATTGTCGTGTTAATAACCGCTAATTTAGATAATGATAACTTTCCGTAATACGGCTTCCAGTTATAATCTAACATTGTCGTGTTTTTTGGTTTTGGCGCACGGTTAAAATCAAGACCGTTATTGTCTTTTAAACCCTGGCCATCTTTTGATAAACCTGTGCTATTTTGACTGAACATCACACCTAATGAATGTAATTCAGAAAAGTGGTAATTCGCATCGATACCAAATTTAGCTGTGTCGTAAATTGGTTCAGTTAACGCGTAACCACCGAAAAGGCCCACATCTAGGCGGCCTTTTGTAGCTACGTTACGGTTTTTCACACTTTGTGGGTGATCAAATACCGGATAAACCGATTCTTGCGCCAACTCATCCATGGGTACTTCTACCGGATCAGCGGCCATTGCAAGGTTTGTGAATAATAGAACAAACATCATGTTTACTATTTGCTTCATTGTTACTCCGCATGCTTTCTGCATGACTGTTTATTGCGTGCCTCCAGCACGACTTTTTGTAAAATCAACACGACTTTCTTTTGAATAAAAACCGTAATTTAAAATAAAATCCGCTACTTCACGAACAGCCCCATTACCGGCTGGGCGCTTAGTAATGTATTGAGAGGCCTCTTGCGCTTCTTCCATCGCATCTGGAACAGTGGCTGCAAAACCAACGGCTTTCAATAAAGGAACATCGAAATAATCGTCTCCCATGTAAGCCATCTCGGAAGGTAAAATACCTGATTGTTTTTGCAGATCTTCAAACGGCGGTGTTTTGTTTAAAGCGCCTTCGTAAAAGTATGAAATCCCTAACATCTTTGCGCGCGAACGAACGTCTTCAGCCGTAGCGCCCGTAATGATAGCTACCTTGTAACCGTTTTCCAGCAACGCCTTAATGCCTACACCATCACGAACGGAATAAATTCTTTTCCATTGCCCGTTAGAATCCATCCATAAACGGCAGTCGGTCAAAATCCCGTCAACGTCTAAAACTAACATCTTAATATTCTTTAATTTTTGTACATCTATTCCCACTCTTTAATTGTTAAAAATAAAAGCGTCACGGGCAACTGCCGCCATTCGAGTGAGGCGACCTTAGTCCTGTGAACTAGCCTTATGTAACAATGTTTGTTGAGTGATAAGTGAGTTTACTAGACGATTGTCTGCGGTTGTTTTTTTAATTCCCAATAAATCGCCCATCTTGCACAATCAAAAAATCAGGAGAATGTCGTGAAAAATATTTCAGTAATCACAACAATTATGTTTCTATGTGCTTCTTTCGTTGAAGCCCAACAACTTAACGTTATTCAGGTAAAAGGAAATCGCGCGATTGTCGAAGTACAAACCGGCGAAAAATTAAAAGTCGGCGAAAGCTACGCCGTAGGTAAAGTTGATGGCGAAGTTTCACTTGATCCTGTGGCTGCAGGAAAAGGTTCGCGTAATTACTTAGTGGGTTTAGATTTTGCTTTATCAAATACCAAAGCTGATACAGCAGGCGCGCAATCACAGCTTGATATCGATGCGACTTTAAAATTTGGCTGGAATAAAAAACAATATGAGTACGGACCTTTAGCTTCTCTTGATTATTCTAAATACGGCGGCGATAAACCTACGGTAGCGTGGGGCTTAGGCGGCTTTGGAACTTATAACTTTCAACCAAATATTATCGGCACGGATTTAATTTTCTCCGGTGATGCTGAATTCACTTTTGGCCAAAGAACTCAGACTGTGGTTACGCAAGAAGTAAAAACCACGCTGGTGGGATTAACTGTCGGACCATTTGTAAAATGGTACGGTATTAGTGACGACCACTGTATCCGTGGCGGTCTTGTTTTCGCATGGGATAAAGCTAGCGCCGGTGGCAACAGCGTAACAACAACAGGCATTAACGCCGTAATCGGCATCTCAACTTACTTCTAAAATCGGTAGGCCGTTACTTTTTGAAACGCAATTCGTCAAAAAACAAGATCCGATAAGTTAATTCGCTTATCGGATTTTTTTTGCCTTTTATCTGGTAACTCATTTGGAAAAATCTGTGCATCTCACTGCGAAATGGCACGAAAATTATTAATTCGCACTTCTCAATCCCCCTATCACATTACTGGAAGATCCAATAATAAAGAGTTCTTTTATGTCGAAATTGAAACTTTATGGGAAATTTTCATGCTGGCGATGGAAAGCGCCGAGAATTTATTTAACTGCGACTTTCATGCGTTTGTTTTGATGTCGAACCATTATCATCTATTAATTAGCACTCCATTAAATAATATTGATAAAGTCATGGAACACTTACAGCGTGAGGTAGCTAAAAAAGCTAATAAAAAATCAGCAAGAATTAATCATTTTTTTGGCGGCCCCTATAAGTGGTCTTTAATCCATGAAGAAGCTTATTACTGGAATGCTGTAAAATATATCTTTCGTAATCCAGTAAGAGCGGGATTATGCAATGATGTATTAGATTATAAATTTTCTTCACTAAATAAAAATCATGAAAAAATAAAATGGAAAATGATCGATTTTTTTCATGATAAAAAAAAGCCAATCATATTGGATTGCGACTGGCTTAACGAACCTTTTCTAAATGAAACAGAAGAAGATCTTCGATTAGCGCTACGAAGAAAGGAGTTCAAAATTCCTCGAAGCAACAGCAGTTGTCGACAAATCACCTACGACCTACCGCGTTTCAAAAAGTAACGGCCTACCTAACTACCTAACTTTGGCGGCTAATAAATCTGGGTAGATTAGCATGCCTACGGGTTGGAGTGGTTTTGTTGAGGCTTTGTCTAATACCACTAACATTTGGATTCTGAATTGTTCCATGAGAAATAGGGCTTTTTCTGCTAGTTCTGAAGCATCAATGGTTTTTGGATTGTGTGACATCACATCTTTAGCCAGAGCTTGAAATGGATTTTGGTTTTTTTCTAAGAAACGGCGGATATCACCGTCTGTGATAATACCTACTAAGTTCTGATCGGCATCAATTACACCGGCGGCGCCACGCACACTTTGATGAGTCATCTTTGTTAAGATTTCTTTCATCGTTGTCTCAGGAGTTACAAATGGTAAGGCAGCTCCTGTCTTCATCACGTCTTTTACTTTTAATAATTTGGCACCTAAAGAACCTGCCGGATGAAATTCAGCGAAGTTTTCAGATTTAAAACCGCGCATTTCTAGTACCGCCATGGCAATCGCATCACCCATCGCAAGCATGGCTGTTGATGAAGATGTCGGAGCTAAGTTTAACGGACAAGCTTCACGCTCAACCGCTACACTGATCATCACACTCGCTGCTTGTGCTAACGAGCTTTCTGGTTTTCCGGTCATGGCGATCATTTTGATATCACGACGAGAAATAAAATTAAGAACATGGTTTAATTCAACTGTTTCACCGCCGTACGATAACGCAATCACAAGATCTTGATCACCGATCACACCTAAATCACCATGGCTTGATTCAGCCGGGTGTAAGTATAAAGACGGCGTTCCAGTGCTCGATAACGTTGAAGCAATCTTACGAGCGATTTGGCCTGATTTACCAATGCCTGTCACAACAACTTTACCTTTGCAGGCTAAAATCATTTCAACAGCTTTTTCAAAATCACCGTTAACTTTAGAAACTAGATTTAAAATGCTTTCAGCTTCTAATTTTAAAACACTTTGGCCACGTTCAGTAATTTTCGACATAACTATCTTTTCTTTCCACTGCTCGCTTTAACGAAAGCGGCAAATAATGGATGTGGATCTAACGGCTTAGATTTAAATTCCGGATGGAATTGCACACCGATAAACCATGGGTGATTCGCATTTTCGATAATTTCAATTAAATTACGGTCTGGATTAATCCCTGTCGCACGTAAACCGTTTTTATAAAATAAATCTAAATATTTATTATTAAATTCAAAACGGTGACGGTGACGTTCTTGAACAACGTTCTTTTTATAAACTTTATTCGCTAGTGATTTAGGAAATAACTTACACGCAAAAGATCCTAAGCGCATTGTGCCGCCTAAATCTTTAATACCACGTTGTTCAACCATTGAATCAATGATCACATTACCGCCGCGCGCACCTTCACCGATAAACTCGCGCGAAGTAGCATCATGTAAACCGCACACGTTACGCGCGAATTCAATCGCCGCTAACTGCATACCAAAACAAATTCCAAAGAAAGGTACTTTCTTTTCACGGGCATACTGAATCGCTGTAATTTTGCCTTCAACACCACGGCTACCAAAACCGCCAGGAACTAAAATTCCCGAAACATCACCTAATTCTGACTTAACGTTTTTAGCGGTTAATTTTTCTGAATCGACGTACTTGATATCAAGTTTAACCTGATTCGCTAAACCGCCGTGAATCAATGATTCATGTAATGATTTGTATGATTCTTTAAGATCCACATATTTACCCACAACAGCGATTTTAACAGTCGCTTTAGGGTTATTTTGAATCTTAACGATTTTTTGCCACCCTGAAACATCGGCTTTCGTTTTCTTTAAAGCTAATTTAGCACAAACTAATTCATCTAATTTTTCAGAGTATAATTTAATTGGAACTTCAAAAATCGATTTTGAATCTTGCGCCGAAATAACATGATCTTTATTGATCGAGCAGAATAAACCGATTTTCGCTTTTAAGTTATCATCAATTTCTTTTTCAGAACGGCAAACTAAGAAATCTGGCTGTAAACCGATTTGACGTAATTCTTTTACCGAGTGCTGCGTTGGTTTTGATTTTAATTCGCCCGCTACAGCAATGTAGGGAACATACGTTACGTGAATTAAAGCTGTGTTAGCTTCGCCTAAATCTAAACGTAACTGACGAATAGCTTCAAAGAACGGCTGCGCTTCGATATCGCCCACAGTTCCGCCGATTTCAACAATCGCAATTTCACTGCCTTGAGCGGCTTCATAAGCACGAGATTTAATTTCATCAGTGATATGCGGGATAACTTGTACCGTTCCCCCTAAGTAATCACCTTTACGTTCACGCGTAATCACTGAATCATAAATCTGACCCGCACTAACTGAGTTAGCGCGTTGTAAAGTTACATTTGTAAAACGCTCGTAGTGACCTAAATCTAAATCGGTCTCGGCGCCATCGTCTGTGACAAACACTTCACCGTGTTGCAATGGTGACATCGTACCTGGATCTACGTTTAAGTACGGATCAAATTTCATGATCGTTACTTTAAAGCCACGCGATTCTAATAATGATCCAAGACTTGCTGCTGTTAAACCTTTACCGATTGAAGAAACAACCCCACCGGTCACAAAGATAAATTTTTGGTTTCGTTTTTTTGCTTTTGTCATTTTCATATCCGTATCTCCTAAGACAGCATTTTTTCTAGTTTGGCCAAATCTTCTGGTGTATCCACTCCTTGGATTGGCTTTTTCACTGATAGCACTTTGATCTTCGCTCCCAAATGCAAGGCGCGAAGCTGTTCTAAACTTTCAGCCTTTTCAATCGCTGATTGTTCAGAGGTGCAAAATTTATTTAAAAAGTTTTTTGTGTAGCCGTACAAACCAATATGCTTTTCGCAAACTGGAGTACCCGCTACTTTTTCGCGAGAGTATGGAATTGCAAAGCGAGAAAAATAAATCGCTTCGTGATTCGCATTCTTAATCACCTTAACCGCATTTGGATTTTCAATATCTTCCAAAGCAATAGGATGCGCGAGTGTCGCCATATCTAAACCTGGCTGGTCGATAAACGCCTTAGCTAATAGATCAATATATTCAGCGGTAATTTGTGGTTCATCACCTTGAATGTTTAAAACCACATCGAAATCTAATTTTTGTGTGGCTTCATAGATACGATCAGTGCCGGTTGGGCATTCTGATCTGGTCATAAGAAATTTTCCACCGGCTTTTGAAACTGCGTCTGCGATTCTTTGGTCGTCAGTGGCGACATAAATTTCAGAAACTAATTTTGCAGACTTTGCTCCCTCGATAACCCATTGAATAAGCGGCTTACCTTTTAATTGAACCAGGGGCTTACCCGGAAATCGCGTTGAACCATAGCGCGCCGGAATCACTGCAATAATTTTCATTAGTTCTTAATCCATTCCTTATAAATATAATCTTCCATCACATCGTAACCTTGTTCTTTGGTACTAGAGACTGGAAATAACTTATCTGTGTGCGCATGCTGTTTGATCGCAGCTAAACGCTCTTTTAATTCTTTTTGATTTAAACGATCGATTTTAGTCATCGCCACAACTACCGGAAGACCGATCTTGTTTGCAAAACGCATCAACATCTTTTCTTCTTCTTCCCAGTCACGGCGAACATCCATCACTAAAACTAAACCCACTAAACAGTCGCGTTGGTCTAAATAGTTTTCGATAGATTGAGTCCATTCACGAATTTCATCACTGCTACGAGCTGCGAATCCATAACCTGGCATATCCACTAACACATAGCTGTCGCCGAAGCTGAAAAAATTGATCAAACGAGTTTTACCTGGCGTTTGACTGACTTTAGCAACATCACTGCCGGCCAAAGCATTAATCAATGAAGATTTTCCAGCGTTGGATCTTCCAACGAAGGCGACTTCTTTCTTTTTATGTACGGGATAATCAGGAGGCAGGAAGGCACTCTTGATGTAAGTGACTTTGTGCTTTTTCTTTTTCTGAACGGGCATGATCTATATTATGTCTAAATATTTAATTTCTCAAATCTTAGATTTTTTTGACCGAATTTTTAAAAAATCGGACTACTTAAAGCTCTATTCAAATTTAAGGCATTTTTAGCTGAAGAAGCTCTTGGCGCAGCCTTTGAAATAGGCCATTCGCACGTTAATGAAACCGTGTTTAAGAGGGAGAATTATGAAATACGCATTAGAACTACAAGATGGCTCAAATCAACGCTGGGAAATCACGAACTACACAACTATTGGAAGCGATGACAGTTGCCCGATTCATGTTCAATTGCCAGGTGTTTCAGGCCGCCACTTTCGTGTCGAAGTTAAAAACGAGAAACTTTATGTTCGTGATTTAATGTCGGCCGAAGGCACTTTCGTTAACAGTGCACAAATCTTAGAAAGTATTCTTTCAGATGGCGATCTTATTTCTGCAGGCTACGCAGACTTCGTCGTTCACGATTTAGAAAAAGCAAAAAACCAATTTCCGTTAAGTTCTAAATCAGAGTTTTGGAACCAACATCTACAAACTTTAGGTTCTGTGGCTGAAACTGATCACCCCGTTTTATTACTAGGCCCATCAGGTACCGGTAAAGATGTTTTAGCAAAAAATTTACATCAAGCTTCGTTACGCGTGAAAGCTCCTTTTTTAAGTGTGAACTGTTCAGCCTTAACTGAAACATTAATTGAAAGTGAATTATTCGGTCACGTGCGCGGAAGTTTTACCGGTGCTATTTCTGATCGTAAAGGAGCTTTTGAAGCCGCTCGTGGTGGTACTTTATTTTTAGATGAAATCGGTGATTTATCTTACGGCCTACAGGCTAAACTTTTACGTGCTATTGAAAACGCCGAGATTCGCCCGGTGGGTTCTGACCGCATTATTAAAACTGATGTTCGTATCATCGCAGCTACTCACCAAAATATTTTACAAAAAATTGAAGAAGGCACATTTCGTTCAGATTTATACTTTCGTTTAAATGTTATTACTGTTGATGTTCCCCGATTAAAAGATCGTATTGAAGACTTTGATGAATTACTTTTTTCATTCGCGCGCCAGATGAAAGTTCGTTTTTCTTACAATGCGATTGTACGCTTACGTAAACATGACTGGCCGGGGAACATTCGTGAATTAAAAAACTTGGTGGCCCGCGCTTCAGCTTTATACCCGAAAGCTTACATCACTGAAGAACATATTGATCTTTTATTAAACAAACGTGATCGTTTGGCTTCGGTCACTACTGTAACCCCTGGAGTAAGCGACGGTCGATATGTGATCCCGCAATCAGTAGGTACACAGTCATTATCTGTCATTCGTGAAATCGAAAAACAAATGATCATAAAACGCCTAGCCGCTAATCATGGTAATCAAAAACTAACAGCCCTTGATTTAGGAATGCCGAAATCGACATTACATGATCGTATTAAAAATTACGGTATTGATGTGAAGCAGTTTAAGGCGTAGTCGCTTTATGGCTTTATGACAAAATTTTTATAATAAACTTTGCGGATTTGACCGTCGGTTAAGTTCGCATTGATTTTTGCTAAAATCGCCTCGCTTAACTCTTGTTTGCCGGTGGCTGTTTCAAGATCATCATAAGAAAAATCTTCAGTCACACGCAAAATCAAATCACGAAATTCAGCTTCGCGGTCTTTAATTTCAACAATGGGATCATTTGAAACACCCTGAATCACAATTTCAAAAGAAATCATCGGATTATTTGATGAATTTTCTGAAGGACGCAAATTCGTTGTCATTTTAACTAACGACATCACATTTTTTGAAAAACGAACATTATCGTAATAAGGTTCAACCTTTTCTAGCATGTCGTAATCATGGGGTTGCACGCCAAGATCAGCATACGATGTTAAAAATAACTTTGTTTCGCCATGCCAGAAATGGGCTTTGTACAATTTAAAAATACCAAAACCAAGTCCTGCAAAAACAATCCAAAATCCGATCGCCTGTTTCGGGTACTTGTGAACCATTAAAGGTTTTACAAGTAACCCAAAAAATGGCGACTGCATTAACCGTGAACTAAATAATGAGCCATAGAATTTACTAAAACCTGTCGCTGCCTGTGCTGTGGATTGATCTGGGAGCGAATCATCGACAGCCGAGTTCTCGATATCGATATCGCCCATATTTTTCATGAACTCTGGATCTTCTTCTTTTAAAACTTCTTCCAGAAACTGCAGATTTTCGGCTGACTTTTGTTCGTCTTCGGCCTCGAGATGTTTCTCAAATTTTAGTTTAAAAATATCCAACATGCCTCATAGGTTACATTTGGATCTTTTTAAAAGCCAGCGACCCTCTTACCTTCGTCCAGAAAAATGAAAAACCAAGGCACGATGCCCCTAGATATTTTAAGATAATAGAGTATGAAAAACTCATTATTATTGGGCTCTGTTGTCGTTGGACTATTATCACTTTCTTCATGCGCTGGTTGGTTAAGAACGGCTTCGCGCCCTGAACTGGCTGACACTGAAAAAGAACGTGTTAGCCGCCAAACAGAAAAAGCTGATCCAACAAAAGATCCTGATAAATTATCTGATAAAGATTTAGAAAAATACGCTTACGAACTGGGTTTAGACCCTAAAAAACCATTAACTGCAACTGAACAAAAAGAAGTGATGAATCGCAGACGCCTTCGTCAACTTGAGCGTGGTTTAGATTCTCCGAAAGAGCGCGTAAATTATTCGAAAGTCTTACCGCTTTTTGCCAACGACCAAGAAAAAATTGATTACTTATCAATTCCTTCATTAGAAGGCCGTCAGGCATGGGTAAACCGCAATAAACTTTGGAACCGTGATAAAACAAATCCAGAGCTTATGGCTGTCGCTGAAGCACAAGATATCACTTTAGGTATGTCACAAGAATTAGTTCGTAAAAGCTGGGGCGAACCGACTCAAGTTGAACACAGTGGTAATCCGATTTATAAAAACGAACGCTGGAAATATATTCGCGATTTACCGACAACAAGTGGCTACAAACGCGAACGCAGGTATGTTTACTTCGAAGGTGGCCGCGTAGTTGGCTGGGAAACGGAATAAAATAGCGTCTGCTATTTTATTCCCCGTCTATCTGCTAGTGAGCTTGATCCCAGTTTTCGCCGATTGATGAATTTACTTTCAGTGGCACTTTAAATTTCGCTACATTTTCCATGATCGCGCGAATGCGGGCGGCATTCATTTCTAAAACTTCTGGCTGACCTTCAAAGATCAACTCATCGTGCACTTGTAATAATAAATTCACTTCGATTTTATCCTGCACAACCGCACGTTGCACATCAATCATCGCCATTTTCATTAGATCACTGGCTGTACCTTGAATAGGTGCATTGATAGCGGCACGTTCGCCGAATTTTTTAACCATCGCATTTGTTGAATCTAATTCGGTTAAATAACGACGGCGACCGAATAATGTTTCAACATATTTTTTCTGATGTGCTTCTTCGATCGTGTTTTCGATATAATCTTTAATGCCGCTAAATTTTTTGAAATAACGATCGATAATATCTTTTGATTCAGTACGTGAAATACCCAGTGTTTCAGCTAAGCCGTAAGCTCCTTGGCCGTAGGCAATACCAAAGTTCACCGCTTTGGCGATACGACGATGTTCTTTCGTCACAGCATTTACGGCCACACCAAAAACTTCGGCCGCTGTAGCCGCATGAATATCTAAATCTTCTTGGAAAGCTTTAATTAAACCCTGGTCATTAGAAATATGCGCTAAAACACGTAACTCGATTTGTGAATAATCCAGCGACAATAATTTTTTACCTTTGTCAGCGATAAAAGCCTGGCGCACTTTGCGGCCTTTTTCAGTTTTGATCGGAATATTTTGTAAGTTCGGATCAACACTTGAAAGACGGCCCGTCGCTGTATAAGCCTGATTAAAATGTGTGTGTAATCTTGCGTGTGCATCGACCATTTCAGGCAAAGCATCAACGTAAGTTGATTTTAGCTTTGATAATTCGCGGTAGTTCATCAGTAACTGCGCGATCGGGTGATTTAACTTTTCTAAAACTTCGTTATCTGTTGAATACCCGGTTTTCGTTTTTTTAATCACTTCTAAACCCAGGCGTTCGAATAAAATAACACCTAATTGTTTAGGCGAACCGATATTAAATTTTTCACCGGCAATTGAATGAATCTCTGTTTCTAATTTATTTAAGTCGTCTGCTAATTCTTTAGAGAAAACAGCTAGTTCGGCTGTATCTAGCTTAATACCCGTTTTTTCCATAGCGTACAGAATTGGAATTAATGGCTTTTCTAATTTTTCATAAATCGTCAGTAAATCTTTTTCGCGGATTTCTTTTTGCACCACGATTGATAACTGCACCAAAGCATCGACCAGTTTTACGATATCGACTGGTTGTTTAGCTTCTGGTTTTAAATCAATATCTAAAAAGTCTTTTACCACTTCAACCGGATCAAGCATGTCTTGTGATTTTAAACAGTAAGCTAAAAGCATCATGTCCCAGTCGATTTGCGCTGTTAAGGCTTCTTCAACTGTTAAATTAAGATCAGTCCATACTTTTTTAATATCAAAACCCGACCACGTTAAATTTTTGTAATCAAGTTTGGCATCGGCCACCGGAGCAATAAAATAATCGAAATTATTAAAGCAGATACAAATTTGTTCGTTCGCTGTGAAAGTAAAAAACTTTTCATTTTTAATACGATGTTGAACGATGGCAGCATCCCATGTTTGCGCTTTAAGTTCAGCAGCTACGCTGCTGTTTGAACCCACTGTAGGCCCTGGCGCTGCAGGAGTTGCAAACTTCGGCTCTGCGCCTGTGATTTTGTGGCCATCGCCTTTTTTCATGTTGGTTTGGCCATCACCTAAAAGACTTTTTTCAAAAGATTTAAAATTTAAATCCTGTAAAAAAGCACGCAGCTCTTCAGTTTTAAAATCTTTGATGATGTAGTCATCCATTGTTTTTCCGGTTTTTACATCGGTTACAATCGTCACTAATTTTTTTGAAATAAAAGCATCATCTTTTGCTTTGATTAATTTTTCTTTAACGCCTGCAGGAGCCACTTTATCGATATTTTCGTAAATCTGTTCAAGGGTTCCGTAAGTTTCAATTAACTTCTGCGCCCCTTTCGGGCCAATACCAGCCACACCTGGAACGTGATCAGATGTATCACCTGTGATGGCTAAGAAATCGATAAATTGATTTGGATAAACGCCGTGTTTTTCTTTAACCGCATCAATCGTATAAACGAATTCTTTCATCGTATCGTAAAGAAAAATATTTTCATTTACTAACTGGCTAAAGTCTTTATCGCCACTGACGATATAAACTTGGTACCCTTCACCGGCCGCTTGTTTGGCGATTGTCCCGATTAAATCATCGGCTTCGTAACCTGGCACTTCGATATCGGCAATACCGAATAAGTCAGCCACCTGTTTTAAGTATGGCATTTGCACTTGTAAATCATCAGGCATTTCAGCGCGGTTAGCTTTGTAATCTGTGTAAAGGTCTTTTCTGAATGACGGTTCTTTTCTGTCGTAACAAAACACCATGTGGTCAGGATTTTTTTCTTTGAACAGTTTTACGATCATTGAAATAAAACCGTAAACCGCGTTGACCGGAACACCTTTTGTCGAAGACAACGGGCGAATGGCGTAGAACGCACGAAAAAACATAGAGCTCACATCAACAAGGTAGATTTTCTTCATCCTGTGAATCTACCTTTGCGCTGTGGCTATGTCATTTTAGTTATTTTTTTAAAGCGGTGAGCCTATTGTTTGATTGTTTCTGCAGATTGAAGATTGCGATGAACGCGATCAAATTGTTCATGGTTTTTTAGCTCTGTCCATGAATCACATAAAGCATCTAATTTAAGATTTTCTGAATATTCGCTGACCTGTTTGTTTAAAATTTGGGGATCAATTTGACCTAATTCCATACGACGTTTTAATTCGGATTTTGTAAGGCCTAAAACTAATGATAAGTGTTCTAATTTCATAGGACTCATATTAGAGCTTTCACTCTAAATTGTGACAAGACCTAACACACCGCTTTCCAAAAAGGTACGGCCTACCTATTTTTAGCTTAAATTTTACTCAGGGAATACGAAGATTAGGTCGTGATCGCCTACCAGATCCATTTTATCGCGGGCTTGGCGTTCGATAAACGTTGTGTCAGTGGCTTGGCTAATTTGTTTATCGATCACGCGCATCTGCGCTTTTGCTTCTAACGATTGGCTTACGATCGTGTTTTGGTCACGGTACAAACCCCACAATTTCCAAAGCGTTCCATTCAAAAAAAGTGTCGCGATAAGTACCATCACACAGGTGAAGAAAACTTTTTGTGGTTGGCTTAACCATCTTTGAATTGCGAAGGCCATGTTGCGTAGTTGATCCATGCAACTAGTTTCTATTTTTTTACGATTTTTGGGTATGGCTGATAGTCTAGTTTTGTAAACGAAATTTCTATTGCGAAAAACGTGAGCGTAAATCGTCTAAACGAAATTCTTTTAACAGCGCTTCTAAACGCTCTTTGGCTTGGCGCACCTGATGATTTTTATCGGGGTTATTGTGCTTTGTAGCCACAATCAATTCATTTTTCATCGAATGTTCAAAGCCTACTAACTCAGTGACAGTCACATCATATCCCGCGGCCGTTAGCTCTAACACGCGAAGAACGTTTGTTAAGTGTGAACCAAATTCGCGCGTGTGAATTGGCTGGCGAAATAACTCAGACATTGGATTAGCTAAAAGTTTTGCTTTATTACCACGTAAATGTGTTGCCACTTCAGCTTGGCAGCACGGAACAAGCACGATGTGTTTAGCATTCTTTGCTAAAGCAAAGTGAATCGCATCATCTGTCGCTGTATCGCAGGCGTGTAACGCTGTTACGATTTCAACTGATTCAGGTAGCTTTTTAGTGGTGATTGAATCAGCCACTGTTAAATGAAGAAAATCCATGTGCGGAAAATTTAATTTTTCAGCCAGTTCTTTAGATTTTTTCACTAACTCTTCACGAAACTCGATACCAAACACTTTGTTAGGCATAGATAACGATTTAAAAAATAAATCGTAGATAATAAATCCTAAATAAGATTTACCCGCGCCGTGGTCGACTAAATTAATTTGTTGTGCGTTTTCTTTTAAGTCTTTTAATAACGGCTCGATGAAATGATACAAATGATAAACTTGTTTTAACTTACGGCGCGAATCTTGGTTGAGCTTTCCGTCGCGGGTTAAAATATGCAGCTCTTTTAAAAGCTCAATGCTTTGCCCTGGTTTTAAATCAAGATCTAACTTTTGCATGTGAATTCATCCTTTAAAAGGCCGTACTCAACCATATCGACGAACTGATTATTTTTAACGATATGTTGACGAAGGTAACCTTCTTTAGTCATTCCAATCTTGGTCATGACTTTTCCTGAAGCAGGATTTGTGGCCATGTGTCTGGCGATTAATTTATTCAATTTCAAAGTCTGAAAAGCAAATTTAGCCATCGCTAAGGCAGCTTCACTGCAGTAACCTTTATTCCAGTAATCAACACCAACCCAATAGCCCATCTCGGCTCGTTGGTGCACTTTGGAAATAGTAAATAGATCAATACAACCGATCACTTCACCGGTTGCTTTAAGTGTAATACAAAGCTGAACGTCAGTACCTTTGTGAAATAACTCTTCATGCTGAGCAATCCACTTTTCAGCCATACCATCTAGGTAAGGGTGCGGAATTGTAGCTGTGGTAGCAGCGATTAATTTATGCCCGGCTAAGCGCTGCACATCTTTGGCATCGCTTAGCACAAATGGACGTAAGATTAATCGTTCAGTCTCAAGAGTGGGACGCACTATCTGAAACCGGCTTTATCCCAGTATACACCCATACCACCAAGATCTTCTTCGATTCTTAGTAATTGGTTGTATTTTGCTGTACGTTCACCGCGGCATAATGAACCTGTTTTGATTTGGTGACAGTTAAGTGCAACCGCTAAATCTGCGATTGTAACATCTTCTGTTTCACCAGATCTGTGTGACATGATTGTTTTCATTTTGTGGCGTTGAGCTAAGTTAACCGCTTCGAATGTTTCAGTTAATGTACCGATTTGGTTTACTTTAACTAATAAAGCATTCGCTGCTTTTTTCTCTAAACCCATACGTAAACGTTTTGGGTTTGTTACGAATAAATCATCACCTACTAATTGAACGTGGTTACCCATGGCTGCTGTTGCAGAAACCCATGAATCCCAGTCGTCTTCAGAGAAACCATCTTCGATAGAAACTAATGGATATTTTTCGCTCCATTTTTTGTACACGTTTTCTAATTCTTTACCAGAGATTGTGTTTTTCTCCCAAGTGTAGTTGCCTTCTTTAAATAATTCAGTGGCAGCAACGTCTAGCGCTAAGAATACGTTTTGACCCGCTTCGTAGCCTGCTTCGCCGATCGCTAACATTAATAGTTCAAGCGCTTCTTCGTTTGATTTTAAAACGGGAGCAAAACCACCTTCATCACCCACAGCTGTTGATAAACCTTTTTTATTTAAGATTTTTTTCAATGTGTGGAAAATTTCAGAACCAGCACGTAAACTTTCTGCGAAAGAATTGTTTACTGTTGGAACGATCATAAATTCTTGAATATCTAAACCGTTATTCGCGTGCGCTCCACCGTTAAGAACGTTCATTAACGGAACCGGTAAACGGCAAGCTTGTGAACCACCAACGTATCTGTAAAGTGGAAGACCAGCATCTTTGGCAGCAGCTTGAGCTACAGCTAAAGATACACCTAAGATCGCGTTAGCGCCTAAGTTAGATTTATTTTCAGAGCCATCGATTTCGCGTAGAACTTTATCGATGTAAACTTGTTCAAAAACATTAAGACCAACAATTTCAGGAGCGATTTTTTCGCGAACGTTATCAACCGCTTTGAAAACACCTTTACCTAAGAAGCGTTTTTTATCGCCATCACGTAATTCGTAAGCTTCATGTGCGCCTGTTGATGCTCCTGATGGAACAGCGGCACGGCCCATGTTGCCTGAAGCTGTTTTAACTTCAACTTCGATAGTTGGGTTACCACGGCTGTCTAAAATTTCGCGACCTTGAACACTTACGATTTCTGACATGTCTAATTATCCTTTTCAGCTGATGATTCCTCATCAGGTTTGTTCATCTTTTTTAAAATTTCGATACTTTCAAAAATAATTTGTGGGTATTGGCTTTTGACTAAATCCCAATCCACTTTGTGAAACATCGCCTTCATAGCTGGCGTTGCTTTTTGACCAGCCGTTAATAGCGTAACTAACTGGTGCGCACGAACCATGTAATCATGTAAACGCGCTAAGTTCTGCGCCACTTGATGCGTAGGCTTTCTGATAAATTCAAATTGCGCAAAATCATTTGGCGAAAGCTGAACCGCTTCTAACTTGTCTTTTGAAGTCCATTTTTGTTCAGCTAAACGTTGCAACTCTTCGTTACGGCGTTGAAGCTCACGATTTTTTTCTTCAAGATCACGCGAGCTGATTTGTAATTGGTTAATCACCTCTTGCATTAACTGCGGAGAAACTTGGTGATGTTCTTGTTCATCTAAGATCGTGTCTTGGTAACCTGGCCAATCAAGTTCAAAGTGAACTTGTGTCCAACGGCATTGCCCTGGTGTTAAACCAACATAAATCGGCAGCGCTTCGAACGCGGCTTTTAAGTATGTTGTAACGAGTGGGTACTGTTCTGCTGGAAGTGGAATATCAAAACTGATTCCCGCATCAGTGCGAATCACATTTTCAATCGGTGGTTCTGGAGAAATAAAATAACCTAAGAACTTTTCCGGTTGATGAAAAATTTCTTGCGGACGCGGCATCATACGAAGAACTGAATCAAGCACACCCCACACACGAAGTTTTGGAGTTAAGTGGCCAGCGCGTTCGATTTGTTCTTGCTTAGTGATGATACGTTCTAAGAACGCTTCCATGTCGGGAGCGTACATCCAGTTTGAAGGATCTTTTAAAAAATCCCACGGGATGTCGGATTCTGAAAAATACGCATTCAGATCAACCTTTTCGGTTTCCAAATAAGTCAAAATTGAATTCGTAATTTTACAGCTAAAATGCATTGGCAAAAAAGGTAGCGGGCGCCTTCTAGAGATTCAACCTTTTATAGAGTGCAAAAGCGAGAAAAGTTCAGATTGTTAAGGTTTCGTGTTCATCGTATCAGTCACAGAGTTCCAAACACGGTTCAAATCTGACCAG